>NZ_JBYFCJ010000008.1:0-265274 GCF_057652235.1 Arsenicibacter sp. R0_47 | reverse complement strand
CCAATCAAAAAACTGATTATTAGACTCTTGACTCTCTTTGATGAAACATTTCCCCGGAATGTTGGCAACTACCCTATCTACTATTCACCACTTAATTCAATCTATATGAGCTGTTTAGTTCGCTTCGTACTTGGTGTAAGTACGCTAATGCTGGGTGTATACGGAACCAGCTTTTCTCAGGTTGGTATGGGGGGCAGACCCGATGCATCGGCTGTTCTGGACCTCAAAAGCCCCGGCAATAACCAGGGTTTCTTGATACCACGGTTAACCTCGTCCCAGCGTAAAGCCATTACCTCTCCTGCGGTAGGGTTACTGGTTTATGATCTGGACCGGGGCACTCTCTATTTGTATGATGGCCAGTATTGGCTGCCATTGACAACCAGTACCAATGAAAAACTATCGTTGATTGATCGCTTTGCCAGCGATGGTGATAGATACGACTCGTTCGGAGCCAGCGTAGCTATTTCAGGAAATTATGCTGTGGTGGCGTCTCCCAATAAAAATAATAAAGGTAAAGTATATGTTTATCAGCGTATTGGTGGTGCATGGGTTGAAAAACAACAACTCGAAAGTCCGGCGTCCAAACCAGGGGATCATTTTGGGTATAGCGTGGCAATTTCTGCCAGTTATATAGTGGTCGGCAATCGCTCCCTGTTAATTTCCGGAGTGGCCGAAGGAAGTCAGGGGGCCGCTTATGTCTACACACTATTCCGCGGGAACTGGTCACTATCAGCGACTTTGAAACCGACCGACGGAGAGTTTTTTGATGATTTCGGGGCCAGCGTAGCCGTTTACGACAACCAGATTATCGTGGGAGCCCCGCACCATACCAATGGAAGCGGAAACTGGGAAGGGGCGGCTTATGTGTTTACTGGTTCAGGAACGTCATGGGCGCAGCGGGCAAAAGGGCTTGCAAGCAACCGGTCAAGGGCGTTACGCAGCGAATTTGGACAGAGCGTGGCTATTTCAGGTAATTATGTACTTGTTGGCGCGCCGTTGGAAAATGAAACCGCAACAACGTTTATTGGCCGTGGGGCAGCTTATGAATTTGCTGTTTCGGGTAGTTCCTGGGTTGAGGTTAACAGATTTACAGGTTTAGTAGAAGGTGATCATTTCGGTAGCAGTGTATCTATTTCGGGTGATTATGCGATAGTGGGTGCCCCTGACAGCTTCGTTAATGAAGGAGAAAGGGTTGGTGCAGTAAGTATTTTTTTCAGGTCAGGAAGCACCTGGGCAAGACAGGCTTTTCTTCGGAGTAATACCCCAAAACATGGCGATAAGTTTGGGATCAGTGTTTCTATTTCGGGTGATTATGCCATCGTAGGCGCATCGGGTGTCGATGCATGTTGCTTTACGGATCAGGGTGCCGCTTATTTGTTTAAACGTTCCGGAACGAATTGGGATCAAGTACGCTCCTACACCGACAACTCCCCTGAATATACACAAAATGGCAGCGCCGTCAGTATATCCGATGGTAGCTTTATTATAGGTGCTCCCCGTTACCTCACCTATAAAGGCAAAGTCAGTTTTGGCGTCGTTGATTAAATCAATATAAGTAGAATACAGCTTTTATGAAAAATAAGCGGAATCGTTTGAAGTGTTGCCTGCTTGGGTTTGGTATTCTTAAACTGGCTGCATCACCTGTCAGCGCTCAGTTTAATCTGAGCATTACCGGACCAACACAACTTGATCCCGGTACTTACAATGCCGTATTTGGTATTGGTGCGGGTTCCAATAGTACGCTCGGACAGTTTAACACATTGATTGGCGGCCAGGCCGGCAATAATGCCCGCTTCGGTGTTTACAATACAATAATCGGATACTACTCCGGATCGAACTTAAATTCAGCTGGTTATAATATTCTGATCGGATATAAGTCCGGCCAGGCGCTAAACCAGGGAAATCGTAATGTAATGGTAGGCAGCGAAGCGGGTACGGTTACATCAACTGGCTCCGATAATACTATGCTTGGTTATTGGAGCGGAAGCCTTAATACAACCGGAAACGCCAATACGTTTCTGGGTACTTTGAGCGGACGCAATAACACGACCGGGTATAGCAATGTAATGATCGGCATCAAAGCCGGCTTTTTAAATCAGACCGGAGATCAGAATGTAATGGTTGGAGACTCTGCGGGTTATTCGGCCTGTTGTAGTGTAGGAAATACGTTTGTTGGCAGTAAATCCGGTTTTCGGAATACAACCGGAGGAAATTCGTTTTTTGGTTTTCAATCCGGTACAAACAATATTTCAGGGAATAATAATTCGTTTTATGGCTACCAGTCGGGCTATCGTGCGAGTACAAATTATGAAAATGCCTTTTATGGCTACCAGTCAGGCTATAACCTGGATGGTGCAAATAATACCCTTATGGGGTCAAAAGCAGGTTATGGCAGTGTAGCAGGTGCCTTAAATCAGGATAATACATTTCTGGGCTTCCGGTCGGGTTATGCTATTGCTTCCGGTGGTTTCAATGCATTTCTTGGGTCCGGCTCCGGAGCTGCTACTACTACAGGTGGTTATAATGTGTATCTGGGCTATCAGGCAGGTGATGCCAATACCTCCGGAAGCCGGAATACCATTGTAGGCGCATCAGCTGATGTGATGAGTAATACCTTAACAAACGCCACGGCGATTGGAGCCAAAGCATTGGTTGCCGCCAGTAATGCCATTGTGCTGGGCGATACAACCGCCAATACTAAAGTTGGTATCGGCCTGACCGCTCCGAAATTTCCTCTTGATGTTCGCGGAACAATTAACCTGCGTAACAACGGTGTCATAAAATTCAGCCATCTTACTAACCCTGGCTTGTTAAACGGAAATACGGATTTATTCCTGACTGTGAATGCTGCCGGTGAAACAACGCTGGCGAGGTATCATATCCGGCCTGCCCACCCGGCTGAATGGGCTGATCATGTATTTGATCCCGACTATGCATTACGACCACTTAAAGACGTGAACGCCTATATTCAAAAACACAGGCACCTGCCTGGTATTCCTTCCGCAAAAGATGTTTCGGAAAACGGCATTGATGCGGCAACCCTTCAGACTAAGCTATTGGAAAAAATTGAAGAATTGACATTGTACATCATTGAACTGGAGAAGAAAGTAGAGCGATATACGGAACAAGCCAACCAATGATATAATCCCGTCCGCTATATCCATGCCAATTTGTTGAACCAGAAAATCTGTTGGCTAACTTATGAATCCTAATCTCCAAATCCGATGCGATTGTGAGACAATCGACATTTCAAGAATCGTCTGGCTGGAGGGCGACTGGAATTATACCCGTATCTATCTGATTGACCAGCCGGTCCGGTTAAGTGCCTATACATTAAAAAAGTACGAGCGAGAATTGGGGCAGTTTATCCGGATCAGCAAAAAGGCAATGGTAAATCCCGCGCATGTGTCGATGCTGCATACGGTTCCCGGCAGGTCCGGTAAGACCTGGCTCCAGTTGTGTAACGGCACATTCATTGAAGTTTCCCGGCGCCGGTGCAGTAGTGTGAAAGGCTTTTTTAACGTAATGAAGTGTAACGTAAATGTGGCAGTTCCTTTTTGACGGGTAAGCAAAAGGCAGTATCTTGGGCTTTGTATAAAGCGGGTTCGGCGGTAATCCGGCGGGTTTTGTGCCTGCCAGGGCTGACGTTCCCGGTTTTTGCACCTGACTTAGCCCAAACAATGAACACCGAAACGCCTCCCTCAACATCATCCCTTACCCCCGACGAACAGGCCAAACTGCGCGAACTTACTAATCAGAGCTGGAACCTTGAACTGGCCATTTCGGGTGTAGCCATGTTTGCCATCATCCAGTGGCCCGACCTGCTCGACTCCATCTTTTCGTATATCCAGTACAACTTCCTGAATAACAGTCCTGATTTTTCCGGCAGGCTGCCCGCCATGGCCTACAGTCTGTTCAAGGCGGCGAGCTATATGTTGTTCATGGCCTTTCTGGGTAACTTCATCCTGCGGGCCTTCTGGGTGGGACTGGTCGGCTTACAAGCTGTCTTTCCGGAAGGAATTCAGTATGACCGCCTGCCGATGTCAACCGGCTACACGCAGAAACGGCTTGCGGAGGAACTCGGCCCTCTTGACCGGTATATTCTCTGGCTCGACAAACGGAGTAATGTCTTGTTTGCACTGGCCTTCCAGGCAGCAATAATTGCCTTTGTGGTTGCTATCATGTACATACTGGCCCTCGGTCTGTACGTGTTTGTTAAACCGAATATTCCCGGAATCGCCTGGCTTATTTTAAACACCTCGATTAATGTGTTCTTCTTTGGCGGTTCGCTGCTCATTCCGCTTTTATCGATCAAACGATTTCGTGACAATCCACGGGCAAACTACTTGCATTACCGGCTTACGAAGATGCTGCAGATTGTTTACATGGGTGCGTACCGGCCGATGTCCTACATTTTGAATACGTTCCTGAGTAACATTCCTAAACAGAGACTCACCCGTGTCTATCTGACTTTTTACATGATATTCATGGTTATTTTTATGGTTGAGTTTGCACATGATCAGTTGCAGGGAGAAAACCGGATCTCAATCCTGAACAGACGGCATCTCTTTACCGCCCGCGTCGACAGCCTGTATATCAACCCTGCGAACTATGACAACCAGCGGTCTGCGGACAGTTATGTTGATGCGGCGACCATACAGGCGGATGTCATCCGGGAGCCGTTTTTAAAGCTTTTTATTGCATACCCGAAAGCGCTGGATACCCTGTTTAACCGGATTGCGGTTGAGCCTAAATGGCCGGATTCACTTCGGGGACCGGCCTTGCGGCAGCAATACGGTGTCTGGAGCAGTCAGCAGGTAAATAAACTGGTACAGATTGCGGTCAATGACTCGGTAATGGCGCAGCCGGGACTTATATTCACCCATGCCGGTCCGCTGGAACAGAAAGGCTGGCAAACGATACTGGTGCCGGGGAATCTCCGCATCGGCTATAACCTGCTCCGGATCACTATTGTACCACCGAAGCCACAGGAATCGGAAGAACTGGTCAGTATTCCGTTTTGGTATGTACCCGAAAAACTTGCCCAACCTGTGAGTGCACTAAATGCGCCGGCTACAGCAGCCCCGGCAGATCAGTCCGGGGCACAGTCCCGGAAGTTTCTGCGGCGTGTATTACAGGGCAATGCTGCCCGTGGAGAAGCTGGCGGCGGCGGAAATTAGCGGACCGCTGGCAGAGATAATTTCATAAAAAAAGCACAACCTTATCGGGGTTGTGCTTTTTTTATACTATTGGACGGGGAACGTCCCCGGATCACTGGCATCCGGGGACGAAAGAACCCCTAACAGTATAAAACTGTATATCGATCAGCCGGCTGGCTTAGTTTTCTTTTTCAGTCTGCGCTACCGCATCGCCTGTTGGCTGAGCCGTCTGCGGATTGCTGTTACCGCGCTGGATTTTGTAATTCCGCTCGGCCAGCGTTACCTGTGGCGTATGGTTTACTGATACACCTCCCACCGGTGCGGCACCTGGTACCGGCTGCTTGTAATTGGCCACCTGATTCTGGTTCAGGGCCGGTGCAGTAACTGTAACACTTTTTTTCTGCTCCCACTGACGGGCCGTGGCTGCTTTATTGGCGTGCTTATAATTGTGCGTCGAGTAGGTTACGTCTTTCTTTAACTTGTCAGAATCCTGTGCAAAGACAGTACCTGCCGTTAAACCGATAAGCGCAATAATATTGATGTATGTTTTCATGACGTATGATCGTTTTCTATGGTTAACCGGTTCATGTTGCGTTCAGTAAGAACTGCTCTTGGTTAACAATACAAAGATCATACACCGGTGTTAGGCTCGTGTTAGCGTGACATTAGAGCGGGATTAGAAATGCAGAAAACTGAAAAATTCTGCTTATATATGTCGGTTTTCAGGGCTCAAACCTGCTCAGGAAGTAATCCGGATCGTAAAGGTTGTTCCGGCTTCGGCCGTTGAGGTCAGGGCTAACTGCCCTTTATGGAGTTCCACAATCCGTTTCGTCAGCGGCAGCCCGATGCCGAATCCCTGTTTTCCCGATGCGTTTCTGGCACGTTGAAACGGTATAAAAATGACCTCCTGCTGATCCGGCGGAATTGCTGGTCCCGTATTATGAACAGCAAGCTGTAGTTCGCCGGCCGAACCGGTTAACTGTACATTGGCCGTTTGTGCGGGGGAAAACTTGCAGCTGTTTTCAATCAGATTGAAAATGGCAGATTTTAACAAGGCTTCGTTACCGATCAGCTGCCATGAAATGTTTCCGGGACCGCTGGTCTGTGTCGTGAGATCAATGGTATACTGCGGATAGAGGCGTTTCATCTCGGTAATGACCTGATCGAGCAGCGTATTGAGATGGACCATTCCCATCGGTACCGATGAGGCATCCATGTTGGCACTGGCCAGCGCCAGCAGCCCGTTTACCATCCGGTTAAGCCCCCGTACATCATCTAGTACGGACCGGAGGGTAGCACGGAGTTCTTCCGGATCGTCATCGGCCAGTAATGATACTTCCAGCTGTCCGGTAATGGCCGTCAGCGGCGTCCGGAGTTCGTGGGAGGCGTTTGATACAAACGTCCGCTGAAGCCGGAAGGCATCTTCAAGCCGGTTGAGCATGCGGTTAAACCGTTGACCCAGCTGCGTTATTTCGTCGTTTTTCTCGCCGACGGGCAGGCGCTGGGAAAGGTTTGAGGCGGTGATCCGGTCAATGCGCTGGTTAATATCGGAAATAGGCCGGAGCATGCGGCCGGCATAGAAACGACCTGCCACGAGCATAATACCCGTCATCAGTATCCAGCCGCTGAACAGGATCTGAGCCAGATTTCTGGTCATTCGCAGTCCGTATACATCCACCCCCGAGGCAAAAATCACGTACGGAACCTTATCCTCCCTAAACACGACCCCGACGATTTCGCGTTCATCCTGTTCGAAATGATACACATTCAGCTGTCTGACCAGTGCCAGTGTCTGAGCCGAAATGGCGAGGTAGTCGTTGCCGCTTTCATACACCAGTTTGTCGGCCGGATCGTAGATGACCAGTTCCTCCCGTGGTAAGACCGTGAGCTGATTCTGATCCATCAGCTTATACAGGGCCGGACCGATCCGTTTCGGGCCTACCAGAAAATGGCCCGCCGAAGTGGCTTCGGCCTTCAGCCGGTTTTCGAACTCGCGGCCACGGTACTTTTCTGCTACCCAGTAGAGTACCAGGCAGGAGAGGCCCAGTAAAACGGATACAATGGCCGTAAACAGTAAGGCCAGCTGATTTCGGAGGCTCATTTTTCTTTCAGTACATACCCCATGCCGATCAGCGTATGAATGAGCTTTTTCGGGGAGTCTTTATCAATTTTTGCCCGTAAGTAGCTGATATAAACGTCGATGACGTTAGTACCGGTGTCGAAGCCGACATCCCATACCTGTTCGGCAATATCGACCCGTGACACCACGCGACCAGCGTTACGCATGAGGTATTCCAGCAGCGCATATTCGCGGGCGGTCAGGTCAATGGTCTGTCCGTGGCGTTTGGCTACACGCTCGTCAATATTCAGTTCCAGGTCGGCCACACGCAGTACATTACTTTGCTCTTCGCGGGGACCGGAGCGCCGCAGCAGGGATTTGATGCGGGCAATCAGTTCAAGAAAATCAAACGGTTTGGCAAGGTAGTCGTCAGCTCCGGCATCGAAGCCCAGCAGTTTGTCGGCCGTGGTGTCGAGTGCCGTGAGCATCAGTACCGGAATCTGTTTATTCTGCGTACGTATGTACTCGGTCAGCTCAAGTCCGCTCATATCCGGCAGGTTCACGTCCATAATCACAAGGTCATACGGTTTGCTGTCGAAAAGGGTTTTACCGTCAGCGCCCGTCAGTGCCACATCAACCAGATAGGCCTGTGTCTGCAAGCCTTTTTTTATAAATGTAGCGACCTTGGGTTCATCTTCGACAACCAGCAGTTGTCGGGTTGGTTCTTGTATCATGGATAACGTCGTGCCGGATACGCCCGCTTTCTGATGGCTGTTTGCGTAAAAGTACTAACTGGCCACCGGAAAACGGCTTCTGAGACTGGTAAAGGGTTGTTCTGCCCATAAAAAAAGTCCTTACCAGCAGACTGATAAAGACCTGTACAAGTTAGTAGGGGATAAAAGAGCTTATGAGATCGTGAGGATGTTGCCTGATTGCGAGATTTTATAAACAGTCAATCCGTTTTTGCCTTCTGAATTCAAACCCTTTCCGCTTAAGTCGTACCGGGCGCCGTGTTCAGTGCAATAGAATTCATTATTTCGCAGCTGGACTTTTTTCTGGCCCTCATGACTGCATACCACGGTAACGGCAACGTAGCCCTGTGTGGTATTGGCAACCACTACATTGCTGGTAACAATGTAGCCACCAACAGTTTTGAGGGCGGCATTCGCTGTACTGGTCAGATCAACTGTAATCGAGTTTGTCAGCGGGGCGGGGGTAACTCCTTCACTTTTGCAGCTTGTCATGGAGTTACCAAGGCAATAGACGGCCAGAAGTGCCGACCCGCGTAAGCCCAGATCCTTCAAAAACTGGTGGCGGCTTTGAGTTTCTTCCAGTGTGTTCGGTTTCATGAGATAAGATTGGTTATATAGTACAGTACGGAAAAACAAATGCCGGCGCTGCCCGTGTCCGAAAATCTTTTTCTGTTTTCTGTAGCTATCCGGTAACGAGTTGGCAGAACCGCAAACATCCTGTGCTTTTCGGTTAGTGGGCAACCAGCCTTGTATCGATCCGGAATGGTTCATTCTCGACAATGCGTACCAGATCGTGAAAGTCCGGATGGAGGGTATGCAGCAGGACATTGGCCGAACGGGTTACGATGGCCGATGGCACCGAAACCGCTAAAATGCCGGGAGACCGAAGCCAGTCAATTAGGTAAGTCTGCAATGTTTCGTACTGGTTATCCTGCTCCCAGTCAGGAGGCAGGTCGTCGGGCCGAACAGTTCTGACCACGTCCGGAATTTCCAGCACCAGTAAGTGAAAGGAAGGGATATAGGCCGGATGTAAGTGGGCGATGATTTCGAGCAGGGCCAGTTCGGGCGTAGTCGAGGTGTACAGGACCGGGTAGCCTTTCGGATTCCAGCGGCCACCGGCGCGCCGGGCGCCCTCGGCCGACAACGGATCGGCGATATAGGTACTTTTATACAGTCGGTAAACAAGCATAGGCTAGACGTAGACGCCGTATTCGATGCGGGTAAGCACGTCATCGGCTAAGCTAAAGCCGCTGATTGTACTCAGCAACTGAAGCGGCGACTGATCCTTAAGTTCTTTCAGCGGGTAACGCAGCCAGTTCGCCAGTGCATCGGCACGGCCGTCAAAAACCATAAGCCCGTGTGCCGCCAGATTCGATAGCAGCAGCAGCCGTTCCGACGACTGTGCATCGAGGCGGCCGTCATTCCGGAACCGGTGTAACGTTCGTTCGGCAACCTGCAGGATCGCGGCCAGTTCTTTATATGACAGGTTGAGCAGCTGCGCCAGCTGATCAGCCTGTCGGGACTGCACTCCCTGCCGCGAAGCTTCGATAATGCTGAAGCCCGAAGCCCATTTCGGGGTATAAGGGGTACTTTCCGGTTGTTTTCCGGTTCGCCTGCTGTTGCTATGTTGGGTTGTTGCTGCCATGCTGTTACCTGTTTTAGTAAAGATAACTGCAATTTGTCAGTGATACAAATGTAAAATGGCAGTTAATGCCCCGGAAAATTACTTGAACAGGTTCAGAAATACCAATGCATTAACGCCCGCAGATGATTTTATGGTTGATGTCAGATCACGGCGGAAGACATATTTGACGTATGGTCCGACCTGAACGGCAATGTTTTTCCGCTGCCACTGGACCCCGCTGCCCAAAACAAAATTTGAAAATAAAGCCGGTGCTGTCCTGAACTCAAAAGAGCGGTGACTTTCACGGTTGCCGGAAAACGATTCGTAGAAGACCTCCTGAAAGCCGGAGAGATTCAGCTGGGTACCGGTATTAACATACGCTGACCACGGCTTCCTGATAGGAATGTAATAGGTAAGGTTAACAGGTAACGTAAGAAAGGTTTCACTGATCGAAATTTCGCTGATGTGATCAAATTTGGCCGGTATGTAGTTTTTGTAAATGTCGGTAAACTCCTGCCCGGTTGCCGAATTATAGTCCTCTAATTCATTGTGTTTTTCGGTATGCATGTGCTGGGCCTGTAAACCGAGCGATAGGTTGATTTTGTCTGTTACCTGAAAATCAAACACAAAACCGGCGCCGAAGCCGGTCATGCTGCCAAGCGCCTGAATACCGATACGGGGTGCCAGCTGCCGGACCGAAAACTGCGGTTTGCTGGATGCCGGATTGGCCGGCTGGTTTTTAGCACTGGTAACAGGCGGCAGCTTAGCCGCCGGATTAATTTCCGGTGCCTGTGGTTGTTGTGTGGCAGCAATAACCGCCGTACTGTCAGTAGTTTCAGGTAAGGCGGGGGCAGCCGTAGCCGGTTGCGGAGCAGCAATTGAGTCTGCGGAAACTGAGCGGTCCGTGCCAGCTTCGTTGGCAGTTAGCTGTTTATCTGGCAAACCCTGCTTTAGCGGTTGTGTTTTTTGCCGTATGCCGGCAGCCGGTTTCTGCGCCTTCCGGGTAATGGCAGTGGCGGGGACGTTTTGCGTTACCAGTTCACCGTCCGGCGTGCCGGTAACGGGTGCGGCGCGTTGAGTATCGGCGGAGTCGATGCCACGTACGGACGGGACAGGGGCCGGTTCTGCCGATACGTAGGCTTCGTTGCGGTGTTCGATTATTGTTTTACGGATGATATAAACCGTATCAACCCGACGGCGCTGCTCAGCGGCCGCCGGCTGAACCTGTGTCGTTTTCTGTAGTTTTTGTGAACGTAAAGCGTTGTCCTCAATAAGCGTATTGATTTGATGTTGAACAGTTTCAATGGTTTCCTGCTGTTTCCAGTACAGATAAAACGTTACCAGCCAGCCGGACAATAAAACCGAGCTGACGACCCAGCCGCCGTAGTTCAGCAGCCAGGCTGCGAGCGGCGAAACGGGAAGCCTTTTCTGAAACCGCGTCCAGGCCCCTGCATTGTAAGCCGGCCGGACAGACTCCAGGTTTTTTTTAAGAAATTTATCAAATCGTTCGTTAGACATAATTGTTACGCCGGTTTATGGAATACCGGTGATTCCATTCACGTAAAAGTTCCTGCAATTTCAAACGGGCCTTTACCAGATTAGAACGGGACGTTCCTTCCTGAATCCCAAGCATCTCCGCAATCTCAGGGTGGGAGTAGCCATCAACCACATGCAATGAAAAAACCGTACGGTAGGAGGCCGGTAACTGCTGCACCAGCTCCAGGATTTCATTCGCTGAAATAGTACTCAGGATATGCTCCTGCGTATCGAGGTGCCAGGCGTCTTCCACATCCATAAATGCCGGTTCATTTTTGTGCTTGCGGTACTGGTCGATGGCCGTACGGACCAGAATTGTTTTAAACCACGCATCGAACGACTGCTCGGGATCGTAGTAGACAATTTTTGTCAGGACTTTAAGAAAACCGTCGTCAAACATTTCCTCTGCTTCTTCACGGGAACCCGCATATCGTAAACAAATATTTACCCCTACACTGTAGTACGCCTCAAAAAGCATCTTCTGCGCCGAAGATTTCCCTTTTCGGCACCCATTAATTACTTCCTGAAGATTAAAACTTTTGGAACGGCGGAATAACACGGGAGTTTTGCCTGGTTTACTGAAGAATACGTAGGGTTAATCGGGAACGATGCCTGAAAATGTAAAAATTTACGTTTATCTTCAAAAAAAAGGCAGAACAAGACCCGTAAGGGCTGTTTCAGGCCTATAGTCGTTCAAATTGTATGTCAGAAATTAAGTCGCAGTTGTCATCGGAGTCGATGATAGAACTGCATGCGTATCTGAAGCAGTTAGTATCTCCTGAAGAATTAGCTGCCGTTTCAAATCCGTCGTTTGCCCGGGTTGAAGCTTACTGGCACATCGGCCGGATTATTGTCGAGACCGAACAACAGGGTGAGCAGCGGGCTGATTACGGAACTCAACTCATTGAAAATCTGTCAGAAGAGTTAACCGCTACATTCGGTAAAGGATATAAATCCACCAATCTCTGGTGGTTCAGGCAATTTTACGTTGAATATCCAATTCCCCACGCAACGCGTGACCAAAGTGAGTTTGACCTGAAGGACAGATTACGTACCGAACTAACCTGGACACACTACCGGCTACTGATTGCTATTGATAATAAACAGGAACGGGCTTTTTATATGAATGCGGCTGCCGATGAGGGCTGGTCTTACCGGACGTTGCAGAAACTGGTTCGGTCAAATTACTACTATCAGGTAGGTCTTGAAGAAAATCAGTTCCGGAAAGACACGCTTAAAAAGAAAGCCCTGAATGAAGCAGACCATATCCGGAGTAAAATCGGTAAGACAAAACAGATTCTGCTGGCTCAATCCGGCTGGGCACTGATTAATAAGCTGAGCCTGAGCTATACATTTGAGACGCCCAAACCAGAACTGCTCTTTTACAATTACCTGCTTGGCCGCATTGTGTGCGTTTGGTTCAGAGATAGTTCGCCAAATCTGCTCGCCTTCCTGCCTCAACAGCTGGAGAATCTGCACCGGCAGCAGCCAACGCAGGTTTCAGCCCCTCCGGTCGGATTACTGGTTTCGGCTAAAAATGACGTGCAGGTAATTCAGGTAACCGAAAGTGTTATGCTGACCGCAGCAGAACGAAGCTTGTTGCCGAAAAAAATAGAAGAGTAAGTAGAGTAAAAGCTAAAGGAACAAGGTCATAAAAAAACCGTAAAAAAGCCTTTTTTGCCCTGTTGGGTTGCCATAAATAGCAGCCGGTCATTCCCAAGCCAGCGCGGGCTGAAATCATCGGAAGGAATCAGACCAGGTAATAATTCTATCCGGCGTGGACGGCCGGTTGCCAGGTCACGGACCCAAAGGCTGAAAACCATACCGGATGGGGCTGTGCGGGTGCTCAGAAAAGCCAGACTTTTGCCATCCGGCGAAAATTGCGGATTACTGTCAACCCAGCCAGGCTGGATATCGAAAGCCTTGCCCTCTCCGGAGCCGGCAGCTGACAGGTAGGTAATAACGTTACGCCGTAACGTACTGTTTTCGTCGCTGCGCGAGCGGGAAAGTACAATAAACTGTCCGTCCGGCGACCAGGTGATGGCAGAACGACGGATGGCGTCTACCGATGTCAGGGGCACGGCAGGGGTCAGCGGAATAGCGTCTCCCCCTGCAACTGCGATTTTCCAAAGCCGTGATGCTTCATTGGCCTGCGTGGTGTAAGCCAGCCATTTACCATCGGGTGACCAGGCAATGTCGCGCACTGAGGCTAAACTGGTGACCGGCAGTGTCCGCTGTTCCCCGGTTGCAATGGTATAGAGAATATAGGCATTATCAGTCCGGGAAGGATAAACCAGTTGTTGCCCGTCGGGAGAAAATTTGCCGGGTCCGCCCTGCCGGGTGATTAATTTGGTTGCTGTAATCTGTTCATTCCGTAGCTCAGCCAGATACGTCTGGAATTCATACTGACCACTCCCCTTGTCAACGGTCCGGACATACATTGATTTTGTTCCGTCTGGTGAAACATCCCCGCCTACCACATCGGCTGTCAGACCAAAGCCCGGATAATAAGCTGACTGAGAGACAAATCCGTTGGTCGCCATCACCGGTGTTGAATTGGCCGGCGGAGCGCCTTTCGCTCTGGAGACAACGCGGGCTATCAGTTGCCCCCCCCGCTCTGTCGCCGGAATTGAAATTGATTTCTGGCTGGCATCTACGGTCTTGTACGTTGTAAAAGGCCCTCTTTCAGAGGCGGCCGTCTGTATTTCATACGTTTCGGCTTCTACATCAGCCAGGTCCGGACAGGGTGCTGTTATACAGACAATCATGGCTGGTTTCCAGGTCAGCGTATAGCCGCTTCCGGTTATTGTCATTTCCAGATAAACCGGCCGCACCCGTAAGGTGGGATCGACTGCTTTTTTATGGCAGGCATTCAGCAACAGAAATAAACCCGATAAGTAAAGTAATCGTCTCATTGGTCAACCGGTCGATGGTTTGTGATAGAGTCCCGTTACCGGTAAAAGGTTGCAATGCCGTTTAGTTTACTAACGACAGGTTGACCGATCCCCGACTTCAATGTAGTTGCTATAGTTGGTGTTCAACTAAATCCGGAAATCAGCATTTCCGGCTACTTGAACAAATTAGTTTTATGTTGTATCTTTAACACAGAACTACCTGACCGGAGATAAGCTGAAACTGGAAGGTAGTTACTAGTTGAATTAGCCCGTTATTCAACACAGAACAAATAAATCAGATTTTTTGCGCCATGGCTATACAACTATCCGGACGGCGGAAGCAGACAATAACGACCAGAGGTGATCACTTTACCGTTACCCAGATCATTCACGCGTTTGCTGACTGGTACTTTACCGGAGCAAGGGCGGCATCGAGGTCTACATCAAACTATCCGGTGCTGGCAGCCAGGTATGTTAATTATTGTCTGGAGCAAAATGTGCCCTTACTGTTTGGCGTAACGACCTATAAGGAACTGGTTCGTAAAAGCTATATCAGTCCGGTCAACCGGTTTCTGGTGTTTTATCAGGAGCGGGGTTGCCCGCCCATTATTGCCGATCCTCCGAAGGGGAAAGGAGTGCCTGCCGGAAACGAGCTTGTTCTGCAGTTTATTTATCAGGCAGGGAGCTTGCGGGGCGATGAAAGCAAAGCTACCTATCAGAAATCCCTGAATGCCTTTTTTGACTGGCTGGAAGGGAAGCGGGCGAACGGGCATACATTAGTTGGGTTTGATGCCGTTGGCGTTGAACAGTTTATGGCAGAGATGCGGCAGCGGCGCTACTCAGCCTTTACGATCAATCTCCGGCTTTCTGCCCTTAAGGCTTTGGCGCGTTTTGTGCTGGAAAATCCCCGGAAGTTTCCGCTGGATGATGATCAGCGGGAGGGTCTGGCTGCCGTTGAAAAAGTGAATACGCTGAGTCTGGAACAGATTGTCTACAAAGATGCCTTATCGGTAGAAGACCGCGACAAACTTCTCTCGGACTGTGATGATCCGGCAACAAAGGCGATGATAAGTCTGATGGTTTATTCGGGTCTACGGACTGTTGAACTTACGCGGCTACAGGTACAGGATCTGGATATGCAAACCGGCGTTGTGTATGTTCTGGGAAAAGGAAAGTATATGCGCGAAGCAGTGAAACTTTTCCGGCACAGTATCGAAGCTGTACAGGATATACTCAGGCAACAGACTGATAAACAGGGTAAAGGGCTTTTATTTCCAGACCTTAGTACCCGTAAAATCAGACGGCTGGTAGACGCCGCACTGGCTGTGTCAGGCTTGAAACGACAGGGAATTTCGGCCCATAGCTTACGGCATACGGCGGCACAGCTCTTACTGGAAAAAGGGGTGGACGGCATCTATGTACAGCAGCATCTGCGGCATGCACGGTTTGATACAACACAAATGTATACCCGTAAAAAATCAAGGGAATTGTACCTGAATAAACTGCCGGATGACTAATGCAGCCCTGGTTAAGGCAATGGTCAAATGAAAAACGGAAAGTCCCCTAACTGGCAGGGGACTTTCCGTTTACTTTGTGAGAGTCAGTTGATTAAGTTTGTCGGTAATAAACTGATTTTCATCTGCCGACAAGGCTAGTTCTGCTGCCGCCGCATTTTGCAGCGCCTGTTCCGCATTGCGGGCCCCGGCAAGGGCAATGGTAATGCCTGGCTGGTCAATGGTCCACCGTAAAACGAGCTGTCCGATAGTTGCTTTTTTGGCATCGGCAATCGGTTTGATGGACTCCAGAAAATCATCGACACGGGCAATGTTTTCGGCCTTGAAAAAGTATAGGCCTGCGCGGTGATCGCCTTCTGCAAACGTATGTCCGGGTTTCATTTTTCCCGTTAACAAGCCACGTTCCAGCGGGCTATAGGCCAGTATCCCTTTTTGATTGTCAAGGCAATAGGGGATAACTGTTTTTTCAATATCCCGTTTTACCATACTGTAAGGTACCTGATTAGAAGCGAGGGAAATGCTTTTTTCTGCCTCCGTCATTTGCTCAACAGAATAGTTGCAGACGCCGGCATACCGCACTTTTCCCTGTTCGATTAACCGGCTGACAGCTTCCATACTTTCGTTAATCGGTGTCGTTTTATCCGGCCAGTGTATCTGATACAGGTCGATGTAATCGGTCCCTAAACGCTTCAGACTATCTTCGCATTCCTTAATGATGCTGTCGCGGCCGGCATATTTATAAATATCGATAGCTTCACCGGCATTGTTCTTCGAATGCATGGCCAGATCACCTTTGGCGAGATCCCAGCGCATTCCGAACTTCGTCAGAATCTGTACCTGATCGCGTGGAATGCCTTTTATGGCTTCTCCTGCAATTTCCTCGCTATGGCCTTGTCCATAAATTGGTGCCGTATCGATGGACGTAACGCCGGCAGCAAAGGAATCTTTGATGGCTTTGACTGCATCCTGACGCTCTGAACCGCCCCACATCCAGCCACCGGCTGCCCAGGCGCCAAACGTAATGACTGATAATTCGAGACTCGTATTACCTAATTTTCTGTATTCCATCCGAATAAATTTTTCATACTAAACCAGCAACAGGTAAGTACTTGTTTAGCTTATTGTTTTTAAGTAGGTTCAAGTCGTAAAACAAAAACATCAGCTGTAGTTAAACAAGAGGAAATTCATTTATGAGTTACTCCTCCAAAAGTGAGTTAAGATGAGAAAAGTCAGTTCAACAAACTTTCATAACCAGGCTTACCTGGAAGAAAAATGTACCCTGAACGAATTGATTCATTTGCTGAGTAAGCGGTGGCTTACCGAAGTACTGTTCAGTATAGAAGAAGGTAATAACCGGTTTTCAAGCCTGAAAGAAGATTTGAAATATATCAGTGACAATATTCTGGCTGATCGGCTGAAATTGCTGGAGCAACATAAACTGATTACCCGCAACGATAACTTTCGTGAAGTCCCTGCGCGCGTTGAATATGCTTTAACTGATACCGGTTTGAAATTGAGTGGTTTGCTTGATGTTATGTGCAAATTTTCGGAAACAGAAATGGAGTTCCCGAATGCGTCGTGCTAACGATATTCTTAGCGAAATTTTGTATTAAGTTGAGCCACGCGTTGCGTGGATTTTTAGTAATAAAAAAACAGGGATGATTTGTATCACCCCTGCAATAGTATAATGCTTTACCGGTGATGTCCGCCGGCCCCGCCAAATCCTCCGCTTCTGAAACCGCCGCCGCTACTGTAACTACGACCGCCAAAACTACCACCATAAGAGCCGGAACGTGCCCCAGAATTGACATTCGGGTAAGAACGGTTCTGATACATAGGTCTGGCCATCTGGTAGTTACTGCGGTTTGACGGACCGGCATATACCCTTGCCATTGGCGTATAGCGGCTACCGGCTACAACCCCGCTGTGATACGGACGTGCATACCGGTATAGGCGCGGATAGGCATAATAGCCACGGTTAATGAACCAGTTGCTGAATCCGTAGGCCGGAAAACCATATAACCCCACCATGCCAAGCCCATAGCTCATACCGAATCCAGTCCAGTAAGCACCAGGATACCAAAGCGGCGAACCATACCAGTATGGATAACCAAACCAATAAGAATACGGATTCGCATACATTATACCGGCACCAAAACCCGTAGGAAGTATATAGCCGTTATTCTGCGCAAAGGTTTTAGCTGCCTGATTGAGCTCCTGTCCGGCTTGCGGATCAGCGTCGATCGATTTTTTATAGGCTGCAACCTCACGGTCATGCTGAACAATCAGGCTATCGTGTTTCATTGCAAGTTGCTGCTCAATATCCTGTGTATTATCCTGATAGGTCCGGCCAAGCTGTGTTGTCAGTGGAATATTTCCCGTTAATAACAGCAAGGCATCCGGATAATTCAGCAGTGTTCTGAATGACTTTTGCGTTAACTCATCATACGACCCGATCAGTTTATCGAATGAGCTGAATGCGTTCTGATTATATGTGTCAGCCTGCACAAGGTCATCATGGTGATGGCGATACAGTTTCCAGGCAGCTTCATGCAGATTTTCATCATTTCCAGGGACCATCCGCTCAACGGCGTCCTGTGATAAACCGCCGGGCGATTGTGCGAGGCTGTGCATTAAATCCGGATACCGGGTCAGCTCGTAAAACCAGCCTTGTTTTTTTTGCGGAAAACCACTGATCAAATTTTCAAATGCATTGCGGCTATCATCGCGGACCCGTTGCAGATCAGTCAGCACCTGTGGATATTGGCTGGCCTGTAGCATGGCACCACGGATATTGGCATCGTAGGCAGCGATCGCATTGGCCAGACCCTGCTGTGTCTCAAACTGATTCGATTGGGCAACAGCCAGATTTGCAACCAGGCAGAACAGGGAGAGCATCAGTAAAGATAGGCGGGCAGTTATTGTCCCCAAACCGCTCCCAACGCCGGTTTGGTTTGCCTGAAAAAACGTTTTCATGGCTTTTATCGTCGATTACAGTTAAGCTGTTCAGGGTTGGCCGGTTGCCATCCCTTTGTACTGTAAACGCCATGAGCACAGTTTTCGTTGTGTTCAGTACACGGGGATTAATAGAAATATCTTACTGTAATACAGTCGATTACTGCTTTAGCACCGTGCATTTATTCATTTTTTAATCCTGTCTAAACCATAATTTAATCTGCAAGGGATAAACCGTCTACGCGTGAGTCAGAACAAACCAAAAGACAGGACTTCATCTGCATAATTTCAGGCTGATAATAAAAAAAGCCTCAGCCAGACAATCTCCGGCTGAGGCTTTGTAGCGAAATAGATTACTCCATTAGTATTTAATTTGGTAAACCCTTTTAGAAGCTATGGCCGATGGCGAAGCATGGCAAAATACCAATGCGATCAGCATCCTGATTACTTAACACATTGAGAAATGGGTTAACGCCAACCCTGAGCATCAGCCCTCCCTGCGGTTTCTGGTATCGGTAACTGATACGCGGAATCGCATAGACTGACCAGTAAGGTTCCTGAATAAAACTACCGTTTTCGTTTCCAGGCGTAAATGTGCGCAGTGCAGAAAGGCTCAAGCCAACGTCAAGGTGGTTTTTTCCCGGACCGTAAATCGCAAAAACTTCACCGATAAATGTATACGACGGTTTTTTGAAGCCAAATAAATTACCGCCGACCCGAAGGCCGACAGCGCTTTTGGGCTTCGTTTTAATCAATCGTTCGTAGTTCAGTGAATAAATACCGCCGGACCCAAACCCTTCAGCGTATAGGGTATTGCGGGCTTTGAACGGGCTTTCCGGCGTTTGAGCAAAACAGTAAACAGTGCTGCATAAACAGCTGAGGAGGGATATACTTCGTTTCATAAAAAAGGTGAGAATGTTTCTTTCCCAACGAAAATAGTACCCTAAAGTTGTTCGCGCAGCTGTTTAAAAGTGTAAAGGTTTACAGCCGTTGTTTTGTCTCGCGGATTCTGGTCAGCAGATCGGCTAATTCCTTAACTTTTTCAGGATGCTGCTGATAGAGGTTTGTTGTTTCGAGCGGGTCGTTGGCCAGATCATATAGCTGACCGGCCGGCTCCCCGGCAGTTGGCTTTATATCCCGTGGTTCGGTAAATCCGCCGGAACCGAGTCCCTGAATCAGCTTCCAGTTTCCCTGCCGGATGGCAAAATAACCAATGGATGAGCTGTGTACGACGGCGGGCTGACCGGCAACTGCCTTTGCTTTTCCGGTCAGCACCGGCAGGATGCTGTAGCTGTCTTCGGGCACAAATGCCGCGTCTGCGTTCCGGGTAATGTCCTTACAGGTTGCCATCAGGTTGGCGAGGGTTGTGGTCGCATCCGAAACCGTTCCTGCCTTGACCGTTCCCGGCCAGCGGACAATAAACGGGATCCGGTGACCGCCTTCGAACGCATCGCCTTTCATGCCCCGGAAGTTTCCGGCCGCGCGGTGATTGAACTGCTTCACAAAATTTTCGCGCCAGTACGGGCCGTTGTCGCTGGCAAAAATGACGATGGTATTCTTACTGAAGCCGGTCTCATCCAGTGCTTTCAGGACCTCACCGATGGAGGCATCAACCTGCTGCACGAAATCACCGTATTCTCCCGCTTTTGATTTGCCGGCGTAACCGGGTTTAGGCATCCACGGGGTGTGGGGTGCTGCCAGCGGGAGATAGAGAAAAAATGGTTTTTGGGCCGATTGCTGCTTCAGGAATGCTTTTGCTTTGGTAATAAAGGTGGGCAATACCTCAAAAAAGTTGAAAGACGGCGCCATTTTGCCTTCCCGCCAGAACGGGCCGGTATAGCCTGACTGTAATTTGTTCCCGTCGGTATAGGCGGTTAGCTGATCCGTTAGCCTGTGATTTTCGAGATAAGCATAGGGTGGCATATCGAGTGAGGCCGGGAGAATAAACGAATAGTCGAAACCTGCCGTTTGGGGTCCGCCGGCTGGTCTTTGGGCATAATCGATCTGTTCGGGATTCATCTCGGTTTTGATGCCGAATTCCGGATCGGCCAGTTTTGCCGTTTGCTCTGCGGTGGGCACCCAATCAATGCCGAGGTGCCACTTCCCGATGACGCCGGTTGTGTAGCCCTGTGCTTTCAGTAACTTCGCAACCGTCGGCCGGTCGGGCTCAATGAGCGTCCGGCTATACCCCCGTAATACGCCGACCGGCAGGCGGCTCCGCCACGGATAACGGCCGGTTAACAACGCGTATCGGGTTGGTGTACAGACTGATGAAGGCGAATGGGCATCCGTAAAGCGCATGCCCTGAGCCGCCAGCCGGTCGATGTTCGGGGTTGGAATCTGTCCTTGCGGATAGTAGGCTGATACGTCGCCGTACCCCATATCATCGGCAAGAATGTACAGAATGTTCGGGCGGGTGGTTGATTGAGCCGGTTCCCGGAATGCGAAGAACGCTCCTGTTGTCATCAGTATTCCGGTGGCGATAATCTGGAAAAAAAGTCGTTTCATGTAAATCTGATTTAGTATAAAAGCAGGCACGGTTCAGTGTTAGCGGGATACCGACAGCTCATGCCGGCCGGTACCGACATTTGTCAGCACGTAGAAATTGCCGGTCGGTTTTACCGGCAACGGCTTGCCATCCATCGTTAGTTTTGGTTTGGCGGGGTCATAGGGGACATATACGGTTGCGGTCGTTCCGCCCGGAATGGCCACAGTCAATGTATTCCGTTCCGCTTTTTTGTAGGAGACCTGAATGGGCCCTTTCGGTGATGGTACAGTCGCCTCAAAAAACGAAAGGTCTCCCGGCTGTGGTTTAATCTGAATGGCACCAAAGCCCGGTGACAGCGGCTCAACGCCCACGAGTTTGCGCATGATGATGTTGGCCGGAGCAGTGCCCCAGGCATGGTTCAGGTCAAGATTGGGTTTATAGACCTGATCCCAGGCTTCCATCGTAATCGTTGACCCGACACGGATCATGTTGTACCAGCTGCGTTGGGTCGTGGCCGTCATCAGCGACAGAGCATAGTCGCTCAGACCGGCATCGTATAAAGCATCCAGCAAAAACTGGGCGCCGTAGACGCTACAGGCCATCTTCCGGCTTTTAATAAACGTTGCCACGGCCGGTATATCCTCCGGCGGAACCAGCCCGAAGGCCAGCGCGAACATGTTGGCATGCAGCGACGTATGAGCCGTACTGTCGCCGTCTTTGATTAGTCGGGTGGCCGGATCGCGGAAAGTGGTCCGGAACGCATCATACACCTTAGTGGAGGACTGTTCATATCGCCGGGCATCATCGGGTTTCCCCAACACACGGGCAATCTGCTGCATCAGCACCAGATTCCGGTAATACCAGGCGTTGATGACGGCATTATAGGTATTGTAGACAAACCCATCTGTTTCGCCTTTGTACTCCTTTTCCGGTCCGATGTAGTTACCGGTTTGGGGCCAGTCAACGTTATCGTGCAGGCCGCGGCGACCGTCAAACGTTTTGGTAATGTGGATGGACGCCAGAAAGTCATCGGTCTGCTTACCGGTCCGGGTGCTGATCAGTCCGGAAGGGCCCGCCAGCGGCATCAGCACTTTGCGGGTCAGTTCCGTATAAAAAGTAGATAACAGGGTAGTGTCTCCCGTATAGAGGTAATCGTTCCACGCAATCGGTACGTTCTGGAGGCTCCATTCCGTCGGCCAGGTCGGATGATAGATCAGGTAATTCATGCTCCGGCGAGCCATGCTGTACTCGGCATCCACGGCATAGTGCGACAACTGATTGATCAGCGCATCAGCCTCATACGGAATCCGCTCCCGGTCACCGTCGACGTAATACCCGGCAAAACTCGTGGCCTTAATGGAGTATTGGCATAAGTCCCAAACCTGATTCAGGACGGTATCGCCGGACGTAAAACGGGCTGCCTGCGTATCAAACGGATAGCTTACCACCCGTCGCTTAACCGACGACCGGTCAATTTTTCCCTTGAGATTACTCAGTGTCACATACCGGAACGGATACACTTCGCCAATGTAATCCGGCATTAATACCGGATTCCGGATGTTGCGTTTCTGGTCCTGCGGCCACTCAATGTTGTATTCATGTGTTCCTTTTTCAACCCACAGACTGATGCGCCGGTAGCGGATGTTGCGGCCGGGGTTGGTATGGATCGTAAACGGCTTCGATGTCAATTCACCCACCTCAATCCGGATACTGTCGGAAACGTCGCTGGTCAGATGCAGCTGTAGCTGGCAAAGCGCGTCTTTCCCGAAGTCGAGAAACCAGCTGTCGGCGCCGGTTTGCCGGACCAGCGTTGCCGTTTGGGTTTCGGCCACAAGCGGATAGTGGGCAAACGGTTCAGCAGGATCGGTAGGGGAAACATAAAAGGCCATCGGAGCAGACACCGCCGATGGTTTGTTTTGCGTATCCCAGACCTGTACGTCCCAGTAATATACCTGCCCTGGTACTAAAGCCTTTCCGCCAAAACGGGTCGATGGTTGCGAAACCGCCCTGCGACCCGAATCCCAGACATCAGCTATGTTCTTTTGCAGGCCATCTGCTGAGCGCGCTACCCGTACCCGAAATGCGGTCTGACGACGAACAGACGGCGCCAATTCCCAGCTCAGCATTGGCGCCGTATTGTATATGCGCGCAAACTGGTACTGTTCAGGCTGTTGCACGGCCCTGGCCAACGGCACACTTACCCGTTCACCGCGCTGACTGACCGCATCTGTATGCAGCAACAATTCGCACCGCAACCGCTCCGGCGCCGGAACCCGCTGCCCGAACGCAGCGACCGTTGTCAGTAAAAAACAGAAAAAACGAAACATGCTATTTTTAATGAGTGAAAGAGCGGAAGAGTGAAAGAGCGACGGGCTGCTCTTTATTTCAGTATGTTTTTCTCCAGTTCGTCGATGGTCCAGGCCTCGCGGGTGGAGGCGTAGGCGTCGCGGATTTTTTTGACTTCGTCCGGCTGAACGACCGCCGACTGACGCCCTTTCACCGCCCGCGCTGATGTACCGACAAATTCATACCGGATATAGCTGAGTACCGAGGCAATCCATTCGTCGGAGTTGTCTTTCATCGACGCCATTTCGCTCGGGTAGGTTTTTCCCTCAATCGGGCCTTTCAGGCCGTGCAGTAAAATCCGGATCGCAAAATCGCGGTCGTGGTTGACGTGTTTCGCGCCTTTCAGTGCGGGGGCGGCGTTGGTCGGCAGGCCCATGCCATCGCCACCGTGGCAGGGTGAACACATTCCCTTATAAATTTCACTGCCCGCAAGAATCAGCTTGCGATCCGGTGCGGAGAAACTGCCAAGTTTCATGCCATACTTTTTAGCATCTTCGTTGCGGTCAAGGCTCAGCCGCACGCGTTTCAGCATCTCGTTGTCCGGATTTTTGGCCAGCAACTCCTGTGAAATCTGCTGCGCCTGCGGGTGTTTATTAACGCCGAGCGACAGCAACACCTGCGTTTTGACATCGAAATTCGGGTCTTCGGCCAGCTTGCCAACGCGGGCGATCATGTCCGCATCCTGTTGCCGCAAAAACCGTTCGCTGATCCAGATAGCTGCTTTCCGGACTTGCGGGTCAGTGTCCGACAAGGCAGTGATTAGCACAGACTTATTGATTGCATCCAGGCCTTCGAGTGTCCAGAGGGCATGCAGGCGGCCGAGTGCTGTGGCGTGTTGACGGCCGGTTGCCATTGCTTCCAGTGCAGGCACTACCGTTTTATCACCCAAAAGAATAATCTGCTTCTGGGCATTATCCCGCCACCAGCCGTTGGGATGGTCGAGGTAGTTAATCAGGTCCGCCGCCGGAACATCGAGCATGTGTGGTTTCGGGCCGGGCGTAAAGTCATCGTGTACCAGCCGCCAGATCCGGCCCCGCTGGTTTACTTTCGCAATGTTGAAATAGTCGATTTTGTCCCGCAGAAACGTTCCTTTTCGTGTCCAGTTCGATTCCTGAATGATGCCGCGGTTCATGTCAATGATGTATAACAAGCCGTCCGGGCCGGTATAGGTATTTACCGGCCGGAAGAAGAAATCCGTACTGGCAATGAACTCCTTGTGCTGATATACATTTTCCAGATGCGTCTTGCCGGCACGGTTCACCACCTTTGCCCGCCGGATAATCCGGGCAACCGGCTCGTTGATGAAGTAATCGCCGACGAGGTCAGCCGGAAGCCGGTCGCCGCGGAAAATCGACTGCCCGTTGCCGGACGTAAAATGATTCAGCGTGCTGTCGGGGCGCAGACGCGGCGGGCCGCCCTGCACCTCCGGGTTCGAAATGCGGGACCAGACGGGGCTAAACGTGGCTTCGTCGTAGGCATCGGAAAACTCCAGCGCCCCGTATTTCGGATTGATCTGGAAGCCGCTGCCCGCATTTTCGCCGCCCCCGCGACTGTAGAACAACCGGCCATAATTGTCGTAGGTCAGACCCCACTGCCCGTTAGAGCCGCTGTGCAGCGAATCAGGCACCAGTTTGCCGTTGGTGTAGCGGAACCGGATCGGGTCTACGGTCTGGTAGATGTAATTATCGATGTTCCACACGAGGCCGCTGCGCTGGTGTTCGAGATTACCCGGTGCCACTTTTCCGACGATATACACCGGCCGCTTTTCATCGGCCGTGCCGTCGCCATTGGTATCGCGGTAGCTGTAAATGTCGTAGGTATCGGTTTCGTTGACCAGCAGTTCATGGTTGACACATAGCAGCATTCTGGGCAGCACCATGTCTTTGATGAACACCGAACTCTTGTCCATTTTACCGTCGTTGTTGGTGTCTTCCAGCAACATAACCCGACTCCTGGCCTCTTTAGTACCGGTGCCGTCGGCGTCCTGCGTATAGGTTTCCATCTGCGCCACATACATGCGGGCGTTACCGTCCCACGCAATGGCGACCGGTTCGGTAATCATCGGCTCGCTGGCAACCAGCTCCATGTGGTAGCCGGGGGGCAGCACAAACGCCTGCCGGCTTTGCTCCGGCGTCAGCGGAACGGTCGAAAACGGCGCCAGCGGCAGGGCTTCGTCCTTATCTGCCTGCCGTGCCACTGATGTAGTTTCTGTTTTTGTTGTGGTTGTCGTCGTGCTGATAGTGGTCGTTGTCTGTACCTTACAGGCATAAATCAGCGCAGTCAGGCCGGACGCATAGAGGAAGAGGTACCTTGATTTCATGAAAGCGTCGTTGTGTCAGGTTTAGAAATACTGGTTTTAGAATTTGATCTTTTGAAGCTGTAGAAATGAAGTCATCAAAAAATCATGATTCAGAGAATTATTGTGAGACGTTAAAAAGCCTGACTATCTATTTAACTAGATTTACCACATAGCCACATAGACCACATAAGCAGTTATAAATTCTTTGTTTTCTATGTGGCTATGTGGTTCGATTTCAGTTCATAGCGTTCTCAAAAAATGTTACTTAAGGAGTCGGGGTTATGCTAAGCAAAGGCTTCGACAGGTCCCGGTCTACCGGTATTTCATAGCTAATCTTTATCAGGTTGGTGTAGGGTTCAGCAAGGGCATAATCCTGCTGTCCGGCTTTGGCATCCAGCCGCTCCTTACTGATCAGTTTAAGGTCCGTCTGCACCCCAAGCCGGATTGTCGGGAAGGACCACTGATCGCCTGAAAATGAATCGATTGTTGCCTCCGGATCATAGACAAGCAGGTCTAGGCGGCGTGCCTGCGTATCCCCCCGGAAAATCTGCATGGCCGTCTGGTTGACTGCCACATTGGTCATTCCATCACCAGGCACAATGAGCCAGCCGGTTTTCCCGTTCTTAGCCTTCCAGTGGATTGTGCCGGTTTTAATCTGATCCCATTTCCGGCGCATCCCCGACACGCCCCCCATCATCCAGTCACGGTTAATCATGGCCGTTACGCGTTTGAGAGGATCCCCTTTGTAGTTGTTGGGCACTGACCGTTCCAGAAACCGTGGGCCGGTAAAGGTCTGAAGCGCTGCTAAATCCGCTTTTGGAATGGACAAGCCGAGTACATAAATCGGCGCGATATTGCTCATTTCGCCGTATTTCGGGGATTTTATCGGAATGGGCAGGGGAGAAGCCGCTTCGTTATTCAGCGCAATGGCGATCCAGAGACCCATAATCGAAGTATACCGCTGCATGTCCATGCCATAGCCCCGGAAATAGGGTCCGGGCATGTTTTTGAGCGCCGGATTATAAAAGGTTACGGCCTCATGCCAGAACGCTTCCTCAAGTGTGCGGCCCATGCTGCGCATGTCTTCCGATGCCGCCAGCTCGCGCCAGAGGGCGATGCCTGCCAGTGTTACCCCGTAATAGGTCGGCGAGTTAAATTCACTGAAGGTTTTGTGTTGCTGATATAGCGCATAAATCGCATTGGCTTTACTGAGACCTGCTTGTTTTAACTCCGTATCATTCAGCTGCGTGCCGACGTGTTCCATCAGGAAGGCACTCATTATTGCAATATTCGTGTAGTCCGGTCCGACGTTGCGTTGTTTTGCCCCGAGCGCTGCGTGCATCAGGCCGGTATCAATGTCTCTCAGCAGGGCTTCGGGCAGTAACCGGCTGTAATATTTCCGGATCAGAATCAGGTCGCAGCCGATAAACTCCCGCCAGTTCTGATCGTGCTTGTCGCCATCGACGGACGTTTTCCAGATGCCGTAGATGGGCGTTCCTTTTTCACGGTACTGGTGAGACAGTATCCACCACAGAATGTCGGCGGCGGCTTCCTTATCGCCGGGCTTATTCCGGAACAGCAGTCCCTCAGCCAGCCGTGTTTTGCTGCGCAGACTCGTAGTGTTAGTGAGTACTTCCCCGATGGATTTGCCTTCGGGCCATTCATAGGCTACAAAGTTGTCAAACAGCAGCTTATGAAACGGGGACAGCGTTTGGTACGTAAATTTCTGCTGAAATAAGGTTGATTGGGCCGGTGCTTTAACCTGACAGCAAAGGCTAATAAGAAGAAAAAGCAAAAGTCGTTTCATACGGATACTATTTTTGCTTACCACATAGGCACATAGGTCACAGTAGAAAAGAAAATGCTTTGTTCTCTATGTGCCTATGTGGTAAATGAAAGTATATATTGCGTTAATAGTCAGCAGTTACCGCTTGGGCGTCAGCCGTAAAAAACGGACACCGTGGTAGGGTATATCGGTAGTGAATGAGCCGGTGAAGGTGCCCAGGTCTTTCTGCCGCCACACATCGCGGAGCGTATAGGTCTTTTGCAGGCCGGCTCCGGCAAGATCGAACCGGAACGAGACCGGCTTTTCGGCCCCCCAGTTGAAAAATGACGCCGGTGTTTTGCCGAAGTTGGCTATATTGAACAGACCGACAGCCACGCTGCCATCTTCCAGTGGTTTTACCCAGATCTGAACGCCATCCACTTCATTGACCAGACGGGCAGCCTTACCGAGAGGATCCTGATTGATGGCAATCACCTCATCGTTAGTGAGCAGGTTCAGCGTGAACGCATCGAGTTGTTCGAGCGGACAGCCAATCAGCATGGGGGCCGACAACAGGCTGAAGATACTGATGTGGCTGTACTGCTCGTCGGGTGTCAGGCGGGTGTCGTGCATTACCGGCCCGATGGATACCTTGCCGACAATCATCATGTCCGGATCAGCCCAATGGCCATGACCGGTTGTCGGGCCCCATTTGTCGAGGGTAAACGAAGTAAAGTACAGGCTCGTCCAACTGTCTTTGATGTCGGGGCCGGAGCGGTACATGTTTGATAGCCGTGCCCAGTCCGCTACTTTTTCAAACGGTGCGTTGTTGGAGAGGCTGAAGACCACATCGCGGCCGGAGGCTCTGAGGGCATTAGCCATCCGTTCGGTGGAATTTACGTCGATACGCCAGTCGTATTTCAGGAAATCGAAACCCCATTCGGCCATTTGCCGGGCATCGTTTTCTTCGAAACGGAACTTGCCGATGTGGTTAAACGCCCGCCGGTTGACCATAATCGTCTCGTGTGTTTCACCCCCATGGGCCGAGTCGGAAGACGCGCCCGGATACCCGCCGTAGCTGGCAATGTAGGGCGTTGAATAGAGCCCCGCCTTGAGGCCCAGCGAATGAATGTAATCCACCATCTCCTTAAACTTCGGGAATTTGGCGTTGGGAAGCAGGGCGTTCATCGGCCCGCCGCGTTTGCCCTGCCACGCATCGTCGATGTTGATATACACCCAGCCGTGATCCCGTAGACCCGTTTTGACCATGGCATCTGCCGAGGCAATCACCTTTTCCTGGTCGATATGGGCTTCCCATGAATTCCAGCCGTTCCAGCCGATGGGTGGTGTCATGGCGATGGTTTCACCGATATGGATTGTCAGCGATTGGGTAGCCGATCCCAGCGCGTTTTTAGCGCTTAGTTTCACCGGATACGCACCTTTACCGGCGACCCGTCCCGAGATAATCCCGGTTTTCGGGTCGAGGGTAAGTCCTTTGGGCAGACCCGTTGCGGTAAAGGTCATGGGCCGCTGACCGGAGGCTGCAATCGTATACAGCACCGGATTACCGGGCGTTGCCCCGAAGAGTTTGGCTGAGTTGATTTTAGGCGTTTTGGCAGGAGGCGGTGTCAGGATATACGGCTTCTCCTGATGAAGTACGTAATCCGGTACGGCGTCGCCAAGCATCTCAATCCTGGCGTCGATCCAGTTGCAGTAGGTCCGTTTGTTGGCGATGCCGCCGACGGGATCGGTCACCAGCAGGCCCAGCTGCCGGACACCCGTCAGATCAACATCGACCGGTACCGGCTGATCACCGATGCGCATGTCCTTTTTTTCAAACAAGACCTTGCCATCGCCGAGTACGAAGAAGGACAGCGGAATGTCTTTGTTGCCGAGGTCGTCCGCCGCAATCAGGGCGTGGAAATGCTTTGCTTTTCCGTTTACGGTAAACGGGAGAATACAGGGCGATTGACCGCCCAGTCCCCGCAGGTAGGCTTTGCCGTTAATGCGCAGGGTATCATTGCTGTAATTGCGTTTTGCCTGCACCGGCCGGAGTCCTTCTGAAAACGTCTGAATAGGTAGGTCGTCGAACCAGATGGTTCGGGTAGTCTGGGCAAAGGAGGTAAGGGAAACAAAAAGGAATAAACAGACAAAGGGTTTAGTCATAGGAATCATTGGTCAGTAGCCGGCTGCCTTCAACGAACGGACAATGCCCGCTACTGACCAATGACAACTGGCCTATTTATCAAAATCGGTTTCGAGTAATAGTTTTTCGGTATACACACCGGTACCGACCGGTTTTTTATCCCGCATCAGTTTCACGTCAGCAGTAGAAATGTTTTTCCCCTGCTTCGCAAAGGCATTCTGGGTAAAGCGGATGATGTCCGCAATGTCCTGATCGCTGATGTCCTTGTTGTTAAGCAGGGCCGGCATTTCGTTGTTGAGCCGGTAAACGGTTCCGTTAACCGTAATCGGCCCGCTCACCCCGTGCAGGATCATAGCTGCCAGCCGCTTCATCGAGCCGTCGATGTATTCCGAGCCTTTGAGCGGAGGCGCCAGGTCCTGAATGCCTTTGCCATCGGCCCCGTGACAGGTAGCACAAATGCTCCGGTAAAGTTTCAGGCCGCGTGTACGATTGTCAACTTCGTTGGTCTGGACAACATAAATTGAGTTCATCTCTTTCCGCTGCCGTTTGCCGATTGTCGTATTCAGGGTATTTTTCAGCCCATCCGTCGGGTTCATCGACGCCAGATACTGTTCCTCTTTCCCGTCAAGCGCACTGGTAACAGCCTCCTGCACAACCCGCTGCGTTGCGTATTTCTTCTCAATTGCGGACAAGACAGGCAGGAAGGTAGCGTCTGATACCTTAATCCAGCCTGACAAGGCCATCGACAGGTACAGGTCAATGGTTTCGTTGTTGCGCGCCATCAGGTTTTCAGACAGCGATTTCATGGCAGCCACCCGCTCTTTGGCCGCAAAACGTTCTAGTAAACCTACGGCATGGGCAATGGTCTCCGGCTGCTTCGAAGCGTTGATGATGGCGGTCAGCCGGTCAAACGTCAGGGCGTTCAGTCCGTCCAGCACATAGAGTGCATGCACCGCCGATAACAGGTCGTTCTGTCCTTTGGCCAGTGTAATCAATTGATTGACAACGGTCAGGTCTTTTTTCTGAATCAACAGCTGCTGTGCCCGGTCACGTACCCATCCATTCGGATGGCTCAGTAACGTGACGAGCTGCGGACCCGTCGCTTTGGTCAGATCAGGAACCGGACTGCCTATGGCAGTTGTGCTGGTAATTTTCAGAATGCGGCCGGCGTGTTGCAACGTGTCCAGCTTTTTGGCCGCGAGCTGCTCGGTCAGGTACTGCGAGATATAGGCTTTGTGCTGGATGATACCCCGGTGCATGTCCACCACATAAACCGCACCGTCGGGACCGGTAAACAGGTTGACCGGCCGGAACCCTTCGTCAGTTGAAGCAATAAACTCCTTGCCGTCGACGGCTTGCCGGGCACTGGTCTGGAACGGTTTAAATTCAAGTACGTTGCGCTTGATCAGGTTCGCTTCAGGTACACATACGAAGGCATTCTGGTTGTACGCCGCCGGAAACGCTCCGCCCCGGTAGACCAGTGGCCCGCATGCGGCGGTGACCTCTCTGAGGTACCCTTTTTCGTCCAGCACGCCCGGCTGGTAGCCGCGGTTAACCGATGTCTGGTGAATCGGGAACACCCGGTTACTGGCCAGTCGCTGGTGCTCGGCCAGCATCGGTTTGAAATATTTGTTCCGGATGACCTTATTCGGCAACACGTAGTCTCCCTGTAAATTGGTCGAGTTGTTGTTGTAATACAACCGGCCAAAGTTGTCTTTCGTAATTCCCCACTGGCCACGGTCAGTCGTTGGTTCCTTTATCCATTTTCCGTTCCGGCGCTGGTAGCGGAAATTATAATTGGCGTTATAGATCCAGTTATCAATGTTCATCATCAGGCCGTTTGAGGTATGCTCCACATTGCCTCCTTCGGCATAAACCGGATCAACCAGGGTTTTCTTGCCAGGCTTGTCATTGATAATCTCGACAAACCAGAGTTTAGGACCATCCACGTACATCAGCCCGCCATACACATGCGCAACCGACCGGGGCAGCACCAGCCCGTCCAGAAACACCTTAGCCTTGTCGGCCACACCGTCTTTATTACGGTCTTCCAGAATGACAATCCGGCCGTTGGGTTCTTCTTCACCGATGCCTTCCAGATTGGGCATGTAGCCGATCATCTCGACTACCCACATGCGGCCTTCGTCATCAAAATCAAGCCCGACCGGCGCCGTCAACAACGGTTCCGAAGCAATTAAACTCAGGGCAAATCCATCCTCCACCGTGTAATCGGCCGGTGAAAAACGGGGAATTTCATAGGTATTGTTTTGGAAACCTGCCAGTACCACCGAAAAGGCGGCCAGCAGGGTAATAACTACTTTGAATGGTCTTTTTGGAGCCATGTTGGTTAATGAGTTTATTTTCCGGGAAACATCCGCAACAGCACAACGCCATGATGGCGGATTTCTGTTGAGAAAATTCCTGTAAAAATACCAAGGTCTTTTTGTCTCCAAACATCCCGAAGCGTATATCTACGCGAAGAACCAATCTTTGTCAGATCGAGTGTATACTTTTTGGCCGTTTCGTCGCCCCACCGGAAGTAAGATTCGGGCGTCTTGCCGAAATCACCGACGTTAAACAAGCCTACGGCATATGACCCGTCCTGCAGTGGTTTTGCCCAGATCTGGATGCCATCCTTGTCCTCGATCAGGCGGGCTGATTTGCCCAACGGGTCCTGATCGATGGCGATCACTTCGTCGTTGGTCAGCAGATTGAGGGTGAAGGCGTCCAGTTGTTCAATGGGGCAGCCGATGAGCATGGGTGCTGCCAGCAGGCTGAACAAACTGACGTGGCTATACTGCTCGTCGGGGGTAAGCCGGGTCGGATGCAGCTGGGTGCCGGTCGTTACGTTGCCGACGATCATCATGTCGGGGTCATTCCAGTGGCCCGGACCGCCGAAGGGCGCCCACTTATCGAGGGTGAAGGCCGAAACAAACAGGCTGTTCCAGCTGTCGCGGATGTCGGGGCCGGTACGGTAGCTGTTCGTAAGCCGTGCCCACTCCCGAACATGCTCAAACGGTGCCGAATTGGATATACTGTAATGAATGTCCCGTCCTGACTCCCGCAATGCCGTCGCCATGCGTTCGGCGGAAGGTACCTCAATGCGCCAGTCATATTTGAGGTAATCAATGCCCCATTCGGCAAACTGCCGGGCGTCATTCTGCTCGAAGTGGTATTTCCCGACGTAGCGGAAGGCACGCTTATTGGCAATGATTTCGTCTGTGATATGTCCGTCTTCGAAATCGGAGGTACCGCCGACATAGCCCGCGTAACTGGTAATCATCGGGGTGGAATAAATGCCGGTTTTTAAACCAAGGGAGTGGATATAGTCAACCATTTCTTTGAAGCGCGGGAATTTTTCGTTGGGCTGAATGGCATTGTACGGCCCGCCGCGTTTACCCTGCCAGGCATCGTCGATGTTGATGTAGGTCCAGCCGTGCTGATTCAGACCCATTTTGACGAGGGCGTCGGCCGAAGCAATGACCTTTTCCTGGTCGATGTTCCGGGCCCAGGAGTTCCAGCCGTTCCAGCCAATGGGCGGGGTCAGGGAGATGGTATCGCCGATTTTAACGGTCAGGGTCTTTTGGGACCGGCCTGGTGCATTCTGAGCAGTGAGCTGAACGGTATACGTCCCACGAGTGGCTACCTTGCCGGTAATGATGCCCGTGTTTTCGTCCAGTAACAGCCCTTTGGGCAGGCCTTTTGCCTTGAACCTCATCGGGCGGTCACCGGTGGCTAAGATGGTATACAGGAACGGATTTCCGGGTCTTGCCCCGACAATCGCAGGGGAATTAATGCGTGGTGTTTTGGGCGATGGCGGCGTCAGAATATAGCGATCTCCATCATTGGGTATGTTTTGGGGCAGGTAACTTCCCTGCATGACCAGTTGCGCATTGGCCCAGTTCGAATACACCTTGGTCCGGCCGGCATCATTCACGTTGACCAGCAGTCCTAGGCGTTTTACACCAGTCAGTGACACATTCACCGGTTTCGGGGCGTCGCCCAGCCGCATTTCGCCGCTGTCGAACAGGATTTTGCGGTCACCGATTACGTAAAAAGTATGGGGTAAATCGCGGTTGCCGAGGTCATCGACTCCGACAAGGGCCGAAAACGAGGAAGCATGGCCGTCGAGGTAAAAGGCCAGAATACTGGTTGCGTTCACGCCGACCCCGTGGGTAAAGTGTTTACCGGCAATGCGCATCGAATCGCCGGCTGCGTTGGTTTTGCCCAGCACCGCCGGAATGCCTTCCGAAAATGACTTTATGTTCAGTTCATCGAGCCAGACCGGCCGCGTCTGCTGCGCCCGAACCTGACCGGAAAAACACACTGCCAATAAATATAGTAAATGTATATATCTCATAATCAGTATTGTCTAATGTAAAACGGAATGATATTCCGTTTCAGGGAGTACCAGGAACGGAATATCATTCCGTTTTACATAGCCTATTTCGTTTTTTCGGCGATCATGGTCAGCACGGCTTTGTCGCTCCATTCCTGACCATGACCGGCCATGGCCGTAAACCTGATTTTTGCGTCGGACTTCGGGTTTTCGGTTTTACTCATCATCTTTTCCAGATAACGCGTTGCCACGTTGGAGTACAGCCCGTCCATATCGCCCATCCAGATCCAGATTTTGCCCTGTAGTTTAGGCCCTAGTGTTGGCCAGTTGCGTTCCAGCACTTTTTTCAGGTCGTATTTTTCCCATTGTTGCGCGATGGCATGGTCGATTTCCCCGGTGTCTGGGTTGAACATCAGTGAGGGTAGCCCGTCTGCGCCTTTCGGTCCAAAAACGGCGTTGTATGCCCCGAACTGACCGCCGGAAATAAGGTAATTATTCGTACGGCCGGCCACATTTTCGTTGGCAATCCAGTCCTTCATCGAAAAGGTTGGTTCGCCGTTGGTCGTACGCCGCCCGGGTTGCAGATAACCATAACGGTTGTAAAAAATGGTTTTATCACTGTAAATGTTAATGAGCCCATAGTGCTCAAAATCAACCGGATCGGGGCTGTAGGACCATGTGCCGTCGAAGAAGTCCGGATAAAAAATCTGTAAACCAAGCGACACCCAGCCACCCGTCGAATTTCCGGTCAGGAACCGTTTTTTTGAGGCGGGATTATATCGGAACTGCCGTTCAATTTCAGGAATAAGCTCTTCGGTCAGGGCGCGGCCGCAGGGGCCATTGTTCTCTGAATCGACCTGATACGTGTCGCCGAATGGCCCCTGCGAATCCAGGAATACATAAATGACCTCCGGGGCCTGTCCCGAGAGCCACCAGTCGGCAAACTCCTTGTTGCCAAAAACGGTGTTAACGGCAGTATAGCGGCCGTTGAGACCAGGTATGCGGTAACAGATCGGATAGGTTTTGGCGGGATTGTCGTAATACCCGGAAGGCAGCAGCACGGCCGCCTTCAACTGCGCCGGCCGGCCCCGAAATGCCGTCAGCAGCTTGCTCTGGATCGTTACCAGTTTAACCAGCTTATGGTCCATAACCGGCACCGGTTGTATGAGGGTGTTGAGCGTCAGGCTCAGCGACAGTTTTTTCGTCAATTGAACGGAGTCAATGTTGCTGTACAGGTTGCCGGGGACATTTTCCTGCCCGTCGTCGGGATTTTGTTTATACACTACCTGAAAGCAGTATTTAGCGTCCGGCTTCCCAAGTGGTTTATCCAGGCCGGACGTCCGAAGCGATTTAGCGCGGGTGTCAATGACAAATGCCTGTTTCCCATCCCAGTTGTCGGGCGTAATGCCGATGGTAATTTCAGACCGGTTCCTGGGTTCGCGTTCCCGCTGGCTGGTGACGTGGAGCAGCAACCGCCCGCCTTTCAAATAGGCTTTCTGCATTTCCGGCGACACACTGACCTTTATTTTCCATTGGTATGGACTGTCAGCGAGTACGACCGATAGCGAAAGCGTGAATAGTAGCGTTAACACCTGCCGGTTAAGAGCACTCGTGGTTAGTGTGGTCAGGCCGTGTTTTGTGGGAAAAGTTTTTTTGTAACGCATATCCTAAGGACAGTTTTCAGGCGCTCTACCCCACGTTATTTTTCATAAAAATTTAGATTTTATGGATATTTAATTTTCTGATTCAAAGAGGTGGTTTAGGATACCATGGTATTCTGTCAGTTGAGAATGACGGGGGTTGAATTATTAAATATGCAATGCAAAATAAGGGGGATGAGATGCTTCCTACATCAGCATGACAAAAGGAAACATCTCATCCCGTAAAAGTATCTAATCTATTATCCAGCATCCAGCAACCCTTAATTCGCCGTTCCCCACTGCTTGTTAGGCCGGGGGCCAAGATCGAGCCTTAACGTTCCGCCGCTAACCAGTTCGTTGTGTTTCACAAACGGGCTGTTATAGGGTTTGCCGTTCAGCGTGGCCGACTGGATGTACAGGTTACTGGCTGAATTATTCCGTGTTTCGATGGTAAACGTCTTACCTGTATAGTATTTCGGATTCAGGTGAAACGTGACTTTATTGAAAATCGGGCTGGCGATTTCATAGAATGGTTCGGGTGACGTTCCGCCGTTAGTGGAGAATATGCCGGTTTTCAGCAGAACCGCCAGGCTACCCATAAGGCCTTGATCCTCATCGCCGCTATACCCTGAGTCGGGCGAAATACCGCTGTAGACCTTGTCAATCAGCTGGCGCGTCCAGAACTGGGTCAGCCACGGTGCGCCGGAATAATTGAAGAGCCAGGGCGTCTGCATGCAAGGCTGGTTGCCGTAGTTGATAAACACCCGCCGGTACTGTTCCAGCGTCTCCTTGTCGTGCGATTTGCCGGAAACAAAGTCATGCGTCTGTGCTTTTTCGAAAGAGGTATTCAGCTTCTGCGTAAAGGCCTCTTTTCCTCCCATGAGACCGATCAGCCCCGGGACGTCGTGGGGCACAAACCAGGTGTATTGCGCGGCATTGCCTTCCTCCCAGCCGTTGTCGTACCGTAGAATATCAACCGGTTCTGCCCATTTGCCGTCCAGTGTCCGGTTCCACATCCAGCCAATTTCCGGATTATAGATGTTTTTATAGTTCTGCGACCGCTTTATAAACAAGGCATAGTCTTCCGTTTTGCCCAGTTTCTGAGCCATCTGCGCGAGCGTATAATCCTGATAGGCATATTCCAGCGTCTGCGTTGACCCGTCCTGATGGAAGCCGTACCGCTTTTCGCTCATCGGATGCGGGATGTAGCCCCGATCCATGTAAAATTCGATGCCACCGCCCTTAAAGGTGTTATGCTCGTAACCGGCCTTGCTCATTAAGCCCCCGGGAAAATGGTTTTTCCGCATACCGGCATAGGCCTTCTCAAGGTCAAACCCACGGATGCCTTTCAGGTAGGCGCTGACAATGAAGGGTGTAGACGAGGCGCCGGTCATCACAAAGGTATAGTTCCCCCCTGCCGGACCGCGCGGTATCAGCCCGCCGTCGTCGTACATCAGCAGCATGGAGTTAATGAATGATTCCGTCACTTCGGGGTAAACGAGGTGCCAGAGGGTATTCAGCGACCATTGTGCTCCCCACATCGCGTCGAAGTTGTGGTGGTTAAATTTCGGCTTACCGGCGGCGTCCAGCGGAATTTGCCGGATGCGGCGTTCCGGCCCGGTCATGTCGGAGTACTTGCCGTTGGCATCCGAAATAATGCGGCGGCCCTGCAAGGCATGCCACAGATCGGTGTAAAAACGGCTGCGAACGGTATCCGAACCACCGTCGACCTCTATCCGGCTCAACCAATTGTTCCAGTCGGTGCGGCTTTCCTGAACGACCTTCTCGAAATCCCAGTGCGGTAATTCGGTGTTCAGGTTCAGGCGGGCCTGTTCTTCGCTGACGTACGAAATGGCCACCTTCATTTTTCGGACTTCGCCTGCTTTGGTTTTGAACGAGACATAGGCGCCGACCTTCTCGCCCTCAATCTGCTGACCGGCAGCTTCCGGTTTGCCCTGCCGCCAACCGGCAAACGAATCGAACGGTTTGTCAAAGGTAGCCACGAAGAATACCGTCAACGTTTTGGGGCGCCGGATGGTCGGGGCCATGATGGCATACCCCTCAATCTCCCGGTTACTGACCTTTTTCACAAACCCTTTCTGTGTATCAGAAGGCCCGAGAAATGTGGCAAAATCAAACAGGATATGGCTTTGTGCCGAGGCGGGAAACGTGTATTTATGAAAGCCCACGCGGGTAGTGGAGGTCAGCTCGGCGGTTATGTTGTAGGCGTCCAGAACAACCTTGTGATACCCCGCCTTAAACACTTCTTTCTGATGGGAGAAACGTGAACCATACTGCCCTGCGCCTAAGTGCCCTTTGAATACACCGGTCGTAGGCATAACCGGTACCCCCGACAACTGCCAGCCGTGAATATGGCTGAAGCACTTGATGCTGTCGGAGTGATACCGGTAACCAGCGCCCCAATCGGCGTTTACGGCATTGTCGGGGCTGAGGTTGACCATGCCGAACGGGCGGGAAGCGGAGTTAAAGAAAAACCAGCGCGAGTTGGCACAATCGACAATCGGATTCACGTAATCCACCGGTTGTCTGCTTTTGGTCTGTGCCCGTGCGTGCAGCGAAAAAAGCACCGAAAGGGCACCGACACAGGTGATAAAGGACTTCATAGTTTACGGGTAATTACTGCGTTGTATCGCATTCGTTTCATTGGCCGGTAGTTTCAGGTTGCTGGTTTTCACATCAACCGCGTTATTCAGCAAAACAACCGGCATTTCCTTTGCCGCCGGAATCCGGACATCCGACAGCGAAATGTTCTTTACATCATCAAAGACGAGGGCGGGCCGGAAATCCTCTTCCAGGTACTTAATCTGAATATTTTTGAACTGAATGCCTTCGGCGTGGCGCATGTAAAGCCCCCAGGCAGGTAATTCGCCGAACATAGAAAAGTCAGGGTACCGGTCCACATTTTCGGGTACAGTCGTGATTTTGTCCGGCGGAATATGGGCAATGGCCTTATTGGCACGACCGCCATAGGTCAGTGTGATATCTTCCAGCACAATATCCTGAACCGGATGCCCGGGAACCCCCGTTATCGACGACGGAATCAGGTTGTAGGGCAACCACGGATGCCCGTAAATGTGATAGCTCGACGGCCGCTTCGGCATCTTATCCACCCCTGGCGACAGGTGATCCGGCGGGCCTTCAATCGGGTAGCCCTGATCGGGTTTGTGCAGCGGGGTTTCTACGTTTACGTGAGCAATATAGACCTTACGCAGCACCCCAACCTTGCCGTTTGTGTTCCGGTGACCGAGTTTGATAAAAATGGCGTTGCCCGTCTTTTTGGCCGTAACATGCTGAATGTCGACATCTTCCAGGGTGCCGCCATCTACCGATTCGAGGGCGATAGCGGAGCGGTAGGTATCCAGTACGGTCAGGTTGCGGACTTTGATGTGCCGGAAGCCGCCATGGGAGGCTGTTCCAAACTTCAGGCCGTTGGCGCTGGAGCGGACGGTGCAGTTTTCGATGGTTATGTTTTCGCAGGCACTGGCCGGGTTTTCGGATTTGAGGCAAATACTGTCGTCCGATGAGTTGATGTAGCAATTCCTGACAATCACGTTTTTAGAATCGGTAATGTCAAGCCCGTCATTGTTCCAGTACGTTGTGCTCTGTACAGTAATGTGGTCGATCAGCACGTTATCACATTCCCGGTAATCCTGCACCCATTCCGAGCAGTTTTTCAGGGTTATGTCTTTCACCGTTACTTGTTTACAACCAACGATGTTGATCAGAAACGCCCGTCCCTGACCGGGGCGCTTGACGATCCAGGCGCTGTCCTGCTTCATCTCGCCGGTACGGAGCTTGTTGAAGATGTCCAGCATCAGCTCCTGCCCCTGTCCGTCGATGACACCCTGGCCGGAGATACCGATGTTCGTCTGGTTTCGGGCCGAAATCAAGGCCACGCGGTCGTTCAGCTCAACGGGGTCTGCCGGTGATTTTTTGTCGGTGACAGGCTTATTGTCGTAGTGCTTTCGATTCGGTGAGCCAAGCAGTCGCCCACCTTTTTCGACGTGCAGTTCAACGCCGGATTTGAGGAACAAGGTTCCGGTGACGAAATTCCCTGGCGGCACAATGACCCGTCCGCCACCCGAAGCCGAAACTTTATCGATCAGTTTCTGAATAACCAGGGCGTTATTGGTTTCTCCGTCGGCAACCGCCCCGAACTGGTTAATGCGGTAATCTTTTTGTTGGGTCCGGCCAGGTTGGGTCCGGCCGGTAAGAGGGATCAGTAGTAACAGTAAAAGTAAGTTTCTGAGCATGATAATCAGGTTGTTATATTTTAATCACATAGCCACATAAAAAACATAGTTTTATTTCTCAAGTGCTCCATGTGGTAAAAGATTAATTATGAGTCGATTGGCTTCCTTTTCAAGAAAATTGGATTCGGTGCGTAAACGGTGTATAGCCGGTGATGTATACCGCCGGTGCGTCCATTGGCGGCAGCGCTCCCCGTAACAGAATGCCTTTGTGCAGTACCTTGCCGGTCCCGAACCGGAGCACATCGGTACCCACGGTATAGGTCCCTTCCTGACCCGAAAGCAGCCAGGTATTTTCGCGTTTTGTGTACTTCGTCACCCCTGAAAAACTACCGCCGGGTCTGAAAATCAGCTCCAAGGTTACGGGTACACCTTCGGTACCGGAAATGGTAACCGTTACCTCAATGCCCGATACCGTTTCCGATACCTGTACCACCGATTCAAGTTTCTGAATCTCACTTTGCTGCCGGAGTGATCGCGGCGCTTTGTCCAGATCACCGTTTGGGTCGATTTTGTCCGGTGGCAGCGGCTGGTAGTAGGGCCCCGTCAGCGACTGGCGGAGTGTCCAGCCGTTGGGTGTCTGTTCCACTTTTTCGGACTGAAACTGGCCTTTGCCAAAAAACGAGGTCGCGAACCGAAGACCCTGCAATACCGCATTGCCTTTGTGAAAGGTCAGAAACGTCGTGTTGCTGGAGAGCAGCGTACAGTCCCTCGCGCCGCGCCGGATGCGCACAAGCCCCGAGTAAGGAAAGGCTCTGGCGTAATTAACCGGAAGTGGTTTTGAGGCCGGCAGTTCGCGCCAGAGCGACGGGTCTTCCAGAAAATAGTCCAGATAACCAGCCAGTTGATCTTTCGGACAGGTCGCTTCAATCAACCGGCACATGGCAGCCATTTCGCCGTTTTTATCCTGCAAAGCCATGAACCGGTAGCAGTAATAATACCGGGCCATGTTGGCAATTGTGCCTTTGTCCTGCCGGTTTGAGGCTTCGGTAACCACCTCACCGTTGGGATGCACGAAATACATGGTCATCATCAGGTTCCGCCGGACGGGTTCGAGCAGTTCCGGTTTATTGAGCCCCCGCGCCATAATAATCAGGGAGCGGTTGACAATCGGCGAGTAGGTATTAGTGCTTTTTTCGGTGTATTGTCCGTCAGGGTCGAGGTCGATGTGCTCGGCCAGCCACTGGTCAATGCGTTTCAGGTATTTCGGATCCGGGAACAGTTCGTGCACTTTCGTCAGCGCCGCCCCGACCACCCAGCGGTGATTCGGTGTATGGATGCCGCCGACAGTCAGCGCTTCACCCGCTTGCCGGATAAACCGTTCAATCGCCTGTACAGCTTTTGCCGTACCGCTCATGGGTTTTAGAAACCTGTAGGCCGGTACCACATTTTCGAGCACGAAAGCCGTATCGGGCGTTGAGTGAAAATTGGTGTCCAGCAGGTCAATGGTGCCGTCACTGTGCTGCATCTTAACCAGTGCCGATGCGGCTTCGGTAAGTTCACGGAGCAGATCGGCAGACGTAAAATGTGTGGACTCCGGGGTGGCATATAACATACTCCCTTTCATCAGAAAGCCGCTGGTCGTATGCGGGTTAGGCATTTCGGCATCGTTCATATACCCACCAACAAACGGGCTGGCCTGATCGGTAACCTTTAACGGGCGGTAACTGGCCAGTTGCTGATCATTAATCCGGATCCAGTCCAGCAGCCAGGCTGGTTTCTGCGGTGCTGACCTTGCCCATGCCCATGATGGCGCTATCGAAACCAATCCGATTGACGATGCACTCAGGTTTACAAACTGCCGTCGATTCATAGCTTTCAGAACATTCATTTACTCAAGTTCCCTGATTTTAATACTCCGGAAGTGTACTTCGTCGCCGTGATCCTGAATGAGGATATGACCGGCCGGGGCCTGCGCGAAATTCGGGTACGTACTGTATTTACTTTTGGCGACAAGGTTTCTGAAGATCTGCGAAAAGCGGTCGTATTCGACCATTTTCAGGTTATTCAGCCAGTGCTCTACATGGCCATCCCGCGACACAATCCGCAGTTTGTTCCACTTGCCGGGCTGGCTGATCCGCTTTTCAGTATTTCCCTCCGACAGGTTTTCAGAGGTAATCAGGTCGTAGAGTGAAGCGGTTGTCCGGTTTCCGTTAACGCCGGCTTTGGCATCAGGGTGCACGTTATCATCCAGAATCTGAAATTCGGGACCAAGGCCGGTACCCGGTTTTTTGGCCGGATCGTCCACTACGAAGTATTTGATGCCGCTGTTGCCGCCTTTTGTTAACCGAAAATCCAGTTCCAGCTCAAAGTTGGAAAACGTATCAACCGTTTCGATATCGCCTCCCTTACGGACGCTGTCTTTTTTTGAACCAAGCACTTTCAGAATACCGTCCTGCATGGCCCATCCTGCATCGGCAAAGTGATCGGCGTTGGCCAGCTTCCAGCCTTTTGCCGTTTTCCCGTCCCAGAGTAACCGCCAGCCATGCCGGCTTTCGCGTTCCGTTAACTGGTTGGGGAGGTAGCTGATTTCACGGATTTCAGGGCCTTGCTGCCATTGAACGGCGCTGAGGTTTTCGGTCGCAATCCGGATGTTACGCCACTGCACGGTAAGGCCAACCTGCTCCTCGCGCTTAATCTGATGCACCTGCAAGGCAATGAGCCCGCGTGCCGTCTGATTGTCCCAGACATCGGCGCAGGGAATGCCGTTGATCCAGGTTTTGATGTGCGGACCAACCGCTTCGATATGGTACTGATTCCACTGACCGCTGCGAAAGGCTTTCTGTCCTGATGGATTAACCGACAGCGGGTAGAGCCAGCCGCTGCGGGCCTCGTCGTACACCCCGCCGCTCCAGCCCCGGTTACCGGGATCAATTTCGACCTGGTAGCCATGCACGCGGCCGTTGTTGATAGCCGGATCACTAATGCTCCGGATCTGGATACCTGAATTCAGACCGGGTTCCACCTTGACATCCATTTCCAGCACAAAGTCACCGTAAAGGGCTTCGGTACATAAAAATGTGTTTGGCGTATTCAGTTGTGAAACACCGACAATGGCGTTATTCTGGATCCTATATTCAGCATTGCCGTTGCGTTTCACCCAGCCCTTGAGGTCTTTACCGTTAAAGAGGTCTTTCCACTGGGCATTGGATTCGGCAGTCAGGATGCTGAATCCGAGTGCGAGAATACATGTGAAGTAATTCATAATTCAGGAAATGTATGGGGGCTAACAATAGTTCGGGCACAAAAAAGGGAGAGAGGTTTTCAGGCTCTCTCCCGGTATTCAGATTGAGTAGGTATTGCTGGTTAATACCCCGGATTCTGCTTCATCGCCGGGAACGACAAGTCGATCTCGCTCTGCGGAATCGGTCGTAAATTATGTTTATCGGCAATAGAGGCGCTTTTCGCCGCCCACGGGTTATATTTTTTAACCCGTTCAACCAGCTTGCCGGTCCGTTTCAGGTCAAACCACCGGCTGTATTCGCCCATCAGTTCACGTGCCCGCTCATCGAGAATCATATCGACAGTGATGTTTGACGCCGTAGCCCGGTACGAGACGGTTTCCAGCGATTTAAGGTTCTCAGGCGCTTTGGCGCAAAGCGGATCAACACCTTTTTTGGTCAGTGCACGGTCAAGCACTTTGTTGTAATAAACCTCTGCACCACCAAGTTTACCGTTTTTAGCCCCTTTGACAATGGCTTCTGCTGCAATCAGATAGGCTTCTGCCGACCGGAAGACGGCTTCGTTAAAGGTACCGAACGCATCACCGTAGGCAATGCCCGGCTGCCAGAATTTCCACATCATCGGATAGTCTCCCGGAAAGCCGCTGACGTTCACGGTACTGCCGTTAATAAACCCGTAACCGCCGCCGTATTCTTCCAGGTTAACGACCGAGTAGTTTTTCTTGCCGCCATAATCAACACCACGCTCGGCAAGGGACAGGGCAGGTTTATTCCATGGACGGAAATAAACCACCGTATCGCCGGCCTTGATATCAATTTTCAGGTTGGCGTTTACCGTTGGCAGGGGTTTGAAGCCCGAAACAGCCTGCAATGCATAGCCCACCTCCACAAAGTTCCAGTCGTAGCGTGAATCGATGTCCGGATCAAACATCCGGTAGGCCGCGGGATTGGTAACGTGGAACGGCTGATGGCGGTTGTAGTCGCTGGTACGTCCCTTCGTGCCCGGATAACCTTCGCCGCTGCCGCCGAATACGGAGTGCTGATTATTGCCACCCGCCGCGTCCTGCGTAAAAGCCGGATCGGTTTTGTTGGTCAGCACGTCGGAGTTATACTGAACCGCAAACACGATTTCGGCATTCTTGTCATTCTGGGCACCGGTGTACTGTTTCAACGGATTTTCCGAATGGGTCGGGAACAGGGCGCTGTAGGTTGCCGCCAGCGGGTAGGCATCAATAATTTTGTCGGCATACTGGAGCGCCTGGTCAAAATCGGCCTGTGAGCCACCCAGCGAGTTCTGGAAGTTCCAGCCACGGGTCAGGTACACGCGGGCAAGCAGGAACTGGGCGGCGCCCTTTGTCACACGGCCGTAGTTGGTGGCCGTTACCGGCAACTTTGCTTCAGCATCCACCAGATCATTCAGAATCTGTTTGTAGATGTCGGCGGCGGCAACGCGATTGGCCTCCTTGCTGGCCGTGGTAGTCTCCACCAGCGGCATCGGTACATCGCCCCATTGCTGAACCAGGTAAAAATAACTCAGCGCCCGCAAAAATTTTGCCTCACCGATTCGTGCGTCTTTCGTGGCCTGAGCCATGGTGGTTATGCCATCGGCCCGTGTCAGCACGGTATTCGTCCGAGCAATTTCGGCGTACAGCAGCGTCCACAGACTTTGAATTTCAGTCAGTGTAGCGTTCAGCCGTACATCGTAATGTTCCAGCGGACTAACCGTGAGCGTGGCAAATTTAGGGTCGCTGAAACCGGCCTGCGAGAAAATGTCGGTCCCGTTCAATACCAGCGAGCGGTTCTGGTGAATATTCCGCAGTAACGGGTAGCAAGCCCGGACAAGATCCTCAAAACCAGCCTCGGTTTTGTAATAGACATCGGTGGTGAGGGTAGAAACCGGTGTTTCTGTCAGAAAATCGTCTTTGCAGCCAGCCGCAATCAGCCCTGAAAAGGCAATGGCGAGGGCAGAAGTCCGGATCGAAAATATAGATTTCATGGGAGTGTCTGAGTTGGGTTAGAAGCTGACGTTAACACCAAGCGTAAACGTCATCGACGGAACGTCATCCTGGTAAATGGCCGAATTGAATTCAGGATCGAAGCCAATGTACTTCGTAAAGACAAACGGGTTATTCACCTGTCCGTAAATCCGCGCATTCGCCAGTTTCCAGCTGTTCATCAGCCCTTTCGGAACCGTATAGCCTACTGTAATATCGGATACCCGCAGGAAGCTGGCGTCCTGATAGTTAATGGCATTCCGGTACGGGTTGGCCGCTACGACACCAAAATATGTGTTCGAAGGGTTATCGCTCCGCCAGTAATCGAGGCTCGCCAGGCGGTTATACCGTGTACCGCTTACCTCTCCCATCGTTCCCGACAGGGTGCTGTTATAGTATTGGGTTCCGTTCCGGTAGTAAATGAAAAAAGACAGGTCAACGTTTTTGTACTTGAACCGGTTTGTGAGGCCCGTCAGGAAGTTCGGCAACTGCGTACCTAACACCACGCGGTCATCGATGCCTTCCGTTGACGAAATCTGTCCGTCATTGTTCTGGTCAACAACCCGGACCGAGCCCGGAACCTGCTTGTATTTTGTAGCCAGATCTTTATCGGCTGTCTGCCAGATACCGTCGAATTTATAGTCGAAGTTCGCACGGATCGGCTGGCCCACAAACAGTTTATTGCCTTTATCAACCTGCTGACCATCACCATACAGCTGAAGCAGTTTGTTGCGGTTGCGGGTAAAGGTGATTGTCGAATTCCAGCTGAAATCATTTCTGGCAATGTTAACGGTATTCAGCGTCAGCTCAACACCGCGGTTCTGAATCTGCCCGACGTTGGCAACCACCTGCGAATAACCCGTAACGGTCGGGATTTTCTGGTTCAGGATCAGGTCAACGGTTTTCCGGTCATACAGTTCCAGCGACGCGGCAATCCGGTTTTTGAAGAAACCAAAATCAACCCCGAGGTTATATTCCTTACTCCGTTCCCAGCGCAGGTTTTTGTTGGCGAGGTTAGCCGGGGCAAAGCCATAAGCCGCTGTTCCATCGAAGTCATAACCGGTATTCAGCAGGGTTGCCTGGGTGCTGTAGGGGTTGATGGTTGCGTTCCCGACCTGACCATAGCTCAGGCGTAGTTTCAGGTTCGAAAAAACATTCAGGTTCTGGATAAAGGCCTCATCGCCAATACGCCAGCCTAACGCTACCGACGGAAAAAATGCCCATTTGTTGCCGTCCGACAGCTGCGATGCGCCGTCTGAGCGGCCCGTAACGGTTAACAGGTATTTATCGGCAAAGGAGTAATTCACCCGACCCATAAACGACAGCAGGGAGCGCTCTACCAGTGAACTGTTGATGGCTGTTACGGTGCCGGTGTTGAGGGCGTACCAGTCTGAGTTAAACGGCAGGTCCTTCACGGCAATCTGGTAGGCTTCATTACGCTGGTAGAAGGCACTTTGCAGACCCGTTACCGTTACTTTGTGCCGGCCGAGATCCAGGTTATACGTCAGGATGTTATCCAGCGTGTAGCTGCCCATCAGGCGGCTGTCATATTGAGCCCGTGGTTTGCTACCGATCTGTGATTTTGACCACTGTCCCCGAAAATCACCGATGCGGTCGGTGGTATATGCCGCCGAGATCGATGTTCTGAAGCTCAGTCCCTTAACCGGTGCAAACTCCACATAGGCATTTCCCAGAACGGAAAGATTAGTGGTCTGTAATTTAGAAGTCTGCGGCTGAATATCGACCAGCGGGTTCGGAACCTGCTTATCGTTGATACCCATCCAGTAGGCATAGCCGTCGATGCTGAAATCGCTGTTTTCCGACGGGTTGGCCAGATCGCTGAAATAAACCGTGCCGGTAGGGCGGGCGCGGTAGGCGTTCCGCAGTGATTCCTGCGAACCGACATTCTGGTCGCTGTAGGAAACGTAAGAGGTGAATCCTGCTTTAAACAGCTTTCCCAGTTTACTGTCCAGACCGGCATTCATGTTGTAGCGTTTGTAGCCTGTGTACAGAACGTTACCCTGTTCGCTCAGGTAACCGCCGGATACCCGGTAGGTTGTTTTTTCGCTGCCACCGGCCACGCTGATATTCTGGCTCGTCTGCACACCCGGACCCGTAATCAGGTCAACCCAGTCGGTCGTGTTACCGGCTTTGATATTGGCCATCTCGGCCGCACTGAACGTAGCGCCTGTCGAACCTTCCAGGACACGGTCGGTATATGTCGACTTGTAAAACTCTTCGCTGGTCTGCAGTCTCAGTTTGTGGGCAGGTACCTTCACACCAACGTAGCTGTCGTAGCTGATCCGTGGTTTGCCGGAAAGACCTTTTTTAGTTGTAACGATAATCACGCCGTTTGCGCCGCGGGCACCATAAATCGCTGTCGATGAGGCGTCTTTCAGAACGTCCATCGACTGAATATCGTTTGGGTTCAGGGTATTCAGGTTACCGCCCATCAGCCCGTCGATGACCACAAGCGGCTCGGTAGAGTTATTGATGGTGTTCTCCCCGCGAATGGTGATGTTGTAGGGAGCACCTGGTTTGTTGCTCGATTTAGTAACGGTGGCGCCGGCTACCTGCCCCTGAACGGCCTTTGAAGCCATAACGGGGTTGGCTCTGACAATGTCTTTGGTCTGCACTGAGGCAACCGCACCGGTCAGGTCGGTTTTCTTGATTTCGCCATAGCCCACCACAACGACTTCTTCCAGCTGTTTAAGGTCGGTTTTCAGCTGAACATCAAAAACAGTCTGTTTGCCAACGGCCAGTTCCTGCGACTCATAGCCGATAAAACTGACAATCAGGACGGCACTTTCGTTTGGGACCGCGAGCGAGAACGCACCGTTAATATCGGTCGTTGTGCCTTTGCTGGTGCCTTTGATAATGATACTGGCACCGACAATGGCCTCTCCCTTATCGTCTTTAACGGCCCCCTTGACGGTAATGTCAAGCGGGGCCGTGGCTGCAACGATGGGTTCCTTTTGTACTTCCGTAAGTTGTCCGACTTTGGGTTCGCTGCGGTTCAGTACAATCTGTTTGCCGAGCACGCGGTATCCGAGCTGAAGCGGGTTCAGGACGTTCCGCAGCACGTCGCCCAGCGACTGATTGTCGATGTTCAGGTTTAATTTCCGGTCCGAACGGATCAGCGTCGGGCTGTAGATAAACTTTACCTCAGCGTTCCGCTCAATTTCATTCAGTACACGCTTGATCGACTGGTTCTCGAGTTTTAAGGTGATCCGCTTATTCAGTACTTCCTGAGAATAACCGTCATAAGCGAAGGATACTCCTACAAATACAAGCAGAAAGAGCAGGGGAAGTAGCGTAAGCCGCACCAGCGAACTGGCTGACCTACCGGATTGGAAAAGGTATTTCATAGGAAAAAGAATAGATTAGTGTACAATGTGTCAGGTGCAGGCTCGTGTATGGAAACAGAGCGTTATCCGTCTCTGCACCAGCATGCTTCGGGTTGGTTAACGGCATCCATTGGCAGTAATGATAATTTTGTTGTTTTCTTCGCGGTAAGTGGCTTCAATGGCAATACAGATCAGTTCGATCTTTTCGAGCAACGGTTCATCGGTTAGATACGCCGTCAGTTTACAGTGCGAGAGCTTAACAGGATCATAGACAATATCGACGTGATAAGCGGCTTTCAGGCGGTCAATAACTTCGTTGGCAGGTGCTTCATCAAATGAAAAACTGGTCTGGGTCAGTGTATTCGGTTTTACTGACTTTACCTCCTGGATGGTGAACTGATCCTGGCCGACATTGACCCGCTCATTGGCCTGAATAACCAGTCCTTTCAGGGTATTGCCGCTTAGCTTCTGTTCTTTTTCCGTATCCGATTGCAGGAAAACCGCCACCTTACCGGATTTGACCGCTACTTCTGACCGGCCACGTTTGGTACTGATCGTAAAACTGGTGCCCAATACTTTCGTAATCAGCTGGTTTGCATACACAATGAACGGCCGTTTCTGGTCTTTGGTAACCTCAAAAAAAGCTTCACCCAACAGGACGACCTCCCGTTTCGGCTGCCCGAACAGCTTAGGCGAAAAACTGATTTTGCTGCCGGGTTCGAGAAGAATCGAACTCTTATCGGGTAAATTGACCAGAAGCGGCTTGTTGCTCAGGTTTTCCTTTTCAAATACCTCCCCGCTTTGCTGTTTAATGGTACGGGCAAGTCGTTCGTAAGTCGGCGCATTTGGTTTCGTGTATTCCTGCCAGCCCCAGAATAGTCCGATCAGCATAACCGAGGCCGCTGCCAGCCAGCTAAGAACCGGCCTGATCAGGCGAAACGTTGATCCTGTACCCGTTGTGTCTGTTTCAGTATCCTGTACCGGTTCCGCAATGTTCCGCTGTATGGTATTGAACCCATGCGTAGCATCAAAATGGTATTGTGGATGCAGCGCTTCCCATTCATCGAGCAACTGGTAGAACAGCTCTTTATTCTCTGGTTGATGCAGCCATTCCTCGATCATTTTCCGTTGGATCGAAGTATGTTTTCCATCAAAATAATCGAATATGATTTTCTGGCTTAATGGCTGATTCATATGTGGTTCAGGTGTATGGATTTAAAGAGACGAAATGATAAATAAATACAGACTGATCAGGTAGTCCTGCTTCAGTTCTTCCTTGATCCGGGCAAGGGCACGGCTGATCAGCCGCTCAACGGCACTCACTGTCAGCTGCATTTCACTGGCAACTTCCACGTATTTTTTTCCTTCGAGACGGTTCAGCTGAAACGCCTTCCGTGACTGCTTCGGCAGGTGCTGAATGGCGGTCTCCAGTTTGCGGCTCAGCTCGTGGTAATGCAGAATTTCATCCGGACGGAGCGCATTGAGCGATCCGGCAATCCCGTCGTCTTCCGTTGTGGTATCCAGCGGCTGGTTACGGTTCAGTTCGGCCTTAATGGTATTAAAGGCGCGGTTTTTGACCGCGGTATAGAGGTAAGCCCGGTAGGAAGACGTAATGGAGTCAAACACCTTATTGTTCCAGAAATTGGTAAACACTTCAGCAACAATATCTTCCGCCAGCTCTTTTGAATACACATACCGGATGGCGTGGTTGCAAAGGTTGGTGTAATACTTATGGAACAGCAGCTCGAATCCCTTTTTCGGCGAGGCTATAAATGCCCGCTGAATGAGGTATTCATCACTGATAACCTTTGTTTCCTGCCCGATGTCGGATACCTGTAATCTGCCGGTTGACTGGTCTGAATCCTGCGGGTCTTGTTTTAATGCTTTCATACGTCTGGTTTACATCATACTGTTTTACGTGCTGCAGGCTACCCGGAATTACAGGCCTTTACCGGAAAAGGACTAATCTGACCCTATTAACTTTATCAGATCCGGAGACGATAACCGGTTCTCCGTATATCTATCCTGAAAATAGGCTATTTCGAAGACAAAGTTTTACTATTTTACCCCACACTTGTCCGGAGAAAGTTTTTTGAAAAATCTTTGTAATCTGAAACCTGCGTCCGGTTACCGGATCCGGTTATGGATCGGGCGATTAATTTACCTCATGTTGCGGATTACGAATGGATACTACTCTGTTAATTATTGATGATGAATCACGGTTGCGGCAATTGCTGGCGCAAATTCTGAAGCTCGAGGGGTATCAGGTTCTTGAAGCCGAAAATGTCCGTTCTGCCCTGCAGGTGCTGCAACGGCAGGAGGTACATGTGGTCATCAGCGATGTGAAATTACCCGATGGGCGCGGCATTGAGCTGACTGCTACGATCAAACAATTGTATCCTGCAACCGAAGTGATTGTGCTGACCGCGTATGGTACCATCAGCGACGGGGTAACGGCCATTAAAAACGGGGCTTTTGATTATATTACCAAGGGCGATGACAACGACCGGATTATACCACTGGTAAGCCGCGCATCGGAGAAGGCTCTGCTTCAGTTCCGTGTTCAGCAACTGGAAAATCAAGTCAGTAAAAAATACGGGTTTGACCAGATTATCGGCTCGTCGTCGGCCCTGCGCCAGTCGATTGAGCTGGCTAAAAAAGTAGCCCCTACTGAAACAACCGTGTTGATTACGGGCGAAACCGGTACGGGGAAAGAAGTTTTTGCGCAGGCGATTCACTATGGCAGCAGTCGCCGGCAGGGGCCGTTTGTGGCTATCAACTGCGGCGCACTCAGCAAGGATATTCTGGAAAGCGAACTGTTCGGCCATCGGGCCGGCGCGTTCACCGGTGCGGCCAAAGATCAGAAAGGTCTTTTTGCGGAGGCCAACAAAGGCACTATTTTTCTGGATGAAATCGGCGAAATGCCCCTTGATTTACAGGCAAAACTGCTTCGGGTCCTGGAAACGCACGAGTTTTTGCGGGTCGGGGATACCAAACCGACAAAGGTAGATGTAAGGGTGATTGCCGCTACTAACCGAAGCCTGCAGGAAGAGGCCGATCAGCATCATTTCCGGCTGGACCTCTATTACCGACTATCAGTGTTTACCGTTCAGCTTCCCGCACTCCGTGACCGGATCACCGATATTCCGGAACTGGCCTTATTCTTTGCCCGGCAGAATGTCCGGAAACTGGGTAAGCGGCACGTCGAAGTTAGTCCTGCATTTCTTACGCAGCTGCAGCAACACCCGTGGCGGGGCAACATCCGCGAACTGAAAAACGTCATCGAGCGGGCCGTGATCCTGGCGCCGGTTCAGGGCGACACCATTCAACTGCTTCCCGATGCCTTGCCGGTAGATATACAGCAGCACCATCCGGTAGACAACGGTGATTTGTCACTGGCCTCGCTGGAACGTCGCCACATCGAACGGGTACTGCAACTGAGTGCCAACAATAAACCTGATGCTGCCCGTAAACTGGGGATTTCCCTGGCCACCTTATACCGCAAAATTGACGAGTACGGGTTTTAACTGTTCCGGATGGTCTGGATGCTGGATAATCTGGAGATTGGATAATCAACTCCCCGAGGGTTCTAAACCCTCGGGGAGTTTCAGGAGATCTACATCCAGGAAGTTCAAAAACTTCCTGGATGTTTTAGTTTACAAGCTTCTCAAAATGAGAAAGTCAGCTTCTTATTTTGAGAAAATGAAGAACATTTATGTGTTACTGTTTTTATTAAAAATAAGGTATTCAGGTACTTATCTATAGTATTTCCTCTTTGGCACTCCTTTGGTACATCTCCACACCAAACAATTAAAGCCAATGGAAACGCTCATTCTCCTCATTGTAACCGCCGTCTTGTGTTTCGCTTTCTTCTACGCATGCATTAGCTGGTTCGAAAAAATTTAACCATAACAACTATGATTACGCTCGTCTTTATCATCGCACTACTCGTCATGGGCTACATGCTGTACGTGCTGATTCAACCTGAAAAATTTTAAGTAGTACAATTATGTCAACTCAATGGATTGGCGTTTGGGTCACGTATGGACTAACTGTGTTGTTAGCCATTCCCCTCGGAAAATACCTGGCCGGCGTCTTTAAAAACGCACCGCTGACTAAATCGGGTTCGTTTGATTTTTTTCTGCCGCTCGAACGACTGATATACCGCATCGGCGGCATAAACCCGACCCGCGAAATGGGTTGGAAGGAAAATCTGATCGCACTGCTGACCATCAACGCGGTGTGGCTGGTATATGCCTTTATTTTGCTGCTGAATCAGGGAAGCCTGCCGCTGAATCCGGATGGCAACCCATCCCAGACGCCTGACCTGGCGTTTAACACGGCGATCAGCTTTCTGGTAAACTGCAATCTCCAGCATTACTCGGGTGAGAGCGGGGTTACCTACCTGACCCAGCATGCGGTACTGATGTTCCTGCAGTTTGTATCAGCAGCCACCGGTATCGCGGCAGCGGTGCTGTTATTCCGGTCATTCCTGCCCGAAAAAACAGAAACCGTCGGCAACTTCTATACGCTGTTTGTGCGGTCAATTACACGGGTCCTGTTACCCGGCTCATTGATCGTCGCACTCATTCTGGCCTTTAACGGCACACCGGCATCCTACGACGGCAAGGATACCATAACCACGGTACAGGGCGATACGGTGTCAGTATCCCGTGGTCCGGCAGCTGCGTTTGTCGCCATCAAGCACCTGGGCACGAATGGCGGTGGCTGGTTCGGGGCCAACTCGGCGCATCCGCTCGAAAACCCGAACTACCTGACCAACATGGTCGAACTGATTGCGCAGGTGGTGATTCCGATTGCCATGATATTTGCGCTCGGCTTTTTTATCAACCGCCGGAAGTTTGCCTGGATGATTTTCGGGGTGATGACGGCTGGATTTCTCCTGCTGCTAATCCCCGCGATTACCAGTGAAATGCATGGCAATCCGGCCATTACTCAACTGGGTATCAGCCAGGCTGCGGGTGCAATGGAGGGAAAGGAAGTCCGGTTTGGCACCCCGATTTCAGCCTACTGGAGTATTGTCACGACCATTATTTCGACCGGTTCGGTGAATGCCATGCACGATTCGTCGATGCCGCTGACGGGTGCCATGGAATTACTGGGAATGATGGTCAATGCCTTCTACGGCGGGGTTGGTGCCGGGTTGCTCAACTTTTATTACTTCCTGATCATCAGTGTGTTTGTGGCGGGACTGATGGTTGGCCGTACGCCGGAACTGTTCGGACGTAAAGTTGAGGCCCGTGAAATCAAAATTGCCTCACTGGTGGCCCTGCTCAGTGCCCTGCTGGTAAAAGGCGGTACGGCACTTGCCTGCTGGATACTCCTGCAATACGGGGATGCTGACTGGGCTGTCAAACCATCGGCCTGGCTGAATAACCCTTCGTTTCACGGCTTTTCGGAAATGCTGTACGAGATGACCTCCTCAAACGCCAACAACGGCTCCGGATTTGAAGGCCTGGGCGACAATAACTTTTTCTGGAACTACACCACCGGTATCATCCTGATTCTCGGGCGGTTTATCCCGATCATCGGTCCGGTTGCCATTGCCGGGTTGCTGGCCCGTAAAAAGTACGTTCCCGAATCAGCCGGTACGCTGCCGGTCGATACAGCTACCTTCGGGCTGATGATTTTTGCCGTCATCCTGATCATCACGGCACTGTCCTTTTTTCCGGCACTTGCCCTCGGCCCGTTTGCTGACTATTTTTCATTAATCCACTGATTATAAGTAAGGTTAATCACCTGACAAACGATATGTCAAGCTCACAGAAATCCACCAGCCTGTTTCAGCGCGAGCTGGTGGGAGCCGCCATGCGCGACTCGTTTAAAAAATTAAATCCTGCCATCCTGATTAAGAATCCGGTGATGTTTACGGTCGAAATCGGTACGTTCGTGATGTTGCTCGTAACGATCTACATTGCCCTGTCCGGCGATTCGACCCAGGGAACGCTGGGTTATAACCTGACAATCACGCTGATTCTGCTGGTGACTGTCCTGTTTGCCAATTTTGCCGAAGCCATTGCCGAGGCCCGTGGGAAGGCACAGGCCGAGTCGTTGCGGAAAACCCGCGAAGAAACACCGGCGAAAGCTATCCGCCCTGTCGGCGAAATGAAGCTGAACGAACTCCAGATCATTCCTTCTTCTCAACTGAAAAAAGGAGATGTTTTTGTCTGTGAAACCGGCGACATTATCCCGTCCGACGGGGAGATTATTGACGGGCTGGCCACCATCGACGAATCGGCCATTACCGGCGAATCCGCGCCCGTTATCCGCGAGGCTGGCGGCGACCGTTCGTCGGTGACGGGCGGGACAAAAGTCCTGTCTGATAAAATTCAGGTGCTGGTCACTACGCAGCCCGGCGAATCATTTCTGGATAAAATGATTGCGCTGGTAGAAGGCGCTTCCCGCCAGAAAACGCCGAATGAAATTGCGCTGACGATTCTGCTGGCGGGGTTCACGCTGATCTTCATCATTGTCTGTATCGCGCTGAAGCCGTTTGCGGATTATGCCAATACACCGATCACCATCGCCGCGTTGATTTCACTTTTTGTCTGCCTTATCCCGACCACGATCGGCGGTCTGCTGTCGGCCATCGGTATTGCGGGAATGGATCGTGCCCTGCGCGCCAATGTGATTGCCAAATCGGGCCGGGCAGTGGAAACTGCAGGTGATGTCGATACGCTGTTACTCGATAAAACGGGAACGATCACCATCGGTAACCGGAAAGCGACGCGGTTTTATCCGGCTCCGGGTGTGCGGTTAACCGACATGGTGGTGGCCAGTACGCTGAGTTCGCTGGCCGACGAAACCCCTGAAGGTAAATCCATCGTTGAACTGGCCAAAACCGGCGAATGGGGGCCTGAATTGACCCGTAACCTGTCGATTGACGGCGCAACGCTGATCAAATTTACGGCTGAAACGCGGTCGAGCGGGATTGACCTGCCGGCAAACGGTCAGGGGAAACGCATCAGGAAAGGGGCGGTAGATTCAATCCGGCAACTGGTAGAGCGCGTTGGAAATCCGTTTCCGGCCGAAACAATGCAGCAGGCCAAAGACATTGCGGCCAATGGCGGCACTCCGCTGGTTGTCAGTGAAAATGACATCGTGAAAGGCGTCATCGAATTGCAGGATATTATCAAGCCCGGCATTCAGGAACGCTTTCAGCGCCTGCGCCGGATGGGGGTAAAAACGGTGATGGTGACGGGTGATAATCCCCTGACAGCCAAATTTATTGCCGAAAAAGCGGGGGTAGATGATTACATCGCAGAGTCCAAACCGGAGGATAAAATGAACTATATCCGCCACGAACAGCAGGGCGGTAAGCTGGTTGCGATGATGGGCGACGGAACAAACGACGCTCCGGCGCTTGCCCAGGCTGATGTCGGGGTGGCGATGAACAGCGGGACACAGGCGGCCAAGGAAGCTGGCAACATGGTTGACCTGGACAATGACCCGACGAAGCTGATTGAGGTCGTTGAAATCGGGAAACAACTGCTGATTACCCGCGGAACGCTGACCACTTTTTCGATAGCCAACGATGTAGCCAAGTACTTTGCCATTGTTCCGGCCCTGTTCATCACCTCAATTCCGGCGTTGCAGCACCTGAACATCATGCGCCTGCACAGCCCTGAGTCGGCCATTCTGTCGGCGGTCATTTTTAACGCAATCATTATACCGATGCTGATTCCGCTGGCGCTGAAAGGCGTTGATTACAAGCCGATTGGTGCTTCTGCCTTGCTGCGCCGCAACCTGCTGATTTATGGGGTGGGCGGTATTGTTGTCCCGTTTATCGGTATCAAACTGATCGACCTGCTCGTAGGGTTATTTTTCTGAAAATCATCGGTTTAGCCATTAACCGGCTGACTGCTAACCTAAAAACATCATGAAATCGCACATATTGATTGCCATCCGGTTAACGCTGATTATGATTGTGTTACTGGTCGTTGTGTATCCGCTGGTTGTGGCGGGGATTGCCCGGTTTGCGCCGGGAGAAGGAAAAGGAGAGACTATTTCTGTGAATGGTAAAGTGGTAGGGTATGCCAATATCGGTCAGGCATTTACCCGCGACGAGTACTTTCAGGGCCGCCCCTCGGCGGTCGATTATAACGCGGCCGGTTCGGCAGGCTCCAACAAAGGACCTTCCAATCCGGATTACCTGAAAACGGTACAGGAGCGGATTGATACCTTTCTGGTACACAACCCGACTGTTCAGAAGGCGCAGATCCCCGCTGAACTCGTAACGGCGTCGGGGAGCGGTCTCGACCCTGATCTTTCGCCGGAAGGAGCATCGGTACAGGTAGCACGGGTGGCCAACGCCCGCCATCTGCCGGTAGCAGCCGTGCAATCGCTGCTTGACAAACACACGGAAGGCCCGCTCTGGGGCCTGTTCGGTCCCTCAACCATAAATGTACTAAAACTCAACGTGGCGCTTGATGCGCTGAAAACGAAGTAGCTCCCAAATAAAACGTCAGCAACACCTGTAATCCGGTATTCATAAAATGGAATTACCACATAGTCACATAGAAAAACAAAGTTGATAAACGTCTTAAATTGCATATGTGTCTATGTGGTTTAAAGTTTTGACTATGAGGTATTTGTGTGTTGCAGAAAATACATCTCAGTGGTATGAAAAATTTAATAAGCAATATCGGTTTACTGGCCGTACTAAGCGTTCCGGCGCTGGCACAGCAAACCGATACCCTCCGCACCGCCGCTTCAGTGACTCCGGCTATAGCCACACCATCAGCCAATAATGAACTGACCGTTTCGGGCTACATAGAGGCCTATTATGCCCATGAGCTCAATAGCCCGAAGCTGACGCAGGAGCGTCCCGGCTTTCTGTATAATTTTAAACGGAACCGTGAGGTAAACGTGAATCTTGCATTCATCAAACTTGCTTATCAGACCGAACGGGTCAGAGGGAATCTAGCATTACAGGCGGGCACGTATGCACAATACAATTATGCCGCTGAACAACCGCTGATGCAGCATATTTACGAAGCAAACGCGGGTGTTAAACTGAGTAAGTCGGCGGATCTATGGCTGGATGCGGGTGTATTTTCCTCCCACATCGGGTTTGAAAGTGCCATCGGAAAAGACAACTGGACGCTGACCCGGAGTATGGTGGCCGAAAACTCCCCCTACTATCTGGCAGGCGCTAAGCTGACCTATAATACCCCGGATGGGAAGTGGACCCTGCTGGGGTCGGTCGTAAACGGCTGGCAGCGCATAAAGCGGCTGGACGGATTATCAAAACCTGGTATCAGTACGCAGGTGCAATACCGCCCGTCGGCTTCAGTTACCCTCAACTGGAGTACGTTTTTCGGTTCAGACCGGCCGGATTCACTGTCGCAGCACCGGATGTACCATAACCTGTACGGGCAGTTTCAGCGCCATAAAGTCGGGGTTATTCTTGGGTTTGATATTGGCAGGGACCGTATGCCGGTACTGAACGGCCGGCGGAGTGGCGAAGGTTATTTTACCTGGCTGACACCGGTAGCCATCCTGCGGTATCAGTGTACCGATGCGTTCAGGATAGCAGGCCGGATTGAGTACTTTCAGGATAAACATGAAGTGATCATTGCTACGCGGTCAGGTTCCGGATTTGAAACGCTGGGCTATTCCCTGAACGCCGATTATGCGGTTACCCCCCGGGCGTTGTTCCGGATTGAGGCCCGTCAGTTCAGCGGGAAAGGTACGTATTTTGACAACCGGCAGGGCGGCCCTGCGCGCCTGAATACGGCCCTGACAACCAGTCTCTCTATTCAGTTTTAACCGCTACGGCCAATGGCACCCAATGATCAAAATGCCGAACGTTTTCTGAATCTGATCCGCGCCTCCCGCCGTGGCAAATTCAAGGTGTACATCGGGATGAGTGCCGGGGTCGGAAAAACATACCGTATGTTACAGGAAGCACACGGTTTATTGAAAAGCGGGATAGATGTCAGAATCGGATTTATTGAAACCCACCAGCGCTCTGAAACCCAGGCGCTGGTGGATGGTTTACCGGCGATCCCGCGTCGGACACTGTTTTACAAGGGCAAACACCTGGAAGAACTTGACCTGCAGGCGGTGTTAAACCTGCACCCTGAACTGGTTATCGTTGATGAACTGGCGCATACCAACATTCCCGGATCAAAAAATGAAAAGCGCTGGCAGGATGTGCTGGACATACTGGATGCCGGTATCAACGTCATTTCTGCCGTAAATATCCAGCACCTCGAAAGCCTGTTTGATGAGGTGCAGCGCATTTCCGGTATCGAGGTAACGGAACGAATCCCTAACCGCGTTATTCAGCTGGCCGATGAAGTTGTGAACATTGACCTGACCGCCGATGAACTGATTACACGGCTTAAGGAAGGCAAGATTTATGAAAAGGCGAAAGTAGAAACGGCTCTCCGTAATTTTTTTCAGCCCGATAAGATCCTGCAACTGCGTGAGCTGGCGCTGAAAGAAGTTGCCGTACAGGTAGAACGGCGCGTTGACCAGGCGGTAATGAGCCCGAATGCCCTGCGCCACGACCGGTTTATGGCCTGTATCAGCAGTAATCCGCAGACCGCCCGCCGGATTATCCGCAAAACGGCACGGCTGGCCAGTTACTACAATTCGCGGTGGTATGTGCTGTATGTACAGACGCCCGCCGAAAGCCCCGACCGGATCAAACTGGATGTACAGCGGCATCTGATCAACAACATGAAACTGGCGACTGAACTCGGTGCCGAGGTCATTCAGGCCAAGGGCAATAATATTGTCGATTGTATGATGGAAGAAGTTGAAAAACGGCAGATTACCACGGTATGCATCGGTAAACCACATCTTAAGCTGGTACAAATCATTTTGCGTACGTTTGCTTTCAATCAGCTCATCAATAAATTATCCGGGTTGGACGTCGACTTAATTATACTATCATGACACTGAAATCGAAAATAGCACTCGGAATGGGATTTCTGTTCGTGATCGTTACGCTGCTTGGCGGGTTAGGGGCCTTTTACCTGAATCAGCTGGCGAACGATGCAAAGGAAATTTTAAAGGACAATTACATTTCGCTGGAATATGTCAATTCGATGCAGAAAGCGTTTCTGGGCGGGCAACCGGCTGATCTGGAAGACTTTGATAAAACGCTGAAAAAACAGGAGGCCAACATCACTGAAGCGGGGGAGCAACAGGCCACGGAAAGCCTCAGAAAATCATTTGATACCTTCCGATCGAAGCCGATGGATAGCCAGAATCTGAAACGGGTGCAGCAGAGCCTGATTCAACTGGATGATATTAACCGGCAGGCCATGTTCCGCAAGAACGAAACGGCCGAGGCTACGGCCAAGAATGCACTGGTCTGGCTTACGGTGGTTGGAGCGGTCTGCTTTCTGATTGTCTTTTCGTTTACCGTTAATTTTCCGGGCTACGTTGCCAATCCGCTGGTTGAACTGACCAACAGCATCCGGCAGATAACAAGCCGTAATTTTGAAGAGCGGCTTTACTTTAAATCCAACGATGAATTCGGTGAGCTGGCGCGCTCATTCAACAACATGGCGCAGAAACTGGATGAATACGAACACTCCAATCTGGCAAAGGTCCTGTTTGAAAAACGCCGGATTGATACCCTGATTCAGATCATGACCGACGGAATTATCGGGTTCGATGAGCACCGGTCGGTGGTATTTGCCAATAAAGTAGCGGTTCAGTTACTGGGAGTGCCGGAAGCCCGGCTGATCGGGCAGTATGCGCCGGATGTTGCGTTGCATAATGATCTGTTGCGCAGTTTGTTACAAAACGGAACAGACCAGGTGCAGGAGCCGGCCATGTTAAAGATTTATGACCCGGCAAGCGGCAAGGAGAATTTCTATACTAAACAAATTCAGCCGGTAAACGTCCTGCGTACCGGTGAAGAGCAGCCCGTAAATGCCGGTTTTGTCATCGTACTGAAAAACATTACCCCGTATAAAGAGCTTGATCTGGCTAAAACAAACTTCATCGCTACGGTATCCCATGAACTGAAAACGCCGATCAGCGGCATTAAAATGAGCCTTAAGCTGCTGGATGACAGTCGTATCGGCAATCTGAATCCGGATCAGCATGCACTGGTCGGGCATATCCGTGAAGACGCTGACCGGCTGCTGGCCATTACCGGAGAGCTGCTGAATCTGGCGCAGGCCGAGTCGGGGCAGATTCAGTTAAGGCTTCAGTCAGTACGTCCCGAAGAGCTCGTTGCTGTTGCCAAAAACGCCTTAACCATACCCGCTACCCAGAAGCACATAACCGTCCATACGACCGTTGAACAGGGATTACCTAATGTACTGGCCGATCCGGATAAAGTGTCCTGGGTGCTGATCAATTTACTGTCGAATGCAATCCGGCACAGCCCTGACGAAAGTAAAATTGACATAACTGTACTGACCGTAGCAAACGCGGTGCAGTTTTCGGTCCGCGATTATGGAACCGGTATCCGGCCTGAATATTACAACCGGATTTTTGAACGGTATTTTCAGGCGCCCGGTCAGGAGGGAAAACAGGGAGGTACCGGACTGGGTCTGGCCATTTCGAAAGAGTTTATTGAAGCCATGCAGGGAGATATTGATGTTGATAAAACGGTGGATCAGGGGGCACTTTTCCGGTTTACCTTACCTGTCGCCGCGTAAACCTGTTTCCTGCTCCATTGCCGTTTACTCCGGGAGTAATGCTTGCCGGAACATGCCTTCAAATTGCAATTTACCGGTGTTAATAGAATTATTTGTATATCAGGTTTAATTATTCGGTTTTGAAGAATCCATGTTCTTTACGTAATTTGTACGTACAGCGTACATAAACGTCCCTTAAACCTGATGATGTAATGTTTACTTCTACTTTACTGCGCCCGCTTTCGGTGGTGCTGCATCTTTCACTGTTTACCGGCCTTGCCTCCTTCATTGTTCAGGATGGTTCCGGAAAACCCGATGAGTCCCGTTTTACACCGGTTGTTGTTGCCGAAGACCTCGATGAGCCAATGGCTTTTGAAGTCCTCAAAGACGGTACTGCCTTTATCGCGGAGCGCAAGGGGGCGATGAAAAAATATGACCCCGAAACAAAAACGGTTGACCTGATTGCGACCATTCCGGTTAACACGAAATACACGTCGAAAGAGGGAAAAGTCTCAGAGGCAGAGGAAGGATTAATGGGTATCTCGCTTGACCCGAATTTTTCGAAGAACCACTGGATGTATTTGTATTACGCCCATCCGACGGCTCCCAAACACATTCTTTCCCGCTTCGAATACAAGGAAAATGCCTTAAGCGGTGAAAAGGTTATGCTTGAAGTTACTACCCAGCGCGAAGTATGCTGCCATACCGGCGGAGGCATGGTTTGGGATAAAGCCGGCAACCTATACCTCACCGTTGGCAACAATACCGGAAACCAGCAGGCTGCCCAGACCGACGAACGTCCCGACCGCAGCAGCTGGGATGACCAGGGGCACGCCGGTAATACCAATGATCTGCGCGGAAAAATCCTGCGGATACACCCGGAGCCGGACGGAACCTATACCATTCCCGACGGGAACCTGTTCCCGAAAGGTACGGCCAAAACGCGGCCTGAAATCTATTCGATGGGCCACCGCAACCCGTGGCGGATTTCAATCGACAGCAAAACCGGTTACCTGTACTGGGGCGAAGTTGGCCCTGATGCGACAAAGGATTCCGAAATCGGGCCGCGCGGATATGATGAATTGAATCAGGCACGAAAGCCCGGCAACTTCGGCTGGCCGTGGTTTGTCGGTAACCGGCAGGCATTCCCTGTGTTTGATTATGCCACCAATAAGCCGCTCGCCAAAAAAGATCCGGATCACCTCGTAAATAACTCGCCGAATAATACCGGTCTGAGCGAATTACCGCCGGTCGCACCGTCCTTTATTTACTATCCGTATGGCGTTTCCGAAGAGTTTCCGCTGGTGGGCACCGGATCGCGTTCGGCAACGGGTGGACCGGTTTATCATCAGGATGACTTTAAGGGTGCTAAGCGGCCGTGGCCTGCCTATTATGAAGGCAAATGGATTGCCACCGATTTCTCCCGTGGCTGGATCATGGCCATTACCATGGATGCCGACGGAAATTACAAGTCGATGGAGCGGGTGCTGCCAGGCTATCACCCCGTCGAGCCAATTGACATGAAGTTCGGGCCAGACGGCGATATGTATGTGCTGGAATACGGCAGCAACTGGTTCCGGAAAAGTGATAACTCTCGCTTAGTCAGAATTGAATACAACGGCGGTAACCGGAAACCAATCGTTCAGGCATCAGCCAGTAAACAAGGTGGTACGGTACCGCTGCAACTGACTCTGCTGTCTGATGGCAGTACCGACCGTGACGGTGATAAGCTGACATACCAGTGGAAAGTCTCTGCTCCCGGCGTTGCTCCGCGCGTATTTTCGACGCCGAATCCGTCTGTTACCTTCGATAAGGCCGGTGTGTATACAGCTACCCTTACCGTAAAAGATCCGAAGGGTGCCGAAAATAGCCAGTCGGTGAAAATTATTGCCGGTAACGAACCACCGGCGGTTGCTGTAAACCTGACCGGTAACAAAACGTTTTTCTTTAAAGAACAGCCAATTCAGTACACGGTGCAGGTGAACGATAAGGAAGATGGCGGGCTTGAAAGCGCAGGTGGAAAAGCGATCAATCCGAAGCAGGTAGCCATGAGTATCAACTATACTTCGGAAGGGTTTGACTTTGCTGAGGTGAAACAGGAGCACCGAAGCGTAGATGCTTCTACACAGTATGCAGTTGCTCACTCAATTATCAATCAGAGCGATTGCAAAGTCTGTCACCAGATTGCGACCAAATCAGTAGGTCCTGCGTTTACGGCAATTGCTGCCAAATACAAAGGGGACGCCGGTGCTGCCGAACGTCTGGTTTCAAAAATCCGCAATGGTGGGGTTGGTATCTGGGGCGAAGTGGCAATGCCTGGCCATCCGGCTATGTCGGTGGCGGATGCCGGTACGCTGGTTGATTACATCCTGAACATTGACGAAAAGACGTACAGCAGCTTGCCGCTCAACGGGGCTTATCCCGTGAAATTACCGGAAGGCGATAATGGTCGTGGATCGGTGCTGATCCGTGCCGCCTATACCGACCGGGGCAGTGTCCTGAGCGGGAAAAATGTACCGGCGCAGACGTCAGAACAACTCATTATACTCCGTAGCCCTGACGTAGATGCATCAACCGCCGAGGTAATCAAAGGGGTGGACGTGAAAGCAAAAGGCATGGGTAAGGGTGAGAATATCATTGCGTTCAATAACGGCTATTTCGGCTTTAAACAACTTGATCTGACGGGGATTCAGAAACTGGAAACCAACGCCGCTGCCCAACGGCGGGAGGGCGCTGCCGGCGGGAAACTGGAAGTGCATATTGACTCCCCTGCTGGTCCGGTGATTGGCGAGGTCAACCTGGAACTGGCACCGGAAGTGGACGTGGCAAAGCTTATGGCGCAAATGGAACAACAGCAGAAGGAAAACGCAAAACAGGGCGATGCTGCCAAAAAACCGGCCCAGCCGGCCTTTAACCCGTTCGCCGCTAAGCCGGTTTTTGTCACCCTGAAACCGACAGAGGGTAAGCACGACCTGTATTTTGTCTTTAAAAATGATGCCGCAACGGCTATGCAGCCTTTATTTTCAATCTCAAAAGTCAAGTTTCTGGACAAGTAAGCAATCCATTTATACGGTACAATGCCTCAGCCGGAGATTGTCTGGCTGAGGCATTTTTTTAAGCTTATGGATGATTATACCGTTATTCGTTAACTGCTGAACCGTAGTATTCTTACACTATGACGATAAAAACGGCTAATGCCTGTTAGTCAGTATCAAATACTACAGCAAATAACTAATTCCGACGCCCGCCGTCGGATTCACACCGCCGTCTTTCAGCATCACTGCCCGTAGCCGCAGCTCAAGGTGGAAATTTTTCTGTAGTTTATATCCGTATTCAGCCGATACGTTTCCTCCGGTCCGGATGGCGCTGAGGTGATTCTGTGTATATCCGCTTCCTGCCGGTACAGAATTGCTGCCGATCACATACCTTTCACCCGAGACATTATTCGAAATGGCCCAAGTTGAAAAGCCAGCCCCAATGCGCATTAAATGCCGTGAAGCCGATGGCATTACCTGTACGAATCCGGTTAAATCAGCCGTAACGCGCTCCCAGGTATTGGGTTTCGGTATGTTTGATTCTCCGGGTACTGAACTGTTTTTCTTCGACAGATAAGCATAGCCAAGATCAGCCGAAATCAGGAACCGGTTACGGGCAAAATTATAACCGAGCCGTACTGTTTTGTGAAACCCTGTTACCCCGGCATCATGTATCCTGAGCACGTTAATCCCGGCTCCGATTGTCAGCAGGTTTTGTTGTCGTTGCTGAGTGTATCCCAATACAGGCATCAGCAGTAATAGTGGTATGTATAACGTTTTCATTCGTTGTGGACGGTTTAGTTACGTGACCATTCTACCGACAGTGCCCCGTTTGTTGCTTTACTACCGGTAAGTTTAAGTTGCAGGGTATCGTTTTCGTAATAATCCTCGTTGATTTTCAAATCAATGGCTGTCCCCGCAGCAATTGAATCGCGCCGGAAAACTTTTTGCGTAGCCGGTAGACGGCCTTTCAACAGCGTCATAATAACCGGTTTATCCAGGGTGCCTTTTATCTGAATGTTCAGTTTATTCGGATACTGCGACAGCGGATGCAGGGTAGAAACAATGGGATTCGTAAAGTCATTTACCGTAAAATACTGGGTTTCGGACCGGCCGATTACCCGTTCATCGCATGCCGTAAGGAGCGTGGAGAGCCCAAGAACTGTTACCAATGCGTAGTGGATTTTTCTGTTCATTGCTGGATATATTTTTTCGCTAAAGGTAACTTAATTATCAAAAATGACTATACCTGAGCAGTTGATTTTAGCCTGTAGACGAAAAAAGGCTGCCTGAACAGACAGCCTTTTACCATAATTACCACCAGAAAGGAACCTAGTTTTTAATCACCTTGATCGTTTGGACGTGGGTGTCTGAGCTGGTTTTCAACAACAGCAGCCCCGTACTCTGCGATGAGACATCAAAAATTTCCTTGTGTGATTGCGTCTGCGGCTGTACCCGGCGGGTCATAACCGGCCGGCCGGCAGCATCTGTGATGGTCATCATCAGCGTTTCGCCTTTTGCACCGCTGATTACCGCATCAATGTTCTGGCTCGTCGGGTTTCCTAACACGTTAACTGTCCACGGAGCGTCTGTCGAAGCAGCTTCGCGCGCTGCGCCGCGGGCGGCACAGGCTTGCCGGAAGTTCCACACAAAATACGTCGACCGCGTGGCCTGATCCTGTACGGTCAGCTGGAACTGGTTGTTGTCAAACGGCAGGAAGTAATTTACACCCAGCTGGCCGTTAGCCGTCACGCCGTTGATAAAGATCGGTGCCGGCTGCGGATTGAATGTCCCGTTAGCATTGCTAACCACGAAATTAACACTCGACAGCGCCCCGTTCGTCACATTACACGTAAAGCTGGTAATTGTCAGGCTCGACGTTGTTGGGGTTGGCGGTACCGGTGGCGTTGTCGTATTAGCACACGCCTGCCGGAAGTTCCACACAAAATACGTCGACCGCGTGGCCTGATCCTGTACCGTCAGTGTGCTTTGGTTGTTGTCGAACGGCAGGAAGTAGTTTACCCCCAGCTGCCCGTTTCCGGTAACGCCGTTGATAAAGATCGGTGCCGGCTGCGGACTGAATGTCCCATTGGCATTGCTTACCACGAAATTAACACTCGACAGTCCGCCGTTCGTTACATTACACGTAAAGCTGGTAATCGTCAGACTCGACGGTGTCGGAGTTGGCGGTACCGGTGGCGTTGTCGTATTAGCACACGCCTGCCGGAAGTTCCACACAAAATACGTTGACCGCGTGGCCTGATCCTGTACCGTCAGTGTGCTTTGGTTGTTGTCGAACGGCAGGAAGTAGTTCACTCCCAGCTGACCGTTTCCGGTAACGCCGTTGATAAAGATCGGTGCCGGCTGCGGACTGAACGTTCCGTTGGCATTGCCCACCACGAAGTTGACACTTGAGAGTACCGAGTTGGTCACGTTACAAGTAAAGCTCGTAATCGTCAGACTCGTCGGCATTGGCGTGGTCGCAGCTTTGTCCTTAATGGTAACTGTTGTGTTGGTCTGGGCGGGATCCGGATCGTAGTCGTCTTTATCAATCAGGTTGATAATCACCGTTTCATCGCCTTCGTCTTCTGAATCATCCGCAATCGGATCAACTTCAATCAATATTTCCGATTCGCCTTCTGCAAACGTTACTGAACCTGGTAGATTCAGGAAGTCTACACCTGGTGTAGCCGTTCCGCCCAGGGAGTAATACACTACAAGTGTGCCGACGGTTGTGCTGCGGGTAAAGCTGATAATACCCGGATCAATATTTTCGTCTGCAGTGGCACGTACATTCTGGCTGTTTTTTGCCATCGCCGGATTTTTTGCCGAACCGGCTTTAGTTTCGCCCGCCACCGGGTCCGGGCTATTTACTTTCACAACCGGTGTCGCGCCCGTTGCCCCTACAGTTACCTTGAACGTTGCCGTTACGGTCTGGGCGGTTGGTAGGGTGCTGTCGGTGACCTTAACGGTCAGGTTGTGTTCTCCCGCTGACATTTCAGTATAGGTTACGCGGTTACCGGTCGTTGAAATTCCGGCACCGGCATCGGTACCAAAATCATAGGTATACGGTGCCCGTCCGCCCGAAACCGTTGCCGTGCCGGATGTTGATCCGTTGGCCGGAATACTTGTCGGCGACACCACCAGATTTACTACCAGCGGCACCACCTGTCCCGGATTAATGGAAATGGTAAACGTGGCCGATGCTGTGGCGCTGGCAGGGTCAGCCGCGGTAACCGTTACGGTTGATGTCCCCAACGCATTCGGTGTCCCGCTGATGGTCCGCGTTGCTGCATTGAACGAAAGATTGGCTGGCAAACCGGTTGCCGAATAACTCAACGGCTGATTTTCCGGATCGGTGAAGGCCGGTACGACAAACGAGAACGGCGCATCCAGGGTACCGGTCTGGTTGGCTATGGTAGCGGCTACCGGCGGCTGGTTGTTCGGATCAATAATGGTAAAATTGCTGTTCGAAATATCAAAGAAGATATTATTGCTGGCCTGTACCTTAATCCGTGCCTGGCTGGTGGTCACATTCGGTAACGTCACCGGCTCGCTGCCGTCATTCGGTGTATTGGCGAGCAGCGTCGTCGGGAAGGTCTGCCCGCCGTCGGTCGACAGGAGAATATCCACGTTCTGGCAGTTTACCGGCCCGTTATTGGTATTTGCTACGCTCCAGGTAATGGTCTGCTGGGTGCTGCCCTGATAGCGGCCTGACAGATTAGTCGTTTCCAGAAATGGCCCTGAATTACCGTCGATGGTGACGGTAACGGTCTGATAGGTCAGGCCACCGGCATTGTCCCGGACGGTCATCCGGTGGGTGGTTTCAATACCAACCGACGGCAGTTTATCCCCACGGGCAGTATTGGAGCCGTTCAAAATCGCTTCCAGACGCGGATAAGTCCGCGTACCGGTTGCCACCGGCGGATAGCTCCGGAAAAACGGCGGCTGGGCGGTATTCAGGAAAACCGACGGGTCCGGTACAATCACGCCGATATTCGTTCCTTCCCATGAATACGTCAGGTTATCACCGGTATTCGCATCCGTTGCTGAACCGGTCAGGACAAACGGCGTTGATTTCGGAATCGTTGTATTCGACGGGAATTTATTGATCACCGGAACGGCGTTCGTCAGGGCCGATGAGCTATAACACGACTGCGTATTGATGTAATTTACCGCCTGTTCGTAACTTACTGTGTGGAAGTTCAGGAATGGCTGGTACGTCGACTCATAGTCATCATTACCCGTGTTGTTGCTACAGGTGTATCCGTAGCTCATAATGGTCGTACCTGAACCCGGCTCTACCGACGTTTTGGCCTCACGCGTCGTACAAACCGGGATGCTGCTGTTAAAAGTATGACTCATCCCGAACTGGTGTCCTACTTCATGACTGATCAGCTGATCATCGAAAACGGCGGCAAAAGACCCGTCGCCTACACCTGAAACCCCTTGCCCTTTCGTTTCTGCCTTACACACGGATTCTGCAGCTGCAATACCCCCGCCTGAGCCGGCGGTAGCTCCTAACACGTGACCAATATCATATTTATCACTACCGATAACTTTATCCAGATTCTGCTGGTTTTCTGCCAGCATCGCCGATTGATCCGCATTGTTATATGGATCTGTATTCGGGTTTGGATAAACGATATTTTCACCCGTTACCAGCGTAAAAGCAACGCTCAGCTCCGCACGGTAAACGGCGTTCATCCGGTTTACGTAGGCAACCAGCGCATTATATGCATTTGTAACATTGCCCCCCCCCTTGCGCTGAGTAAATTCACCGGTTGCGGCCATAGCCAATCTGAAGGTACGTAATGAAGTTCCGGTATTATTGGCCAGGGCGGCTTCACGCGCGGCTCCATTGGCGTTTACGTTTTTCAGATCAATCTCCCGCGTTACGGCACCGCATTTGCCAACCTGCCCGAACGCCTGTACGGTCTCCTGCTTTCTGACTTCTTTGGCCGAATAAACCAGATAATCCTGATCCGTAGCGAGTGCCGTTTTTTTGGAGATGTAGACCGCATCATTACCGACACCCAGGATAATGGCATCGAAGCCGCTGCTGGTCAGACTAAGCCGGATTTGATAGCCGGGGTTATTAATGCCTCTTCCGGTATATGTTTTAATGGAAGGGTACTTAGCGGCAAGTGCCGCTGACAGCACCGGCGATTCCAGCATGGCAAAGGATTCTACCCGACCATCAGGTAACGGAATGTCAAGTTGCAAAGGAATAGGTCTGAATTTCGATTCAAGCGGGGCTCTCAGCAGGTACGTCCGCAGTGACTGCGTTTTCAGCTGATAGGTACGGACGCCCGACGGGCCGTCTGCCATCAGGGATGCATTTCGGGTTGGCTGGCTTTCTACGGCAGAAAAATAATTCTTCTGCGCCAATGCCTTACCCGAAAGCATTCCTGTTATGAGCATCAGACTAACGGATTTTACGTAAAGTTTTAGTCGCATAACACGAAATGTAGAATGATTAGAATTTGGTTAGACGTCTGGTGATGGATAGACTCCTGAAACTTGACTTATCCGGAGATTTAGTTTCACCATAGCTGCACCAAAGCTATTCCATTCCTATACATTTTGCCCTACCCATATGGGTAGTTTTTAAATTTTATGCCCATAAACTACCTATATGGGTAGTTTTTTTTGGGGGCGCTATGCTTAGTTTTGGCCAAATAGACTCTTACTCCCTGTAAATGTGTTATCCATGATACCGTATGTTCAGTTGTTCTTTCTGCTCACACTTTTTCTGCTAACCTACGTCGGTAGCATGTCGCCGGCAGCGCGGCTTTTGATCCGGCCGCCGGAAGCCTCGCCGCTATCTACCGGTAATGACTCTCAGGAATACCAACGGCGCAACAACGTACAGGATTATGTCAGGAAACACGACCTGCCATTAAGCGGTATCGACGAAAAGGGAGCCTATTTTTTTCTGCACCATATCGATCCGGATAACAAACCGGTTTATGTCCGGACGCACCATCAGCCTGGCGCCAAAGCCGGATACCGGCATCAAAATCTTTATCTGGCCAGCCTGCACAAATCCTACCGGCCGGAGACAACCTGGACTGCCGCCCCGAATATGCTCAGTTTCCGGAAGGTCAATACCGAAATGATTGTCCTGCGAAGTGCACAACCCATGTCGATGATTACGATTGTAAATACAGAGGGTAAACTGATTCTGCGCCGTGAAGAGGACCTGAATGATACGGTTACGCTGAATATGAACGCCATGCAGCCTGACACCTATTTTATTAGCATCAGAACCACTCAGGGCAACGAGTTCTGTTTACTTCAACTTTGCTGACGCTTTACACTTTTTCGAGCAGCCACCAAAGGGGCTTTCGTCTTGAAATAATCTTGTAGTTCTGCTGTACATACGTCTGTATGTGTTGCCTTGCCTCTGCAACGTCGTCTGTCAGGCAAACAAGGTCAAGGTCTTTTTTACTGATGGTACCCCGCTTTTGCATATCCTCCATGAATGTCATCAGCGGCTGGTAATAGTCTTTTCCCATCAGCACAACCGGAAACTGTTGTATAACGCGGGTCTGCACCAGCGTCAGGGTTTCAAACAGCTCGTCCATTGTTCCCCAGCCGCCGGGCAGTACCACAAAGGCGTAGGAATATTTCAGCAGCAGGACCTTGCGGACAAAGAAGAAATTAATCGTTACGCTGGTATGCAGGTAGGGATTGGGTTGCTGTTCAAACGGCAGCCGGATATTGCAGCCTACGGAGCGCCCGCCCGATTCAAATGCCCCACGATTAGCCGCCTCCATGATCCCGGGGCCGCCACCGGTCATTACCGTAAAGCCAAGATCACGGATCATGCGGCCCACTTCACGGGCCATCTCATAATAAGGATGCCCTTCACGAAAGCGGGCAGAACCGAATACCGTTACACTGGGACCGACAAAATGCAGTTTCCGGAGGCCTTTCAGTAGCTCCCAGCCAACCTGGAATATAAAGCGGAGTTCGGAACCTCTGGTTTTCGGCCCTTCCAGTGATTCGTTAACAGAATCATTTAACAAAGGCGCAATCGGTGGTCTGGGGTTTGTTTGCTGCGGGTTTTGTTGTTCAGTCATGTTCGTACGGAAGTTGGTTCAGAAGGCCCGTATGCTGCCGGGCAGCATGGAAAAACCTTCCGTATGCATCAGGTTCGGGCATGATGCTTACATTTGCAATATGTCTAAAAAAGAGTCAATAACCTTAGTCCGTCCCGTAAACGTCAACTCAAAGAGTGTGCTGACCGTCAGTCAGCTTATTTCTTTGTTTGAGAAGTGGTTACCGAATCCGGGCAACTATCCGCGGCTGACCAGGCAATTTATCCAGTTTTGCCTCTCCAATAATCTGCCGATAACGCAGGCAACATTACAGGTATACGGAGAGGGCAAGAGCGGAAATAAAATTTCACCGATTAAAAAATTCTTTATGTTTTTTCAGGTACTGGGCTTTCCGGGCGTAGTGGCTGATCCGCCTGCCCAAAAGCCTATCCCCGCTAATGCCAGTTTCCTGATCGACAGCTACCTCCGGGAAGCCGTTCACCTGATGGGCGAAAAAACAAAGGACAATTACACGCAGGCACTGACCGTGTTCTTCAAGTTTATGCATGAGGAACGCACCGCCGGTAAGCACGTTACATTTACCAGCCAGACCGTTAACACCTATATCCAGCAGCTGAAAAAGAAAAACCTGTCGGCCTTTACAATCAATTTCTATTTGTCGTCCGTTAAGCAGCTCGGTGTCTGGGTAGTCGAAAATGCCGGTCGGCTTGGCCTTAACGAAGAGCAGGTAAAGGCGCTGGACGGCATCAGAAAAATAAAAGGCATACCGGTTGAACGCCGGTTTCATAAAGACAGCCTCACGATTGAGGAGCGAGACGAATTTCTCCGCAACATTGACAACCCGATGGATAAGGCCGTTGTGATGCTGATGGTTACAGAGGGCTTGCGGACCGTTGAAGTAACGAGGCTGACCGTCGGGGATATTGATTTTGACAACGAAAAAATAAGTATCTCCGGCCGCGGCAAGTCGGATAAAAAAACGATTGACCTCTTTCCGGATTGTGCAGAGGCAATCCGGAACTACCTCACCGAAACCGGCATTGCAGCCACCGGCCATAACGGACAGCATTTATTTCCGGATATGACGACGGGGCAGATCCGCTACCGGATAGACCGCTACCTGAAAGCAATGAACCTGAAACGGAAAAACATTTCGGCGCACAGCCTCCGCCATACCGCCGGGCAGATTCTGATTGATACCGGAGCTGATCCGACCTGGGTGCAGCAACACCTGCGGCACGAATTGTTTGAAACAACACTGCTCTACATAAAAAAGCCGGAAGCCGGCCTGCTTCCGGAAACTATTTCCCCCGAAGAAGTATGACGACGGCTGAACACGATGCGCTGAAACAGGTAACGGAAGCCATCCGGCCACTGGCTGACGACGACTGGCAGGCTTTTGCGGCCATCTGGCACCCGTTTACGGCTAAACGAAAGGTCATACTGACAGAAGCGGGCGGACCGGAAAAATACCTGTATTTTGTGCTGGACGGCGTACAGCGGGTGTACTATCTCGACGATCTGCATCGGGAAGCAACGATTGTGTTCTCATACCCCCCTTCTTTTGCCGGCGTAGTCGATGCGTTTATGCTCGGGCAGCCGTCCCGCTACTACTTCGAAACCCTGACGGCATCTGTGTTTCTGCGCGCCTCCGCCCATGATCTGAACCGGTTGATGGCCAGCCATCCGGCCATTGACAGTATGATCCGGCTGGGGTTAACCCATGCGTTCTCGGGCATACTGGAGCGGCTGGCAGAACTACAGTGCTATTCATCGGCGGACAAATTCAAAAAACTGCTTCAGCGCAGCCCGCACATACTCCAACTGGTCCCGCACCGGTATCTGGCCAATTACATCGGCATTGATCCTACGAATTTTAGTAAGCTCATAAACTCAATCAAAGTATAAATATTGGTATTTACCAGAAATCGGGAAGCAGCGCGTGTGCAATTTTGTACCGGACATAAACAACAATCCAATGCAAACGCTTTTGACCCGTATTTCTCAGGGCTTTATTACCATCTCAGCCCTTGCTCTGTTATCTGTCAGCCTGATGGCCTTCGCGAATCCGCAGGGCGTAATGGATCTGGTACAGGTGCAGCTGACCAACACCGACGCCGCCAGTTCAATCCGGGGGGTTTATGGCGGCGTCGGTTTAACTATTTTTATTACACTGATGTACCTGATGCTGAACGACGTACGGAAAGGGCTGAGTTTTCTGATCCTGCTCTGGGGTTTTTATGCCATATCCCGCACGATGACCATTTTCATGGACGGCAAACTAGGAGCGTTCGGGCAGCAGTGGCTGATTATTGAGTCGGTCTTTTGTCTGATTGCACTCGGTCTGTACATCGGCACCCGTAAACAGGTAAAAAAAGCTTAGGCCGATGGACACCGTTAATAAACAAACCTTTCTGAACGGACTGGAATCACAGGTAGATCAACAACTTACGCAGGTGATTCAGGTATTTCAAAACCTGACCGACGATCAACTGGTGAGGCCGTCTGCGACAGGTGGCTGGAGCATCTGCGAATGTCTGGAACACCTGATCAGTTACGGGCAGTACTACCAGCCACGGCTTCAGGAACAGCTCGGGGAAAAGGGCGCCAAATCCGACGGGATGTCCTTCAAGCCAGGCTGGCTCGGGCAATATTTCATCGGCATGATGGATCCTGCCAAATCCCGCAAGCAGTACAAGGCAGCAAAACGGCATCAGCCAACCGTTTCCAGACCAGGCCACCAGACAGTTGCTGCCTTTATTCAACAGCAGGAGGGCCTGCTCGCGCTACTCCGACAGGCCGGTGGTGCGGATTTAGGCCGGATCAGGATTCCGGTATCCGTCGCCCCGTTCCTGACCATGAATGCCGGCGATACCCTGCATTTTCTGATCGTCCACAATCAGCGGCATATTGAGCAGGCTATGCGGAACTGCCGGTGAACGTTTACTCTTGCAAAGACTGATTCGTAAGGCCATTAGCCGCTTTAGCGTCTTCCAGTTTCCGTACCTGCTCCACAATTACTTCCGGACTGACATAAAGCCGGGCAATTTTGTCCTTGTAGGCTTGCGGCAGGTGCGCATGAGTAAGGATAAACCGCTTGGTGGCAATCAGATACGGACCAAGGCCGTGATCGACCGCAAACTGATCGGCAATCTGCTCAACCCGCTTTACATAGGCTGGTGAAGTCAGGTACGAAATACCAAAGCCTACCAGACCGGTATTCGACCGGCGTTCGTAGTCCATGATGTGCCCGAGCTCATGGCCGATCCAGCCGATCATAATGTCATCCGGAAGTTCATGAATCGGAATGGCGGTATGAATCAGCCTGAACATGGAACTGATGTTAATGACATAGCGACGGTGTTTACGCCTCATCAGAATGGTGCTGAAGTCAGGTTGGGCCTGCATCACCGACGAACTGATCCGTTGTTTAAACCGGAAATTGATGCAGGCCGGACGCAGTTCAGGGTAAAACGACAGCGCCGTGAGCACATTCCGGGCAATAATCGCGGGAATGTGTTTGTTAACTCCGAAAGCAGCCAGCGCTTCGGGTATCTGTTCCGATTGATCTTTCAGGCGTTCACTGAGCATGGTATGTGATGTAAGTCCCTCCTGAACTAACCGTAAATTCGTGTCTGGGTTAAAAAAAAGTCTTTTTTGCCCGCCGGGACTAAATAAATTCAGGGACTTTGTCTTTACTGTTCATGCAGAAAGGAAAAATCAGTACCGGTTTCCGGGTTGTCTGGGCAGCACTTGTCCTGTTCGTTTGTCTGGCATTTATGCAGGGACAGCCGCCCCGGCTCAAATTATTTCTCCTCATTGGCCAGTCAAATATGGCAGGCAGAGGTAAGGTAGAACCACAGGAACCTAATCCGGCTATCTGGATGCTGACGAAAGATCAGCAATGGGTGCCGGCCCGTGATCCGCTGCACTTTGATAAACCGGCCGTTGTGGGTGTAGGTCCGGGCCTGTCATTTGCACAAACGCTGGCGAAGCAATACCCCGATATGCAGATTGGTCTGGTGCCCTGTGCCGTCGGTGGTTCCGAAATCGATGTCTGGGTGCCGGGTGCTTATTATGCTCAGACAAAAAGTTACCCCTATGACGATACCATGCGCCGGATGCAGAAAGCGCTGGAACAGGGCGAACTGGCCGGTATTTTATGGCATCAGGGCGAATCGGACAGCAAACCGGAGCGGGCAGGTGTTTATGCACAAAAGCTGGAAGCCCTCGTTAACCGGCTACGCACAGACCTGAAGGCACCGAACGTCCCGTTTGTCGCCGGAACGCTGGGAGACTTTCACGTTAACCGCAATGCCAATGCAAAACGGGTAAATGAGCAGTTGCTGGAGGCCTCGAAACGCATTCCGGCCATGTACCTGGTATCATCCGCTGGTTTAGGCCATAAAGGTGATACGACCCATTTCGATACACCTGCTGCCCGCATACTCGGCGAGCGGTATGCTGCGGTGTTTATTGAGCATAAGCTACTGAAAAAGAAGAAATGATAAGAAAAGGGCTGCCCGATAGTGTCAGGCAGCCCTTTTCTTATAAGCCTGAAACTTACCAGGTCATGTACTGAACCTGTCCCTGTTTGAGCGATACCTTTTTTGTTTTACCACCATAAATCAGCTCGGTTTGTCCGCCGGTTTTTGACTGGATGGTAACGGTTGCCAGTTTGCCGTTTTTCCAGTTCATCGCCAGCTCAAAACCGCCGCGAGTTTTGAGGCCTTTCACTGAACCGGTTTCCCAGACATCGGGCAAGGCAGGCAGTAACCTGATTGACGCTTCGGTCGATTGGACCAGCATTTCGGCCACGGCTGCGGTACCCCCGAAATTACCGTCGATCTGGAAGGGCGGATGGGCATCGAACAGGTTCGGATACGTACCACCGCCCCGTGCCATATCGGTTTTTACGCCGTCGGGCAGCACGTAATGAAGCAGTTCGCGGTACATTTTATAGGCATGGTTGCCGTCCCAGAGACGGGCCCACAGGTTAATCCGCCAGCCTTTTGACCAGCCGGTTGTTTCGTCACCTTTGATTTCCAGTGTTTTGCGGCAGGCATTAGCAAGTTCCGGGGTAATGTCGGGGCGAATGTGGTTTCCCGGATAAAGCCCGAACAAATGCGACTGATGACGGTGTTTCGGTTCGGCGTCCTTCCAGTCGTAATACCACTCCTGCAGGTTTCCGGCTGACCCAATCTGATACGGGTGCAGTTTGGCCAGCGCCTGTTCCAGTTTGGTTCGGAAAGCCTGATCCGTATTCAGTACTTTTGACGCCTGAATCGTCTGGAGGAAGCATTCACGGATCATTGCCAGATCAGCCGTGCCGCCATAAAGCGTTGCGCCTTTATAGCCTTCGCTGGTCACGTATACGTTTTCTGGCGACGTGCCGGGCGACGTGACCAGTTTGCCTTTTTTATCCTCCACCAGCCATTCCAGGCAGAACTGAGCTGCGCCTTTCATGAGCGGATAGGCCTCTTTCTGCAGGTAATCACGGTCATGCGTGAAGCTGTAATGCTCCCACAGATGCGTGCTGAGCCAGGCACCGCCCATGTTCCAGTTTGCCCACACCGGATCGCCCTTGCCGAAGTCACCCACCGGATTGGTCATGGCCCAGATATCACTATTATGCGCGACGGTCCAGCCATTTACCCCGTAAAAGGTTTTGGCCGTGATGGCACCGGTTTTGGCCAGATTGCCGATAAAGCCCAGAAGTGGCTTGTGCATTTCGGATAGGTTGGTGTTTTCTGCCGGCCAGTAGTTTTCTTCAGCGTTAATGTTAGTCGTGTAGTTACTGCTCCATGGCGGGCGGATATAAGGATTCCAGATGCCCTGGAGGTTTGCCGGCACGTTTGGCGTTCGTGAACTGCTGATAAGCAGGTACCGGCCAAAGTTAAAATACAGCATTTCGAGCTGCTTATCTTCTTTGCCTTCCGCATATCGTTTCAACCGTTCATCGGTGGGCAGATTCGGGGCGGTGCTGTTGGCCAGTTGCAGCGACACGCGGTTGAAAAACGTCTGATAATCGGCAGTATGCGCCTGCTTCAGGGCCGGAAATGATTTAGCCACTGCGTTCTGCATTTTGGTGGCAGCCAGCAGGATGTTTGGCTGGCCTTCAGTCGCCGGGTTTCTGTCGTACCCATTGAAACTGGTGGCGATGGCGACAAACAGAATCGCCTCGGTGCCGTTGCGGAGCGAAATGGTTGAATCGGATGCCGAAACGGTTCCGTCGGCGTTTTTGATACGGGCCATCGTGGTGAAGCGGGTGCCCTTAGCGGGATCAAACACAACGGCATCCGGCATTTTTCCCCGATAACTAGGTTCGGCCTTGATGGGAGCATACCCATTAGCCGACAATACATTACCGGTAGTAGTTACCTTGTTATTCAGCAGGCTGCTGAACGAAACCGTAAAATCAAGCGCACCTTTCCGGCTGGATGTCAGGCGCACTACCATGATATCATCCGGTTTAGAGATAAAATATTCCCGTGTGAATGTGACACCGTTTACGTCATACCGGACTGTGGATACTGCATTGCCCAGATTCAGATCGCGGTAATAATTCGTCGCACTGCCCTGGTGAGCAACGTTGATAAACAGCGTACCGAGCGGAGCAAAGGATTCAGAAAATTTGCCTTGTAGTTTGCGCTGGAGCTGATCGGCCAGTTTGTAGTCTTCGTTTTTCAGGGCTTCCCGGATGGCGGCAATATGCGTATACGCCTGAGGGTTCATATTCGCATTTACCGGCTCCCCTGACCACAGGGTAGCATCGTTGAGGTAAATTTTGTCGGAGGTAACGCCCCCGAAAACCGAAGCACCCTGGGTACCGTTGCCCAGCACCAGTGATTCTTCAAAATGTTCGGCAGGCTGTTTATACCAAAGGGTTTTATCCGGCTGCTGGGCCTGCACACCGGCACACCACAGTCCGAAAAGGAGCAGAAGATATTTTTTTGTCATGTTCACAGAAAAGTGAGTCGGGTCCTGTTATCGGTTTAGAGTACTAAAAGGGCTAAATATACCCTTTTCGGTGGGTAATTTGAGCGGTTGAACCGGCTGTCGGCAGCGGACAAAAGAGAAAGCCGCTTTGAATCAGTTCAATAGCGGCTTTACTATACTACGAGGTTAGAAAACTATCTGCCATAATCGGTTGAATTATGACAGCAATGCGAATACCGTTGGTCAAATATGAGAATGGGCTTGTACCTTTACGTAGCTATGTTTTATTGGGCAAAATAAGCGGGCAGCACGTAGGCAAAAAATACCTGCTAACAGGTATTTTTTGCCTTTCCTGCATCGTTTTTTTTTGTCTTTGAAAGAGATATTCTATGAGGTTGCCGGGCAGTTTTGCGTGGAGGAAAAAGGAATTGAACTATCTGCATCTGATTTGGGGCGTAGGGTTGGTCATCTCGTTCATTGTCGTTGACCGGCAAACCACTCCGGTCAGGGAAGAAAGTACGGTTATGATAACGGACCGGTTTAAAGAAGTTAACCTGAACACAAAAGTGCTGTTTTCAACAGAATTTGACGGGAATGTAGCGCCTTATCAGTCGCCGGAAGGCTATATTCGTCAACATTTTACTCCGAATGAACAGCCTGATAAAATAGTTCTCGGCAGATCGTATCACCACCATGAGGCGTGGATATTTGTCCGGCTCATTAATGCCGGCCACCATGCTCGGAAACTCGTGTTGCAGGCCGAGCACGTCCGGCTGGATGAAATGAGTTTATTCAGACTGGAGAATAACCGGCTGGAAAAAGCAGGTTTTGTAAACCGTACCCTGCCGATTGCGCACCGGCCGTATACGTTCAGGGCCTTTGCCCTGCCCCTGACGATTGCGGCGCATGATACGGCTGCCTATCTGATCCGGACAAGGCGCTATACCGGTTTACAGGAAACCAGTCTGGGCCTGTTCACCGAAGTCCGCTTTATTGAACAGGCGATACACAAGGACTTTAAGAACAGCTTCCGGGTTATTTACACCCTCATCATTGTTGTTGTCATGGTTGTGCTCGGGACTTTTTTTCAGCAATGGCACATGTTTGCGTTCAGCGGAATGCTTTTCGGACTGTGCTGTATCTTTCTCTACATGGGAGATTATTACGATACCGTTCCGTTTCCGCGCGTTCTTTGCCTGAGCGCCACCAACATGGGCGCGTTCTCGGTGTACCTGGCCAATGTCCTGTTTCTGCCGTTCGGATATGCCATTATGAAGGATGTACCGATGGAACGGAAATGGTTTCTGCTGGTTGCCTGTACACTTGCTGTACTGAACCTGAGCATGATGGTACTGATTGCCGGCTGGCGGGCCGACTGGGCAAATTACCTGTATACCAACGGGCTGGTTGTGTTGTCGGTTATAAGTATGTGCTGGGGAATTTACCTTGCCTGGCTGGCCTACGTCAGAGCCGGAATGATCAATTATCTATTTGCTGCTTCGTTTGCTTTTCTGCCGTTTCTGGTAGATCTGGTCCTGGTTGTTCTGCGGCTGCACCGCGGTCAGTTCTCCCTGAACGTTACGTACTTAAATACCATTTTTACCATCTTCGTTTTTGTGTACCTGACAATCGGTGAATTCCGGAAGGAACTGGTTACCAAACAGAAAATGCGTCGTCGCCTGGACCGGCTGAAGCAGAATATGGATAACCAGCACAAAGCAGAGATTGAGGCCATCGGCCGCAACCTGCACGATCAGGTCGGTAATACCCTGGCCTCTGCGCTGGGTTACCTCAACATGAAGGAGCTGAAAATAGAAACTACGAAGGTACTGATTCTCACGGCGATCAATGAGCTGCGGTTCATCAGCCAGAATCTTGTCCGAGACAGTGAACAGCCGCTTTCAGAACGTATTGCCGACATGATCAGCCGGTTTAACACCTTTTCGTCAACAAACTTTTTTTTTACTGACTTTACCGACCGTCAGTTCGACGGATTGCCGGTACTGATACAACAAAATCTCTATGCAATCATTGGCGAGCTGATGACCAACATCATTAAGCACGCGCAGGCAAATGAAGCACACATTCAGTTTTTCTCTAACGACAATGCATTGATTATCAGTGTAGAAGACGATGGTGTCGGGTTCGACACTACCCGGAACATGCAGGGCATCGGCCTGCATAATATCCGGACACGAGCAACGCTGACAGACCTTAATCTGACTATTGACTCGACCCCGGACGGTACCAGTGTTATTATAGAAATTGCTTATGAAAATACCCGTACTCATCATTGATGACCATCAGCTGTTCAGCGACGGACTGAGTCTGATACTAAAAGAATCCAATCAATTCGACGTAGCAGGACAGGTGTTCGATAGCCGTCAGGCTGTTTACCAGTGCCTGACTATCCGGCCTGAACTTGTCCTGATCGATTTCAACATGCCTGAAATTAACGGTTTGACGGTAGTGAATCAACTGAAAGAACAGCAGTTCGGGGGACGTATTGTTGTGATCAGTATGTATGCCAGCACGAAGGATATTGCGTTATTTAAAGACTCCGGTGTAGACGGTTACCTGCCTAAAACGACGCCCGCCTCTAAGCTGATCGAATCCCTGTGTAGTGTCATGAACGGGAATCAGGTGTTTGAGTCGCTGGTAACCAAAAAAGAACTCACCGTGAAGGATTCGTTTACGATGAGAAGCCGGCTTACCAAGCGTGAGGTTGATATTCTGCGGTCCATCAAAAAAGGGATGACGACCGAAGAGGTCGCTAACTTTCTGAATCTGAGTTACTATACAGTAGAAACGCACCGCAAGAACATCAACCAGAAATTAAACATCAAATCTAAAGTGGAGTTCTATGAATTTTTGAGCCGGTTTGATGTGAGTACGGATCAGTAGCGGGAAATCCGCAGCGGGTAATGGGCACTGCGGATTTCCGTTACACATCGAAGTATCAGCCCATGATGGCTTTTTTGTCAAGAAACAGCGTTTGTAAATGCCGCGCCTTTGCATCGTAGGCCCCGGTGTCTGTCCAGGTATTGCGCGGGTTCAGTAATTCTGTCGGGACGCCCGGACAAAGTGTGGGCATGGCAAGCCCGAACACCGGATGGTTTTCAAACGGTATCGTATCAAGCGTTCCCCGGAGCGCTGCCCGGATCATAGCGCGGGTAAATGACAGTTTCATCCGGTTGCCGGTTCCGTAGCCGCCGCCGGTCCAGCCTGTATTGACCAGCCATACCGAAGCCTTGTGTTGTGTGATCTTTTCACCCAGCAAGCGGGCATATTCACGGGGGGGCAGGGGCATGAAAGCTGCTCCGAGCAGGCCGAAAACGTGGCCTGTGGTTCCGTCACACCCATTTCCGTACCGGCAACCTTGGCCGTGTAACCCAGCACAAAATAATCCATGGCCTGCGCTGTGGTCAGCCTTGCAATAGGCGGCAACACGCCGAACGCATCACAAGTCAGGAAAAAGATGTGGCCTGGGTGCGAAGCTACCGATGGCATTACCGCGTTATCAATAAAGTTAATCGGGTACGAAGTACGGGTGTTTTCTGTCAGGCTAGTATTGGTATAATCGACCTCCCGGCTGTTGCGGCGGAAAACGGTATTCTCAACAATTGAACCATAACGGATGGCATCATAAATCTGCGGCTCCCGTTCGCGGGTAAGATCAATTACTTTGGCATAACAGCCTCCTTCGACGTTGAAAATGCCGTTATCAGACCAGCCGTGTTCGTCATCGCCGATCAGTCCGCGCTCGGGATCAGCCGATAAGGTAGTTTTACCGGTACCGGACAGGCCGAAAAACACCGCCACATCCTGTTCTCCGGTTATAGCATTAATACCGGCATTAGCCGAACAGTGCATCGGTAGGACATCCTGCAGGGGGAGCAGGAAATTTAAGGCAGAGAATACACCTTTCTTGATTTCACCGGCATACCCGCTTCCGCCAATCAGAATGACCCGCTTCGACACATTCAGAATTGTAAAGTTGCGTTGGCGGGTGCCGTCTTCGGCGGGAATCGCGTTAAAGTCAGGAATGGCAATAACGGTAAAATCCGGTTCAAAGTCCTGAATCGCTTCGTCATCCGGCCGCAGAAACATGTTTGAGCAGAACAGATTCTGCCACGCCGAGGTCGTCAGAATGCAAAGTTTTATCTGATAGCGGGGATCTGCTCCGGCCATTGCATACCGGACATATACTTTCTGATATTCAGCATAATGGCACATTTTGCGGTGCAGCCGGTCAAAACGGGCCTCATCAAACGGAATATTAACTGTACCCCAATCAACCCGTCCGGCTGTCAGTGCATCCTGTACAATATACCGGTCTTTAGGCGACCGGCCGGTAAATGTTCCGGTGGGGCACATGAGCGCACCGGTATCTGTCAGTTTGCCTTCGCCGTTCCGGAGTGCGTGTTCGATCAGTTCGGCGGGCGATAACTGAAAGTGCAGTTCATTTACTTCTCTGATCCGTAAAAAGGCCAGTGCACGTTCGTCGGCAGTCAAGCCGGCTACTTCTGTGAATGTCGGGATTGTTTCGGTTACCATGGTTATGCAGTTTCTATCAGGTCATCACTGTAAGCAAATATAATAGCGATCACGATAAAAATAGCGAACGTTCGCTATTTTTATCGTGATCGCTGCAATAATCTTTATTTTACCATTATTAATACCAGATTAGTTATTTTTGCGGCATGACGTCTGATCGCGATAAAGTCCGGCTCATTTTTGGGCTAAAAGTGAAGCAACTCCGTAACGATCTTGGTATTTCAACCTACGAACTGGCAAACCGTACCGGCCTTTCCCCGTCTTACCTGAATGAAATTGAGAAGGGGAAAAAATACCCGAAAACGGAAAAGCTCCTTGCCATTGCTAAAGCCCTGCAAACCGACTACGATTCGCTGGTCTCACTTAAAGTCAGTAAGCAGCTTGAACCCGTTGTTGAACTGCTTAACTCCAATATTCTGAGTGAGTTGCCGTTTGAATTGTTTGGCATCGAACCAAACTACTTTCTGGAAGTCATGGCAACGGCTCCGGCTAAACTGAGTGCGTTCATCAGCACTATTCTGGAAATCGGCCGTAATTACGATGTGCGGGTAGAGCAGTTTTACTTTACAGTACTGCGGACATACCAGGCCATGCACGATAATTACTTCGACGATCTTGAAGCGGCGGCCGACCGGTTTTTACAGGATTACCCCTGTCCGTCAAATCCGGCGGAACATGCCGGCTGGCTGGCCGGTATTCTGGAGAAGACGTATAAAACGGCGATCGAAACGTATACAGCCCAGACGCAGCCCAATCTGCTGAGCTTACGGTCTGTTTATCTGCCGGAAAAACATAAGCTACTGATCAATAAATCGTTAACGGACGAACAGACGGTTTTTACCTTGGCCAGAGAGGTTGGTTACCGGCGGCTTAACCTGACCATCCGTCCGCTTGAATCGTCGGTACTGGAAGGAAAGTCGTTCGACGAAGTGCTCAATAATTTCAGGGCTACCTACTTTGCCCGCGCCATCCTGATTCCGGAAAAGGCGATGACAGACGTCATTTCAGGTATTGTGACGCAGAAAACATGGGAAAATAAGCGGTTACTGGCCGCCATGCAGCCATATGGTGTTACGCCTGAAATGTTTCTGCTCCGGATGACCAGTATTCTCACCAGCCGGTTCGGGATTAACGAGTTGTTTTTTCTGCGGATTAACCAGCGGGCCGACCAGAAACGGTCGGATGGCTGGCGGTATATTATTACGAAGGAATTACACCTGAACAAACTCCATACCCCGCACGGAACCGTAAAGGATGAGCACTATTGCCGCCGCCAGAATACCGTTACGGTGCTGACAGAGTTACGGAAACTTCAGGAATCCGGACAATGGGACGGTGAACCGATCTGCCGGGCGCAGCGCATCACCTTTGCCACAACCGGTACGAGCTATTTTGTCTTTTCCGTTGCCAAACCATCTCCGCCTTCGTCGGACAACAGCAGTATAAATATCGGATTTCCGCTGACGGACCGGCTCCGGGAAGTATTTACGTTTCTCAGCGATCCGGCCATTCCGGAAACGCTGGTGGGCGAAACCTGCGAACGCTGCCCGATCAGGGACTGTGCCGTTCGGGCGGCCGAACCGGTGGTGCTGACCCGGGATCAGGAGGTCAGAAATGTGCAGGACACAATTGAACGGCTAAGAAAATGACCGGTTTTACCCTGCGGTGAATGCCAGATGCAGCAGCGGAAACGGCTTCCCCATCGAATCGACGGGTGAGCGGCCGGTGTGTACAAACCCATAGGCAAGGTAGAACCGGACAGCCTGCGGGTTTGGCCGATTCAGCTCCTCTGCGGGAGGAATTTATAAAAAAACTGCCGGCCACACGGCATTTTGCGCTATCTTTGCGGCCCTTTGTTCAAAAAATGACTGCTTTAGTAACCGCGGTCAGGACTGTTTTTTCTGCGCAACAACCACTATGACACTGATAACCTGCGGAATAGATTTCGGTACATCCAACACCAGTATTGCCTTAAATAAAGCCGGTAAGGTTTCGCTGGCGCCGGTTGAAAAACATCACGTAACCATTCCCAGCGCCATTTTCTTCCAGAGCCCCAACAACCAGCCAGCCTTCGGCCGTGAAGCTATCGACTTATTTTTTGACCGCAAAAAAGGCCGGTTTATGCGGAGTCTGAAGCGGGTTCTGGGCACGCCACTCATGAAAAACGGAACCGTTGTGAACGGGGTATCGATGAATTTTTCGATCATCATCGCTACGTTTCTCCGGACGCTGAAGGAAAAAGCCGATGCGTTTGCCGGTCAGGAAATTGAGCACGTAGTGATGGGCAGACCGGTTCATTTTGTGGATAATGACCCGGGCGCCGATGAGCGGGCCGAGGCCGAATTAAGGGCCATTGCAGAACGGATCGGCTTTAAGGAAATCAGCTTTCAGTACGAGCCGATTGCGGCGGCTTTTGCCCATGAAGCCAGCGTGACCGGCGAAAAGCTGGCTATTGTTGTCGATTTGGGGGGTGGTACGTCTGACTTCACGGTGATCCGCCTCTCGCAGCAGCAGCGCGGCAAAGCCGACCGGTCGTCTGATATTCTGGCCAATACCGGTGTCCGGATCGGCGGAAATGATTTTGACAAGGAACTGAGTCTGAGCGCGATCATGCCTGAGCTGGGTTACCGGAGTACGTACGGGGAGAAAAATCTGGAAGTACCGTTGCGTCCCTACCATGATCTGGCAGAATGGAGCAAGGTAAACTTCCTGTATACACCAAAGACGATCCAGCAAACCCGGCAATACCTGCACCAGTCCCACGATAAAAAGCGCCTGAACCGGTTGCTGCAGGTGCTCGAAAAAGAGACGGGCCACGTCCTGCTGGCTGGTGCTGAAGCCTCTAAAATTGCCTTGACGAACGAGGCGACCTATCTGGCACCCTTTGATTTTATTGAAGACGGGTTCAGTATTACGATGGAGCGTTCACAATTTGATGCGTCTATTCGGGAAGACGTTGATAAAATTGCCGCCTCTGCCCGTCAGTGCCTGAATGATGCAGGGGTACAAGCCGGTGCCATTGACCTGGTCATCCTGACCGGCGGGTCAACTGAGGTACCGTTGGTACAGCAGGCTTTCAGAGACTTGTTTCCGGACGCGCAGATTGCTGATCAGAACAAGTTATCAAGCGTTGGCCTGGGCCTTGCCTACGACAGTCTGTATAAATTCGGCTAGCTAAACAGGTTAGAAAACTTTCTCTAATTGCCGGAAAAGTAGCCGGGTATACGGGCAATCTGCGGTATTTTTGTGGATCAACGAATACACGTTATCCGCTTTATGAAAAACGTTTCCCTGTTTATTCTTTTCTTTTTTGTTGTACATCAGGCCTTTGCTCACCTGGGCGGTATCGCCGGTCAGGTGAAGGATCAGCGTACCGGACAGCCCCTGACCGGGGTTGTCGTTCAGTTATCCGGAACCGGAAAGGCGACCGTAACCAATGAACTCGGCCGGTTCCGGTTCATGCACCTGCCCCCTGCCACGTATCGTATCGAAATCTCGCATGTCGGTTTTCAGACATCACAGCAGACTGTGGTTGTGGAGGACGATAAAACGACGGGTATCAGTGTGGTGCTTGCGCCTGGTGACATTAAGCTTAGCGAAGTTACGGTAAGTGCCCTGAAGCCGCATGATGTTCAGCTGATTACAAATCTTGACATTAAACTCCGTCCAGTCACCAACTCGCAGGAAATTCTGCGCATGGTACCTGGCTTGTTTATCGGTCAGCATGCCGGTGGCGGTAAGGCCGAACAGCTTTTTCTGCGGGGCTTCGATCTGGATCACGGCACAGATATTCGCCTGAGCGTTGACGGGATGCCGGTAAATATGGTTTCGCATGCCCACGGACAGGGCTATGCCGACCTGCATTTCGTGATTCCGGAGCTGGTACAGAACCTGAATTTCGGCAAGGGGCCCTATACAACGGATCAGGGTAATCTGGCCACGGCGGGCTGGGTCAATTTTCAGACCCGTAAAACGCTGGATCAGAACTTTGTTAAACTAGAAGCCGGTCAGTTTGATACCTATCGGGTCGTGGCGGGTGTTAATCTGCTGCCGGTCCGTAAGCAGACCGATGCCAGCCGTTTACCGGCGCCGTCGGCCTACCTCGCCGCTGAGTACCAGTATTCAAACAGTTATTTTGATAATCCCCAGCACTTTAACCGGTTCAATACGCAGGGGCGATACCACGGCCACATCAATGCATCAACCCAACTGACGCTGACGGGATCTACATTCTGGAGCCGCTGGAATCACTCGGGCCAGATTCCGGATCGGGCGGTTGAATCGGGACTGATCGGGTTTTTCGGCTCAATTGACCCCAGCGAAGGTGGCCAAACCAGTCGTACCAACCTGAATGCCGAACTGGTTACGCAAACGGGCCGGAATAATGTACTGAAGCATCAGGTTTATTACAGTCGCTATACATTTGAGCTGTTTTCAAATTTTACATTCTTTAAAAACGATTCCATCAACGGTGACCAGATCCGGCAGAAAGAAGCCCGCCACCTGTTTGGCTACAATGGCAGCTATGCCAGCAAATTCCAGCTTGGCAGTAAAACGGTCAGCTCAACAGTGGGCATCCAGTACCGGCAGGATCTCACGGATGGGACCGAACTTTCGCATACCTTAAACCGCACAGAAACGCTGGAACGGTACAAATACGGCAATATCAATGAAGTCAATGCCGGTGCGTATGTCGATGAGGCTATTTCGCTGACCGACCGCGTGCAGGTAATTGCCGGTCTCCGGCTGGACTGGTTTCATAACCGCTATACTGACTTTTTACAAAACCCCGTATCGACCGGTAAGGCCAGTGCTGCCATTGTTTCCCCGAAACTGAATATCACCTATACCCATTCGCCGGTTTTGCAGCTCTACCTGAAATCCGGAAAAGGCTTTCACTCGAATGATACACGGGTAGTTGTACCGGAAAACGGACGCGGTATTTTACCGGCCGCCTACGGGACGGATCTCGGGGTTGTCTGGAAACCGTTTCCGAAACTGTTTGTCAATACGGCGTTGTGGTATCTGTGGATGGCGCAGGAATTTATCTATGTTGGCGATGAAGGCGTTGTTGAGCCCAGTGGCAAAACACGGCGGCAGGGCGTTGATGTGTCGCTCCGGTACCAGATCACAAAGCGGCTGTATGCAGATATTGACCTGAACGCCACCCGGCCACGGGCCATTGGCGAAGAAGCCGGCCGGAATTATATTCCACTGGCGCCGACCTTTACCTCAACGGGCGGTCTGAGTCTTCAGGCGGGCCGTGGGTTCAGCGGGTCGTTCCGATACCGGTATCTGGCCGACCGGCCGGCCAACGAAGATAACTCGATTGTTGCGAAAGGGTATTTTGTCGCTGATGCACAGGTAAACTATACCCGCCCCCGCTACCAGTTCGGGCTATCGGTGCAGAATATTTTCAACACCCGCTGGAAAGAAACCCAGTTTGCGACCGAAAGCCGCCTGCGGGGTGAGAAAGAACCGGTTGATGAAATTCACTTTACGCCCGGCACCCCGTTCTTCGCCCGCTTAAGCTGGACATTTTTCTGGTAGACCGCTTCAGGCGAAGCTGGTATAGCCTGAAATTGGCTAATGTCCCCTCAACCTACTCTCCTGACCCGTACCGAACGGTATTAGGTAGCTTGGATAGGAACCGGTACAGGTACGGCGCTTTATGTGACGTACCTGACCGTCGTTCAGGCAATCGCTCCAGTTGCCCCGAGGCCAGCATCTTCTTATAAAAATTACGTGAATCAAGCGGGGCACCCAGAATACATTCGTGAAGCCGCTGCAATTCAGGAATCGTAAACTGGTCGGGCAGCAACTGGTTCAGCGGCTGATCGCTGAGCTCCCGGCGCAGTGATTGCAGCGCTACCTCAATGATGTGATTGTGATCGAACAGCAGCCCCGGCACTTCCGGTATATTCCACCAGCGGCATTCGTCGGTCATCAGATCGGGCATCGGCGTTACCAGTGAGTAATTGACAAGGGCATAATACCCAAGGGAAATTGTTCGCTCTGACCACTTTATCCCGTCCAGGGGCATTTTAGTACGCCGCCACGTATCGGCCTGATCGTAGCGGTTCGCATCCCCGAATACATGAAACTGCTTCAGATACAGCTTATCAAGGCCTGTGCGCTCCTGCACGACCCGCTCCGCCGCCGTATCCACCGATTCAAGCTTATAGATAAACCCGCCCGGCAAACTCCACTCATCCGTGCCTTTCCAGCGCAGCAGCAATACTTTCAGCTGATTTTCAGAAAACCCGAAAATCACCCCGTCAATCGACATATAGTGGATGCAATGTTCTGAAACGTGCTGAAAATACTGAACACCCGGATGATTATACTTATTCATGAATTCGCAATAATTTTCGCTTTACGTAAGTTGTACGTAAAGATACAATATGTACTTTTGATGCAAGATAGACTACCTGACCTAAGATACTAAAAATTCTTCCCGATGTTGATGTTACGCTGTTCAGCCCTAATCTGGCTATTGCTGTCTGCGTTCCTGGCGAATGCAGCAAAAGTTGACACCCTGACGATAGACAGCAAGGGTATGAACCGGCAACTGCGAGCGGCCGTAGTGCTGCCGCAATCGTACAAAAAAGCAAAAAAAACGGGATTCCCGGTGCTGTATCTGCTGCATGGTGGTTCGGGTTCATTCAGAGACTGGCTGAGTAAAACGCCCGATAAAGAACTCCTGCACCGCCTCTCCGATCAGTATAACCTGATCATTGTAACCCCCGACGGCGATCCGACAAGCTATTATTTTGACAGCCCGCTGGTTAAAACCAGCCAGTTTGAATCCTTTATTGCTAAGGAACTCATTGAGAAGATTGACGCGACCTACCGGACAATCCCGGAAAAAAAGGGCCGGGTGATTGCCGGACTCAGTATGGGTGGTCACGGAGCCATGTTTATTGCCGCGCGGCATCCCGACTTGTTTGCTGCGGCCGGCAGTATGAGCGGGGTCATGAATATCAACACGGCAACCTGGAAAGTGCCTGCTGATTTTGCCACGTCAAGGGCCGAAAATTTCCGCCGGTTACTGGGTCCGCCTGCCGCCGGAGAAGCCCCCTATCCGGGCATGACACTGGTAACGCTGGCCGATAAACTTAACCAGAATCAACTGCCCCTAATTTTCGATATTGGCGTTGACGATTTTCTGATTGAAACAAACCGCGATCTCCACCAGCGCCTGCTGGCCAACAAAACACCGCACGAATACACGGAGCGCCCCGGGGCGCATACCTGGGAGTACTGGGGTAATGCCCTGCCTTATCAGGTACTCTTTTTCAGTAAGATCCTGAAAGCAAACGGAACCCTGATCCCTTAATCCAATGAAACGTATCCTGCTCACAATGATTACGGTAGCTTCCCTGGCCACCGGATTCCGGAACGTATCCTTACCGGCTGACACACCCATCGCGGTTAGCGGGGGACGAATATCCGGTACTCAAAACGCCAGTGGCGATGTGCGTATCTACAAGGGCATCCCGTTTGCTGCTCCCCCGGTCGGTGACCTGCGCTGGAAAGCTCCTCAGCCGGTAACTCCCTGGACAGGTGTAAAGGCCTGCACTGCTTTCGGCGCGAGTCCGATGCAGGGGAGTCCGGCTCCGTTCGGGCCATGGAGCGCCGAATTCCTGATTCCTAAGGAGCCGATCAGTGAGGATTGTCTGTACCTCAACGTCTGGACACCGGCAAAACCAGCCGGTAAAAAGCAGCCCGTCCTGGTCTGGATTTATGGCGGTGGCTTCTCCAGCGGCGGCAGCGGATGTGCCATCTACGATGGCGAAGCAACGGCGAAGAAAGGGATTGTTTTTGTCAGTATAAATTACCGCGTCGGGCCCTTCGGCTTTCTGGCCCTGCCGGAACTGACCAAAGAATCCGGACACAATGCATCGGGGAACTACGGGCTGATGGATCAGATCGCGGCCTTGCAATGGGTACAGAAAAACATCGCGGCTTTTGGCGGTGATCCGGCCAACGTGACCATCGCCGGGCAATCGGCAGGGTCGATGAGCGTGAATTGTCTGGTAGCCACACCCCTTGCCAGCGGCCTCTTCACGAAAGCCATTGCCCAGAGCGGTGCCAGTTTTACCCGGTCGAATCCGTCACTGGCCGCAGCGGAAGACGCCGGCAAGAAATGGATGGCCGACTTAGGCGTATCTTCCCTGTCCGAACTGCGCGCGAAACCGGCCGCAGAGCTGATGAAAAAATACATGACCGTCCGTGGCCCGATTATCGACGGTTACGTGTTGCCCGGACACATTGCCGACATCTTCAACGCCGGTAAACAAAATAAAATTGCCCTGCTCACCGGCTGGAATGACGACGAAGGGATGAGCGCCGTGAAGAAGCCGGAGGAATTTAAGGCCCAGCTTCAACAGCAGTACGGCGCTAAAGCCGGCGAACTGGCAACGTACTATCCCGCCGGCACGGAAGCCGAATCAGCCCGTTCACAGACGGAACTGTCACGGGATCAGATTTTCGGAGCACAGAACTATAAATGGGCAACGATGGCCAGCGACCAGCATCAGCCGGTGTATGTCTACCGGTTTACCCGCAACATTCCGGCGACGGGCCAGTATGCCGCCTATGGTGCTTTCCATACCGGCGAAGTCGCTTATGCCTATGACAACCTAGCCGCTATCGACAAGACCCTGCGGCCGCTTGATCAGACCGATAACAGGCTGGCGACACAAATGGCCGGTTACTGGGCGAACTTCATTAAAACCGGTAACCCGAACGGCGCGTCACTGCCGACATGGCCGGTGTTCAGTACGCAGCGGCCCAACATTATGGTGCTGGGCGATAACTGTCATCCGGCAACACTAACCGATGCAGCACGGCTTACGTATCTGTTGTCCGTGATGACAAAATAACGTTTACAGTATACAATTCCCTTAACATAAACCGATGAAAACAAACACGTTAATCAAAATGCTTGCTGTTGCCGCATTGCCTTTCGCAACGATGGCGCAGACAACTAAACCGGCAACGGCCCCACTGATCGCCAGCAAGGACGCGGCAGTTGTCGGTACCGAATATGGCAAGGTACGCGGCTATATTCACAACGGCATTTTCACGTTTAAAGGCATTCCCTACGCGAAGGCGAAACGCTTTATGGCCCCGTCGAAACCTGATTCCTGGACGGGTGTCCGCAGTTCAATGAGCTACGGACCGGTATGCCCCCTGATGGATCCGACCACCAGCGTTAGTGACGAATCTGAATTTGTGTTTCATCACGACTGGGGCTATCCGAACGAAGACTGTATGCGCCTCAATATCTGGTCGAAAGGGGTAAACGACGGGAAAAAGCGCCCTGTAATGGTCTGGCTGCACGGCGGCGGCCACACGGCCGGTTCTTCGCAGGAGTTGCCTTCGTATGATGGTGAAAACATCAGTAAAAAAGGAGATGTGGTGTTGGTTTCCATCAACCACCGGCTGAATATTCTTGGTTTTATGGACCTCTCGGCCTACGGTGATAAATACAAGGCGTCGCCAAACAACAGTGTCTATGACATGATTGCCGCTCTGAAATGGGTTAAAGCTAACATTGCCAGCTTTGGCGGTGATCCTGACAACGTAACGATTTTCGGTCAATCAGGCGGCGGCGGTAAGGTGAATACGCTCCTGAATACCCCGTCGGCAAAAGGCCTGTTCAGCAAGGCAATTATCCAGAGCGGCGGTCTCGGATTACAGTTTAATGATCAGGCTACTACCAGAAAAATCAGTGCACTGGTGCTGGAAGAGCTGAATCTGAAACCCGAGCAGGTGGATTCACTGCAAACCATCTCGTTTGAGAAACTCGTTGCAGCCGGTAAAAAAGCAGTGCAGACGGCACAGGCGCAACTGGCGAAAGAAGGTAAGCCGATGGGCCCGTTCGGATGGTCGTGGGCACCGGTGTTCGACGGCGATTTACTGCCGTACCAACCTGTTTCGGCTGAGGCAAAGGCAATTTCTGCCAATGTGCCGCTGCTGATCGGCTCGACTAAAAATGAGTTTGCCCCGTTTTTCGGCATGGGTGCCGGTCCGGTGAATTCAATGGACGATGTAAAAAATGCGCTGAAGAAGCAGTACGGGGAAAAGGCGGATGCCTACATTGCCGCCGTCAAAAAAGCCTATCCTGAAACACAAAAACCAGAGGATTACCTGAATGTGGACGACATGTTCCGCCGCAGTGCCATCAAAATGGCTGACCTGAAAGCCGCCTCACCAGCCCCGGTCTACATGTACCTGTTTGCGTGGCAGTCACCGGTAGTAGACGGCAAATACAAGTCACTGCACTGCATGGAAATCCCGTTTGTGTTTGATAACATTGCGCGCTGTGAAGAAATGACGGGTGGTGGAAAAGAGGCGTATGTTCTGGCAGAAAAAATGAGTCAGTCGTGGATCAACTTTGCCAGAACCGGCAATCCGGGCCATAAAGGTTTACCAAACTGGCAAAAATATACCCCGCAGAACGGTGCTGCCATGATCTTCGATAACCAGTGTGTTGAGAAGGCACACCATGACAAGGACATTCTGGCCATTGCGCCTGACCGAGCGCTTTAATCAACACGGACCGGTCAGGCATGGCCGGTCTTTTTTTCTCATCCACTATGCTTGCCCTTACCGGATTTGCCACTATCGGCATTTTTCTGATACTGATCATAACCAAACGGCTGTCTGTTATAACGGCACTGGTGCTTGTGCCACTCGTCATGGGCTTTGTTGCGGGCATTCAGCCCAAAGAGCTCGGGGAAATGATGCTGGCCGGTATCAAGCAGGTTGCCCCGACGGGTATACTGCTGATGTTTGCAGTGCTTTATTTCGCGACAATGCTCGATGCGGGCCTTTTTGACCCGATCATCGCGGGGATTGTGCGGTATGTGCAGGGAGATCCGCTGAAAGTAATTGTCGGTACGGCCATCCTGACCATGATTGTGCACCTCGACGGCGACGGTACAGCCACGTTTATGATCGTACTGTCTGCCTTTCTGCCCGTTTACCGCCGGCTGGGTATCCGGAAAACGGTTTTGCCCGGTATCGTGGCCCTCAGTGTTGGTCCGCTCCACCTGGTGCCCTGGTCGGGGACTTCGGCAAGGGCCATTTCGACCCTGAAAACAGAAGCCAATCTGCTCTTTAACCCGAATATTCCGGCTATCGCAGCGGGAATATGCTGGGTCCTGTTTGTGGCTTACTGGCTGGGGAAGCAGGAGCGCAAACGCATTGGCATTCAGCCGCTCGACTATGTACATCACGAGAATCTAACCGAAAGTCAGCGCCAGTTACGCCGGCCTAAACTGATCATTGTTAACGCTTTGCTTACGATTGGCTTGTTGGTCAGCCTCATCAAAGGCTGGGTACCGACCCCGGTTCTATTTGTTGTGGCGGCTATGCTGGCCCTGCTGATTAATTATCCTAAATTAGCTGATCAGCAAAAAGTGCTGAAAGGACACGGTACCAATATTTTTATGGTGTCGGGCATGATTTTCGCCGCAGGGGTATTTTCCGGCATACTGACAGGCGCGAAAATGATTGATGCGATGGCCACCTCACTGGTCTCACTCATTCCCGAACAACACGCCTCTCTGCTGCCAACCCTGACGGCCATAACCAGCATGCCGGCCAGTCTGTTATTTACGCCCGATGCCTATTATTTCGGGGTAGTGCCGATTCTGAGCCAGACGGCCACGCAGTTCGGCATCGATCCGCTGGAAATCGGCAGGGCTGCGCTGTTAGGACAAATGACGGTCGGGTTTCCGGTTAGTCCGTTAACCGCGTCGACCTTTTTGCTCGTCGGACTCGCAGAAGTGGAGTTAGGAGAGCACCAGAAATTTACCATTAAGTGGGCGCTGGGCACCACACTGGTCATGACCCTGGCCGCCTTGTTAACCGGTTCAATCAGTATCTGAGTAATTGTATGGCAAACACGATCCGAATTGGCTGCGGGGCAGGTTTTTCCGGCGACCGGCTCGAACCCGCCCTGATGCTGGCCGAACAGGGAGCACTGGATTATCTGGTGCTCGAATGCCTGGCTGAACGCACCATCGCGCTGGCCCAGAAACGCAAACGCCTGTATCCTGATCTGGGCTATGATCCGCTGCTCGAACGGCGGCTCCGGCTGCTGCTGACGGCGCTGGTTGCCAATAAGGTCCGGCTGATTACCAACATGGGGGCGGCCAATCCGCTGGCAGCCGGCCAGAAAGTCATTGCCATTGCCCGTCAGCTGAACCTGAGTCTGACCGTTGCCGTAGTGACCGGTGATGATGTGCTCTCCCTGCTGACCGGCGACGAACCCGCATTGGAAACAGGTAACCCGATCCGGTCGGCGGGTCCGATTTTATCGGCCAATGCGTATCTGGGGATCGACGCTGTTTTACCGGCGCTGGCAACGGATGCACTGGTAATCATTACCGGCCGTGTAGCGGACCCCTCGCTGTTCGTCGCGCCGCTGGTGTATGAATTTGGCTGGGCGACTGATGATTACAACCGGCTGGGACAGGGTACGGTTATCGGGCATTTACTCGAATGTGCCGGCCAACTGACGGGTGGTTATTTTGTCGATCCGTTGAGCAAACCGGTCCCGAACATGGAAAACCTCGGGCATCCGTTCGCCGATGTATCGTCGGACGGCACGGCTGTTTTTGGTAAAGTGTACGGTACCGGGGGGCAACTCTCGCTGATGACCGCCAAAGAGCAGTTGTTGTACGAAGTGATGGATCCAGGCCGGTACATAACTCCGGACGTTATTGCCGATTTTACCGGTGTATTTCTTACCGAAGCTGGTCCCAACCTGATTCAGGCAACGGGCGGAACGGGCGTTCAGCGTCCGGAAACGCTCAAGGTCAGTGTCGGTTATGACGCCGGTTTTATCGGGGAAGGCGAACTGTCTTATGGAGGTCCTGCTGCCGAGCAGCGGGCTGTGCTGGCCGGCAGCATTATCCGGAAACGCATCGGCCATCTTTTTGATGATCTGCGCATTGACCTGATTGGCTCCACAGCGGCACACCGGACCTATTTCGGTGAATCGTCGCCGTACGACGTCCGGCTCCGGGTGGCCGGCAAAACGTCCTCACGCGAGCTGGCGGCGTTAATCGGTCAGGAAGTTGAAGCACTGTATACCAATGGACCGGCGGGCGGCGGCGGCGCCCGGAAATACCTGCACGAAGTTGTCGGCATTGTGTCTGCAACCCTTGACCGGCACCGCATCAACCCGCAACTGACGATTTTAAAAACTTCCTGACCGCATGGCAGCCTTTTATACCTTTAACACAAAGACATTATACGACATTGCCCACGCCCGGGCGGGCGACAAAGGCAACACGTTAACCCTGTCACTGTTTCCTTATAACCCTAAGGATTTTGAACTGCTGAAAGAACAATGTACGGCCGAACGGGTAAGCGAACACCTGTCAGAAGTAGTCAGCGGTAACATTACCCGCTACGAGTTACCGAACCTGCCGGCGCTGCATTTTGTGTGTGAAAATGCCTTGCTTGGCGGTGTTACCACGTCGACAGCCATCGACCCGCACGGCAAAACGCTGAGTTATGCGCTGCTGGCGATGGAAATCGACGTAGAGCCTTTCAGAGACGCGTTAAATAATCAGCAATAACATTACTCTCTCCGCTGATTCGTTCAGCAACCCATGCCAGCGCGGCAATAGATGCCAGTGATGCGCCTGTCAGCCGGAATACCGAGTAGTAGCGGGTGCGGCTCAGGAGCATCAGCCACGGTATGGTGACAGCGATAATGGCCAGCTGCATGCACTCAATGCCCAGGTTAAATCCAAGAATGCTGAGTACCAGGCGGGTTGGATCAAGCTGTAAATCCAGCATGGTATTCGCAAAGGCAAGTCCGTGGATCAGACCGAAACCACCGGCAATCCACGCCTCACGACCCGCAAATACGGGTTTTATGGCATGAACAGCCGAAACCAGAATCGACACCGCGATCAGCACTTCGATCGGTTGAGCCGAAATGGCAACCCAGCCAAGGGCACCGGCCAGCAGTGTCAGCGAATGGCCGGCGGTAAAAGCCGTCACGATCAGCAACAACCGCTTCAACGCAAAGCGAACGCCCCCGAACGCCAACCACCGGCGTTTATCGTACAGCAGTGGCGCCGGTAACAGCAGTACCAGTAAAAACAGCAGGTGGTCAGTGCCTTCGGCAATGTGTTCACGGCCCAGCGTAAACATGGCCACAAATCCCGTCCACCAGCTTCCAGACTGTAACCGGACGACAAATGGCTTTACTTTTTCCGTCTCGATATCCAGGTCAATGACGCCCAGCCCGACGGGAGGTTGTCCGGTGGTGATTCCCCGCTCCCAGTCCTGCGCTACCGATACCAGAATCCGGTGCGTCACGACCTGATGGATGATCGCATCGTAGTTGAAGATAAATTGTCGCGTTGTCGCTCCGGCAGGAGGCACGAGTGTTACCTGGGCCAGCAGCTCCTTATAGGTACCCGAAACCGGCGTTTGCGTTTGCTCAACCCGCAGCTCGCCGACGAACACCTGCCACGGCCGGTGATCCATTGTTGCGGGCCGGATGTGTTGCATCAGGTAGTCCTTCAGCAAAGGGCCCAGCCGCTGAATGAGGTTGTCAGAGCGGTCGTTTACCCCGTGTCCGATCGCAGCCTGAAGTTCGACCAGCGGCATTTGCAGTTCAGCCTCCACGGATGCAGGGTGTACGTTCAGCAGCACCATACTGTTTGGCATCGGATGACCGGTCACGTTGTTTGCCAGCAGGCCTAAAAGCAACAGGCACCGGAAAAAGACTTTCCGGTGCTGTTTCGTGGACTGGTTAATTGCCGCCATAATCGCCGGTACGGTCACGCCAGACAGAATGCGGATGCGGTGTATTCCGGATAACAATACCCCCCTGGTACGAAAACTCAATCCAGACATTCGGTCCGTCAATCCGGATATAATCGTTTTGCTGGGTGACTGTTGCCGTACCGGAATACGAGATGTACGTGTTATCTAACTCGGCGGTATACTTTGCCAGTACGGTTGCCGCCGTTTCGGCATCCAGGTCATTCACATACAGCTTAATGGCGTTTAACACCAGTGTTTTTTTAGCGGCCGACAGATCACCGGCTTTCACACCAGACTTTGTTGTCGGGAATTTGCCGTCCTGCCCCGGACCCAGCAAAATATCCGAAAAGGTAGACGAGAGTTTTGCCGTTGCCAGTTCAGAAGCACTCAAACCACCCAGAAGATCGGCAAATGCCTGACGTTCCTGTTCGACCGGTTGCCAGCTTCGGCCATTCTGTGTAAAGGAGGCCATCGGCTCAACAGCGCGGAACGATGGGGTAACGCCGGTAATTTTACCGCCATTATACGTATTGGCCATTGTATAATGGTGCCCGCCAAACTGAAGCTCCCAAAGGCCCGTTGTGCTCGGTGTGCCAAGGAATGCCATGTAGAAATAACCGTAGCCGTAGGTAGATGCCCCGCCGCCATTTACTCCCAGATAATCATCCGCGGCCAGGCCTCCTTCCATTTCGTCGTATCCCTCATTGGTCACCGACGGAGCCAGTACGGCAGCCAGTAACGCTTTAGCCGCCGCCAGCTGCGTTGTGCTCAGCGCCCCGAAGTTCAGGCCGACCCGTTTTTCGGAATACAGTGCCTGTGGCAGGTTTGACCAGCGGACGGCATTTGCCTTGGTGTAGGTAAGCTGCAGCGCCGCCAGCTGTGTTGACGACAACGTGGCTTTAAACGCTTCTGCCAGACACACAATCTTTGCCAGCCCCGTTGCTGATGTGCAATTGGTCGTGGTCCCGCCGGTCGCTCCGGCAGCCACGGTCAGGGCCAAAGTACAGGTCTGACCACCAACGGATAAAGCAAAGGTAGCCGTTCCCTGACTGGCAGGCGTTCCGGTGATCGCAACGATCAGATTTCCGGCACCGCTGGCCAGCGTACCCGCCTGCAAGGTTGCATTCAGGCCGGTAACCCCACTGGATGCAATGGCCGTACCGGCCGCATAAACCGCCCCGTTACCACCGGTATACGGCACGGTGGCAGTTCCGGTATACGCCGTACCGGATGCGGCAGTTGCTGAAAAAACGGTGCTACTGCACGACAGGGCACCGATACTGGCGGTTGCCGGGGTTACGGCCGTTGACGAGTCATCCTTTTTACAGGAGTCAATCAGCAGAATACAGGCAAGGAGGGCTGTCAAAAGCCCTGTTGTTGAGTGACGAACCATTCAGATTTGTTTTTAGATTGCAGGATCACGGAAAATCAGGTACCCTGTAGCGGGTACAGGTTTACAATGCAAATTACCGCATACCCGATGCAACGGCAGGCGACAAATCGTCGTATTAAGGATAAGAAATAAACATCCCTTCCATGAGCCACAATCGTATTACCCATTATGACGGACTGTATGGTGAACATAACGCACGCCCGGATTCGGATTACATTTTTTCCGAATTGCTGGAAACCCGCAGTGCGACGTTTGACTGGGTCGTAAAGCCGCACCTGCATACGCGGCTGTATCAGCTTTTTTTCCTTAAAACCGGTAAAGTCACGTTTCAGGATGCAACAGGTGTCCTTTTGTTAGATACCCCGTGTCTGCTCTTTATACCGCCCTCAGCGCTGCACGGACTTGAGTATTCTCCCGACACGACAGGTCATATTCTTACCATTGCCGATTCGCTGGTTGAATCGCTGTTTTCTGTGTCAACACCGGTTCAGATTACTCTTTCCCGCATCCACCGGATTGAGCAGGCGACCGATAGCCAGGCATTTACGGAGTTGCTCCGGATTTTTGAACGGCTTGATGAAGAGATTTTCGGGCAAGCGCCGGAATACAGGCTTATGATCAGAGCCCATTTATCCGGGCTCTGGATTCAGCTCTACCGGCTGATCAAAGATAGGCATGACGTAGTTAACCGTGACCAGTCCCCTTCGCTGACCCACTTCCGGCATTTTCAGAAACTGATCAAACAGGCTACCTACCCTAAAAGTATTCCTGACTTTGCCGATGAACTGAATATCAGCGCGGTACACCTGAACCGCATTTGTCAGTCTGTTGTCGGGAAGTCGGCACTTGATTTGATCCAGGAGCACCAGATTGAGGAGGCTAAGAAATACCTCCGTTATACCTCGTATTCAATTTCTGAAATTGCCTTTCTCCTGAAATTTGAATACCCGAATTATTTTGCCAAACTTTTCCGGAAAATTACGGGCATGTCACCCAAAGCGTTCCGCGAAAACCAGCTGGCAGAACCCGCCTGACGTAGTTCAACTCATGTATGAATCAAGGCAATACCTGATCTGCTCATGCCGAAGCGGCTGGTCTGGCTCTGAGCATGATACTTTACTGCATAATACCCGCCGGAATAAATACCTCGCCGCGGCTGATCAGGCGTGCGGTCCGGACAACACCGGATTTTTTAACAGTCACACCTGTTTCTCCCTGTTCAAATTCAAACGTTATAGTAAACGCGCCGAGCGGATGCTCCACCGAGTAACCGGTATCGGTATGGTCCGGCAGTTGAGCAACCCCGTCAGCCACCGTTCCCGGCAATAAACACGCCGTGGCCGTGGACACCGCACTCAGCACCCCGATGGCTTCGTGACACGAGAAAGGCGTAAAGGTTCGGGTATGCACAATACCACCCGTTACCGGCGGGGCAATAAGGCACATTTTCGGGACCGTCTTCTGCCGGACATCCCCCAGATTCATTAACCACCCTGCTTCATGACGAATGACCTCAAGTCTGGCTTTTAACTCCTCATTGGCATTCAGAACGGCAGGGCTTTCGTAGCCTGTAATCTCCAGCGCAGCAGCGCGGATCAGCACCTGCGGCATTCCGTTATCAATACAGGTAACGGCGATGCCATCGAGTATATCCATGGCATGGCCGGTTGGCAGCAATGCGCCGCAGCCGGATCCAACGGTATCTTCATAATTGCACAGCACCGGCGCACCCGTCCCCGGTACCCCGTCAATCGTTACGTCGCCGGCATAGTTGACCGCACCGTCCGGGGTCTGTACAACCACTTCGCAACGCCCACCGGTATTAACCAGATGGACTCTTGCCGCTGTTTTAGAGCCGGTTACGGGAAAAAGTCCTTTTTCAATGGCAAACGGCACCACTGCTGCCAGCAGATTTCCGCAACTTTGGGAGTCGGCAACCGTACCCTTGCCAATCACTACTTGTAAAAAATAATAATCCAGATCGGCTCCCGCATGTGTGGACGGACTCACAACCGCTACCTTACTGGTCAGCGTAGTTCCGCCGCCCATGCCGTCGATCTGCCGCACATCGCCTTCGCCTACACCCTCCATGATGGCCAGCAGCACGCGGTTACGGATAACCGGGTCGGCGGGCAGGTCAGACGCCAGCAGGAAAATGCCTTTCGAGCTCCCGCCCCGAAACTGCATGTAGGGAATAGCACGCTGCATGGTTTTACCGGTTATTTTCGCGGATCAGTTTTTGTAAATTTTCAAGGGTAGCCGCTGACATAACCGGCTCAATATCCCTGGCCTGAAGCATTGCTACAACAGCCTCCATCTCATGACTCCGGCGGACAGCATGTATCCGGCTACCGGTAAGAAACCGGTCGATCAGTTCATCATTGCCGCCAATTACCGAGCTGATCTGTGCGCGGACATATGGCTCTAGGCCGTGCGCTTTTCCCGCCTCAACGGCTTCGACAATGACCGCCGCCACCCCTTTGTAAACAATAGACCGCAGTAATTTCAACGTCGAGGCGTCTCCAACTTCCATGCCCAGCATGGTAATGTCGAGATTCAGCCCGTTCAGGGTTTCCGTAAACAAAGCTGCCCCGGGACCAGAGGCAAGAAACGGCGTTAGTATACCTTTCGGCGGAACCGGCGCCATAATTGCCAGATCGACAAACTGCACACCGGACGGAGCCAGCAGCCGGGCAATTTCCGTTTTCTTTTCCGGACCCGAGGTATTCATCTCGGCGTATAGATGGCGGCTTGTCAGGTACGGAAACACCTCCGCAGCAACCGTAACAGAAACCGCGGAGAGGTTGACGCTGAGTACAATGCCGGCCTGCTGAACCGCCGCTGCATTACTGTCCATCAGGTTAACCCCCGGGTGCAACGGGTAGCGAGGCGCCGGATCGAAGCCATAAACACTAACGCCCCGGTCTGCCAGGTCATTGGCAAACCGGCTACCGGCCTCTCCTAAACCCAAAACAGCTATTTTCATTTGTTGTGTCATCAGTTAATCCGGATTAAACTCCCTAATCATCACCGGCCTTCCTCCCATACCCCCCCGGATGAAGGCTCCAGTCTTATTCCCAGCCATAAATCTGAAGTGAGGTTTTCCCCTCGCGAAGCTGCGCCCGAACCCATTCTTCGCGTGCCTCACGGGCTTTGGCCTTCTCGATGGTATCGGCTATGCGTTCATGCGGCACGACCACAACACCATCCCGGTCGCCGACAATAATATCGCCGGGGCGGATGAGCACGTCACCGATAACAATCGGTTCATTCAGAGATCCATCCCCGTGATTCGACGTGCCCCGAATGCACAGGCCACGGCTGAAAACGGGAAAACCCATTGCCTCAATATCATCGGCATCACGCACGCAGGCATCAATGACAAGGCCGTTGATCCCTTTCGTTTTAGCGCCTAAACTCATCAGATCGCCCCAGTAACCGGCTTCGTAAAACCCTGAACAAGAGGACACCAGCACAGATCCGGCCGGGGCGTACGCATAGGCGCGGTGCAGCAACAGGTTGTCCCGCGGCATCGTACTGACCGTATACGCAGGACCGCAAACCCGCATCGAGGCACTGACCGGCTTGATCGCTGAAGGCAGATTACCGGTCTTACCCATAGCTTCATGCAGCGTTGCAGCTGAAAATTCTGCTAGTTTCTGGTATAGCTCCATGTGTCAGAATAATGAGTTGACAATGCGGGGAACCTGGCATTGATGCGCTTCGGCAAACAGGATGTGTTTTTGCCCTGAAATGCGCCGGGCATGGTTGGCACGGCGGGAGGCCAGCTCCGTGTAGTAGTCTTTCAGGTACGTTTGCGCGCCCATACAGGCCATAGCCGCCATCTTCTTGTCCATTACCGTACTGATGTCGATAAACGTATCGGGCACAAATCCGCAGAGTTCGGGCTGATGCGGTTCAAAGGAATACCAGACCGGCGGGTCGATGTTTTTAAACGCGCTGGGCACACCGGCACCCGACGAGAGCAGGCGCGCCCGCTGTACCGCCTGAAACGCCAGCGGGTGATCAGGGTTGAACGGGTCTTTTTCGCTGTGGGTCAGGATGACCGTCGGTTCAAAGTTGCCGATCAGGTTAGTCAGCTGCACAATGCGCTCTTCTGTTAGCAGCATCGGGTAATCACCCCAATCCAGAAACTGAATCGGCGTGCCGAGCAAATCCGCCGCCTGTTGGGCCTGTGCATGCCGGATGACCTTTACACTGTCCAAGGTGCGGTTGGGCTCCGCTTTCCAGAGTTCGCCGGACTCCCCGCGTTCACCGTACGACAACGCAACAACCAGTGTTTCAGCCCCTTCTTCCACCGCTTTCGCAATAGTTCCGGCCGCACGCCACACAAAATCACCCGAATGGGCACCGATTACGAGAAGTTTCCCTGACATATTTGTGATTGAGTAATTTAGTGATTGAGTGAATAAGTTAAAGTTCGAGAAGCCAACAGGTTATTCATTAATTCACTCAATCACTCATTCGCTGACTCACTCAATATTGCAGGTGTCCCGTGCGTGTGGAAGGTCGGGATGGTGGGGAGGCCCCAGGCCTGACCTTTTTTACGTTCTTCCATCGTCCAGTAAATGGTCTGATAGTCAGGGTCTGTGATGAGGCGGGCCGTGGTATTGGCAATTTCGATGCGGTTGCCGCCCGGCTCGTAAACGTACAGAAAAAACGTTTGCTGAATCGTGTGTTTATGCGGTCCGGTTTCAATTTTTATCCCGTTCTCCAGACAAATATCAGCAGCTATTAACACCTCTTCCCGGCTGTTAACGGCATACGTAACGTGGTGAAACCGGCCGCGTGCCCCCAGATAGTCGAGGGTAACAGCAAGGTCATACGATTTAGAATTAACCATAAACCAGACCGCCCGCGGATTCATTTCGTCCAGATTATCGACAATGCTTTCGGTCAGGATGCCGCCCAGATGCCCGAGCTGAAAATCACGGAAGGCACGGACATCGCCGGCGAACAGATTCAGGTGATCAATACGGCGGACGTTAATACCCCGTCCCGGAAACCGGCTCGCGGTGTTCTTCAGTGCCGATTGCTGATCCGGTTTGGGGCTAAATTTCTCCGTTTCGAAATAGATTTCCGTCAGATGCCCGTCCGGTGAATAATACTGAAAGGCAGGGCCATGGCCAAGGTCTCCCTCGTTCCAGCCGATTGCCAGGGGTGTCTGTTGGATGGCAGCAACCCGTCTCTCCAGCGCTTTCGGGCTGCGGGCACGCCACGCAAAGTGCCGCATGCCTGCTTCATGGCCGGCAGTCAGCTTCAGCGTATGGTGTTCATAGTCATCATAGGCCCGCAGGTATACCGAATCGCCAGTCGTTGCCGAGATGGTCATACCCATAATTTCGGTGAAAAACCAGGTACTTTCGTCCAGTTTTGGGGTCAGTAATTCAACGTGGGCAAGATGTGCCAGATCCCAGATGGTTTCACTCATACCGGTTTAGCGTTCAGGGTTTATGGCTGCAAATGTAGCGCTGCTCAGTCCCTGTCAGGGAAACGTTTTTCCTCAAAACGGATAAAAAACGAACATGGCTTCTGACCGTCCGTGACCGTGCCGCGGGAAGCGTGTTAAGGCAGTATTCCGGATTTGTGCGAAAATATGTTGTAAAATAATGCCGACATATCCGATATTGTGCCCTCAAATCCCGTAAAGATTAAATTCAGGCCGGGCAGCGGGCAAAAAACGCTGTTTCACGACGTAGCATGTTCCAGGAAAAGATTAAATCCGGAGAGTCGGGTGTGTTGCTGTATGGCATTACGCCTCCTAAAGTTGGCACCACACCTGAACGCGTTGCCGAAATTGCTCAGAAAACGGTTGAACGGTTAGCAACGCTCCATCTTGACGCGCTTGTAGTATATGATGTACAGGATGAGTCGGCACGGACATCGGAGGAAAGGCCTTTTCCGTTTCTGAACGCACTCGACCCCCTTGCGTTTGCCTCCGGCTATTTGTCTTCATTGGCGGTCCCGAAAATCATCTACCGCCCTGCCGGTAAATTTCCGGCGGATGAGCTGGAGGAGTGGCTGGAATCGCTGCACGCGCACTCTTTTTATCCCGTATTTGTCGGCATTCCTGCGCCTGATTTTCCGGTCAGAACCAGCCTGAGCGAGGCATATAGCCTCTGGAGAAAACACCAGGACACGTCGGTAATCGGGGCGGTAACCATTCCGGAACGGCATAGCGTACTGAGAGATGAAGACCAGCGGATCCTTGATAAAATGAACGCCGGAGTTTCTTTCTTTATTTCGCAATGCGTTTTTAACATCGATTACGCCAAACAGGTTGTGGAAGCGGTTATGACCAGCTGCCGCAGCTTACAGATTGCCCCGCCGGTTATCATCTTTACCATTACCGCCTGTGGGTCGGCCAAAACGCTTCAGTTTATGGAATGGCTGGGCATTCACGTGCCGGAAGGCCTTAAAGCAGAACTCAGTACGTCAGCGGACATGCTGGAAAAATCAGTCAGTATTTGCCTGAATATTGCCGCTGCGCTGACTGAATATTGTATGGAACAGGGCATCCCGTTCGGGTTTAATATTGAGAGTGTGGCGATCCGGAAAGCAGAGATTGAAGCTTCCGTTTTTCTGACGAATGAGATTGATCAGATGCTGCAACAGAAAGGCGTACGTAAACCCGCCTCTCTGGTAAATACCTTACAAAGCTCCTTCTGACCGAATCGTTTCTTCAAGCAATGGTCAGGTAAATACCCCTTAGCAATACCTATACATAGCCACAAAGAATAAATTATTCTTGTGGCTATGTAATAAATCCGCCTTAAGCCAGTGTTTTTATGTAAGCTTCAAATTCCAGAAAATCAGCTTCTTTCATTACTCTCGGAATTTTTGCCTGTCCCCCCAGCTTCTTAAATTCCTCACTCCAGGCATAGAAGTGCTCAACCGGTACGACTTCGGCCTCAACGTGCTTCAGCGACTTAGACCGGGCAACCTTGTAGTTTTTATTCAGGGCACAGAGTTCCGTATCCAGTTGCTCCATCAACGCGGCGGCATCCACCTCCCGATCGGTGCCAATAAACCATTTGTTGATGTACTCCCCCTCCTTCTGCACAGCCGCCACTACAAACTCTTTAATATCGACTGAGAACGTTTCCTGCATTTTCTGCATGGCGTCATTCATCTGAAAAACGGATAACTGTTCGCCGACTACGTTCAGAAAATGCTTCGTCCGGCCCGTAATCCGGATTTCGGCGCGCGCCTTATCCGTAATCATGACGGTGTCGCCGATCATGTAACGCCACGCCCCGGAAACAGTGGAAATCAATAACACATAGTTCTCGTTTTCCTGCGCCTCCGCTAGCGTCAGCACCGTGGCTCCCTCCCGAACACGGCCGTCCTCATCCATGTTTTCGTCGGTAAACGGTACAAACTCAAAGAAAATGCCATTGTCCACCATAAGTGTCATGGCGTTGGTATCGGGGCGTTTCTGGGTAGCGAGATAGCCTTCTGAGGTCAGGTAGGTATCGATGTAGATCAGCGGGCGGGCCAGCAGCTTCTCAAAGCTTTGCCGGTACGGCTCAAACGCCACACCGCCGGTTGTATACACCTGCAGATTCGGCCAGATGTCGTGAATGGTTTCCAGGCGGTTGTACCGGATAATCTCCTTAAGCATCATCTCGACCCATGATGGAATGCCGCTCAGGCTCCCGATATCCCATTTCGGTGCTTCTTCGGCAATGCGCCGGACCTTCTCATCCCAGTCGGGTATGGCTGCAATATCAGCACCCGGTTTATAGAATGTCCGGAACCAGGCCGGTATATTGGCCGCACTGATGCCGCTGATTTCCCCTTCCTGATGGTCTTCCTTCTCAATCAGCGATGTGCTGCTGCCGAGCATCAGAATCTGTTTCTGGAAAAAATCGCCGGGCATATCAAAGTTTTTCAGGCTCAGTACCTGCTGCATACCCGCTTTCCGGATGGCTTCCAGCATATCTTCTGTGACCGGAATGGCTTTACTGTTGCTGGTCGTTCCACTGCTGAGCGCAAAATAGTCCTGCCCTCCCGGCCACGTTACGTTCTGATGCCCTTCCAGGAGGTAATGCCACCAGTCGCTGTGCATTTTATCGTAGTCATGCACCGGCACCTGCGCCTGAAACGCATTGACCGGATCATCGCTTCCGAGAATGCCGGTAAAATCATATTTTTTGCCGAAGGCTGTTAATCTGGCCTTTGCCAGCATCTGTGTCAAAACGGCCCGCTGGGCTTCCTGCGGGTCAGGGTCTGAACTGACAAACCCATAAAAATCTATTGCTTTGCGGATTAATTCGCCGATTACTGCCATTGTGTGTCAAAAAAAATACTGCCGGTTTAACACGGCAGTATCCTGAATGTTCAGTAAAACCAGTGAATGATCGTAGTTTAATGCAGCCCTGTTGAGATGATCAATGCCTTAGTTGACAACATTTACCGGTTTACCGGCAGTAAACGAGGCCAGATTCTGCACCGCAATGGCCATTAACCGGGCCCGCGCTTCTTTCGTCGCCCAGGCAATATGCGGGGTAATCAGGCAGTTTTTGGCGGTAAACAGCGGATTGTCAGCCGATGGCGGCTCTACCGACAGCACATCAATACCGGCTCCGGCAATGACGTCGTTGTTCAGCGCATCAGCCAGATCCTGATCCACAATGATCGGACCACGGGCCGTATTCAGCAGATAGGCCGTGGGCTTCATCAGGGCCAGGTTATCTTTATTGATCAGGCCTTTCGTCTCTGCGGTCAACGGGCTGTGAATAGTCACCACATCGGATTGAGCGAGCAGTTCCGGCACATCTGCCCACCGGAAATTTTTCCGGTGCGACTGATCGGTATGGTGCCGTTTAGAGCCGATGATGTTCATGCCGAATGCCGTGGCCACATCGGCAATGCGTTCGCCGATACTGCCAAAGCCAATGATCCCCATTGTTTTATTGGCCAGCTCGACCAGCGGATAGTCCCAGAAGCAAAAATCGGCGGACCGTGCCCATTTGCCATCCATAACCGCATCGCTGTGGCGCTGCACCCGCAGTGTCAGTTCCAGCAGAAGCGCAAAGGTCAGCTGCACGACTGAATCAGTCCCATAGCCAGGCACATTGGTTACAGCAATACCATGCTCCCTGGCGGCGTCTATATCCACGATATTAAACCCGGTAGCCAGTACCCCGATGTATTTCGTTTTTGTCAGCTGGCTGATGATATCCTGCCCCAGCGGCGTTTTATTGGTCAGCAGCATATCGGCATCCTTTGCCCGCTCCGGTACCTCGTCTGGCGCCGAGCGGTCGTAGACCGTTAAGGTACCGAGTTTTTCAAATCCTTCCCAGGTCAGATCACCCGGATTTAATGTATAACCGTCGAGAATGACTATGTTCATGTTTGGGCTCGTTAATTCCTGCAAATGTGGTGGCTGTCTGCTGGTTTTAATAGCCCGAACCGAAAAAAATTATCACCGGCTGCCCGTCAGACCAGAAACCGTACTAATCCCGTCTTAACGGAAATGGTCAACGTATCAGCCTTAGCATTTGGCAGCAGCTCATCATCTACATGAGCAGCGGCATCCGTCCAGCTAAGCGTAACCGTGTCTGTCCGGTAAGACTGCCCGGTAAACGGCACATCAATACCGGCGAGTCGTTTCGCTACAAAACCGGCCAGATGCTCTCGTTCGTCTTCCGGGACCAGCAGCAGATTCAGCTTACCATCGCCGGGATCAACATCGGGGGCCATGAACAGGTTAGGGCCAAACATCGGCATATTCATTACCGCCACCATCAGAAAACGACCATGCAATACCTGATCGTTAAACCGGATGGTACAGCCAAACGCCGGATAGGACGGAATCAGTTGCCGGAGCGTTTCGAGGGCATCGTCCAGCCGGTCTTCCCGGTTTTCTTCCTCCTCTTTATGCTTCATGACGTTCATTAATTCCGGAAACAGCCCGATCCCGCAGCTTTCAAGAAAGAAACGGGTATCCGTACCCGCCTCAACGAAACCTACATCCACTGGTTTTACGGAAGCTGAATGCCAGGACTTTATAATCTCTTCCTGTTCGCCCCGGATGTGCAGACTGGTCCCGATATTATTGGCCGTTCCGGAAGGCAATACGGCAACAGGAACCGGTATAGGGTCAAAACGAGGCATGATCAGTTTCTTAACCGCTCCCCTGACCGTACCATCTCCCCCTGCAATTACAAGGAAATCACTGGCATCGAGGTGTATTCTTAATTCGTCGTCCTGTTCATCAATGGTACGGCATTGAAACCCGTTTTCTTCAATCAGGGCTTTCAGTTCATGTTCTGACTGGCCGTCATCACCGGCATCGGGATTGTGCCATAGGGTAGCAATCTTCATCTTTTTTCGTGTCTGTGGGGTTGAATTAACAGATTAACCGATTACAACCTCCGTGGTTGAAGAATTCTATCCAAACAGACATATGCGAATCCTGATCACAAACGATGATGGCATTTATAGCCCCGGTATAGCCGCCCTGGCCAAGGTTGCCAGCCGGTTCGGGGAAGTACGGATTGTAGCGCCGGATGTGGAGCAATCGTCTATGGGACATGCCGTTACGCATTCCCGTCCGTTATCTTACCGCACATCACCAATTTCATTTGAGGGGCTGGATGCTTACCGCGTCAACGGCACGCCTGCCGACTGTGTTGCCATCGGCACCCACCTCTGGAGCCAGACAGATGTGGTACTGTCGGGGATCAACATGGGTCCTAACCTTGGTAATTCGATGTGGCATTCCGGTACCCTTGCTGCTGCCAAACAGGCTGTCTTGCTGGGCATTAAAGGCATCGCCTTCAGTACACCGGTGGGTAAAACCGAGCCTGATTTTGACCGCCTTGCTCCCTATGTAGAAGAAGCATTAACGCTGCTGCTGGCCACGCCCGGACTGGCTTTGTACAACGTAAATTTCCCCGAAAATCCAACCGGTATCCGCTGGACCCGACAATCAGTCCGGCTTTACGACGGGACTGTTGTGCCTGGCGTTGACCCGCTGGGCCGTAAACACTACTGGTTTACTGTGACCCCGCTGGAACCCGCCGAAGAAGGCACCGACCGCTGGGCAGTCGAAAACAACTTCGTTTCCATAACCCCGCTACGGCTGGACCTGACCGACGAGGAAGCACTGAAACAAAGAGTGAATGAGTGATTGAGTGATTGGGTGATTGGGTGATTGGGTGATTGGGTGATTGAGTGGCCACGGCAGTGTATACGCTCACATTTGAAGAGTGCCATTAAGCGTGCTCACACAATCACTCAATCGCTACTTATATTTCTCCGGATCGAGGCGGAAGAAGCGGACGGCGTTGTTGAACAGGATGTCGCGCTTCTGATCAAAGGAGAGGTAATCGGCGTTTTCGATCATGCTGATGGATGTTTCAAAGAGCTTAGGCCAGATCATGAAATCGGTGCCGTACATGATGCGTTTGCCGAATCCGGCCTGTACCAGCCGTTTGAGGTACATGTGAATTTCGGCCTGCGGATAACTCCAGATAAAACCTGCCAGGTCGACATACACATAAGCATTGGCGCCCATGAGCGCAATCATTTCGTCGATCATCGGATAACCCGCGTGCATCACCCAGATTTTGATCTTTGGGTGCCGGGCCAGCATGTCCTCCAGCAAAAACGGACGGCCGAGCGACGCCCGGTACTTTGACTGGGAGATATTGGCCATCCCGTTACCGCCCGTCCCCATGTGGATCCCGACCGGAATGTTCAGCTTTTCGGCGGCGGCAAAATACCCGTCGAGCGACATGTCGCTGGGCGATAACCCTTGATACTGTGGTGCCACCTCGCCCATAACTTTATAGAAACCAGACGATAACGAGTCGGTGAAGGCCTGAACGCTCATGTCATTCGGCGAGCTTACCCCAATGCCGGGAATGACGCGGTCGGGTGCTGCCTTTTTCCAGCGACGAAGTATCTGCGGATCACCGTAGGCAATGATCGTCATGTTCAGCCGCTTCATGGTTTCGAGGACGGCCGCTTCCATTTCCGCATCGGACTTTGCCGGCTGCAATGGATCGACGCATTCCGCATTCAGAAAAGCCCGCATCTGCTGGTTGGGGTCACCTCCCGGCATGTCCCGCAAAAACCACGGACACATCTCAATCGCAAAGCCCGGCGACACTTTCATAGCATGGACGTGGACATCAATAATCGGCAAAGGCCGTTTCGGGGGCGTTGTCTGCGCACAGGCGATGCCTGCCATCAGCCAGCATAACAGCAGATAAACAGGTTTTTTCATAGGTATAAAGGGGGTTTGTTTCAGCTAGCGAATAGCTTTACGTCAAAAGTACGTAAAGCTGCGGTTTGATACAATGATTAGGGAAAATGGGGTGCCGATTCAGCGAAGTTGATCGTTTCTTTGGGCAATCGCTTACTTCTATCCGCCGGCTTAGGCGACCACGTGGGGTCGCCCCTACGATGCATAAATGTTACTTTGACTGCCGGAATTGTATCCTTATTTACTACTTATCGGGGCAAAACACCAGTCATCAGCCTGCCCGGTACGTTCGTCAGCCGTTAGCCCTGGTTTATCAGGGCTTTTCCGTCGTTTATCCGCTTTTTATTTCAGACGTCAGGAGAAGGTATGACCTTTGAACCATTCAAGTCAGGAAAATGAAAACGAACCTCATCCTTATTGCAGCAACATTACTTACAGTAAGCACGTACCAGTCGGTTAAAGCACAGTTCCCAATGATGGGCGGTGCCTCGCAAACCAAGGCATTGCCGGGTACTGCGGGCGATCAATCACCGAAAGGTACTGCGAAAATTACCGGTATGGTTGTTGACTCTGCCCAAGCTAAGCCGGTTGAGTTTGCCAGCATCGCATTGTATAATAAAGCTACGAATAAAGCCGTTGACGGTACCCTTGCCGACGAAAAAGGGAAGTTTACGCTGCCGAAACTGGCCGCTGGTGACTACCGGATTCTGATCACATTCGTGGGTTTCGGGACCAAAGTGATTGATAATGTGAAGGTAGCAAACGGGCAGAGCATTGACCTCGGCTCGATTAAGCTATCGTCCAACGTGAAAACACTTGCCGAGGTAACCGTGACCGGACAGGCGGCGGTAATTGAAGAAAAAGTGGACCGGCTGGTGTACAACGCCGATAAGGACATTGCCGCTAAAGGCGGTGACGCTACCGATATCCTCCGCAAAGTGCCCCTGCTTACCGTTGACCTCGACGGGAATGTCAGTCTGCGGGGCAGCCAGAATATCCGGGTACTGATCAACAATAAGCCAAGTACGATCATTGCCAGCAGCGTGTCGGATGCGTTGAAACAGATTCCGGCCGACCAGATCAAAACGGTTGAGGTAATCACCAGCCCGTCGGCCAAGTATGACGCCGAAGGATCGGGTGGTATCATTAACATCATTACGAAAAAGAACAGCCTCCAGGGCCTGAACTTAAACGTAGACTCGGGTATCGGAAACCGTGGCTCAACCCTGTCGCTGAACGGCGGCTACCGGAAAGGCAAAACAGGCTTTACCCTCGGCGGATTCGGACGCGGGATGTATAACACCATCACCAAAACGAACCTCGATCAGACCAGCGAAAACAACGGTATCACTACCCTGACCCGCCAGACCGGCGATGGCCACATGAAAGGCCTCTTTGGCCAGTACAACCTTGGTTTTGACTACGATCTGGCAAAAAATCAGAGCATCACTGCCGGTGTGCGGTACGGTGTGCGTAACATGACCAATCAGCAGGACCTGATTACACAGCTGTTCACGAATGGAACGGCCGGTGCACGGTCAGGCCGCGACGTGTTGAGCAAAAACCTGTCGGGTACCGTTGACGTCAACCTTGACTACCTGCATACGTTTAACAAAGGGATCGGGCAGCCACAGGGCGAATGGAGCATTTCGACGCTGTATAGCCGTAATGACCTGACTAATAACTTTGACGCTAATATCCGTAATACATCAGATGCGTTGACCGCCCGCCAGCGGAACATCAACAAAAACGTAAACCAGGAATTTACGATCCAATCTGATTACCAGACGTCGATCAATAAAAACCAGCAGCTGGAATTCGGTGCCAAAGGCATCTTCCGGGAGGTAAACAGCGATTTCAGCTACCTGATTGCCGGCCCGACCGGTGATTATAAAGTACAGAACAACAACACAACAGGAGCCTTACTCTACCACCAGAACATTGCAGCTGCCTACTCTTCCTATACGTACACGACCAAAAAACGGTATACGTTCAAAGGCGGTCTGCGTTACGAGCACACCTTCCTTGATGCCAGTACAGAAAAGGGCGGTGTGCTTGGAATCGGCGATTACGGTGTCCTGGTGCCAAGTATCAATGCGTCAAAAACCATTAAGGGTACAACCCTGAAACTGGGCTACAACCGCCGGATTCAGCGGCCGGGTCTGCAACAGCTGAACCCGAACTTTAACTCGGCCAACCCGTCGGTAATCACGACCGGTAACCCATCACTGCGCCCTGAACTGACGAACAACATTGAGTTAGGCGTGAGCAAAACAATCGGTAAAACCTTTGTGAATGCGACGTTCTTCGGCCGTCTGACCAACAATGCGATTACCCAGATCAGTAGGCCATCTGACACACTGGCCGGTGCCATCGTGACCACATACCAGAACATCGGGCGGCAGGAAGCCTATGGGGTCAACCTGTTTACCAACATTGCGGCAACGTCGAAAATCAGTATCGGGATTTTCTTCAACGGGTTTTATACCAACCTGAACGGCCAGGCGGTAGGCAAGGATGGGCTGTCATCGACAGTAACCAACTCGGGCTTGAACGTCAGCGGCGGTACCTTTGCCTCTGCTCAGTTTAAAAATGGCTGGGGAGCGCAGGCATTCGGCTTCCTGCAAGGTCAGCAAATACAGCTGCAAGGCAAACAGGGTGGATTTGGTTTCTATACAGTAGGCTTGAAGAAAGACTTTAAGAACAAAAAAGGAAGCGTTGGTCTGGCTGCGGAGAACTTCATGAGCAAACGGTTTAACATCCATACGGTGCTGAACTCAGCATTGTTCACACAGGTAAATGATGTTTATCTGTACAATCGCGGTGTCCGGCTGACGTTTACGTACAAGATCGGCAAAATGACGATGGACGCCCCGCGTAAGAAAGCCAAAGGTGTGAACAACGACGATGTGAAGAGCGATGGTAATGGCCAGGCCGGCGGAACCGGCGGTTCACCAACCGGCAGTAACCCCCGTTAATCACATCAATAAATATCTATATTGCACATAAAAACGTTTTAATACTAACATTTTAACCTAACTGCCTTGATCTCCGGCATCATTTAAGTACCCCATTAACCGGGTAAGGAGGTTTAAAACCATGAAAACAAATAAAATTCTCGTTGCAGGTTTGTCTTTATTCCTGTCTGTCAGCGCCTTCGCGCAAACAAGCGTTGATGAAATCGTGAATAAACACGTAGCGGCACTCGGTGGCGTTGAGAATCTTAAAAATGTAAAATCGATTTCTACGGATCAGTCTATTTCGGTTCAGGGCATGGACATCCCCGTAAAAACCGTAGTGCTGGTTGGCAAGGCCTTCCGTAGCGAATCAAAAATTATGGGTAACTCCATGATTTCTGTCGTCGACGGAACGACAGGCTGGATGATCCGCCCGGCGATGATGGGTGGTACGGGCGAACCGGAAGATATGCCGGGCGACCAGCTGAAAATGTCTCAGGGACAACTTGATCCGTTCGGCGCATTGGTTAACTACAAGGACAAAGGCCACAAGGTTGAATACATCGGTAAGGAAAAGGCAGGGAAGAAAGAGTTACACCACCTGAAACTGACGATGAATAACGGACAGGTAGTCGATGAGTATCTGGATCCGGAAACCTATATGGTGACGAAAGTTGTAGCTACGGCAAATGGCCAGACATCAGAAATCGGCCTCGGCGATTACAAAGAAATTAACGGTGTGAAGATTCCTCACCTGATGGAAATGGCAAACCCGATGGCCGGCCAAATGTCTTTTATCACGAATAAAGTGGTTATCAACGGCCCGATCGACGAGTCGGTGTTTAAAAAGCCTGCAAAATAACCGGGTTACAACACACCCCTAACTAAAAAGGTCTGCCCGAAAGCAGACCTTTTTTTGTGTAGCACGGAATGGCATTCCGTGTTTTTTTATGCCTGAAAACGAACTTCCGTTCTCTACCGGATCTGATTTACAAACAGAAACACCCCGTTTTTATTGGCGATGATAATATCCGGTTTTTTATCGCGGTTCATGTCATGCACGGCCACATTCAGCCCCGAGCCTGAGTCATTGTCAATCACGTGTTCTTTGTAGTACGGCGCTTTGCCGGGCGTAAACTCAAACCAGAGCAAAATGCCCGGATCACTGTCGCCGGGATCACGGCCGTGGTGTGCCAGAAACCGTTTTCCCGTAATGTAGTCGGCGCGGCCATCGCCGTTCAGATCGGCCATGATCGATGAGTGGGTCTGGGCGGTGGTGTTACTCATCAGGTGTGTTTTAAAATTCAGCTTTCCCTGTTCATCCACCACCTGCTCGTGCCACCAGATGCCCAGTGCATGGGCCGATGCACTGACCACATCCTTTTTGCCGTCGCCGTTTACGTCCAGAATCTGCATGTGCGAGCAGGGTTCACCGATATTCGCCGGATGAAAAACCCAGTTACCCGCCGTTTTATCGGCTGTACCCTGAAACCAGCCCTCCCGGATAATCACATCCTTGATTCCGTCGTTGTTGATATCCCCGAAGCCGATGCCGTGCGAAAATGGCTCAGTCCCCGGCACATTTTCCTGACTCAGCGGATAGCGTTTCCAGTCGGTTTCGCCGGCTTTAGACGGCGCTTTCAGCCACACAATCTGCTTTTTATCCTTGTCGCCGCAGAGTATGTCCAGCCGCCCGTCGCCGTCAATGTCAAAAAAGCCCGGCGACTCGTTGGCAATACCCATTGATTCGGCCAGCATGTGTTTCGGCCACTCGCCGCCCTTTTTACCCGGATTCTCGAACCAGAACCCCGGCTTTCCCGGAAAGTCGATGATAACCACATCGTCCCAGCCATCCTGATTCACATCCATGCCCACATCGAGAAATGAATTGCTGTACTCTTTCCGGGGGTCAAATACCCGCGAGGGAGCCATTTCGTGCCGTGTCCAGTTCGGTGCTTCGAACCAGTAATAGCCCGCCACGATATCCATTTTACCGTCCTTATTGAGGTCGGCAACCGCAACGCCTTCAGAGAGGAAATCGCGGGTCAGGGTAATTTTTTTAAAATTCCCTTCGGGTACCACCGACTTGCTGTCAGGCGCGGAAACGGCGCTCTCAGCCATTTTCTGCTTTATCTTAAACGCTTCTTTCGAGTCCTGCGCGTTTCCGTGACCCGCAATTGCCAGAAAGGCTACTGCTGCCAGTATATCCAAACGGATTTTGTTACGGTTTTTTATGGTCATGTTCGTCAGCGCTTATTCGTTTAACACCTTTGCCAGCAGCATCTGGACTTCGTGATTCTCATGCGTATGGTCCATTTTGCCAACGCGGTCGTTCAGATCCTTGAGCAGTTTTTTTGCTTCGTCGGTACCAATCGCCGCAATCCGCTGAATAGTATACGGCAGATGCTTCGGCATTTTTGAGCCTTGCGCCATCTCAATGGCTCGTTTCATGTCGATAGCCGCCAATGGTTCGAACGCATACCAGGTCATCAACGGCAGGTTATGGTCATTTTTGTCTTCGTCTTTCTGCATTAGCGCCCCCAGTACCTCCCAGCGCTGAGCAGGATCGAGCCGCATCATGCCCGAGGTGAGGTATAATCTGACCAGGGCCGAATTATCCTGCTGCGCCAGTTCTGTCAGGCGCTTCAGCGTTACGGCAGACAGCTGTTTATTTTCACACAAGAGCTGAATAGCCCAGCTGCGGACATTTTCACTCGTATCCGACAGCAAATCCGCCAGCTCCTGTTCAGTCAGCCCCTTCGTTACATGCAGGGCCCAGAGCGCCCGCAGTTTACGGGTATCGTCAGGATTATTTTTCAGCATTTCTTTCAGGGCCTTGTGCACTTTTTTACTGCCGCCCCGTTCCTGCAGCAACAGCCGCGCCTGACGCACATACCACTCGTTCGGGTTCAGCTGGCATTTTACCAGTTCCAGATCCGACAATTTGGCCAGATCAACCTGTACCCATTTATCATTTTCGTGGGTAATCTTGAAAATCCGGCCCATCGTTTTGTCATGTACATCCGGATTCGGGCTGTGACACTGGTTTTTATCGTACCAGTCAATGGCAAACACCGACCCGCTGGCGTCATACTTAAAATTGAGCCACTGCGACCATGAATCGTTCATAGCCATAAAATCCGGCCGGTGCGCCACCTCGTACCCTGACCCTGACCGGTTAGGATGATCGCGGTTGAAGCGGGCGCCGTTGATGTTATTCATGAAAATTTCGTTGCGGTATTCCTGCGGCCAGCTGTGACCGAGGTAGATCATGGCACCGGCATGGGCATGCCCCCCACCCGCCGAAGCTGACCGGAAGTTACCGGCATGGGGTCCGCGCTCGCCTACCCAGTGCACGTGGTCGGCGGCAGTTTTAATGTCATCGTAGGTATACGGGTTAAAATGCTTGCCCGCCTGCCGGAAATACCGGCCACCCTGAATCATGTGGTACATGTGCGGAATCACGCAGGCAGTAACGAATGCATGGCCATAGTCGTTAAAATCAAGGCCCCACGGGTTACTGGTGCCCTCGGCAAATAACTCAAATTTCTGCGTGGTCGGGTGATAGCGCCATACCCCGGCATTCAGTTTGGTCCGCTCACTATCGGGAGCGCCCGGCTTGCCGACGTTTGAATGCGTGAAGACCCCGTGCGTACCGTATAACCAGCCATCAGGCCCCCAGCGCAGGCTGTTCAGCGTTTCGTGGGTGTCCTGCGTGCCCCAGCCATCGAGCAGTTTCTGCACCGGTCCGGTCGGTTTGTCGGTTTTAAAATCAGCCGGAATAAACAGCAGGTACGGGGCCGCTCCGAGCCAGACTCCACCCATACCGACCTCGATGCCACTGACCAGATTCAGGCCTTCGGCAAACACCTTCCGGCTATCGAGTGTACCGTCGCCATTGGTGTCTTCCAGAATCAGGATGCGGTCACGCCCCTGGCCTTCGGGTGCCGGTATCGGGTAGGTATGGCCTTCGACAACCCACAACCGTCCGCGCCAGTCAATGGTAAAGCAGATCGGCCGGATAACGGCCGGTTCAGCGGCGGCCAGCGTAATTTTAAAGCCTTTGGGCGGCGTCATGGCTGCGGCGGCTTTTTCACCCGAAAGCCCGGCGTTCAGGACCGGATCGAGGGGTGGTAAAATGATTATATCTTTCTGTTTCAGCTCGTTCGGAAACACCGGACGGGTAACATAAAAGGCAAAATCATCGAAATTGATGTGGGCCAGCTTATCATTCGGGATATAGGGAATCTGGGAGATACCGGTTTCGTTATCCACAATCCGGATAAAAATTTCCTGATTCAGATACGGTTGTAAATCGACAACGACCGGCTGCAGCGTAGCACGGCCCTGGCCGGTACTCTGGAAAATTACTTTGTTCATAGCCGCCTGTACGAGTTCTACGCGCGTATCTGCCAGCGCGCCACCCGACACCCGGAACGACGCAAAGGGATGTGTTACTGTGAACGGCACCGACGTCAGGGTACCGGTTTGCTTAAAGTTTACCGTTCCGCCGCTCGTCAGAAAATACTTACCTTCAAAACCGATGCTCATGTCCTTTTCGTGCACCGGCGACGGTTCCTGCGAAATTAACGGATTCGAAAAGGCATCGCCGGTAGCTGTCCAGTCTTTCAGGGTGCCGGTTTCAAAATTCAGGTTCAGCGGCTGGCCATTTTTGACCGGCAGAATGCCCGCTACTTTTGCTTCGGTGATCGGTCCGTCAACAACCTCCAGTGCCCCGACCATACCTGCCTGCCGGTGGCCTGGCACTGAACAATAGTACGTATCACTTTTGTCAGCTTTGAAGGTAATGGAAGCCATTGCCCCCTTCTCCTGAATGGATTTACTCTTGATGCCCATTTTCTCGAAGGCGATGTCGTGGGTCATCAGCTCCCCGTTTTTAATCGTAATCCGCACCCACTCGCCTTTGCTGGCTTTCAGGGTCGGATTGCGGGCACCATCTTTGGCAAAATAGCCCAGCATGGTGGTTTCCAGCACAAACTCACGGTCGATCTTCGAAATCTCTCCGGCCGGCTGCTCTTTCGGGTTTTGCCCCCTGACTATACTGCCGGTCAAAAAGACCAGCAGACAGATCATAGCAGGTTTCATGTGAAGAAGTAGTTTCATGTTGATTAAGGAGTAAAGGCAGTTAGTTAATAGATACGACGGGTGTGGTGGTTTGGACTATAGTTCGGAAATGGTCAGGTCGCGGAATTGGACCTGTGCTGCCCCGCCGCTGTGAATCTGAACGGCAATGACACCTTTCTGCGGAATCGTATTATCCTGTTCGATATAATCGCAGGTTTTTACACCGTTGATATAAAGCTCGTGCCGTTTGCCGGTACAGCGGATAATGTAGCTGTTCCAGCCGTCGGGCTTTAGTAAGCGTTTCAGCACACTCAGGTCGCCGCCAGCCAGTTTACCGCGCCGGTGTTCGTCGTAAATATCGCCCCAGTAGCCATCACCGATATCGGCCTGATAACCAATAATTTTCGTACCGTTAATCACGGACCGGTACTGAATCCCGCTGTTGATCATGCCGGTTTTCGGATCGCCGGTCAGCCGGAATAGGCAGCGAAACTCGAAATTTTCATACGCTTTTGCCGTTTGCAGGTAGGTATTTTCCGGAATTTTGTGCTGCCGGTCACCGCTGATAATCATGCTGTCGGCCACATACCAGAGTTTTTGCTGGGCGGGGTCAACCGTTTTCCAGCCGGTCAGGGTTTTACCGTCAAACAGCGAAACCGTTTTCGGCACAGACTGAGCGACTACCAGGTTACCACCCATTAAAAAGAGCAGCAATAGCGGGAGACGTCGTTTGGGAAGGTCCTGACTGCCAAAATATTGAAATCGTTTCAAAAATTGCATGTTGTCGTATTGAGGAAGGGTATGGTCTAATAAAGTACCATAAAATAGCAGAATACTCATGTCAGAAAAGAATGTTATTATAGCCGGTACAGTAGAAATGGCAATACCGGCCATTTACCGTGCATCAGTCATCCTCTATAGAATCGCACGATGAAACGTTGGCTCGTTACGGCAGGTTTACTACTTCAGACTTATCTTCTTTTAGCACAGACACCCGTCTCCCATGGTCCGTTGACCGTTTCAGCTAATCAACGGCACCTTATTCATCAGGATGGTACTCCGTTTTTCTGGATGGGTGATACGGCCTGGGAGTTATTTCACCGGTTGAACCGCGATGAAGCTGACAAATACCTGAAGCGACGGGCAGAGCAAGGCTTTACCGTCATTCAGGCGGTGGCGCTTGCTGAACTCGACGGGTTGAATACGCCCAATGCCCTCGGCGAAAAACCGCTGCAAAATAATAACCCGGATCAGCCGAATGAAGCCTATTTCGCCCATGTCGACTATATCATTGACCTTGCCGCAAAGCATGGTCTGGTGATTGCGCTGCTGCCAACCTGGGGTGATAAACTGAACAAATCGACGTGGGGCGACGGGCCCGAGATTTTTACGGTACAGAACGCCCGGACATACGGAAAATGGATTGGCAACCGATTTAAAAACAAACAAAACCTGGTCTGGGTACTGGGCGGCGACCGGACACCCCGCGAAGGCTCTGATGATCTGGCCGTCTGGCGGGCTATGGCCGAGGGGGTTCAGGAGGGTACGGGCGGCCCGGCAAACGCGTTACTTTCCTTCCATCCGCAACCGAACGCTACCAACATGGGCGGTTCGTCGCACTGGTTTCATACCGATACCTGGCTGGATTTTAATATGCTGCAAAACGGCCATTGCCGCGACACGCCTACCTACGACAAAATCAGCTTTGTCTACAACCGGACGCCTGCCAAGCCCGTCATCGACGCCGAGCCGATCTACGAAGATCATCCGGTCTGTTTCAACGTGACCGACCTCGGCCTGTCCAATGCGTACGACGTCCGGAAATACACTTATCTGGACCTGTTTGCCGGGGCGTTCGGCCATACCTATGGGTGTCATGACATCTGGCAGATGTATGCTCCCGGCCGGAAGCCGGTCAATGGCGCTAAAATCCCGTGGTATGAGGCCCTGGAACTGCCTGCGGCAAATCAGATGAAACATGTACGGCGATTGATGACCTCGCGGCCGCAGCTCGACCGTGTGCCGGATCAGTCCTTTATTCAGGAAGCCAGCTACGGACCGGCTGACCGCATTCAGGCAACACGCGGTACAAATTACGCGTTTATTTATTCCGCAGCCGGCCGTCCATTCACGGTTAATTGCGGTAAAATCAGCGGTAAGTCACTGACCGCATTGTGGTTTGATCCGCGAAAGGGCGAGACAAAGCCAGCCGGCACATTCGCTAATGAGGGTACGAAACAGTTTTCGCCTCCGTCGCAGGGCTATGGCCACGATTGGGTACTGATTCTGGACGATGCCTCGGCCGGCTTTGTTGCTCCGAAGTAAGGATTATTGTCTGATTTCTTTGCCCTTGACGGTCATTTCCCAGTCGCCCAGGCTGCCGTACAATACCAGAGAGCCAAACCGGAACTTATCAACGATTTCAGTTCCTTCGGAAACGCTGTCGTAAAAGTCCTTATCAACGGGTAGTTCGAACTCAACGGCATTGACTGCGTTCCGGATGTGTTTTTTAATGCTCAGTGAAAAACTGGATTGCTTCAGGCGTAGCTTCAGAATGTATTTCGGTTTTTTTGCGTCGTTAAGCAGTGCAAGCTGTGTTTTAAGGTCCGCATTTTCCTTGCGTAAACGCTCAGTTTCTTCTGCATTGCCACATGATGCAAGCGTAACAAGGCAAACAAGAGATACTAAAATTGATTTGTACATGATAAGGTGGTTTTATGAGCGGCAAATCTATCTAAAATATCCTGACTACCAAGGCTATGACTGTCGGTTCTTATCCAATGATCATTTATTGGGGAGGCAAATCATTTAATAAGGTTTGCCTGATTTTTAGGCTGATCTTCCGACAAATTCGATCTTTGCGTCATGAAAAACATCTGGCTTTTAGGATTACTGGTACTTTCGGGAAGTGCCTGTAATCAGCAATCGGCTAAAAACGATACCAATACGGTCGCCGACACCACGGCGGCGGCAGAAAAACGGAAGGATTGTAAATCACTGGCTGATGCGGCCAAACTGGGCAAGGCTGATATTTATAAAGAGTCCTCGAAACCGCTGCAATTTGCACTGACCCTCGACCAGGACTCAACATGGGTTGAAACCCCGTCCGGGTGTTTTGCGAACAACACGATCACCGTACTGGCGACAAAAAAGTCCGGGCAACAGGCGTTTAAGCGGACCCTGACCAAAGACGACCTGACGTATTTTCTGAAAAACGATGACGAAATTCAGGCCAGTATCTTGCAGCAGGTCACCTACAAGCCAACCTTTAACGGCCAGAAATACATTGTTCTGGCCATGCATCTTGTCGATCCTAAAACCGACAAAACACTGGACTATGCCGTGTACATGAATTACTTCGGGGAAATAGTGAAGGTTAAACTATGATTTTTATGATTGAATGACGGACTATGATTAAACTGTCCGGAAAATCATAGTCCATCACTTATCATAGTCAGTCATTCAATCACCCTAATCATAGTAATTTTATGCCCCATGTATCGTTCATCGACCGGCCGAGGAGTTCATTGGCTTCCTTGTCGTTTTTGAACATTTCCTTTTTCGGATTCCACTGCAGTGGCCGTTTCAGCTGATAGGCGATATTGCCAATATTGCAGACAGAGGCTGTCCGGTGGCCGATTTCAACATCACACACCGGCTTCGTGCGGTTACGCATGGCATTCAGAAAATCCTTGTAGTGATTTTCACTCTTGTACACGTGCTTTTCCGACTCGCCGATGACCTTCGTCTGCAAGGAGGCCGGTGTCGTTTCCAGCTTCTTACGCTGTACACGGATTTCACCTTCCGTACCCGTAAACAGAATCGCGTTGCTCCAATCCCACTTTTCGTGTGTCATGGTAATGCCATTGTCATATTTATAGGTCAGGAACGGGTGGTCTTTTCCATCCGGCGCTATCACCTCAACCGGCCCACTATCGTCTTTATTCAGTGCCCATTGCACAATATCGAACATGTGCGCGCCCCAGTCGGTCACCATTCCGCCACCGAACTCTTTGTAGTTACGCCAGTTCGGGAACACATCTTTCGACAGCGGCGGCGCCAATTCTGAATTGAAGGCGACAGGCTGATTCGGACCCAGCCACACTGACCAGTCCAGTCCCTCGGGGATCGGTTCAGCCGGTAAATCGTAGGACTTCGGCGGTGGGCCGACATTTACCTTGATACTTTTCACCTCACCGATATAGCCGTTCCGGATCAGCTCGGCTGCCTGCCGGAATTCAGGCCATGAGCGCTGCATGCTACCGGTCTGAAATACGCGGTTATACTTGCGGGCGGCATTCACCATCGCCCGCCCTTCCTTCACCGTCAGCGATAAAGGCTTTTCGCAGTAAATATCCTTACCGGCCTCGGCAGCCCGGACCGCCATAGCCGCATGCCAGTGATCCGGCGTAGCAATCACGACGGCATCAACATCTTTCCGGGCCAGTAACTCCCTGAAATCGTTGTATACCGGAATATCGGAATAGGCGCCGAGCTGCGAATTTTTAGCGTAAATATCCTTGATCCGGTCCAGGGTCAACTGCGCTTTGGCCTTATAAACCTCACTGATGGCCACAATACGGGCTTCGTTGGTCGTCAGAAACGAGTTGGTCAGACCACGGCCTTGCTTACCGGTGCCAATAAAACCAAGCGAAATAATATCACTCGGCGCAAGGTACTTCGTACCGTCAGGACGTTTACCGCCGAGGACAAACCGTGGGACAATCATAAAGCCGGCCACCGCAGCAGAGGCCTTACCCAGAAACTCACGACGTTTTATAGACTGTTCTTCCTGCATCTTTGTTAGCCAGATTAAGTGTTTCGTATACGTAAAAGTCCGTGATACGTTGTTTTTAACCTTTTCAGCATAAAAAAGGCGGCGCCCGATCGGACACCGCCTTTAGCGTTACAAGACAGGGCCGTCAGACCTGCGTCTTTATGTAAGTCAGCTAGTGAACAGCGGGACTGGTTATTGCCGGATAATTTTTACGGTTTTCAGTTTATCAGCCGTCTGAATCGTCAGCAGATACAGTCCTGCCTGTTTGCCCGGCCGGATTGTAAACACTTGCTTTTCGCCGGCGGCAGGCCCTGCGTGTTCATCCGTCAGCACACCGTTCAGGGTCAGCATTCTGGCGGTAAAGGCTTGCCCGTCGAGACCGGAAACCTCAACCTGAAGGGATTCAAGCTGGGTTGGATTCCCGAATACCTTCACGGAAAGCTCATTCGCAGAGGCTGTTGCCTCACGGGCAGCGGCACATGCTGTCCGGAAATTAAACGACCGCGTCACCACCTGTCCGTTCTGGCGGGCTTCGAGCAGAATAACCGAGTTGTTCGGATCAGCCACGACCGGTGCTTCGATGGTTGCGACCGGATTTGTTCCCCAGTCGCGTACCCCTACGGCACGGAATTCGATAGCGGTCCCATTTCCACCGGCCGTCTGGAAGGTGATCTGACGGGTTGAACAATTATAGGCCGGCGCCAATAATGACAGGGAGCCGGGCTGTGCGGGTGGCGGGGTTGTTCCGTTACAAGTATAGGTCCGGAAGTTAAACACGCGGGTAACGACCTGTCCGTTCTGGCGGGCTTCGAGCAGAATAGTCGCGTTGTTTGGATCAGCCACAACCGGTGCTTCAATCGTAGCCACCGGACTGGTACCCCAATCCCGTACACCAATGGCCCGGAACTCAATAGCGGTCCCGTTTCCTCCGGACGTCCGGAAGGTAATCTGACGGGTTTCACAGTTATAAAGCGGTTCGTCAAGTGCCAGCGTACCGGATGGCGGATTGCAACCCGTTCCTGTTGTATTCAGCTGGAATACCGATACTGAACTGCTGATCTCATTCGCAATTAATACCAGCGGCTGACCATTCGGACTTTCTTCCGGTGCAATGTAGATGATACCCTCCGGGCCCAGATCATCATTCGCATTACCGGCAACAGAACGGTTGTTTGTATACGTAACAAACTGAGGATTGGCAGGATTGGTCACATCATAGACCATAACGCCGCCAACGCGCTCCAGGGCAACAAATGCCAGGAACCGGTCACCGACTTTTGCAACCGTTACGCCTTCCGGCTCAGGACCTTTATCATCGCTCCGGTTTTTTGTTGCCGGTGCTCCGGTTGTATTGCTGGCGTTGAAAATACCCGGAACCAGGGCCCGCGTAATACGCTCCAGCTGGTCACCGCTGTCCCAAACCTGATTGCCGTTTGCATCCCAGATACTGATTGAGCGACCGCCAAACACATGAATCTGATCAAAATCACCGTCTCCGTCCAAATCGCCGGTTTGGTTTGTTACATTCAGGCGACCCAATAACTGGTTGTTTTTGAGGTCGGCGGCATTCGGAAATACCGTCGGATCCAGTACATATCCGCTGCCACCCGCGCGCACCACCTCGGTCAGGCCGTCATATTCACGGGCATCACCTTCGTTGGCCGTAACGAAAAACGTTTGCCCGTTCACTTCATAGGAAGCGATGGCATCCGGCATGTAGACCCCGAATACCGGCAGTTTCTGAAAACTGATGATCCCGCCCTGATCTGACGGATCGAAGCTATTCTGATCAAGGGCGTGATTTTTGTAGCCCAGACTCTTTACAAACGGCTGACCATCTTTCATTGCGATGGATTTGGCATCCAGATCAATGACAATAATAGCATTATTTTCCTGTAGGGTAACGTATGCTTTCTTTGAATCGGCGGTAAAGGCAACGTACTCAGGCTCAAAATCTTCTGCCACTGAACTACCGTTAGCCACATTACCTTTGCGGCCGAAAATCCGGATGCCCTGCGCCCTGAATGCTTCTTTGAAACTGTTAAGAGAGGCAAAACTTACGGTAGTCACATTGGCTTGCGTCAGGTTGCTGATACCGCCGCTGATGTCAATAACTGTCACCGAGCCTTCAGGGTCAGTACCGGTAGCCAGATACGAGTCAGGTTCGCCTTCGTTGGCCGTCACCACATATTTACCATCGGGCGAAATAGCGACCATGTCCGGCAGCACACCGGCCGTAACTTCTTTCAGCACAACGCCGTCGGCAGTAAAAAATACGACTTTGCCAGGCAGTACCTTGTTAGCATTTTCGATAGCCGCCACGATAACCCCATTCTTTACAGCAACACTATTGATGCTGCCCCCCAGTGCCGACACGCTAATTGACGAGTACGACACCGGTGCGGCAGGGTTTGCAAAATTAACAATGTCAATTTTGTTGGCCACTGAGTTGGCAATGAACAGCCGCTTCGACGTTTTTTCATACGCGACAATCTCCGAAGAACCACCGTTCGGATTTTTATAGCTTGTCAACAGTGACAGGCTCAGGCAGCTGTTCAGTTCCGGAACAACCCGGTCGTTGTCCTGCACCAGTATCAGGTACGAGTTCGCCGAACCAATCTGCGCATTGACCGGATTCTGTAACCGCAGCATGATGTACTCATCTGCTTCGGGCAAATTATCATCCGTAAATGTCAGCGTTACGGTCTGGGCTGCGGTAGAGGCTGCCGGAAACGTGACCGTGGCTGGATTGGCAAACTGAAAATCAGTACCGCTGCCGGCCGAAGCAGAGGAGACATATACCTGTACAGAAGCGGCCAAGGTATTCGGGTTCGTCAGGTTAAGCGTAATGGCCACCTGACCGGCTCCCTCCGAAACGGAGCGGCTGGTTCCGCTAAATGTAATCGCCGGCGTTTGCCCATAGGCACACCAGGACGAGATGAGGAATGACAGAATAAGGAAAAGTTTTCTCATGAAACCGGGATAGAATGGTAAGTACTAACCCCGCAAAGTTCCGGAATCCGAAATTTCCGGTATTTTATATTTATATCCCTCAGATTAACAATAGCTTAACAACAAATAACGTCCGTTTACTGCCAGCTACAAAAAAAGGACAAGTAAATGTCCTTTCTCCATTCAAATTGGTGTCGTGCCGAATCTGGTATAGCAAGACCCTGCCAGTTGTCTTCACGCCACATGTGGGGCCGGCTAGTCTGGCAGGGTACGTTTATTTGCCGGAACAAAGGTACCGTAAACTACTTAAGGTGTCATAAATCATTTATTATCAATTTATTATCAACCTACTAACATTTTTTATTTTACATTAATGCTTTACCATATTATCAGGTTAAGGCACTATTTGTACCTATTTATTACATAGTAACTTTGTATCAGAGTATATAAATGAATATCTTATTTGGTGTCTGGCAGTATTTCCCTTTAAGTTAGCCATACATATACTGTAGCTAGCTTTTTTTGTTAATAGAAAACTGTACTACCTTAATTATCGTATATATGATATATCAGCAGTATGATGTTACCTTATTAACAACAAATGAAACTTATTTTAATAAGACCGAGCCATTAAATTACATTTTTATTAAAATCAAATATGATTAAAATGTAATCAGGCTAATTTTCATATTTTGCATTATAGGTGTTTAAACATCATTGTTGATACTTTTTTCTAACAACCCTTGAGGCATACTGCTTTCAGGGGATTCCGATTACAATACTTTTAAAACATTTTTTTACGTTTTAAAATATTAAGACACATGCCAAGGTATAGTAGTGAACGATCAGTCTTCGATAAGCTTGGGTTACAATACGGCAAACTGGAATGCGAACTTAGAGACTTAATCTACGATTATGAGGACGAAGTAGAGATGTACAAGTTACAGATGGCTAAAATAAAGCGTTTGCAACAGGAGATTGATAAAGAGAAGCAACAGGGTTCTGCTCAAGGTACTACCGAACGAAAACGTAGGGGACGGATCTCAGGCTTGATCAGGAAGCTCACGTTGATAGAAGCCCCGAAAGAACCGGATATTAAAGCCTTTCTACAAAATAAAAAAGCAATTGAAGGGCGGATGGCTGTCTTAATGAAACAAAATGCTCAATTACTCGCCTTTCGTTGTATACAACGTATGAATTAAAAATCAGTAAAACACGGGTCTCTCTCTTAGAAAGTCGATTAAGTATGTAATCACATCACGATTATGATGCTCAGTTGAAGCATATCGTGGGCTAGCTATTTTAAATGTTGCAAACGGTAATTGGAAAGCTAACTGTTCAGCCATAATGATGGGATGTATTACATCTTCGTTATTGCCAATTACCAGCGTTTCACAGAAAAGTTCAGCTAGTTCAAACGGCGTATAGTATGGTGTACTTCCCGGCATTTCCCGAAGTGTCCTGACTGCAAGCTTTGGGACGGGGCGATCCAACTGGCTGTGAAATGATGTTAAACAGGCTGGGTTTTCAGCCTTGATCCGCAAATAATCTGCATCATTTTCCATCCAGTCGCGGGCTTCGGCAGCATTACTTATCGCCCATTGTTCACCCAGGCGTACGAATAAATCAAGGTTCGGGGGATAAGGTTCGTTCAGCCAGGCAGGCCGTACCAGTACCAGCTTATGGATACGGTCTGGTTGCTGGCAGGCCATTTTTAAGGCAATACCGGCCCCCATAGAAATGCCCGCAACATGTATCGGTTCGGTAATCCCCAGCGAATGCAGCCATCGCCAGACTTCACCGGCATACCAGTCAAACGTACACAATTCCGGTGCCAGCCACGCCGTCTGACCGTGTCCGGGCAAGTCTGGAAACAAGGTCCGGAACGGAAAATCGTCGGGCAGCATGTTCATCCATTGTGTACGGTCGCCGCCTAATCCATGCATTGCCACCAGCACCGGCCCTGTCCCCCGCTCTGAAAACTGAATCTGATGGTTCATTATCTGGTCGTTATCTGGTTTAACACAGACTGGAGATAATGCTTTGTGTCCGGCACGTCGGCAGGCTGAAGTCCGTGAACAATCAGTGATCCGGTGTAACCGGTCCGCGACAGATGCTCCAGATAGGCCGGAAAAGGTACTTTACCGTGGCCGGCAGCGACCACACGCCCGTCGGCAGCACGGTCTTTGGCATGTGCCGAGATGACCGCATCGCCCAGCAGGTCGAGGCCTTTCTGAATCCGGTCGAGAATGATGTGGTCCGGTTCCTGCTCAAAAAGATTAGCTGGGTCAAAAACAATTTTCAGATACGGTGAATGTACTTCTCTGAGAAGCCGGGCTGCTTTTTCCACCGTATTAATGACGTTAGCTGTTTCTGGCTCAACGCCCAGGCAAAGGCCATGCTCGCCGGCAATAACAAGTGCCCTGTCGAGCGTCGCCCGAAGATCATACCACGCCCCAGCCTCATTATTTGCCGGATGGGCTTTCCACATGTCATACGGGTCGCGGGAACCGGTGCAGAGTGTGATCAGTCTGGTCTGTAGGGCATGGCAGGTGCACGCAATTTCTGCCAGCGCCGTCAATCCGTGTTCCCGTTGCGCCGGATCCGGGTGAATCATATTGAAGGTACCCGACACGGCGTCAACCGTCAGCGAATGGTTAGTCAGGCATTGCTGCACGTCTGCCAGGATAGAGGCGTCTACTGAGTGTGGTAACGACGACAGTCCGGCACAGGCGTAATTAAACTGTATCCGGTGGATGCCGGCTGCCCGAATCTGCCGGCAAATTGCTTCAAAACTCCCGGTATAGGTTTTTGCAAATATGCCGATTTCCATCAGAGTTCTCCTTCCTGAATCGTATCCAGATATACCCGCTTATTTTCCCGGATGGACTGCTGCACCGCCAGCATAGCCTTGATGTTCAGAATTCCCCCGGCCAGGTCGGTTCCGGTCTGCGGCACCCCATACAGGATGGTGTCTGCCAGCCCTTCGAGCTGCAACCGGTAAAAATGAGCATCAGCGCCCAGTACCTGCTCATAGGTCGCCGTCCTGTCCAGAAAACAGGATACATCACTGCCCCGGTAATACCACGGATTGTAGGTTTTCCCCTGTACGCTGCCGTGCTGGGCGGAGACCATAAAGCCTTCATTCCAGTCGCCCCGGTAAGGAACGGTCAGGTTGAGGTGCCCCACAGCTCCGTTTTTAAAATCGACATGTATTGACCAGCACAACGCGCCGAACCGATGCACAAGCCGTGTGTCAAGCGATCCGATTTCACCGGCGAGGAAGCAGGCGGTATCCAGCAAATGGCTGCCGTGTGCCAGCAGATAATAGCGGGTTTTGTCCGCTTTTTCGTCAAAGCCGGGTTTCAGGGCGCGGGAGGATAGCACGGGCAGGGGCTGCACATTATCCGTTACGGTGTAGCGGTGAGTACTGTCCATATACCAGCCGCTGTAGGAAAGCAATTGTCCGCCCTTTTCCCGTAGAAACCGATGAGCGTGCCGGATACCAGGATCGAAGCGTTTCATGTGACCCACCTGCACAACGACCCCTTTACGGGTGGCAAGCTCCTGCAAGGCATAACAGTCTGACAGCGAGGTACCCGCCGGTTTTTCAACCAGCACATGTTTGCCGGCCTCAACGGCCTTGCGGGCAGCGGTCAGATGAAAGGCATCGGACGTAGCAATGATCACACATTCCAGATCCGGATCAGCCAGCATCCGGTCATAATCACTATATGCCTTTTCCGGTTGCCAGCGGGTATTCATGTGTGAAAGCAGATCCGGAGCTGCATCGCAGATCGCAAACAAGGAGGCATTCCGTGCTTTCTGACACGACTCAAAATGGGCGAACTGAGCAATGGGGCCGCATCCCAGAATTCCCGTCCGGAGCAGGAGGTTTTCTTTTTGTATCATGTAAACGCTGAATAAACCGAATCTACACCGCATATTAACGCATTAAAAGGAAAAGTAACGCATTAATGTGCTAAAATCCGGTTCATTCAGCGCAAATCGTTTTGGGATCAGAGAATTCCCAGAGTTACATTAAGATTCGGTCGCCATGGTTTCGTCGGGTCCGGTTTCATCAATATCGGTTCCGGTCAGGTCCTCGTTTTGGGTCAGGCCGGTATCCTTTTCCGGATGTGTTACCTCCTGATCCAGCAGCGGATCATCTTCCAGATCGGGCGTGGCTTCAATTACCGGTTCGTCGGGAGCGGTTGTCTGTTGCATGGATGTATCTGTTCTTGGTTCTGACCTGTAGAAACGGATTTCCAGCTTTTTGTTTTCTAAACCGAGGGAAAACAAAAGCGAGGTACCTTCCGGCACCCCGCTCACCTTGGTTATTTATACTTGGCCGGATCGGAATCCATCCACTCGTTAACCCCGTCGCGTATCCTGTTCCGGAACGTCAGGGTATCCTGAGCGTACGACGTTGTCCCGTCGGCATTGGCAAATTTATACTTCAGGAAAATCTTACGGTCCTGCAATAGCTTTGCCTGATTGTACGTGCTTTCGCCGTCGTTTTCCACGATCACTTTAGAACCCGGTGCCGAACTGACCACAACTTTGCCACCCTGCAGCGTAATGATCATTGAGCCCGACTGGTCGCTGATTTTGCTGGTTGTGAGCGAGTGTGTACCCACCGTTTTCAGGACCATCACCTTGCTTTCCGGCGACGGAATCGTCGTAAAGTAGTTTGTTGTTTTCACGACCTTGCCGGTCGCATCCTTTACCGTTGTCACACCGCCATGCCAGTAATTACCATACAGCATAGCCTCATACTTCAGGGCAACGACTGCATAGCGTTTGTCAGGCAACAGGGAGTCGGCATCTGCTGTTTTAATGTAAAACGGCAGCGCATACACCGGACTAATCGTAGCTGCGTCGGCGAGGAACTTAGCCGAATCGGCTTTAATCACAACCGAACCCGAGTGCTCTCCTGACTTAATCACCATTTTAGCGTTATCAGAAATGGTAAAGTAAGAAGCCGGCAGCATTTTCAGCTGCGTCACCGGTGCAATCGCATCCTTGATATACCCTGCACCGGTTTTCATTGCTGCCAGTGTGCTGGCATTGAGCAGGGTTTCATCAAAGGTATAATTAACAACCCGGTCACGGGTATTGGCTCGTGTTCCGCCGAGGGCAGCACCCACCTCAATCTTCATACCTTCGCCAACGACAAACGTACGAACGTTGGTCTGGTACATGAAATAGATCGAGGTATGGTCAAAATCCTTGATGTAATCCTCATAACAAGAGGTCATCAGGGCAGTTAAGAGTAAGCAAACGATGGTTAACTTTTTCATGATCCTGATTAGTCATTATTTCCACAAATCCCAGCCTTCATTCTGCACCAGCTTGCTCATACGCAGCATTTCGTCGTACGGAATTGGCAGATAGGCCGATGTATACGCCCGTGTTTCAACCACTTCGTCCAGTTTGTAGGCAAATGACCCGTCGGCATTGCGTGTTATTCTGGCCATGTGCACCGGCTTGTTCAGCTCTTTCAGGTCGGTTGACCAGCGACGGATGTCAAAGAAGCGTGTACCCTCAAAGCACAGTTCAAGCCGGCGCTCGTTTTTCACAAACTCGTTGAACGCTGACTTACCCAATGCCGCGACTTCGGTCAGATACGGATCGGTCGTAAAGCCTTTACCACCATCCGTGTTGTTGCGGGTACGCAGATAAGCCATGGCATCTTTGGCCGATAAGCCAAACCGTGTGCCCAGCGGTCCTTCAAACTGGTTGGCGGCTTCCGCAAATGCCAGTACCATGTGATCCCAGCGGATAAAGAACTTGGCGTGTGGTTGCCGGTTGATTGAGTTATCCGACCAGTTCAGTCCCATAAACACCATTTTCTTGATGTGGTAGTTCGTCCGGCTGTTTACCGCAGGTCCTGCCGCATCCTTCGCACCCGTCCAGTTTTCGAACGTATACATGGTTGTGGTCGTATTCAGCTTAACCGCCTTTGCCGTATTATGGAAGATCGCGGCATAGAAACGCGGGTCACGGTTGGCATACGGGTTTGCCGGATCATATTTGCTGCGGGCGTCCGTGATCGGGTAGCCGTTGCTCATCGGGAACGCATCTACGAGGTCCTGAGTAGCACCCACCGAGCCGGTTCCCTGAAAACCACCGGGATAGAACATCCGCTCCATGGCATCGTTCGCATTGTTGTAACGGGCAGAGAAAACAATCCCCGGGAAGTTCGGATCGAACCAGTTAATTGCTTTGGCGGCGGCAAATCCGTTCGTGACGGCATCGGTCTTCAGTTTGAAGTCCATCACCTCTTTCGCATTTTTAGCCGCCTGCTCCCAGCGCGTCACATCACCCGTCGGGTTAAACCGCGGACTAGCCCAGGTCAGGTACACCATGGCTTTGATCGCGCGTGTGGTGATCCCGTCGAAGCGGCCCCAGTAACGGGAACCGGCATATACACGGTCGTTTACGTTCGGTACCAGGAAATCGCGGTGCGCAATCGGCAGGTATTTGTACGCCGAATCACAGTCAGCAATGATTTGCTTTATGCATTCGTCATACGTATTACGCGCCAGATTCACATCCCCTTTTACGTCAATCGGATCAAGCACAATCGGATAACCCAGCATCTGGCCGTTCGTCCCCTTACCGCCGAATTTCTGGAGCAAATCCCACTGAAACCACGCACGCAGGGCATACGCTTCGCCCTGAAGCCGGTTTTTCACCAGACTGTCCAGGTGGCTGTTTACCAGAAACCGGGTGTTGTAGCCACGACGGTCTTTCAGGAACAGATTTACCAGATAAATTGACCGGTAATCACGATCCCAATACGTCCGGAACGGGTCCTGGCTGGTAGGCAGGGCGCCTACTGCCAGACGGGTCATGTTATTGGTTGTGCTGGTAATTACCACATCGTCCGTGGTTCCGTCGAGGTAGACACCTTCGTTATCATTATAGTTCCGGGGCATGTTGTCGTAACACTGACCAACCAACCCCTGCACCATGTCCTGATACTTCCAGATGTCTTCCGTCGTCCGGTTTCCGTTCGGATACGGCTCCAGATAATTAACGCAGGATGCCAGAGTTACCCCTGTAACGGCCAGCGCCAATAAACTTTTTATATTCAATACTTTAATGTTCATTTTCCTGAAAACTAGAAGGTCAGTTTAACACCACCGGAGAAGGTTTTGAAGAGCGGGTATGTCGTCACACCGGAGTTGATCGATTCCGGATCAACATCTTTGATTTTCGACACGGTCAGCAGGTTGGCGCCGCGAACATACACCCGCAGGCCACGGGCACCGATTACCTTACCCGGCGACACCGGTACGTTCCAGGCAATTTCGATATTCTGTACTTTGAAGAAACCGCCGTTGCGCAGCCAGAAATCCGAAGCGACAAAGTTGTTGTTAACCTTGTAGTATGTCAGCCGCGGATAAGCGCCGTCGACGTTGTTTTTCACAAAATCAGAGAAGTTGTTATCGCCCCAGCCACTCCAGAAGTACTTGTTCGTCATTGGAATATCATACAACGCACGGCCGTTACCAACCGCAGTCAGTTCGAAATTGCGGTATGATAACCGGAGATTCAGGGCATAAAACAACCGTGGCGTTGTATGACCGATAAAGCTCTGATCGTTATCATCCACTACCCCGTCACCGTTCATATCCTGATACTGGAGATCGCCTTTGCGCAGGGTTTCGTCGTAAATCTGCGGCACCTGTTTTGTGGCGGCATCGCTCTCGAACTTACCTACATAGGTTTGTCCCCAATAGGCATCCGTTGGCTTACCGATACGGGTCTGGTAACCAAACCGGTATTTAGGCTCATCCCATTTCAGGATAGTACTGTTTTGTACGGTTGCATTCCCACCCACAGAGAAGCGCAGGTTACCCACACGGTCGGTATACTGAATACCGGTTTCGACGCCAAAATACCGCACCTTGTTGTAGTTAAACCACGGCCGCGCACCGGAAATACCGACCAGATACGGCAACGTGTTCGCCAGCTGCGATACAATACCGTCGCGCAGGTTGTTGAAGTAATTGATCTCTACCGACAGCTTGCGGTTCAGCAGGAGTGCATCCAGACCGATCGAAATTTCTTTCCGCTTTTCCCACGTCAGATCCGGGTTACCGATCCGGCTTGGCGACGTACGGTACACCGTGTTATCGGTGTTGCTGCCAAACCATTGGTTTGTCGAATACGGCCCGAAGGCAGAACCGGATGTGTTAACACCCCAGCGATCCAGGTCATAGAACGGCGGCAGGAAGCTTTCATACCCGTTGATACCCGCTTCGGCGCGGAGTTTCAGGTAGTTTATACCTTTGATCTTCGACATGAATGATTCATCCGAAATGACCCAGCCAAAGCCCGCTGCCGGGAACATGGCATAGCGCTTGTCTTTTGCAAAGCTGTATGTACCGGCATAGTTCAGTACGCCCTGGAACATATACCGGTTCCGGAACGAATACTGCGCCGTCAGAATACCGTTCTGGGCCCGCTGTGGTTCTTCGATCCCGTTCCGGGCTGACTTGGCGATGTAATAGGTCAGACCGGCCTGTAACTCGTGACCATCCCAGGCGCGTTCGTAGCTCAGGTTTTCAAACACACTGAACCGCTGCGAATAAAAGTCGTGAAGTTTCGCCTGCCCCGGCATATCAACCCCGTCGTGCACTTTCGACAGACGGACAGTATCAGCCCCGCTGGTCGTTTTACCCGGCGTTGCGATGTAGGCGATATAGTCCTCAGCCTTACCGATCCGCACGCTGTTATAGGCATTAAAGCCAACATACGTCCGCGATTTCAGGCCCGGGATCAGTTCCTTCATGTCGTAATCAAACTCCACGTTGGTCATACCCGTGCGGCCGGTTTCTGTATAGTAACCGTTATGCATCACGTTACCGATCGGGTTCTGACGATATGCCGAGTTTGAACTGACTGCATACCACGGTGCTACCGGATCACTGCCAAACGCCGCATAAACCGGGAAGGCAACCGGCGGCGTGTTGGTGATGTCGTTCAGCACCGTATTCAGCTCAACAAGGTCAAGCGCGGTGTTGGTGTTGCCGTCATCACTGGTAAAGTTCGAGTTATAGCCGTAGTTGGCCGAACGCCGCAGGGTCAGGCCACCGAAGAAGCCAACCTTCACCTTGATCAAATCATTGATTTTAACATCAATGTTGGTCCGGACGTTGATCCGGTTATAGTCTGCCGGTGCGCCGATTTTGTAGATATCGCCCTCACCGTTATACCCCAGATACGCACTGTACTGCACCGACTCATTACCACCCAACGAAGAAAGGTTAATGCGGCGGAACGACTTGGAGTTCTTCAGCATCAGGCTCCGGAAATCGACGCTCGGGAAATACATGTTATACGGATCATTTTTACCGTATTCATTGATGGCCGATTCGCTGTAGAGTGCCGGTAAGCCGCTGTTGGTACGGGCCGTATTGTTGAGCCGTGCATAATCTGCTCCGGATGCCCAGCCAGGAAAGCGGTCGATCATACTGACACCTTCTTCGGCATTGACATTCAGCACCCGTTCGTTTTTCTGACCGCGTTTGGTTTTAATGTAGATGATCCCGTCAGCACCGCGAGGACCCCACATGGTTTTTCCGACGATGTCCTTAATGACCGTTGCCGATTCTACTTCCTGCGGATCAAGCGGCATTTCAGTAATGTCGGTCGGAATATCATCGATGATGAAAATCGGACTGCGCCCGCGGGTACTGATACCGATTTTTTCCGTGATACGGAAGTTACCGATTTCTTCTTCGGCGTTCAGGCCCGGAGAGCCGTCACGTTCAACCACTTCCATCCCGTTGACCAGACCGGCAAAGGCATTCCGCATGTCGTTCGTCGGGTATTTTTCCAGATCCGACGTCCGGAGGACTGTATAAGAGCCCGTTGCGCGGCGCTTCTTCACATCCATAAACGGCATCGGAATCAGGTCGTCGGCCGTGTCAAACATTTTTTCCGCCTTGAGCTTTACCGTACTGTTCAGGATGATGTCGCTCACCAGCGAGACCGATTTGCCGAAGCCGTGCGATGAAACAGTGACGTAATCATCCGACAGCCCCTGAAAGTCAAATTCGCCGGCAGCATTGGTTTCGGCATAGATCCGGCCTTCACCGATCACGACAACCGCTTTACTGATCGGATTTCCGGCTTCGTCCGTTACCCGCAGATGAATTGGTACAGTCTGTTTAGCTTTTTTAGAGGTCTTGTCCTGCGCCTGAACCGCTGTTGTCTGTAACAGACAAACAATGAACATGCCGGCCAACCCCTTGTACATATATGTAGTCGAAAATTTCATGTAAATCAGTTTAAAGGGTTGGCTTACCAAACGTCGTTGGAGACGAAGTTTTTCATCTTGTACATATCTTCCGTGTTAAACGGCAGGTAGTACATGGCTTCTTTCCAGCGCACCTGACGGTCAGCCGATAACGGCATCCGGGTATATTTGAAACCCGTCGGGTATGTTGCACTGGTTGCCACTTTCTCCACATCCATGCGGTAAAGCGTTCCGGTCATTACGGCCGGCGCATCTTTCCAGCGGCGGATGTCATGGTAGTAGTGAGCTCCTTCAAAGCAAAGTTCAATCACACGCTCATTTTTGATCCGGTCCCGCAGCTTGTCTTTTGTACCAGTGTAGTTTGACAGCACTTCCGGCATACCAGCCCGCGTACGGATCTTGTTCAGCGCCTGAAGCGCCGTCAATGTAGCACCCGGAGCAGCGCCGTTCGGACCATAGGCTTCGTTGGCGGCTTCGGCATAGTTCAGGTACAGCTCGCCCAGACGGATCAGCGGATCGGTATACTGCGGCGTGGTCTTGTTGTTCACGCTTTGCTCACCCCACGTTTTCCGCTCGTAATAGCCTGTACGCGTTACACCGGCATAGGTCTGATCCAGCAGGTTACCATACGTGGCTACCCCGTTGTTCAGGGTATAGTAAATCTGAGCCGCACCGTAGCCCGGTACCTGCGCTGTATTATAGATAATGTCGATGTAGAAACGCGGATCGCGGTTTGCATACGGATTCTGGTCACTGTAGTGGCCTGCTGCAATAGCTGCCTGACGATCAGCCTCTGTATTCAGCGGCTCACCCCATTTCGTTTCAAATTTATCGACCGTATTCTGCGTCGGGCATTCACCGGACCAGCCGGTTTTACCACCGCCAAAAATACCGTTCATCTGCCCGTTCAGATCCGAGTTGTTGTACGCTTTTGTACCGGCATACCATGCCCAGAGCTGCTCGTTCGAGTAGGTTGTACCAATGTAGTTTTTCTTGTAATCGGCCAGGGTGAGTAGCGCATAGCCGTACTGCTCGGCAATTTTAATCGCTTCCCAGTTGGCTTTAGCGGCTTCCTCCCAGTCTTTCTGTCCGTTCTGGTTGTTCAGCGGACTGGCAGCATACAACAGCGCACGCGCTTTAAACGCTTTCGCAGCGACACCGGTCGGGCGTTTTTGCTGCGGATCGTTCAGGTGACCGGCAATGCCAGGGCCCGGATCACGGCGCATCAGGTTGGCCTTTTCGAAATAGATGGCTGCCGAATCCATATCGCTGGCAATCCGGAGCAAGGTTTCGTTTTTCGATAACCGCGGAATATCCCACTGATCATCCGGTCCGATAACCTTATTCAGGTACGGCATTGGTCCCCACAGGCGGAACAGTTCAAAATGTGCAAATGCACGGATGAAATGCGCCTGACCGCGGAAATCGTTCACATCGGCGTCATTTACATCTTTCAGCTTACTGATGTTTTTCAACGACAGATTACATATCCGGATAATGTTAAACATCGATCCCAGAATCGGGCGGCGGGCCTGATCATACGTCATTTTATTAATGATCGCCGAAATCTGTCCGCTCTTAATCACCTGCGAGTCCATCAGGCGCCCCATATCGCTCATGTCCGTCAACGCCTCCATAGTGTATTTCTGATCCCAGAAATCAAAATAGAGCGAATACGCATTTTTGATATTATACTGACGCCATGTTGACCCGTCGAGTTTAGTACCCTCGTAGATCGAATCGAAAAAACTCCTGAAGTTTTCGTATTTCGAGAAAACGTCGGCTTCAGTCAGGCCCGATTCCGGAGCCTTATTCAGGTATTCCTCGATGCATGACGTAAGCATAATCATCAGGAACACCGACGAGCTGAGTAAATAAAAGTATCTTTTCATTAGCTTTGAAATCATTAGAAGGCCGCTTTGATCGCAAACTTGATGCTGGCCAGTGTCGGATAGAAGCCCTGGTTAAAGTCCTTACGCTCCGGATCACCCTCGATTAGTTTCGTTTTTGTCCAGAGGTTATTCGCCGTCACGAAGAACGTCAGGTTTGACGTACCGAGCGTACGGCTCAGCACCTTCGAGTTAAAGGTATAAGCGGCGTATACTTCGCGCAGACGCAGGTAGTCGGCATTCCGCCAGAACCGGTTCTCAACCATGATATCGAAACCACGGTCAGCCTCGCCACCACCCCAGAACAGGTTATCCGTACTGCCGCCGCTTGAGTAGTGCAGCGTTGCGTGGTTTGCGTTCGGGTTCTGCGGTGTCCAGTAATCCAGTTGTGACGAGTGTACCCGCCAGTCACCTTTGATAAACTCGACTTCGTACGGCTGGTTAAACTCTACGTACTTGCCGACGTTGCCCTGGAACATGAAGTTGAAATCGAACTTCCGGTACGAAAACCCTGACGAGAATGAGAAGGTAATCGGCGGATAGTCAGAGCCCCGGATCGGGTATTTATCCAGGTTTGTCACCCGGCCGTCGCCGTTAAAGTCGAGGAACTTATAGTCACCGACGCTGAGCTTCTGGAGGTCAATGGCCGAGGTATTGTTGTGAATATCGTCCACGGATGTATAATAGCCCGTACCGGTCAGAAGTACGCCGTCAAGCTGCGCGCCCAGCGGTTTGCCCTGCTGCTTCTGGTAGTCAAAGGCATACGGTAAGTCGTCCTTAAACAGAATCCGGTTTTCGTTGAAGCCGAAAATACCCTTCACAAAGTAATTCAGTCCGAAGCCGGTCCGGTTGCGGTATTCTGCTTCAACCTCAATACCGTGTTTTTTCAGGCTGCCGCGGTTTAGTTCTTTGAACGAGTTACCAACGAGCATCGTTACTGTACGCGGCACGAGCAGCATTTTTGACCGCTGCTCATCGAACAAATCGATGCTGAACGTAAATTTATCATTCAGTAAACCCAGCTCCATCCCGATATCCCGTTTGCGGGCTTCTTCCCACTGCGAGTTCAGGTTAGGGCCAAGGTCTTCGTGAATATAGCCGGCATTATCCTTGAAGTAATCACTCAGGTATAACCAGCGGTTAGCAGCGATATCACTACCTACCTTACCATCTGAATACCGGAACTTTAACTTACTGATCCACGGCGCATTGTCTTTAATAAACTTCTCTTCGGAAGCCAGCCAGCCGACCGCACCCGACGGGAAGAAACCATACCGGTTACGTGGTGCAAAACGCTCAGAGCCCGTATAGCCAAGGTTCACTTCCACGAGGTATTTCCCGGCATAATCGTAGGTACCGCGGCCAACCAATGCCTGGTTGTAATACGGGAACTGGGTAGTCCGGTCGCGCTGCTGCCGGTTGGCCAGTGCCAGACCCGATACGCTGTGCTTACCGAACGTCCGCGCATAATTCATTGACAACTCGTAGTAGAAATCCTTATAGTAGTCATTCTCGAGTTCACCGACGTTAATATCCAGCGGTCCCTGCTGGAACATCTCGTTGCCCTGTCCGTTCCGGAACCATGGGTTCAGTTCTGTGCCGATTTTCGTGTAATCAAGCTGGTACTCGGGGAACGTATAGCTGGCGTATAGGGAACGGTTACGATAATACGTACTCATCGAAACCTTACCTTTCATACTAAGCCCTTTGGTAACCATGTCCAGCTTCTGATCCAGAATAAGGTCCGTAAACAGTTTTGAATCCAGATAGCGGTTAAACGATCCCTGGTTCATCGACGTATACGGGTTACCGGTAAACTCACCGAAGTTCATGGCCAGGCGGTTGCCCTTGGCATTCGGATAATCCGGATCAGGTACCTGGTCTAATACCCACGACGGGAAATAGGCCGGATACCGCGCAGGGCCTGTTGAGTACAGGTTCCGCCACGGGCTGTCGGTCGGCTGGTTTTTGATACCGGTTTCCCCGCCGACGTTCAGCGACAAGGTTGTATTTTTCGACAGGTTAAAGTCGATGTTTGTCCGGTAGTTGAACCGGTGATACCAATAGCGGGTATCATCATAGCCATTGTGATAGGCCTTGAAGAAGTCACCCTGGTAGGTATACCCGATCGAAGAAAAGTAGCGGATGGCACTGGTACCACCCGACACGTTGAAGTTAGCGTTGGCATTCGGGGCAAACTCCTTGGTCATCAGATCAAACCAGTTTACATCCGGATACCGCAGTGCGTTCAGCGGTGTCGAAGGGTTTTTATACTCATTTAGTGCCGATTGCGGGATCAGGTCCTGAAACGACTGTCCGTTTTTCATCGCCACGTTATACATCGACATCGTGGTATACGAACTGATATGGTCCGGAATCCGGGTAGCCCGTGAGACACCGTAGGAGCCGGTAAAATCCAGTTTCGGTTTGCCGACTGCACCCCGCTTGGTGGTTACAATCACAACGCCGTTCGCCCCTTTCGCCCCGAATACCGCCGTTGCCGAGGCATCTTTCAGGACCGAAATGGTAGCAATTTCGTTTGGATCCATGTCCCGGAAATCGCGTTCAACACCATCCACCATGATCAGTGGCTGCGAACCGTTCCAGCTTGACAGACCACGGATAACGATTTCGGAGTGATCGCTGCCCGGTTCACCGCTTTGCTGCATCGTTAATACACCGGACAGCTTACCAGCAAGGGCGTTGGTCACGTTTGAGGTACCGGAACGCATCAGGGCTTTGTTATCAACCTGCGTAATGGCACCTACCACACTTTCTTTCCGCTGCGTACCATACCCCACAACCACCACTTCCTGCAGGGATTTATTCTCTGCAATCAGCTTAATGTCGATGTTACGTTTAGCCCCCACCGGCGATTCCTGGGAGACATACCCGATGTAACTGAAAATCAGAACCGAATTTGCTCCGCTTACCGTAATCTTGTACTTGCCGTCGCGATCAGTCGAGATACCGTTCATGGTACCTTTTTCTACCACGTTTACACCCGGCAGCACTTCGCCGTCGTCGCCTTTCACCACGCCCGTAATGGTGATGGCAACCATTTTGTCATCATTTTGTGCACTCACAGGGGTTTTCCTGTGTTTTGGCTTATCGGGTAAGGCCCTTACCTGACCGACGCAAAGCCATTGTAGCACCAGCCCGGTTACCGCACACCGATAGATGACCGCAATAGGTAGTCGTTTTAACTTCATAAACCTTAAGGTTGCGTGTTATATAATTGATTTTAAGGGTGTTAACGTGTTATTTTCTTCTCAGGTATGGACAAAATCTTCCCCGAAGCGCTGATTCTGCGGAACCAGACACATTGATTTGCGGCACTTATCAACGGGTTTTATGTTTCAGGTAACGTTTTGCTTTCTTTAGCAGAGAGCCTGTCGGGACTAGCTCAGGACATTTTTATATGCTCACGATTAATTAAAATTTGTGTTAAAAAACGTGCGGCGATTAATAGTACAATTCCTTGTTTTTGTGTACTAAAGTGACAGATATTTTATATTTACCCTTCTCAGGTTAAAAAAAGAGTAATTATTTTAACGTGTAACTTTGACATTTTTTAATTTCAGATAAAAAACAGGGAATCAGCGCATAAAATGAGTAGAATAAATAACCATGTTAGTTTTGTATAAATTTTGGGCAGAAATGCACAAAAAAAACAGTGGGATTAAAATTATTACTGATCTCTATTTGGCCACGGACACCATTTAGCCTGCTTTTGTGTTCATGTATAAAAGGCAACTGCTTCATACATGAAATTACTCTACTCGTATCTGCGCCGTTATTGGGGCCTGTTAATTCTTGCGCTCTTACTGGCGGCTATTAATCAAATCTTTTCCCTGCTTGATCCGTATATTTTCCGGAAGATTATTGATCAGTACGTCGTAAAACCCAACGGTAACGGCATCCAGTCCCTTAACTTCAGCGACTTTCTGGCAGGAGGAGCCGGTCTCTTAATCCTGCAGGCGCTCGGGGTGGCCATGGTGAGCCGGATTGCCAAAAACTTTCAGGATTATTACGTCAATGTGATTACCCAGCGCCTTGGGGCACGGTTATACACCGACGGCCTCCGTCACTCGCTGGAACTTCCGTATCAGGTATTTGAAGACCAGCGCTCGGGCGAAACCCTGGGTAAGCTCCAGAAAGTCCGCGCCGATGTGGAAAAGCTGATCCAGTCATTTGTAAACATCCTGTTTACATCGATTGTGGGCATTGTTTTCGTCATGTGGTATGCCAGTACGGTTTACTGGCCGATTGCTCCGGTGTATTTTCTGACGATTCCGCTGCTGGGTTCTGTCAGCTCGCTGCTGAGCAAAAAAATCAAGAAAGTACAGAAAACCATCGTTGCCGAAACCACGGCCCTCGCCGGTTCAACGACCGAAAGCCTGCGTAATATCGAGCTGGTGAAAAGCCTCGGACTGGCCCAGCAGGAGACCGAACGGCTGAACGGCACAACCGAAAAAATCCTGAAGCTGGAACTGAAGAAAGTGCGTTATATCCGGTCTCTTTCGTTTGTACAGGGAACGTTTGTGAACCTGCTGCGGAATGGCATTATGCTGATGATGCTGTTTCTGGTCGTACAGGGCGAAATCACGGTCGGGGAGTTTTTCTCACTGTTCATCTATTCCTTTGCCATTTTCGGCCCCCTGCAGGAATTAGGTAACATCATCAACACCTACCGCGAAACTGAAGCGTCCCTCGCGAATTTCCAGCAGATTCTGGACACGCCGAAAGATGTGAAACCGACTCATCCGGTGCCTGTTGCCAAAATCCGCTCGCTTGGCTTTGACCAGGTTCGCTTTAAACACCTGTCGGCTGATACACCGGCCCTCAACGGCATTTCCTTTGATGTGTCACTTGGTGAAACCATTGCCTTTGTCGGACCATCGGGCTCAGGAAAAACCACGCTCGTGAAACTCCTGGTGGGGCTGTACCCGCCGCTCTCAGGCAAAATTCTGTATAACGGCATTTCTTCCGCCGACATTGATCTGGACGGACTCCGGGAGCAGATCGGTTTTGTAACGCAGGACACGCAGCTGTTTGCCGGCACCATCCGTGAAAACCTTCGCTTTGTGGCTCCGGAGGCCACTGACGAAGAATGTCTGAAAGCGCTTCGGGAGGCCGCAGCCGATTCATTACTGAACCGTGCTCCGCAAGGGCTTGATACGGTGATCGGTGAAGGCGGGGTAAAGGTATCGGGCGGCGAAAAACAGCGGCTGAGTATTGCCCGCGCCCTGCTGCGCCGGCCAACTCTACTGGTGTTTGATGAGGCTACTTCAGCCCTGGATTCGTTGACAGAAGAAGAAATCGGGAAAACGGTTCGGCAGCTTTCCGGCTCACGACAGCATATTACGATCCTGATTGCCCACCGCCTCAGTACAATCCTGCACGCGGACCGGATTTTCGTGCTTGAAAAAGGGCATGTTGCCGAACAGGGACGCCATGAGGAATTATTGGCGCAGAAAGGGCTGTATTATGCCATGTGGCGCCAGCAGATCGGCGAACGCAAAGAAGCACTCGTTATATAAGGCTGTTTTTTTACCGAAAAGGGACCTTCCGGATGGTTTAAGACAATCCGGAAGGTCCCTTTTCGGTAAAATCCGGAAATCAGCGCTTTACCGATATCAGAAAGTCTTTCCGGTCCTTGATTTCAAGGAAAACGTAAATGTTCTTGATATGGTATTTTACCGTGTTATTCGAAATACACAGTTTATCAGCAATTTCCTTATTGGTCATCCCCGCTAACATGCATTGAAGCACCTCTTTCTGCCGGCCAGACAGCTCATTGATCAGGGAAAGCATGGATTTCGGATTCTGTTCAATCGTCAGTTCCGGCAGCTTCCGTTCCGGAATATCGTTTGATAGTTCCGGCACGGCTATCGGCAAGGCAACAACATCTCCGGTGATCAAAACCGGCTCCGGCTGCTGTAAATTACCCGGTAACGGCACTGGAGGGCTGGCAAAAGCAGCTTTCAGTTCTTCCCGCATCCGGAGCATATCGGCATCAGCCTTTGTTTTCTGACGACGGAACCAGATCAGCCAGTAAACTAATGCCGCCAGGATTGCTATCAATCCGCCGGTCGACAGGATCAGGGCTTTTGTACTCGCTTCCTGTTGTCTCAGTTTTTTGTCGCGCTCATCCAGCAGATAAGATTCTTTCTGGTCGTGTAACGCCGCAATTTTTTCCTCCCGTGCATAAATCAGGTTCAACGAATCCAGTTTTTTCCGGGTCGCAACACTTCGGGCAAGGTCGTTTCTTTTTTCGAGGAGTTTAAGCAGTTCCTCATTCGCATAGATATGGTACTTGATGATCGAACAGGAATCAGCATAGTGTCCGGAAAGCTGTAAGGCCTCCTCCAGTTTTACCGGTTGGTTCATGGCATCATATAACTGCATTTTCTTTACATAAATCATCGGCAGATGACAGGCAGCCGCACGTTTCAGTAAACCAATGGCTACATCATACGTTTGTTCCGAACGCACAAAGTCTTTTTTCAGAAACAGCAGATACGCCTGCTGCATGATCAGTTTTGCCTTATTTTCGGTATCGATGAATGCATAGCCATTACGCGCAATCACGTTCATGATACTGTCGGAGACCGTATAGTGCCGGGTATCAAACTGTACCAGTGCTTCTTCGGCCAGTAGTGACTGTCTGTACTCTTCTTTTTTCCCGGTTTCTCCCGCAATCGTATACGCCAGGTGCAAATATTTAAGCGTCGACTGGTAGTCGAACACCCGTTTGTACGTGTACGATAAGAGGAGAGCCGCCTGGTATTTTTCGTCAGCAGTGTACTTACTGTCTTCCAAAACAGGAAGTAGTAACGACTGCGCTTCATTAAACTTTAGCTGATTATTTAACTGATATACCTGTTCTTCAAGCTGTTTGTATTTTTTTACCTGACCGTAGCCGGGAACGCCGGCAAATCCGAACAATACTACTGCCAGTATCCGAAGAAGATAAACGTCTCTGAACATGGTCCGAAATCGAATGAAATTGAGAAAAGCAGAATTGATCACCATCAATTTTGTTACCTAAGTACGGCAAATTAAATAAAACAGATTGGCAAGTATTCATAAATATTCAGATTTTAAATTTAAAATATTGAGGGGTACCGGTAAAGGGGAAAGAATCAGTTTAAAGGGTATATTTGGCTGTTCTCCGCCTTACTTAGTTAATAACCGTATTCTCATTGCGTTAACAGGTAAAATGAGCTTTAACCGAAGAACTTTTCTGCAATTTGCCGGTGCTACTGTTGGCGCCGGAACGTTAGCCGGTCTGATCGCTGCTTCCGCATCGGGAGCCGCCAGGCAGCCATACGTCGTTTTTGTCACGGGTGATCATGAATACAGTGGTGAACTGACCTTACCGTTTATTGCCGCTGAGCTTGAAAAAAGCTACGGCATGCGGACCAAAGTGCTCAAAGCCTATCCCGACTACAACGGCGAAAAAGATATTCCGGGGCTGGAGGCGCTGAAAGAGGCTGATCTGGCCGTTTTCTACCTCCGCTGGCGTCAGCTACCCCAGGAGCAGCTTAACTATATTGATGCGTACCTGAAATCGGGCAAACCGGTGATGGGTTTCCGGACCACGACCCACGCCTTTAACTTCCCGGCCGGTGATCCGCGCATCCGCTGGAATGCCTTCGGTGAGTTTGCCTTCGGCTCCCCGCCGGGCTGGGGCGGTGCGGCCAAACATACGCACTATGGACACAAAAGCACAACCGACGTAACCGTCATTCCGGAAGCGGCCAAACACCCGATCCTGACCGGTGTGGCGCCATCGTTCCATCAGTCCTCGTGGTTATACCGCGTGCTGCCCGATTACCCGGCAAAAGGATCGACTCCCCTGCTCATGGGCAAATCCGTAAATCCCGATAAGGAAGCTATTGACAACCCCGTTGCCTGGACCTGGACAAACCAGTGGGGCGGTAAAGCCTTTATGACAACCCTCGGGCATCCCGAAGACTTTCAGGTGGAGGCATTTCAACGGCTCATTATCAATGCTATTCACTGGGAATTAGGCAAACCTGTCCCTAAGAAATGGAAGGGTAAGCTGGCAATCAATGTACCCTACGGCCATCCGAAATGACTGATGTCACTCATTAACTTCCTGATACAACCTTTTTTTCAACAACGTCATGAATAAAGTCAGCATCACAGGATGGCTAGTTACGCTCAGCATTGTCCTGCTTGCTTTTTCCGCTTTTCAAACTAAACCGGACCAGCGGGTTCCGCTCCGTAAAGCTGCGCATATCTCCCTGATCGGGGGCAATTTAGGCTCACGGGAAATGAACTACGGTTACTTCGAAACCGAATTACACCGCCGCTATCCGGATAGCCTGCTGTTTGTCCGGAACATGTGCGATGGCGGCGATACACCAGGCTTCCGCCCACATGCCAGCCGCAAGAAACCGTGGGCGTTTCCCGGCGCCGAAAAATTTCAGAGTGAGTATGCCAAAGACTCTGACAGCCAGGGACACTTTGACACCCCCGACGAATGGCTTACCCGCCTGAAAACCGACATCATTATCGGCCTGTTCGGCTACAGCGAATCGTTTCAGGGGAAAGCCGGGCTGGCTACCTACAAAGCTGAACTGGATGCGTTTATAAAGTATACGCTGAGTCAGCGCTACAATGGCGTTTCGGCTCCGAAACTGGTGCTCGTTTCACCGATTGCCTTTGAAGACCTCTCAGACCGGTATGACCTGCCGAACGGTAAAACCGAGAATGAAAACCTGTTGCTGTATACCAATGCCATTAAAGAGGTGGCGGCGCAGAACAATGTGCTGTTTGTCGATGCCTTCACGCCGACAAAGCAGTGGTATGCTTCCACTGCCGAGCCGCTGACGATTGACGGCTTTCAGCTGAATGACGAGGGGTATAAACGGTTTGGTACGTTCCTGACCGACGCTGTTTTCGGCAAGGCAGCGCCAAATCCGAAGGTAAACACGCAGATGGTACGGGATGCCGTACTGGAGAAGGACTGGATGTGGCACAATGACTACAAAATTCCGAACGGCGTACATGTATACGGTCGCCGGTATAACCCGTTCGGGCCGGATAACTACCCTGCTGAAATCGACAAAATCCGCGAAATGACCGCCATCCGTGATCAGGCAATATGGCTGGCTGCCACGAAAGGTGAGAAACTGGACATTGCCGCTGCGGATAAAAATACAAAGCAGTTACCCACCGTTAAGACCAATTACAATCCGGATAAAAACGGTAGCCTCACCTACCTGTACGGGCAGGACGCGCTGGCCAAACTCAAGGTTGCGCCCGGCTTTAAGATTGAGCTGTTTGCCTCGGAAACGGAATTTCCGGATCTGGCAAAACCCATGCAGATGTCATTCGACAATAAAGGACGGTTGTGGGTAGCCACGATGCCGAGTTATCCGCATTACAAGCCGGGCGATCCGAAGCCGAACGACAAAATCATTATTCTGGAAGACACCAATAACGACGGCAAAGCCGATAAACAGACCGTATTTGCGGATCATCTGCACCTGCCACTGGGTTTCGAAATTGCCAAAGAAGGAGTGTATGTGTCGCAGGGGACCAACTTTAAACTCCTGAAAGACACCGACGGCGACGGCAAGGCCGACAAAGCAGACATACTGCTGAGCGGGTTCGATGACCACGATACTCACCATAACAGCCACGCCTATACGGTTGACCCGTCGGGAGCCATTTATTCGGGCGAGGGCGTTTTCCTGCATACCGATGTAGAAACACCGTATGGTACGGTCCGGGCGACCAACGGCGGATTTTACCGGTACAGCCCGCAATTACACAAACTGGAGCGGACCGCCCAGCTTTCCATTCCGAACCCGTGGGGGATTGCGTTTGATGACTGGGGGCAGCCGTTTTTTGCCGAAACCTCCAGTCCTGATGTTCGCTGGATGCTGCCGGGAACCGTCTTGCCGCGGTATGGTGAATATACCCACAAAAGCGTACAGCTGGTGGAAGATGCCCACCGTGTCCGGCCAACGTCAGGTCTCGAATTTGTGTCGAGCCGCCATTTCCCGGACGAGTACCAGGGTGACTTCCTGATTAATAACACGATTGGCTTCCTGGGTACTAAACAGCATACACTTGTCGATGACGGCACCGGCTACAAGAGTAAACACCGTCAGGATCTGCTGGTAAGTGAAGACCGGAATTTCCGGCCGGTTGACATGGAGTTTGCGCCCGACGGTTCGCTGTATGTTATTGACTGGCATAACATCCTGATTGGCCACATGCAGCACAATGCCCGTGACCCGCTCCGCGACCATATGCACGGCCGCGTGTACCGGATCACCTACCCGTCGCGGCCGCTGGTAAAACCTGCTGTCGTTGACGGAGCCAGTATTGACGAATTACTGGAAAACCTGAAAGTACCGGAATACCGGACCCGCTACCGCACCCGCCGTGAGCTTCGCGGCCGCAATGCGGGAGAGGTTCTGACAAAGCTTAAGCCGTGGATTGCCGGTCTCGACAAAAACGATCCGCGCTACGAGCATCACCTGCTGGAGGGCTTGTGGGTAAGCTGGGGGCTGAATAAAGTAGACCAGGGGCTGCTGCGGCAGTTGCTCAAAGCAAAAGACTACCACGCCCGCGCCGCTGCGGTGGAGGTGGTTCGGTACACGGGGCATCAGGTACCGGACCAGGCCAATCTGCTTATGCAGGCTGTCCGTGATGAAAACAGCCGTGTCCGGCTGACAGCTATTGTGGCTGCTTCGTGGTTGCCGAAGGAAAAGGGTTTACCGATTCTGGCCGAAGCCAAAAAGAAACCGCTCGATGACTGGATGACGCATGCGTATGAAACAGCCGTTGCGCACCTGAGCGGCGTAGCGGTCAAAAAAGAAAAGGTGGAAGCGACCATTACTTCCCTGACCGGTGCTGATTTGACTGCCTTTAATCAGGGGAAAGCTATTTATGCCAAAGAGGGTTATTGCTCAACCTGCCATCAGGCCGATGGCAAGGGTCTGGTGGCGTCGGGCTTCCCGCCACTTGCCGGTACGACCTGGGTGACTGGCAATGAAGAGCGGCTGATCAAAATTGCGCTGAAAGGACTCATGGGTCCGATTGAAGTGAATACCAAAAAATACCCTGGTCAGGTGCCGATGACGCCCTTTGGTGGTCTGTTAAACGATCAGGAAGTGGCTGCTGTACTGACCTATGTCCGGAATTCGTTCGGCAACAAAGCACCGGTGATTACAGCGGCTCAGGTCAAAAAGGTGCGGGAAGCGACGAAAAGTAAGCAGGATTTCTACACGCCACAGCAGCTGGCGGCGGAGCATCCGAATGAGAAATAGCCAATACGATTTTATAACTTCCCGGAAGTTTAAAACTTCCGGGAAGTTATAGACTAATTCACCTTCGTAATCTGCAACACCACACTTGCCCGTCCGGCACTGACGTTCGGGTTGATGCCCACATTCATCAGGAACGACCCCGAATACACCTTTGACTCGTCAACCGGAGATTTTTTGCCCGGGTACACATTCAGCTCTTTAAGGCTGTATTGCTTATCGGGATCCAGCCCGGCAAACCGGATCGGCCGGTTGGTGAATGACTCAACCACCCGGTTTGAGTGAAAATAGGTAAACATTACCGCCCGGTTTTTATCCTGACTTACATATCCGACAGACGCCACCGGCCCTTCGTACGGACTCGCGAGCCGGTACTGGTCGCCATGCCAGACAATATCCTTGAACGAATCATAGTTTTTCAGCGCTTGTTGGCAAAACGCGAGGTCATCAGGACTCAGGTGACTGACAACTACATCAAAGCCTAGTTTCCCCATACTGGCCACATCTACGCGGAACTTGATCGGCTGCTTTCCCCAATCCGTTACGTGACAGTCGGTAGTAATCGACGGAAAAAAGTAGGAATAATTCCATTGCAGGAAAATCCGCTCGATGGGCTCGGTATCGTCACTTGGCCAGAATTCTGTAAAGTACTTCAGCAATTCATAATCACCCCGGCCACCGCCGCCGGAACACAGCATCATCGGCACTTTCGGGTATTTTGCCCGAATGCGTTGCAGAACCTTGTAGAGGCCGTTTACGTACTCCACGTACAGGTGAGTCTGCGGAATTTTATTTTTCTGTAACCACGCCGAATACGCATTGTAAATAACAGCGTTACAATCCCATTTGATAAACGCCAGCTCCGGATTTCTGGTGAACAGGCCATCCACCACGCCAAAGACAAAATCCTGAACGTCAGGGTTGGCCAGATCAAGCACCAGCTGGTTGCGGTAATATTTCTCCGGCCGCTCAGGCTGACGGATCACCCAATCCGGATGTTTTTCGTAGAGTTCGCTTTTTGGGTTTACCATTTCCGGCTCAATCCAGATACCGAATTTCACACCGGTTTTCTGAGCTTCCTTCACCAGATACCCGATACCGTTCGGCAGTTTCTTCACGTTTTCCTGCCAGTCACCCAGACCCGCGTTGTCGTTGTTACGGGGGTATTTGTTGCCGAACCAGCCATCATCCAGCAAGAACATATCCGCACCCAGCTTTTTCGTGTCGCCGATGAGGCCTGACAACTTGGTTTCGTCAAAATCGAAATAGGTGGCTTCCCAGTTGTTGAGCAGCGTCAGCCGCTGCCCGTTGCCGTCGAGTACACGGTAATTACGCGCCCAGCTGTGTAGCTGCCGGCTGGCCTGACCGGTGCCATTGCCCGACAGGGTATATATCAGCGAAGGCGTTTTGAAGGATTTTCCGTTCCCAAGGGTATAGGCGGAGGCATACGGATTAATGCCCGCGATCAGCCGCAGGTTCTGATACGAATCGACGTCAAAATCCAGCTTATAGTTCCCGCTCCAGGCCAGTTGCCCCAGCATGACCATACCGCTGTTTTCCCGCGCCGGCTGTCCGAACGAGACCATAAAATTAGGCGTACCCAACAGCATGGCGCGCGTACCGAGCTTACTGTCAACCGTCTTCATGCCCTGAAGAAGTTTCTCTTCCATCGGCTGCATTTCTTTAAGATACTGACCCTGAAAGGTAGTCAGGTAAAAATCCTTGTTCGTGAAAAACAGGTTTGCCGACGCATATTTGTTCAGGACAACCGGCCCTTTTTCATCGTTTCTGATCTCAGACCATTGCTCAAATACGTTTTCTTTTTTCCAGACTTTATAGTAGAGCGTCACCGACACTTTATAGACCGGATCGGCGACCAGAACAGCCGTTTCCGTCACATTCGCGTCAATCGGGGTAGTTTTATGACTTACATACTTCAGATCCAGCGACGGGTTGCCATCGTTATGAATCAGTTCAATTGCCGGTTCGGCCAGGTTCCAGGTACCCGCAGGTGTGTAAGCATTGCTATAAATACCACTATTATCGCCCGGAAAGCGGAACGTTGCCGCAATATGTTTATATTCATCCGGCCGGTTCAAACGCTCACCGCAGTACACCATGTGCAGATAATTTTGTTTATCTGTGTGTAAAACGATGGCAAACCGGTCAGATTCAAGCGGAATGGTTGTCTGTGCAATGCCCGTAAGCGGCGTGATCAGGCACAGAAAAAAAAGTATACGATAAGACATTGACATACGCAGGCGTTAGGTTAACACAGTTGAAAAACGGAATACTCCTGCGTTCTACTCAGAGTGCCGCTAACCAGCCCGCGTATCCTTTTTTAACCAAATCATTACCAGGATCGGGACTGAGTATATCCCGTTTACTGAGAATCGCTTTCAGCTGATCAATGTCAGTATAAATACCGTTTTTGAGTCCCGCCAGAAAAGCCGCTCCCTGCGCTGACACATCCGGCTGCCCCTGATTAACCACGTTGATCCGGAGCAGATCGGCCAGAAAACGGAGCAGGAACTGATTGCCCGTCATTCCCCCGTTAACCATCAGTTCGGCCAAAGGCTGACCCGTATCGTCTTCCATCGCCGTAATTACATCCTTAATCTGATACGGAATCGACTCCAGCGCTGCCCGCACCAGGTGGGCTTTTGTGGTCGCAAAGGTCAGTCCGGAAATCGATGCCTTGCGCTCCATCTGCCAGTGCGGTGCGCCCAGCCCACTGAACGCCGGAATCAGATAAACACCCCCGTTGTCGGAAACGGAGTTTGCCAGCGCTTCCGTTTCGCGGCTTTCGGCAAATAGCCCAAGGCTGTTTTTCAGCCATTCGATGGTTGCCCCGCAGGTAACGATTACCCCTTCCAGCGCGTATTCAACCCGATCTTCCATACTCCAGCAAATGGTATTCACCATACCGTTCTGCGAGGGTTTCAGTGCCTGGCCAATATTCATGATGATGGAGCAGCCGGTTCCGAGTGTAGCCTTTGCCGTTCCGGGCGTAAAACACCCTTCGCCGAATGCGGCCGAATGGGAGTCGCCGATCATGGCCTGCACCGGAACCGGCTGGCTGAATAAGCCCTCAAATGTACTCTCGCCGAAATCGGCAGAAGAAGGCTTTAAGGCCGGTAAGTGCAGGCCCGTCAGTCCGAAATCACGGAGTAGCTCCTCGTCCCAGGTTAACGATTTCAGGTTGAAGAACAGGGTTCTGGACGCGTTGGTATAATCGGTGGCATAGCTGGCGCCACCGGTCAGCTTATACAGCAACCAGGCATCCACCGTACCGAAAAAAGCATTGCCCGAGCGGACGGCTTCGCGGATTGTTTCATCCTGTTCGGTCAGCCAGATTAGCTTCGTGCCCGAAAAATAAGGATCGATAAACAGTCCGGTACGCTCCCTTATTTTTGCCTCCAGTCCTTCTGCTTTTAAACGCTCACAGACCTGAATCGAGCGTTTACATTGCCAGACAATGGCGTTATGCAGCGGTGTACCGGTTTTATCCCAAAGCACAAACGTTTCCCGCTGGTTGGAAATCCCGCACGTCCGGATGTGGGCAGGGTCTCCCCCGTTTTCTGCAAGGTTTTTCAGACACAGGCTGACTGAATCAAGCACATTCCGGTAAATGGCTTCGGGGTCCTGTTCAACAAACCCATCTCCGAAATACCGCGTCTGCAGGGGTACCGACCCACGGGAAGCCACCTTGCCGTTTTCATCAAACACCAGGGATTTGGTACTGCTCGTACCCTGATCAATAGCTAAAATATAGGCCTTACTCATGGTTATTATAGCGCAATACAGACACAGGTCAGTTGCTTACTTCTGCCCGTTCATTCGTTTATCCAGAATCACGGCCAGCAAAATGACCGCCCCTTTAACAACCTGCTGCCAGAACGGCGAGACATTCAACAGCACCAGTCCATTGTTTAAAACGCCAATGATGATGGCTCCCTGCACCGTACCGAGCACACTCCCGCGCCCGCCCGACAGCGAGGTGCCTCCGATTACCACGGCCGCAATTGAATCGAGTTCATAGCTGATACCGGCATTCGGCTGAGCCGAATCCAGCCGGGCCGTAACCATCAGACCACCGACTGCTGCCAGCGCACCCGACAAGGTGTAAACAATCAGCTTCACCCGCTCAATATTAACACCTGACAGCCGGGCGGCGCTTTCGCTCCCGCCGATGGCATAGATGTAGCGGCCAAGCCGGGTTTTGTTCTGAATCACGACGGCGATGAATACGATTACTGCCGAAATCCAGACAGGAACCGGTATACCCGCAAACCAGCCGGTGCCCAGATAGATAAACGAATCGCCCAGGCCGGTAATCGGGAAGCCGCCGGTCCAGAGCATGGTCAGCCCACGGGCGATGGTCAGCATGGCAAGGGTCGCGACAAAGGGCGGCAGGTTAAACCGCGTCACGGTCCAGCCGTTGAACCAGCCGAGGGCGGAACCCGTAAGTGCACCGGCAAGGATAGCACCGAAAAGCGTAAACCCGATATACAGATTGGCCGACGGTACAGGTATACCATGTTGTAGCAATCCGGCTGCAATGGCCCCCGACAAGGCCAGTACTGACCCCACAGATAAGTCAATGCCGGCCGTCAGTACAACCAGCGTCATGCCGGTTGAAATACAGACATTCACCGAAATCTGCCGCAGCACATTCCAGAAATTATTTACAGTCAAAAACTTATCGGATAATACGCTGACAAGTATGCACAAAACGGCGAGTGCAATCAGAGACTGAAAGCGCATAATAACGGGTCGGTATTGTTGAAGGGCTACGTGCATAACGATCAGGAAAATGGGTTATTCATGGGTCTGGTGACTAGACACACTGCCCGTTTGTTCGCCGGAAATTGCCGCCTTGAGCAGCACATCTTCGGTGGCTTGTTGAATTGGAATGTTGGCGGTAAGGGTACCCTCACACATGACCAGAATCCGGTCGGCAATGGCAAGCAGTTCAGGTATTTCGGAAGACACCACCAGAATCGCCATGCCATCGTTTGCCAGTTGCTGAATGAGCGTATAAATTTCGGCTTTAGCATTGATGTCAATCCCGCGCGTGGGCTCGTCGAGCATCAGTACTGCGGGCTTTGTAGCCAGCCATTTTGATAAGACTACCTTTTGCTGGTTCCCACCGCTCAGGTTTTTCACCAGCTGCCGGCCCGACGACGTTTTTATCCGTAAATCAAGAATGTATTTGCCGGCCAGCTGCGTCTCTTTCTTTGCTTGTAGTAAGCCGTTGGCTTCAATAAGGTGCAGCGCTGGCAGGCTGATATTGGTCTGCACATCCAGTTCAAGCACCAGACCATCCTGTTTGCGGTCCTCAGGTACCAGCGCCATTCCGGCGGCAATCGCCTGTTTCAGGTTGTTACACCGAACCGGCTGCCCGCTCATCATCACCTCCCCGGTAACGCGTCCGGCATGCAGGCCGAATATTGATTCGAGCAGTTCGCTACGGCCCGCCCCCATCAACCCGAACAGCCCAACGATTTCGCCCTTCCCGACTGTAAAGGAAACCTGCTTCACTTGCAGGGTCTGCTTTTGAGTGGCATGGGTCAGACACAGGCTACTAACCGATAACGCAGGTTCTGCCGACTTCGGAGCGGTATGCTCCCGCTGTACCAATACATCACGGCCGACCATTTTGCGGATCAGCAGATCGTGATTCATCGCGGACATATCCCCGCTTTCGATGGTACGGCCATCGCGCAGGACCACAAACCGGTCGGCAATCGTAAAGAGTTCATCCAGTTTGTGAGAAATGTAAACAATGGCCTTACCCTTTTTCCGAAGATCGTCAATGATCTGAAAAAGTACAGCCACCTCACTTTCTGAAATAGCTGACGTTGGCTCGTCCATGATAATCAGCTCCGATTCGACCAGCAACGCCTTTGCCATTTCAACAACCTGCTGTTGCCCGACTTTCAATTCGCTGATGCGTGTATCCGGATCCATTTCGAGTCTGAGTTCTTTCAGGAGTCCGACCGTCCGGCGGCGCATGGCGGCATGGTCCAGCAAGCCCCAGCGGGTTGTCAGTTCACGCCCCAGAAAGACATTCTCCAGGATACTCAGGTACGGAATCAGGGCCAGTTCCTGATGGATAATACCAATGCCGCACTGTTGTGCATCCCTGATTGACTGGAACTGTACGGGCTGCCCCTTAAACCGGATCTGCCCCTCATAATCGGTGTAAACGCCCGACAGAATTTTCATCAGCGTTGATTTTCCGGCCCCGTTTTCACCGATCACCGCCGTTACCTGACCGGCCTGAAACTCCAGACAGACGTTGTCCAGCGCCTTCACGCCCGCAAACTGCTTTGTAATGTTCTCAGCTACCAGCATATCCGCAGGCGTTTACTTGGTTTGGATCGGAATGATAGTCAGCTTATCTGTGTGTAGATGCGCCTTATTCAGCTCAACAGCGCCGATAAACCGTATGGTTGCCCCTACTTTGGCCTGTTGCTTCAGTAGCGGCACCGTACCGGCACGAACCTTTTCATTCAGCGCTTTTGCCACGTTATTAAGGTCGCCGGTATTCTCAAATTCCGTAATTAGAATCAGCCCCGATGCATCGCGTACGGCATTGCTGTAAATGTATTCGGTAGCCAGCCGGACGGTTTGACCACCGGTCAGGATCAGCGCGATGTCATCAGGTCCGACCTCACTGACTTTCCCCGCTCCTTTGACGAGAAAAAAACCAATGTTGCCGATTCCCAGTGCATGGGCATGCGCCTTAAATGTCTTTTCGGGATCAGCGTTTACGTCGTTCAGCAACGAAGTCAGGTCAACGGCTTTTTCCGGTAAGGCCGGTATTAGTTTTTCCTTCCAGAAATTATCAGCATACTGCCCGGCATCAAATGCGGATGAAGCGCCTTTTTTAACTTCGTCCAGTTTTTTGATATAGACCGAATTATACCCAACCAGGGCAATCGCGGCAACCGCGAGCAGGTATCGCACAGACTTATTCATCTTCGTTGGCCGGGGTTAGATAATCCTTACTATTTCGTTGCGTAATCAGTTCTACGGCCACGGGAACACGCTGCGCAAAATCCCGTTTGCCTTTCAGGTAGGCATCGCCATACTGCGCGGCGGTTTTGGCCATGGTTTGCGGGGACTGCAAACCGGTCGCACTGATTTTCCCGTCACCAATGGATTTCACCACATCGTCGGCTCCGTCAAACCCGAATACCCTGACCGATTCAGCTTTACCGGCAGCGACCAGCGCCTGGTATGCCCCAAGGGCCATGGCATCATTGCCACAGAAAACAGCATCAATGTCGGGCTGGGCCTGTAAGATAGACTCCATGACATCCATAGCCTTGTTGCGGTCAAAATCAGCACTTTGCTGCGCAACCATTTTCAGACCCGGATAGCGGTCGACCACACTGTGAAAGCCTTTTGACCGGTTCCAGGTATTGTTATCCCCCACCAGCCCGAGAATTTCGACATACTTCCCGCTCCGGTTCAGGGTCTTCACAAAATATTCGCCGATGGCGACACAACCGGAGTAGTTATCGGATAAAATCTGCGACGTAGCCGCGTCTGAAGCATTTACTTCACGGTCCATGCAGAATACCGGCACCCCGGCTTCCTTAGCTTTCCGGACATTCACCACAGAGCCGTCAGAATCGGTCGGGTTCAGGAGAATGGCATCGAAACCCGATACAAGTACGTTATCAAAGTGGTCAGCTTCCAGGGAACTGTTATTCTGTGAGTCGAAGATTTTGGCTTCGTAACCCAGTGCTTTGGCCTCTGCCGCAGCCGTTTCGGCAAGCACCACAAACCACGGATTATTGAGTGTTGACACAATAACCGCCATCTTTTTCGGCTTACCGGACGTACGCTCCTGCTGCTGACAGGCGCTTAGCAGCAGGACAAAAAATAACCCGAAAAATGCTATTTGTTTTTGAGCAAAAAAAAGGGGCATAGGCGTCTGTATTCAGGAATATGGATCAGGGTAAAACGGTCAGAATCACCCGTTGGTACCGGGTCAGGGCCGGCACACCGTTGTCGGTGACCGCCAGAATAAAATGGATCGTTTCCGGCTTTTCTACTTTCGGTGCAACAAACGCAGCGTCCTGTTGCAGCCTGTTCTGAACGACCGGAACACGACTTCCCAGGTAAGACCCGGCTTCCAGGTAGACAATCCACTCATAGCCAAGCTGGTTGCCATCCGGATCCGTTGATCCTTTTGCACTCAGGGTAACGCGTTCACCGCTTTTGGCCGTCAATGCGGCTGCATGCCCCAAACTAACAACGGGTGGATGGTTAGCTTCTTTATACGGCTTCACACACCAGTCCATACGGCCTGCGAAATCGTTCTGGTATGCCTGCCGCCAGCGCCAGATGGTGGCTTTATTGCTATTATGCCAGGCCCCGTCAACACCCAACACTTCGTCCTCGGCATCGGTCCAGACTGGCCGGGTTTCCGGTTCCAGAAACCACTTCCGCGTCCGTGGGGTGTAAAACTCATACCGACCGCCCCAGCTCCCGAAATCGGGATGTTCGGGCTCGCTCAGCCCGTTGTTGATCAGGTAAAGGAATGTCGGTGTATCCCCTTCCATGATAAAATCCGTGTGCGGGTGTTCGGCGCCAAGCGGGCCGTGGTTCTGCCGGACATTTGCATCCAGCCAGGCATTTGATACAATGATCGAATCGGCCCCGTCGAACCCGCGCGTAAACCGGTCACCACTGATCCCCCGCCAGGTTGAATAGTGGTACGCCCCTTTGTAGTGAACTCCGGGACTCACAATAAAAAATAAGGACGGAAAGGTTTTGCGGATCCATGGGCCGGTATCGTCCTGATCCGAAATGGTGTAGACACGGATTTTGGCAACAAACCGGTCAACTGCCTCAGGCGAGCGGGTCTGGCGCACCTTCCACAGGGCTTGTGCGAGGCAGTTAGCCCCACCCCAGACGGTTATCCAAACCGGTCGGTTGTCTGCCTTGTCTACAGTAGCAATGATATGTTCCGACCCTTCTGAATCGTTGCCTTCGCCAACGGCCGCCATTCCATAACGTGGTACCGCTGATTTAATAAGTGACAATAACTGCTCCGTTGGCGGATAGCCTTCTTCGTGGAGCAGTAGATTCGGCCGGACTTTTCCGTATGCTTCCACAATACGGCGGATACGCCCGGGCGCAATTCGGGTACGCTGATGCACCGATGTGGTAGCGATCAGCCCTTCTACGTCCCAATGGCTGCAATAGGTCAGAAACCGCACCAGCGACTGCGCATCGTCCGGCTCGTTTTCAATATCCGTCAATACCAACACCCGCAGCTTCTGTGCGGGCGTTTGGGCATATATGCCGGGCAGTAAGGCAAAACAGAGAATGGCACACCAAACCAGGTTCCGGACGTTCATATGGATTCAGGATTAGCTAGGGTTTTAACGCAATAGTGTCAGGGCTTCGGCGGCAATGCCGGTTTCAGACAGCCCGTAATGGGCCAGAATCTCTACCTGCGAGCCAGTCACGGTATATTCATCCGGAATACCCATGATTTTAAACCGGTTCGTGTAGCCGTTTTGAATCAGGAACGAGGCGCAGGCTTCACCCAGCCCACCGAAAATACTATGCTCCTCCACGGTAATAATCGGTACGCCTTTGCCGGCAAGCTCCGCCAGCAGGGCATAGTCCAGTGGCTTAATGGTGTGCATACTCACCACCGTTGCCTGAATACCATGCCGGTCTTCGAGGCTGCGGGCAGCCTGCAAAGCAGGATAAACCGTTTCGCCGGTTCCGATCAGAATCAGGTCAGCACCTTCCTTCACAATCCGCCCCTTTCCCAGTGTAAACGACTGATCGTCTGACAACAATGGCATTGCTTTTTTCCCGAACCGCAGATAAACCGGCGTTTCAGAGGCCGCAGCCTGACGAATAGCCTGCTCTGTTTCAAAATTATCCGCAGGGGCAACAATCGTCAGGTTATGCACAGCCCGCAACGCCGCAAAGTCGTGGAGGCTGTGGTGCGTGGATCCCAGGGCGCCATAACTCACACCGGCACTAATGCCGATCAGCCGCACCGGATTGTTGGAATAGCAGACATCGGTTTTGATCTGCTCGAACGAACGGGCAGTCAGAAAACAGGCGGGAGAGACGGCGAAAACATTCTTGCCTGCTGACGCCAGCCCCGCCGCGACACCAACCAGATTCTGCTCGGCAATACCAATCTCGATGTGTTGTTTCGGAAATGTCTGCCCGAACGGGACCAGCTTGCCTGATCCCCGCGAATCGCTGGTCACCACCAGCAGATTAGGGTCTGTTCCGGCAAGTTGCTGCAGGGTTGCCGAAAAAACATCCAGGTTTGCCTGAGCCGTTGAATTCGGAGCAACAGTGGTTATTTCTCCCATGAAATAGGCCTTAAGGATACATTAATTCTAGTTTGGCAATAAAATCGGCGAACATCAGGCCCGTGTCCAGCAGGGTATATACCCGAATGGGCCGGCCGGCATGATTGTAGGCATAGGTCCCTGCGGTATTGATGCGCGGTGCCTGCCGGACCACGTACTGACTCGACGACGGATCGGCTTCAAAGGAGGATTGCAGTGCCGTTAATAGTACCAGCGGACTGTCGCCCAGCACATACGTTTCCCCGATGTTCAGAAAGCGCTGAATACGTCCCATCAGTATTTCCAGTGTGGTAGACAGATGAGCCCCGATTTTACCGTGAGGTTTCACTTTCGTCAGCAGCTGGGCGTACGAAAACAGGCATTGCCGGTACATATTGCGGGGGACCTGCCAGAGCCGCACCGTCGATTTATTGAAAATCACCCGTGCCGCTGCGCGGTCAATGTTCAGGTTATACTCAACCTCGGAATAGTTCGGCGGTGGCGGTGCCAGCTCCGTATATTCGGGTCCGCCGATCCAGATCAGCGTCAGTTTATCCGCGATGTTCGGGTTGGTCAGCAGTGCCGAAGCGATTTCGGTCAGACCGGCTCCGCAGACAACGTACAATGGCTGTTTGGTATCAGTACGCAAAGCCTCCTGAATGATAAAATTTACGGCCTCGCTTTTGACCGGCGTGCTGTCATCCGGCATTGCCACGTTTGAGCCGGTCAGCACAGGAATGCTTTTGGTAATGTTCATTATCTGAAACACTTCCCTTACTTTTTTGACTGCATTTTCCGCCTGCGTCGCCGACGGGTCGAAACCGTCTTTAACGCTCAGGTGCGAACCGATGACAGCCCGGATTTCTACCGAAGGCGACATCAGGTGATGCGCCAGCTGAAACAGCCCGTCGGGATCACCGCTGAAGTCATTATCAATAATAACCCGCATCCGTGGCTGGACGCTACTCAGTCCGGCCGGCTGGCTATTGGCGCTGAAGGTGATGATCAGGCAACACAATGCAGCCATCCAACAACCGGTTGTCAACCATGTTTGCATAGCGTTCAGTGAGGTATTACGGATGGGACAATTCAGTAAGGGCCTGTGCATATTGCTCAGGATTGGGAACGCCGTGGTGCCACTTCAGTACATTCTCCATGAAGCTGACACCTTTGCCTTTTACGGTATTGGCAATAATCAGGCTTGGTTTGCCAGGCTCAAACGGCATGGCGTCAAATGCCTCCTGCAACGCTGCCAGATCATGCCCGTCTACCTGCCGCACAGACCAGCCAAACGCCTCAAATTTTTTGTCGAGCGGGTCAGTGCTGCATACATCCGCGGTCGGGCCGGTAATCTGCAATGTGTTTTTATCAATGATTGCGCACAGGTTATCGAGCTTATAGTGAGACGCCAGCAGTGCCGCTTCCCAGTTGGAGCCTTCAGGCAGCTCGCCGTCGCCAAGCAGGGTAAACACCCGGTATGACAGGTTGTCAAGTTTAGCGGCAATCGCGGTTCCGACGCTCAGCGGAAGGCCATGCCCCAGCGAACCTGTATTCTGCTCCACCCCCTTGATTTTCCGCGTCGGGTGACCGATATAGTGCGACTGGTACTGACATAACGTTTCCAGATCAGATTCGGGGAAGAAGCCCTGATCGGCCAGGACCACATACAAGGCTTCTACGGTATGCCCTTTACTCTGAATGTAGCGGTCGCGTTCCGGTGAGCCGAAGGTCCCGGGGCTCACGTTCAGCACGTTGTTATACAGCACATTCAGAATATCGATACATGACAAACTCCCGCCCGTATGACCGGCGTTGGCCTGTACAATGTATCGAAGAATTTTACGGCGGTATTCCACCGATTTGCGGATCAGTGCTTCCGTTGAATACCGTTTAGAGGCACCTGCCACCGGTGTCGTGGCCGCAGGTACTGTGTCCGGAGTCGTCATGCATTAGTGCTGGTATACATCCCAGCCCATATAGTTTTCAAAGGCTTCACGCAGGATACCGGCCGTTTTGGAGGCATTCATGACCACATGGTGTTCAAATCCGTTCCGGCAGACATACTGCATCAGTCCCTGCAGGTTATCAATCTGTGCCACCGCACGGTTGCCAAACGTATTCAGCGGATCGTCGGTCAATACGCCTTCGCCGATATAGGCTTTCATAATGCCCTTCGGGTCGTCGGTACTAATCCGGCCAAATGTCAGCGGGTTGGCAGGTGTCCGGCCGGCCAGTGCTCCATAAGTATTTTCAACGCCAACCGATGTACCGAGAATCGGCGCCGTACTGATCTCAATATCAGGCAAAAATGATTTTGCCCAGTTACCGCAATGGAACAATACACATTTGTTTTCGTCGTCGGCGTAATTGTTGTTCCAGTCAACCAGTGCACTCGGCGAGCCCGATGCCAGTTGCATGGCGTACATACTCAGCGTACCCGTCACATCAACTTCGCAGGCGCTCGGCAACATGTTCTCACTCATGATACTCATGTTCGTGCAGACATTACAGCCATAGTTCTGCTGAATGGATGTCCAGCATTGAATGGCCGTTGCATCCAGCGCATACTCCGCCATAAAGTCGGCCAGAACGACATCAAGTTTAGCAATCTGTACCAGCTTATCGTTCGGCGTTTTACCACTCGGGGCGTAGGCATTAATGGCCTCCAGCCGTGTTTTAACTGCCTGATCGGCGTAAGTAAGCTTGTTTGCTTTACCCAGAATCTCCGATAAATCGACGGTTACGACCGAAATGCCGTTGCGTTGCAGAATCTTTTCACTGTACCGAACCGTATTAAACGCGCCGGGGCGGGCACCAACTGCACCAATCCGGACATTACGAAGGCCTTTTACCACGCGGCAAACCCCAAGGAAGTCCGAGAGGTCGGCGGCAAAGCCGGGGTCAGACGGGTGTACGACGTGTTTGCTTGTCAGGGTATACTTAATCCCGAACTGATACAGATTATTACAGACTGAAATTTTACCACACCACGCATCGCGGCGACGGGCAACATCCATGCGGTTCAGGTCATCCGGATACGCCTGAATAAGCACCGGTACATCCAGACGGGCCAGTTTCAGGGTCTCAGCAATGCCTTTTTCATCTCCGAAATTGGGTAACACGACCAACACTCCCATGATCTCATCGGCGTGCTTCCGGAAGAGTTCCGCACATTTCTGCGCTTCGGCAAAGGTTTCAACCCCGCCTAATTTTGTTACTGACTCATCCAGCATGACCGGCTTAACCCCTGCCTTTTCAAATGCCTGCAAAAGATCAGTACGGCATTCACCCACTAATGTATCAGGAAAGAAATCTCTGTTTCCAATGATGACCCCGAGCGTTACGGGCCCTTTAGCGTTAATATGCATAGTGTATTTAGGATGTCCGGTCAGGTTAAGGACCTCAGCAAAGATAAACGAACAAAAGCAATAAAAACAAATAGAAAATAAACATAAATCTGAATACCCTCTTTCTGGTATAAAGCGGTGACCATCGTGTATTATTCAGCTAAACAATCCGTAAACCCTGCTAACCGGATAACTATTGTTTCGTATATCCACTTTTTAACAATTATCAATTCTTTCGTTTTTCTATGATTGTAAATGCATATACATGCTCCTGTTGGGTATCCGGAAACAAAATGCTAACATCCTACAGTTGACCGCCAGGATTGCAGAAATCGTCAAGGTATATTGCTACTAATTTTGGGTTTTATACCATCAGTCAACCAGTTGCGGTCTATCGTATTGTATGATTTCAGTATGCTGACTGATTAACACACATGAACCCGGCGTATTCTGATCACTGAATAAGGGTCAGACCTGACATAAACAGATCATATGGAGCGTATTACGGCTACGTACCTAATCGAAACCCCATACAGTCCGGACGCAGCAGCGGCCGTTCTGGCAGGTGAGCAGTCCTCCGGCACCTTCGTGGCTGTTCCCGGTGAAACGGATGAATTAAAACAGCGCTTTGCCGCCCGTGTGGAGCAGGTGACTCCGCTGGGAACCTCGACAGAACCGTCCATTCCAGGGGCCGTCAGCGCGTCAGGTACCTACCAGCAGGCACTGGTCAGCGTTTCCTGGTCAATTGAAAATTTCGGCTATAACTTACCGGTGCTGATTTCAACCCTACAGGGAAATCTCTATGAGCTACGACAGTTTACCGGTTTAAAACTGCTCGATATTGAACTGCCGGATTCCTTTTCAGCACATTATCAAGGCCCGGCCTTCGGCATCGAAGGTTGCCGGACGCTGACGAATGTATATGGTCGCCCACTGATCGGGACCATCATTAAGCCCAGTGTCGGACTTACGCCGGAACATACCGCCGGCCTAGTGAAAACGCTGGCTGAAGCTGGTATCGACTTTGTAAAAGACGACGAATTGATGGGCAGTACCGCCAATTCTCCCTTCGCCGCACGGGTAGATGCGCTCATGGACGTCATCAACCGCCATGCCGACAAAACCGGCAAAAAAGTGATGTATGCCTTCAACATCAGCGGCGAACTGGATGAAATGCAGCGCAACTACGAAAAAGTAGTACAAAGCGGTGGTACCTGCGCCATGATCAGCCTGAACAGCGTAGGTATTTCTGCGATGAAAAAAATCGCCGATAACCGGGCACTGGCCATCCACGGTCACCGGAACGGCTGGGGCATGCTTACCCGTCATCCGCTGCTGGGCATTGCTTTTCCGGCCTATCAGAAGCTGTGGCGGCTGGCCGGGGTTGATCAGATCCACGTCAACGGCATTCAGAATAAGTTCTGGGAATCAGACGATAGCGTAGTACAATCCATCGAAGCCTGTCTGACCCCTATGTTTGGCGGCTACTCAGTACTTCCGGTGGTGTCGTCCGGCCAATGGGGCGGTCAGGCCCCCGAAACCTACCGGCGCACCCAAACCGTGGACCTGCTGTATATGGCAGGGGGCGGGATTCTGGCGCATCCGTGGGGACCGGCAGCCGGGGTTATGGCCCTGCAACAGGCATGGCAGGCAGCGGTAGATGGCTTATCTGTGGAAGAAGCGGCCAAAGCGTATCCGGAATTCGGACAGTCGGTGGCGAAATTTGGCAAAAAATAACCCGAATACCACATGTATCTTGCCTATTTCGGAGATGATTTTACGGGCTCTACCGACGCGCTTGAGTTTTTAAGCCGCGCAGGCTTACGCACGGTCTTATTCATTGATACCCCTTCCACCGAACAGCTGGCAGCCTACCCGGGTCTTGACGCTATCGGTGTGGCCGGTCTGACTCGCTCGATGGCCCCCGAACCAATGGAGGCGATCCTGAACCAGGCATTTTCGACCTTAAAACAACTGGATGTCAGGCATGTGCATTACAAAGTCTGCTCCACATTTGACTCGTCTCCCCAAACCGGCAGCATTGGCAAGGCCATTGAAACGGGCTTACAGGTCTTTGACCAACCCTTTGTTCCGGTGCTGGTTGCGGCTCCGTCTCTCGGCCGATACAGTATTTTCGGTAATCTGTTTGCCCGTATGGGCATTGGTAGTCAGGGTGCTATTTACCGCCTGGACCGCCACCCTTCGATGCGTAAACACCCCGTAACGCCGGCGGACGAAAGCGATCTCCGCCTGCATCTTGCCAGGCAAACACCGCTGGAAAGCGGCTTACTGGACATTCTCCAAATCACCGGTGATCAGAAAACAATCCGACAGGTCGTGAACCGGCAGGTCGCTGACGGCAAACGGATTATCTTTGTCGACGCCCTCGAAGAAGCCCATTTGCGACCAATCGGCGAATGGCTGGATACGGGTATTGCCTCAACGAACCCGATCTTTTCCGTCGGATCATCAGGCATCGACATGGCGCTTGGGGCATACTGGAATCAAACCGGTGCTGTTTCTCCTAAAACAGACTGGCCGGGCATTGGACCCGCCGAACCATTGCTGGTCATTTCGGGTAGTTGCTCGCCTGTAGCCACCCGGCAGGTACAAGTTGCACTCCAAAATGGTTTCGCGGAGGTTATACTGCCGGTAGATCAGTTAACATCAGGCAACGACGATACACAACTCCGGGAAGCGCTGATCAGGACAGCCTTACCCATCCTGCTCCGGCAGCAATCGGTAGTTATTCATTCGGCCGGCGGTACTTTTGATCGTGGTTCGACCATTCCGGCCGACCGTCTGGGTACGCTCCTGGGCGGTATTGCCCGTGATCTGGTCAGTGCTGCCTCCTTAAAACGGGTTGTCGTCGCCGGGGGCGATACGTCGAGCTATGCGGCGCGGGCCATGGGCATTGAGGCAGTAGACATGCTGGCCCCGCTTGTGCCCGGCGCTCCCCTCTGCAAAGCCATTGCACCGGCCTCACCGCTTGACGGGCTTGAGGTCAATTTTAAGGGGGGACAAGTCGGGGACGAACACTACTTTTGCCTGCTCCGCGAGGGGAAGTGACCGAATGCCTGTGCCATTCATCCAACCTAGCTAGCGGGTAGATGCTTATTGACTTTTCAATTTAATAAACCCTGAATCGAACGGAATATGTCTGCTAAAACACTTGGTCTTATTCATACATCGGCAACGCTTGTGCCTGTCTTTCAACAGCTTTGCAACGAGTACCTGCCAGGCGTCCAAACCTTCAATATCGTTGACGACAGCCTGATTAAGCACGTCATTAAAACCGGCAAACTTACACCTGAAACGGCCCGGCGGGTTGTTGATTATGTGGGTTCGGCGGAAGCAGCCGGTGCTGATTTTATTCTGGTAACCTGTTCCTCTATCGGGGCCGCCGTGGAAGCCGCCGCCGCGCTCACCAGCGTACCGGTACTGCGCGTTGATCAGCCCATGGCCGATAAAGCCGTACAGACCGGCACACGCATTGGCGTCATTGCTACCTTGCCAACCACCCTTGGCCCCACCAGTGACCTCGTCCGCCGCCGAGCACTGGCCGCCGGGAAGGCGATTGAGCTGACGTCGGTGCTGTGCGAAGGCGCCTTTGAAGCCCTGATGAGCGGTGACGCGGCAACCCATGACCAGAAAGTTGCCGGAGCGCTCAAGGAACTCAGCCAGCAGGTTGATGTCATCCTGCTAGCCCAGGCTTCCATGGCGCGCGTAGTGGAAACGCTTGATGAAGCCGACAAACAAACGCCGATCCTGGCCAGTCCGCCAATTGCCGTTCAGGCCCTTGCTGCCTTATTGAACTAATCAAATGCGCATCCCCTAGTAGACTGACCATGAACAAGCTATCTTTATTTATTGCAGCTCTCGCCGGTATCGTCACAATTGTTATGTTGCTGTTACAGCAGCCTGTCTACTGGCAACCGGCAGGACTTCTTGCGCTGGTCAGTTTCACGGTCGGGATGCGCACTATACCGGCTTTAGCCACGTACCAGTATACCGCCTGGATTATAGTTGCTGTGGCTGCGGCCATGCTCTATCCGCAGGCATTCACGAATTGGGGCGGGTTCGATCTGCGTAACAAGTGGCTCATACTGATCATTATCCAGCTGGTCATGTTTGGCATGGGAATTCAGATGAGTATCCACGATTTTGCAGGGCTCCGGTCTTCGGGCAAAGGCGTGTTGATCGGACTGTTCTGTCATTTCACGGTAATGCCGCTGATGGGTCTGCTGCTGACCAAACTCTTCCGGTTTGAGCCCGAAATCGCGGCAGGTGTCATCCTGATCGGGTCCTGTTCCAGCGGCCTTGCCTCAAATGTCATGGTTTATCTGGCCAAAGCCAATCTGGTACTCTCGGTAGTTGTAACCGCCATGGCTACCCTCGCGGCTCCGTTTCTGACGCCGTTGCTGCTGAAACTGCTGGCAGGCACCTTGATCAATATCAGCTTTGTAAACATGATGATGGAGATTATCAAGATCGTCATCGTACCCATCTTTGCCGCCCTTCTTCATGACTACCTCAAACAAGCAACTCCACGCGGTAAACGTGTGGTAACCCTCGCGGCATTCGTGGCGGCGGGGTGGCTTGTTTTTTTAGCCACCGGTGGCTGGCAGCTGATCGGGGAAATTATGCAGCAACCCCAAAGCCTCCAGGCTGCTGAGATTTTCAGTTTTCTGGTGGGTGCTGTACTCGTTGGCGTTGTTTATCACCAGCTTACTCTGCGCTTTACAAAACTTGATAGCCTGATGCCCCTGATTTCCATGTTCGGAATCATCTATTTCACCACCGTTACGACCGCAGCCGGCCGGGAAAACCTAATGCGTGTTGGCTTTCTGCTGTTCATTTGCTCGGTGATTCACAACGGGGCCGGATACTTTTTCGGCTACTGGCTCAGCCGGCTTTTCGGGCTGGACAAAGACGCTGCCCGTACCGTTGCCTTTGAAGTCGGGCTGCAAAACGGAGGCATGGCCTCCGGGCTGGCCGGCAGTATGGGCAAGCTTGGCACCGTTGGCTTACCGGCCGCCGTTTTCAGCCCCTGGATGAATATTTCCGGCTCACTGCTGGCAAATTACTGGCGCCGCCGCCCGACCGCTCCATCGGAAACTACGCCCGGAACAGTCAACGCCGTAACCGGCATTGACGCCTGACATCCGTTGGTGCCTGGCTCATTAATTGGCTGAATCCTGCTACAACAAAGTGGTACCGTATGTTTTTCCCACCCTATGCATTGACATTCTGGCATGATAATATTGTATAATTTTTAGAGAACATGATGTAGGGTACTGACATGGGTTCTGCCTAAGTTTGTATAAACTTTTCTTACTTAGATATACTGTTTCTGGATCAGTGATTAATCCGGCTTGCCCGGGCTTTTCGGTTTTCCGGTCAATATCAATCAGGCTTCAACAGGAAAAGTAAGCAACCTTTAACTCACTAATTACTCAACTGATGTTACGACTTCGTACCCTCTGTTTGGTTGGCTGGGTGGGTTTTGTGCATTCGGGTATGTCAAATGCGCAAATACAACCAGCAGAGAAGCAAGCACTTCTGGCAGGAATTGAAAAGAACAGTGGTAAGGCTCAACGGACGGCCGCGCCAACAGCTACAGGCAATACCGGTCTTCGGGCAGAACGCCCGGTGAACGGTGTTGTCAAGGATGAAAATGGTCAGGGACTACCTGGTGTTAACGTCGTGATTAAAAACACGGGCCGCGGCACCACAACCGATCCAAACGGTGCCTTTCAGCTTAACGTACCGGATGACGCAGCCACGCTGGTATTCAGTTCAGTAGGTTACCTGAATCAGGAAATAGCCATCGGAACAAAATCCACGGTGGAAGTATCAATGCAGGTCGACGCCCGACAACTGTCGGAGGTTGTTGTAGTTGGGTATGGCACCCAGCGCAAACGCGATCTGACCGGCTCGGTGGTCTCCATCAAAGGCGAAGAAACCACCAAAGTACCGGTAACGACCGTCGTTGAATCGTTGCAGGGTAAAATCCCCGGCGCAGACATTACGCGTGCCAACGGGTATGCGGGACAAGGGGCGTCTATCCGCATCCGCGGGAACCGGTCCATTGCCAACCCGGGCAGTTCCAACAACGTACTCTACATTGTAGACGGCGTGCAGGGAGTAAACGCGTCTGACATTAACCCAAATGATATTCAGTCGATTGACATTCTGAAAGATGCCTCGTCAACGGCTATTTACGGGTCACGCGGGGCGAACGGGGTCGTCATTATCACGACTAAACGCGGCACGTCAGGTAAACCGAAACTGACCCTGAACTCCTATGCGGGGGTTTCGGAAGTTGCCGGTTACGGGGAGTTTATGAACGGACCGGAGTACATTGCTTTCCGCCGCGAAGCCTATCGGGCCACCGGTACATGGAGCAGCCAGGCAGATGATTCTAAAATATTTAACGCCAATCAGTTACAGGCGATTCAGAACAACCGGTTTACAAACTGGCCGGATCAGTTGTTGCATAACGGCTTTCAGCAGGATCATACCCTGGGCATTACGGGTGGAACCGATAAAACAAAAATCTACTTCTCCGGTGGTTATTTTCAGGAAAAAGGCCTGATGAAACTCGATGAGTATAAGCGTTACTCGGCCCGCCTGAACGTCGATCAGACCATTAATAATTGGGTAACGGTTGGTATGCAAACCCAGCTCGCCTACATCGACAACGATATCCGCCGTGACCCTTTCAACACGGCGTCAAACATTTCACCGTTAGGAACGCCTTACGATGAGAACGGCAATTTTATCGTGTTCCCGTTAGGTGGTACGGTCATTAACCCGCTGGCCGATGAGCAGCCCAACGCCTACAAACGCAATACGAAAACTAACCGCGGAACCTTATCGACATACCTTGAACTGAAACCATTCGAAGGCTTCACCATCCGGTCAACGCTGGGTGCTATTTTTTCCACTTCGGAGGCGGGCAGCTTTTATGGCCGTAACACAATTGATGGTCGCGGAGCGAATGCCCAGGCCTCGATTACCAACAACCAGAGCCGGAACCTGAGCTGGGAAAACGTGCTTACGTATAAACGTACCGTTCGGGATCATTCATTTACGGTTACGGGCGTAACAAGCTATCTGTCATTTACCAATACATCAAGTTATGCGGGGGGCAACAACCAGCTGATTCCGGCGCAGTATTTTTACAACCTGACCGCGGCCAACCAGAATCCGTTCTATGGCAGCGGGTTTAGCAGCAACCGCCTCATATCCTTTACCGGCCGTGTTAATTACAATTTTAAAGACCGGTATCTGCTGACTGTCACCGGCCGCAGCGACGGATCTTCGAAACTGGGCGAAGGCCATAAGTGGGCATTTTTCCCGTCGGCAGGGCTTGGCTGGCGCATTGTGGAAGAGAAATTCATGCAGAACCAGAACCTGTTTACCGACCTCAAACTACGGGCCAGCTACGGAATTTCAGGGAACGACGTGATTAATCCCTATGCCACCCAAAACTCTCTGGCTACCGTCTCCTTTTCGTACAACGATGCCAATGCGGCTAATGCGTATCTGATCAATCAGACAATCGGCAATCAGAACCTGCAATGGGAGCTGACCCGTACGGCCGACATCGGGCTGGACGTAGGCATCCTGCAAAACCGGATTACGGCCAACCTTGATTACTACGATGCCCGCACCAACGACCTGATCTTCCCCTATACTCTCCCGCTTCTGACGGGTGTTACCACCGTTAACCGGAACATCGGGGTAACGCGCAACCAGGGTCTGGAACTGGCAATTCAGTCGCAGAACGTCAGCCGGAAGGATTTCACATGGTCGACGAACCTGACGTTTGCCCGCAACCGCGAGCGCATTGTGTCGCTGCCGAACGGCAATGTGATTGCGGACGACTACCGTAATTCACTGATTCAGGGACAGCCTTCGCAGATTTATTACGATTACCGCAAGCTGGGTATCTGGCAATTAGGCGAAGAATCGGCGGCAGCAAAATACAACGCGATTCCCGGCGACATTAAGATTGCAGACCTCAATAACGACGGTATTATCAACAGCCTCGACCGGACGATCATTGGTTCCCGCGTGCCGAAATGGACCGGTGGCTTATCGAATGATCTCCGCTATAAAGGCTTTGATCTCAACGTGTTGGTGATTGCCCGTGTCGGACAGTGGATCAGCTCCGACTACTACGCCAAGTATAACCGGAACGGCAATAACAACGGCGCCCGCATCGATTACTGGACACCGGAGAACCCGACGAATGAGTACCCGCGTCCGAACGCCACCCGCGCCTCTACCTATGTGACAACGTTGACAGAGCGGGAAGCATCCTATGCCAAAATCCGGAACATTACCCTTGGGTATACCATTCCGAAGGCGATTACCGGTAAGGCCAAAATTGACAACCTGCGCATTTATGTATCGGGTAAAAACCTGCAATCGTTCAGCAACATTAAGGATTTTGATCCTGAAGGTGAAGGCGTTATCGATCGTCCGCTGAACCGTTTGTATGTATTCGGGCTAAACCTGGCATTCTAACAGTAACCGCAAATCGTATGAAATCGTACATAAAATTTATAACGGCACTTGCTCTGGGCACCTCCCTGCTGGCTTGTGAGGATGCCTTACGCGAATACAATCCGGCCGGGTCTACGGCCGAGAGTCTGTTTATCACCCCGGAGGGGGTCGAAGCCGGCGTAAACGGCATCTATACCTACAACCGGTATTTCTACGGAAAGGAAGAAGGGCAGGCGTTACTGGAAATGGGCACCGACATCTGGACCAATGCCGCCAATAACGGCAATACAGGCTCCAACGGGGTTTTTCCGCAACCTTCGCTAACGACTTACCAGAGCTTAGCATCTGATAATGTCTGGGTAAAAAACCGGATGTGGCAGCAATGCTATGCAGCCATCAACCTGGCCAATACGGTGTTGAAATATATGCCCGAAGCAGGCTTGCCGGCATCACGGCAAAAAGAGCTGGAAGGGGAAGCCCGTTTCCTACGTGCCTGGTATTACTACCATCTGGTGGAAAGTTTCGGAGCCATTCCGCTCCGGCTAACCCCGACCGAAGGTATTGAAACAACCGCCTCCCGCGTTGCACCGGATCAGGTATACGAACAGATTCTGAGCGACTTACAGTTTGCCGTCACGGCTATTCCGCTGACCACTACGGACTATGGCCGCATCACACGACCGGCCGCCGAAGCATTTCTGGCCAAAATTTACCTGACACGCGGTAAAAATCAGGAAGCGGGGAATTTTGCCAAAAAGGTAATTACCGGGTATTCGTATAAACTGCTGGCGAACTATGCCGATCTGTGGCGAATGACCAATCAGCAGAATACGGAAGTACTCTGGTCGGTAAATTATTCCTCAAATCTGGCCTTCAACGCAGGCAGTAACATAAACCATACGTTATACCTGATGGAATATAACACCCAGCCAGGCATGAAACGCGATGTGGCGAATGGCTTCCCGAATGTTCGCTATATGCCAACTTTGTTTCTGCTGAACCTGTTTAATGAGCAGAACGATGCACGGTATTTCGCCTCGTTTAAAGGGGCCTGGTTTGCCAACGAAACAGATGCGTCCAAGCGGCCGGCGGGTATCAATATTGGGGATACGGCCATTTACACCACGAAATATCCGGTCTCTGCGGCTTTCCGGCAATCAAAAAAATACCGGATTTACGACCAGAACGACATGTATAAAGCCGATGGAACACCCAATGACCGGTTCCATTATGTGTCGCTCCGGAAATTTGAAGACGCCACCCGGGCCACGGATGCCACGACTGAAAGTTCGCGCGATGCCTACCTGATCCGGTTGGCTGACATTTATCTCGTTGCTGCCGAAGCACAACTGAATCTGGGCCGGAAGGATTCGGCAGCGTATTACCTCAACCAGGTCAGAACGCGGGCGGCGGTAGCCGGCCGGCAGACCAGCATGCAGGTCGCAGCCGCTGATGTGACGATTGACTTTATTCTGGACGAACGTGCCCGCGAACTGGCTGGTGAGCAGTACCGCTGGCTTGATCTGAAGCGGACCAACAAACTGCTGGAACGGGTCCGGAAATATAACCCGGATGCCGGTAAGTATATTCAGGACTTTCACCTGCTGCGGCCTATTCCGCAAAGTGAAATTGATGCCGTAACCAGCAAAGGGACGTTTACGCAGAATCCGGGGTATTGATTGATCTGCTACGTGAGCTTACCTTTCTGGAAGTTTAGAACCGCAGCCGCGGACGGTCGCCAGGCGGCCCTGTTCCTGGAAGGTAAGCTCACGTAGCAATAATGAGTTCAATCTCATGATCATGGAATACCTGCTTGTGTTTGTCTTCGATACCGGCATCGGTGATAATGTAATTAATGAGCGAGAGCGCACCCAGGCTGGCAAACGCCGATTTACCCATTTTTGTAGAATCGGCGACTAGGTAGGTAGTGTCGGCGGCGTCGATCATCGCCTTCTTTACCACTAAATCGCTGATACTCGGGTAGGTAAGCCCTGACTTCAAGGAAATACCGGCCGTTGCCAGAAAGAGCTTCTGAACGTTCAGGCCCTTGAAAAAGTCGGCCGCTTTCTGCCCGGTGAGCGATAAGGTCGGTGGCTTGAATTCGCCGCCGGTAACGATCAGCTCGATGCCGGGTTCGGCACCCAGCATAACGGCAATATTCAGGGCATTGGTAATGACCGTCAGATTTTTGAAGCCGCGCAGCTTTTTAGCAATCTCGGTCGTCGTTGACCCGGAGTCCAGAATAATGGTATCGCCCTCTTCAATGAACTCCATGCACTTATTGGCGATCACTTCCTTTTTATCAATATTATCCTGATTACCAAGCGAAAATGAACGCAGCTGATCTTCTACATTTTTGAGATAAGCCCCGCCGTGTTCTTTGATGACCAGGCCGTCTTTTTCCAGTTTATCCAGATCCTGACGAATCGTTACTTCGGTAACTTTAAAAATGCGCGCAAGGTCAATCACCTTCGCCGATCCGTCTTCCTTTAACAGCTCAAGTATTTTATCCCGTCGTTGATTGGGGAGCATAGGTATTATTTCGTTTGCTGAAAAAGTCAAAAGTAACGAAAAGTATCTGAACCCGACAATCCCGATACTGTAAGTATCTGCAACCTGTACAAAGCCCGGACCGAATTATTTTAAACAGATCACGTTCAGATTGATATTCTTATTCCCGCCCATTTCCAAATTGGCCTATTCCAGGATAATCAAAAGCAATCAATCAAGATTCATAATCTTTTGTAGGATAATACCAACAATATACTTTATCCAAAAACCCAAAAAGACAATAAAAAGAAAACAAAACAAAAATTTCGAAACAATTCTACAGGAGAGTACAGGAGACTTAACGGCAAAGGCAAGCCTACATTTAAGGAATTATTTTAGTATTTTTTATTGATTTAATTGCCCTTAAACACAAAAATGCCAGTATATGAATCATATTTATCTACTCAAGCGTCGGTGGTTGGTACATACCGCTTTTCTATTCCTTTCGATTTTATGCGTAAATAGTTTTGGCCAAAACCGGTCGTTTCAGGTAACCGGAAAAGTTTCGGACGAATCCGGTAAAGCCCTACCCGGTGTATCGGTGGTTGTAAAGTCGGCATCAACCGGTACCATCACGAATCAGGACGGTAAGTATACCCTTTCCGTTAACGAAAATGCCACGCTGGTTTTCAGTTCAATCAGCTACGAAACGCAGGAGGTTGCCGTAAATAACCGGACAGCAATTGACCTGGCAATGACTCCGTCTAACAAAACTCTGAATGAGGTGGTGGTTGTCGGGTATGGTACGCAAAGCAAACGCGCCATAACGGGAGCAGTCGCTTCAGTAGCGTTTAATGAGTTTAAAGACCGTTCGTTCAGCAACATTACGCAGTCATTGGCAGGCAAAGTAGCCGGTGTAAATATTACCCAGTCGCAGGGTGCGCCCGGCGCTTCGCCGATTATCCGGATTCGGGGGATCAGTTCGATTACGGCCGGTACTAACCCATTGTTTGTAGTAGACGGCGTACCCCTCGAAAACTTCAACCTCAACCTGATCAACCCACAGGATATTGAGTCGGTAGACATTCTGAAAGATGCATCGTCGGCCGCCATTTATGGTTCACGCGGTGCCAACGGCGTTGTACTGGTTACAACCAAACTCGGGAAAGCCGGTCGCTCGACGGTTAGCGCCGGGGTAGAATATGGTGTGCAGGAAGTTACGCGTAAGGTTCCGATGATGAATGCACAGCAGTGGATCAACTACTACATTGATGCCCACAATAACGCCTGGGTCGATCTGAATCCAACCGTTAATAAGGCATCTGACCCGAACAGTGCCCGCCCGTCGACCTACCGTATTCCTGACGACTTTGTTACGAATCCGCAACAATTCGGTACCGGTACGGACTGGCAGGATGTAATGTTCCGTGTAGCGCCATCGAAAAATGCGCAGCTATCCGTTTCGGGCGGCAACGAAAAAACGCAGTTCCTGTTTTCGGGAGCATACCTCGACCAGCAGGCCGTTCTCGATCAGAACTATTACAAACGCCTTGCCCTCCGGACCAATATCAAACACGCTGTGACCTCAAAATTAAGCGTCGGACTGAATCTGGGCGCAACAACCGTGTTTGACCGGACGGAAGGCACACAGGGTAAAAGTGATGTCATCAGCCTGGCCATTCAAAGTGATCCGATTTTTCCGGTATATAATGAAAACGGAAATCTCGGCTACAGGGATCCGAACTCGGTCTGGAGCAAATACATTGCCTATAATGACCTGAACCTGTGGCATCCTTATTCATTAACACGGTTCATCCACAAGCAAAATAAATCCTTTAATACACTGGCAACCGGCTACGCGGAGTACTTCATTACCGATGACCTGAAATTCAGAACCAGTATCAGCGGTAACCTCTATAACACGCGGCTAAACTCGTATCGGGTCAAAAACCAAGGCTATGGGTATTCAGGCTTGTTACCTGCTGAAGGAAATGTGCAGTCATCGTATATGCTGAACTGGCTGTCGGAAAACACGCTGACCTACGACAAGCGGTTCGGCGATCACTCCGTCAATGTTCTGGCAGGGTATTCGGTGCAGAAGCAGCGTGATGAGTTTGCAACCGTTACCTCCGGCAGCTTCCCGAACGACCTGGTGGAAACACTGAATGCCGGAGTAGTTACCAGTGGGTCCAGTACCGCCACCGAATGGTCGATGATTTCGTACCTGGCCCGTGGTCAATACAACTATCAGAACAAATATTTCCTCTCGGCCGCCATTCGCCGTGATGGCAGTTCCCGTTTCGGTACCAATACCCGCTGGGGTTATTTCCCGTCGGTATCTGCGGGCTGGTTATTGTCGGATGAGGCTTTCCTGAAAAACATCAAGGCAATCAACAGCCTGAAAGTACGGGCGAGCTACGGGGTAGCCGGAAATAACCAGATTCCGAACTACGGAGCCATCAGTCTGTTGAATGCCTCAAACTATGCCTCGGGCTCCAGTCTGGCCTCGGGTTTGCAGATTGCCAACATCGCCAATACCAACCTGCGCTGGGAACGCACCAATCAGTTCAATATCGGTGTTGATCTGCGGCTCCTGAGCGACCGCATCAGTCTGACCGCTGAGTACTATAATTCGGTCACCCGCGATATGTTGCTGAATGTACCGATTCCTGACATTTCCGGTTTCTCTACCCAGCTGACTAACATCGGCCGGATGCGCAACCGTGGTATTGAACTGAATCTGAGCACCAAAAACACCACCGGCAAACTGATCTGGACAACTGATTTCAATTTCAGCCGCAACCGTAATACGGTATTGCAGCTCGGCCCGACCAATGCACCGATTGTCTATACTGACTTCGTGGTAGCGGTGAAAACCGAAGTGGGTCAGCCGATTTCGAACTTCTACGGCTATGTGGTCGATGGGGTATTTAAGAATCAGGCGGCGGTCGATGCCTATCCGCATTACAGCACTACCAAGCCAGGTGACCCGATTATCCGCGATGTTAACGGCGATGGCAAAATCACCGTCGACGACCGGACAACGATCGGTAACTACCAGCCAAATTTCATTGCCGGGCTGACCAACTCGTTTGCCTATAAAGGATTTGACTTCTCGTTTTTTCTGCAGGGCTCCTACGGCGGCGAGATTGTTAACCAGAATTTCCGTTACCTCGGCTTCTGGAACAATGGCCGTAACATGTTTGCCAGTGTCGACAACCGCTGGCGGTCAGAAGCAAATCCGGGCGATGGTAAACATTTCCGGGCAACGCTGGGTCTGACCGGCCTGCAGGATCAGTTTCATAGTCTGTGGGTAGAAGACGCGTCCTTTACCCGGCTGAAAAATATCCGCATTTCCTACACCCTGCCTTCAAAACTGTTAGCGAAAACGCCGTTCAAAGTGGCCCGCGTCTATGTCAATGCAGAGAACGTCTTTCTGTGGAGTTCGTATACCAACTACGATCCGGAAAACACCACCTACGGTGCCAGCAACTATGCCGGCGGCGGCAACGGCCTGAACGCGTCGGGGAATGCGCCGAACGGCGCTTTTATCGGCGTCGATTACGGCTCCTACCCGCTCCCGCGCGTGATTACGACCGGTATCAAAGTTGACCTTTAATTTCTGCTACAACATGAAAACGTTCAAATACATTTTAACTTTTTGTCTGGTCGGGGTACTGGCCAGCAGTTGCAAAGAGTCGTTTCTGGAGCTAAAACCCCTGTCAAACCCGACTGCCGACAATTTTAAAACAAAAGACGATTTTGAGCTGGCGGTAAACGCGGCCTATGCGTCGCTCTATGCCGTATATAACCCCGAAGGCGCCGTTTCGTATGCGAATGAGCAGATGAGCGATAACGCCATCATGTTTAACATCTCCGGTATTCAGGCCGATAAATGGCAGTTCAAGGATTACAGCCTTGCCACAGCCAATACGATGATTTATCAATTCTGGCAGGACTTCTACAAGGCTATTTTCAACGCCAACATCGTGCTTAACAAAATCGAAGGCGCCAGTCTAGACGCTGCTTATAAGGACGGCGTAAAAGCACAGATGATGTTCCTGCGGGGGCTATACTACTACAACATGGTCCAGCTCTGGGGCGATGTACCGCTCGTGACGACCCCGCTTACCGGTGAAGAAAGCTATGCCGTGCTCCGGTCACCGCAGGCGGCAGTGTATGATCAGATCAAAAAGGATCTTTTATTTGCGGCCGAAAAGCTGCCGCTGGCATCGGCAATCACCATTCCGGGACGTGCCTCGAAAGGAGCAGCGCAGACACTGCTTGGTAAAGTATACCTGACTTTGGGCGACAAAACCGCGGCGGCTAACGTGCTGAAGGAAGTGTATAACAGTAACCAATACAGCTTACTGGCGAACTACAGCGACCTCTGGGGACCGGGTGTGAAAAACACGAAAGAGTCTGTTTTCGAAATTCAGTTTCTGGGGGGTAACGCTTCTGCCCCCTATAGCCGCTACTACCAAAGTTTCTACCCGAATAACAACTTCCTCGGTTTTTACGGGGGCGGAATGAATCAGGTAACCGACGACTTATGGAACGAATACGAGACCGGCGACCCGCGCCGTGACCTGTCGATTGCCCCCGGCTACAATAATGCCGGTACGTTTATCGCCCAGAAATACCCGGTTAAATGGACCGATACCAAAGCCACACAGGTGGGCGGAAACCCGCTGTCGAATAACAATTTCATGGTCCTTCGGTATGCCGATGTCCTGTTGATGCTGTCGGAAGCAACCGGCGATGCCACCTACCTGAATCTGGTACGGACACGGGCCAAACTGCCTAAGTTCGGTGATGCGGCCTACCCCTCTTCCAAATATACCACGCTGGAGCTGGCCATTGAACATGAACGCCGCGTTGAACTGGCCATCGAGTTCCAACGCTGGTATGATCTGAAGCGTACGAACCGCGCCGTTACCGTCCTAACGGCAAAAGGAAAGGCCATAAATCAGAATAAACTGCTCTGGCCGATTCCACAGATTGTGCGTACGCAAAACAGCGCGATCACCCAGAACGCGGGCTATTAATAATGGAGTGATTTATGAATGAGTGATTGAGTGGCTGGCTCTTTCACTCATTCTCTGCTTAGCTGTCAACACGAAAACGTTCATTTTTCCATGCGGTATAATGCGTTAACCGATGAGTTGCTGCTCGTCGAGCTCCGGAACAACGATGAACAGGCGTTCCGGGAAATCTATCAGCGTTACTGGAAAAAACTCTATTACCTTGCCTGCCGGAAGCTTGAATCGGTAGCGGTGGTAGAGGAACTGGTACAGGATGTATTTCTGAACCTCTGGGAACGCCGCGCAACCGCCAGAATCAATCACTTGGAAGCCTACCTGACAACTGCTATCCGCTACTCGGTAATTAACCACATCAAAACACTGATGGTCCATGATAAATTTCTGGACCATTCCCTGCGCTATTCCTCTGCGTCAGTCAATGCGACGGATGAACAGGTTGACCTGGATGACCTCATCATTCGTATGGAGGTTGCGCTCAACGAACTTCCCGAAAAAACACGGCAGGTTTTCCGGCTGAACCGGATCGAATACAAATCGGTAAAGGAAGTGTCCAGCCAGCTAAATCTGCCACAACGTACGGTTGAGTATCATCTGCACCTCGCTATCCGCTCGCTGAAAGTTTTGCTCCGTGAGTTTCTGGTTATATGTCTGACTCAAAAGTTATATAATTTTTTCAATAATAATTAGTGATCGCATATCTTTCTATATAATCTTTTTAAGAATTAATAAAAATTATTGCGGTTTGATCCCTGTCTTTTTGGCTTAGGAAGTATAACTCCACAAATGGCCGATGAGTCGGGAACGTTTTAGCCGTCTACTACAGAAATACCTGAACGGAGAATGTACTCCGGAAGAAAAATCATTTGTCGAACATTGGTTCGCCATGCTGGATATTGAGCGGGACAAAGCCGCCCTGGAAGCTAATCCGCAGGCGATAGAAGACCGCATCTGGGCAGAGATTGACCAACGGCGCGCCCTCCGCGATGCCAATCAACCCGCCACCCTGCGGCCACTATACACAAGGCAGGTTCGCTGGCTGGTGGCGGCCGCTTCACTGCTGCTGATCAGTGGGTGGCTTATTTACCGCTTTCAGCCCGCTGAAAAAGTTGCCGGCCCGCTTTCCGGCATAAACACCACAGTCGGCAGCGGCTGGTCAGCCTATACCAATACCGGTAAACAAACCCGCCATGTGGTTCTGGAAGAGGGTACTGTGGTTGATCTGGCCCCCAATAGTTCAATCCGCATACCAACACATTTTGCGGCAGACCGGCGCACAGTAATCCTGACCGGCGATGCCTTCTTCTCCGTCAAACGCATGCCGGACAGACCTTTCCTGGTTCATACCGGTACGGTCATCACCAAAGTTCTCGGCACCAGCTTTTTTATCCGTTCATCGGGACCGGATAAGCAGGTCCGGGTCGATGTTGTGACGGGCAAAGTCGCCGTTTACCGGCAAACCAGAAAAGCGCAGCAAGCTGACGGCGTTATTCTGACCCCGAATCAGCGCGTAACCTTCTACGAACAGGAAGCGCATTTTGTTACCGGCCTGGTCGATGCGCCAAAGCTGATCAGTATACCCAAAGAAGAAAAAACCTCCGTTTCATTTCACTATTACGATACCCCGCTTTCCGACGTAATCCACCAGCTTGAGCAGGCCTATGGCATTGCTATCGAGGTTGAAACCGATGCGCTTAACGAGTGTCAGTTAACGGCAAATCTGGCCGGTCAACCCATGTATACCCAGCTTGATCTGATCTGCGCCGCCCTGCACATGACGTATGAGGTACGCGGAACCACCATCCTTTTCAGCGGAAAGGGATGCGCGAATTAATCTGTTGTCATTTACCAATCTATACTAAACGCTTACTTTCATGAAACAAAAAACTACTGCTGATACCGACCATCCGATCCGGAACCGGGCTTCGTTTCTAAGTATTTGTTTGTTGTTCATGCTCTTATGCATGAATCCAGCCTTGTCGGTTGCCGCGTCTGCTCAGGAATTATTGAGCCGGCCGGTGACACTGAAAGTCGAAAAACAACGACTTCGTACCGTACTCAACCTGATTGAACAGCAAACCGAAAGCCGGTTTGTGTACAGTGCCCGGACAATCGGTGCCGACCGGCAGGTGACACTCGCGGTCAGCAACAAACGACTGCATGAGGTGCTGGATGAACTATTGAAACCCCTGAAACTGACCTACCGGATGCTGGGTGGTCAGATTGTGCTCGACACCGTCAGCGAAACCTGGGCCGACAACACCAATGAAGCCAGTGTCACGACCGGTCCTGCTATCGATCACACCATTACGGGTACCGTTTCTGATGAAAAGGGTGTCGGCATGCCGGGTGTCAGTGTCATCGTAAAAGGGACCAATCGCGGCGCATCGACGGATGCCAACGGGCAATACAAGCTTTCGATCCCGGACGGCGACAATGTAACATTGACGTTTTCCTTTGTCGGGTATCAGAGTCAGGATGTCGTGGTTGGCAAAAAGGCAACCGTGAGTGTTAAACTGTCACCGGACATCAGTTCGCTGGAGGAAGTGGTTGTGATCGGCTACGGAGCTGTCCGTAAAAAAGACCTGACCGGTTCCGTCGTACAGCTGAAAAGCGAGCAGCTGAAAGAAGTGCCGACGGCCAACGTGCTGGAGGCGGCGCAGGGTAAAATCGCCGGGGCCGACATCGTTCGTTCCAGCGGTCAGGCGGGTGCCCGTGTTAACATCACTATCCGTGGCAACCGGTCAATTGGCGGCAACAACTCACCGCTGATCATTGTGGACGGCATTCAGTACAGTAATCTGGAGGACATCAACGCCAATGACATTGAGTCAATGGAAGTTCTGAAAGATGCCTCATCGATTGCCATTTACGGTTCACGGGGTGCAAACGGCGTTATCCTGATCACAACGAAGAAGGGCCGCACCGGCAAACCGGACATTTCGTTCAACACCTATGCCGGCATTTCGCAGGTAACGATGTACCCGAAAGCCATGGACATCAATGGCTACCGCGATCTGAGACGGGAAGCATGGCGGGCCGCCGGTGTCTGGAAAAGCCCGGCCGATGATCCGCTTATTTTTACAAATGTAGCTGAATATCAAGCCCTCCAGAACAACGAGTGGACCGACTATCAGGATGCACTGATTCACAACGGGTTCCAGCAGGACTACCAGGTTGGCTTCCGTGCCGGCACCGAACGATTGAAATCCTATGTCTCGGTTGATTATTTCAATGAAAAAGGCATCCTGAAACTGGATGAGCTGAAGCGTTATACAGGCCGCCTGAACGTAGACTATACCGTTAACGACTGGATGAAAGTAGGGATGCAGAGTCAGCTGACGTATTATGACCAGAGTGTACGCCGCGATCCGCTGAACCAGGCAAACAAAATCAGCCCGTTAGGTAAGCTCTACGACGCAAACGGCAACTTTAACTACATCATGCTGGACGGACAGACCGCCAACCCGCTTTCGGACGAGCAACCGAACGTATTTCAGAACTCGGTGCTTACTACCCGTATTCTGACTAACGGCTATCTGGAACTGACGCCCGTTAAAGGCATGACGGTCCGGAGTACACTGGGGGTTAACCTTGGTAACTCACGGGACGGGTCTTATGCATCACCCCGTTCAATTGACCGCTCGCTTACCGGCAAATCGTTATCGACGTATTCCGCCAGCAATGGCCGGAGCATTAACTGGGAAAACGTTATTACCTACCAGCGCACGTTCGGCAAGCATAATCTGACACTGACGGGTGTGGGTAGTTATATCAAAAACTCGTCTGACAATGCCTCGGCGTCAGGCGTCAACCAGCTCCTGCCTTCGCAATTGTTTTACTCCCTGGGCAGCGCAACGGAAGAAATCAAAATTAACTCGGCCTATTCGAAAAACAGCCTGGTATCCGTGGCCGGTCGCCTGAACTATGCCTATAATGACCGTTATCTGCTGACACTGACGGCCCGTGAAGACGGCTCCTCAAAACTGGCGGAAGGTAATAAATGGACGTTCTTCCCGTCGGCAGCGTTTGCATGGCGGATTATTGAAGAGAAATTTATGCAGCAGGCACGCGGCCTGAGTGACCTGAAACTTCGTCTGAGCTACGGTATCGCCGGTAATGACCCCTCGGGGCCATACGCTACCCAGTCAACGCTGACGCGGGTTGCTTTCGGGTTCGATGATGTGCCCCTGCCGGCCTACACGTTCTCCCGCAATGTCGGCAACGCCGAACTGGGTTGGGAACTGTCAGCTACCCAAAACATCGGTGTGGACTTCGGTCTGTTCAACGGCCGCGTCAATGCCTCTGTCGATTATTACGACACCCGTACCTCTAACCTGCTCCTCGACCGTGGCCTGCCACCAACAACGGGCGTAACAACGGTGAAGCAAAACATCGGCAAAACCCGTAACCGTGGCCTTGAAGTGGCGCTTAGCACAACCAACGTCCGCACGCAGAACTTCTCGTGGAGCAGCAATATCACCTTTACCCGCAACCGTGAACAAATCACCGAACTGGTAACGGGTGGCAACGACATCGGTAACGGCTGGTTTATCGGCAACCCGATCAGTGTGTATTATGACTACGAAAAACAAGGTATCTGGCAGACAAACGAGGCAGATGCTGCCGCAAAACTATCACCTACCCAGCTGCCGGGCGAAATCAAGGTAAAAGATCAGAACGGCGATGGTAAAATTGATGCCGTCAACGACCGGGTCATCCTGGGTACGCCACGGCCAAAATGGAGCGGTGGGTTCGACAATACCTTCAAATTCAAAGGCTTAGATCTGAATGTATTCCTGTTTGCCCGCGTCGGTCAGATGATTAATGCCGACCGCTATGCCCGTTTCGATACACAGGGTGTGGGCAACAGCACTACCGGGCTGGACTACTGGACACCGGAAAACCCGACCAACGCCTACCCGCGCCCGAATAAAAACGGTGGCCTGAAGTACCTGTCGACGCTTGGGTATCAGAACGGTTCCTATGCCCGCATCCGGAACGTAAGTCTGGGCTATACCCTGCCAGGCAGCCTGATCCGCTCAAAAACAATCCGCAATATCCGGATTTATGCGACCGGTAAAAACCTGTTTACGTTCTCGAAGCTCAACTATGACCCTGAGCGCGGCGGTTCGGAAAACTTCCCGATGACGAAGTTGTATGTAGTTGGCCTTAACCTGAATCTGTAACCCTTGACGTTTCTGATCATCATGAACAAAAAATTTATCCGGAAAGCAGGTACCCTGATGCTACTGGCCCTGTCTTTCACCGCCTGTGATAACGTTTTAAAGGAATATAACCCGAGCGGGCTGACAGCTGAATCGGTCTACACAACGCCTGAAGGCTTCGAAACCCTCGTTAATGCGGCCTACTCCTACCAGCGCTGGTGGTATGGTAAGGAAGAAGGCTACAACATTGCCGAAACCGGCACGGACATCTGGACCAGCGGCGCCGGTGAAGTATACCGCGACCTGACCCAGTACCTGAACCTTCAGGGAAACAACGGTGCCCTGGCTAGTGAATGGCGCGAGTTTTATGCGGCAATTAATTTGTGTAACGCCGGAATCAACCGGATTGCGGGCGCCGGTCTTAGCGCCACGCAACGACCTGTCCGTGAGGGAGAACTGCGGTTTCTGCGGGCCTTTTATTACTGGCATATTGTGGAGAGCTGGGGACCAACCCACTTTACTACGCAGGAAACAAACGGCATTATTTCTACGGCCAACAAAACCCCGGTCGAAACGATCTATAACCAGATTTTTGAAGACCTCAAGTTTGCGGCGGCGAACCTGCCCGTGACACAGCAATACGGCCGGGCCACTAAAGGAGCTGCCCAGTCATTTCTGGCCCGGATGTATCTGACGCGGAATATGAACAAGGAAGCACTCGAGACGGCGCAGGCAGTTCTGACGGGTAATTACGGGTATAAGCTGGAAGCTAACTATGCCGACCTCTGGAAAATGAGTAATCTTAAAACCAAAGAGGCAATCTATGTGGTGGATTATTCGACGAATCTGGCCATCAACGACTTAGCAAACAGTACGTCGAACCCATACGGCCACGGCCGTGGTAGCAATAACGGGCATTTGCTGTTCATTATGAAATACGACGACCGGCCGGGCATGACCCGCGACATCCTGAACGGGCGACCGTTTAACCGCTACATGCCGACCCGTTTTCTGCTGGATTTGTATGCCGATGAGGACGCGCGGTATGAAGGATCGTTTAACCAGGTTTGGCTGGCAAACTCAACCTCCCGTCCTGCAGGTATGAACCCGGGCGATACAGCGGTGTATTGTACGCGTAAGGAAATTCCGGATGCGTTCGAAGCTACCCGCAAATACCAGACCTACGACCGTAGTAAAATTTACAACGCCAATGGCACCGTAAAGGACAACCTCCGGTATCCGTCCCTGTCAAAATTCATGGATCCGACCCGGGCCAGCCTTAATGAAGCCCAGAGCGCCCGTGATGTGTTTGTGATCCGGCTGGCAGAAGTCTATCTGATTGCCGCCGAAGCGCAGTTAAAACTAGGCAATTTACAGGCTGCTGCCGATTACATCAATGTGATCCGGACACGGGCCGCCAAAACCGGCAAGACGGCCGCCATGCAGATCAAAGCCGATCAGGTTACGCTCGATTTTATCCTCGACGAACGGGCGCGTGAGCTGGCGGGAGAACAAATCCGGTGGTTCGATCTGAAACGAACCGGTAAGCTGATCGAGCGAATCAAAGCGTACGCTCCGGATAATGCAGTCAACCTGCAGGACTATCATACCGTCCGACCGATTCCACAAACGCAGTTGGATGCGGTGACGAATAAGACAGATTTTACCCAGAATGCTGGTTATCAATAAGTAACAATCAGGCTAAAGGTGGGGGCACAACGGGCAGTAATGCAGTGTTGTGCCTTTTTTAGTTTCCTTCACTTTTCACCACACTTGCCGGCAGTTCATACAGCAACCACTGTTTGTTTCTGATCGAGGCTGACTTTTGCCGGATCAGCTGGATAAAATCATTGATCCCGACCGGTTCATTGCCATTGGCGTGAATCAGTACCAGACTGCCCTGTTTGGGTTGCTGTCCTTTGGCCAGCCACGCATCGCTGCCAATCGGTAGCAGCCCGAAATCCAGAATACGGTCGAAGACCAATTTATCGGATACGAGACCTGGGAAGCGGAAAAAAACCGACGGCACAAGCCCGTTCTGTAACATCGTCTGTTCATTAAGCAGTACCTCTCCGGCAATATCCGTGTTCGGCTCCAGCAGGAAATTGACAGGCAGCGGGCGTTTGGGATCAAACCGGTGATGATACGAATGATTTACCCAGGTAATGTCCAGATCGCCCCTTGCCGACAGCGATTTCAAATATGCCAGATCATCATGGTGGCTGTTCATCCAGAGGCCCGACACCGTAATCGTTACCGGAATTGGTTTTTCCTCGGCCCCGAAAGCAGCAATCAGGTTTTCAAACACCGACCGTGTTAGAGGCTTGGTCGAAGGGCAAAGGTCAATGGTCAGACTGAACCCCCGTTCAGTTGTATCGGCGCGTTCGATACCGGCATCCTGCAAATTGCTGTCCCGCGCTTTTTCAACCGCCAAAGCTTTGACATAGGCAGTCCGGCCAAACTGCTGTTGCAGCGATGCCGGCGTTGCCCGCCGTACGGCATTGTCGGGAAGTGCTGCCACCGAGGTATTCATGGTCTGCGGATTCACCAGCAGGTACATGGATCGTCCCTGAAACGCCCATTTCCGAAGCGACACCTGTGTTGGCTTCTGCGTTGTCACGCCGTAAAAAACCGTATACCCTGCCAGCTGCGCCCGGGCCGGCATACTGCCTGCACACAGCAGCCAGCTACTTATCAGAACCTTACGGATTGCTGCCTGTATATATCTGTTAGTAAAACCCACCCATTGCCAAACCATACCTTGCTTCTTTCCGGAAAACGCTTTTCTACCGGTTCCGGGCTGCAACATTACGGTAAGTTTATGGTTTTCGTACAGAACAGCACCTGAATTTCTGCATACAAGGCATCAATTACCCCCTTACCGCATCATGCACGAAATACTGACTACCGGCACCAGATTCTTAAGGACCACCGGCCGGTTATAAATCGTCCGGACGGCATAGCTCAGCATCACATTCCGGCTGAACCGCCAGTCGCCGCCATAGGCAATCGTAAACTGCTGGGAAAGCGTCAGTTTTTCGTTTGCCTGCTGAATCGCCTCGGCAAAAAAATTGAATTTCGGGCTACCATACCGGATGTTGACACCAGCGGTCAATTGCTGCTGAAGGCGGTTTTGCCGTGTTAGCTGCGAAAACTCCGTGTACCGGATCAGGCCCGAAATCAGGAACCGGCGGCCGATACCGACACATCCGTTTGCCCAGACCGACCAGCCGTCGGTGGACAGATTCAGGCTATCGAGACCCGGATTGGCAAACGTGTAGGCCCGCCCGTAGGCCACATCCAGAAACGACGCATTCCAGTGCTGCTTCACAAAGAGCGTTGACAGCTCATTGATTTTTGCCTTTTGACGTTTGTCCAGATCATCAATCAGTTGGTCGGTGCCGTTCAGCTGGGTAATGATAAAATCGCGTTGCTTCAGATTTTCACTGACCGGCGGCAGATTCCGCAGGGAGTCCAGCCAGACCTTCCGGTCGAGCTGCAGCCGGTCACGCTGCTGGTAGTATATCTCCGTCGATTCGCGGAACAGATCTTCGTCGTCGAGCGGATCTTTGCTGCGAAACAGGGTAATTTTTCCGGCCATGGCCAGCCGCCGGTCAAAGGTATTATCGCCGGTCTGCTGTTCAATGGTACCGGCCGAGATGTCCAGCGTCGACAGCATTTTCATAAACGTTGTCGCCCGCTGGTATTTGCGCAGATTTGTACGGTTGTAAAACAGCTCCCAGACCGGTTGCGCCTGAATGGCCAGGTTGGGCCGCAGCCGGTAGGACTGAAACGACCAGTCGACCTTAAAATCACGGATATTGCCGGGCCGCATCACCGTCGACGGATTTACGCCCAGCAAATCAAAAGCGGCAGAAACCGGTATCTGAAATTCGAGGGGTTTACTGGCCCCATTAGCCACAGGCAGGCCCTCCTGGGCAAGGGCGGATAAGCCGGCAAGGACTAAAAAAAATGTCAGGCATAGGGTTCTCATCGTGAACAACAGCGTTAACCCGGCCGATGACAGGCATCGGACCGGGTGAATGGAGGAATAAAAAGAATCGTTAACGGTTCAGTCGTTTGTTGCGCATCGCCTCAAACTGCTTGTTTACAAACTGATTGGCATACACCTTAGGGTCCAGTTTTCGCTTGATGATATCTGCCACCGGAATCACCCGCTCATACAATGCCCTGAACCGCGCCTCCTGGCTCAGTTTGATATCCTGACTGATCCGGCCTGATTTCTCGAACGCTGTTTTAAACCTGACGCTCACCGGCGGTAAGGCAGGCATGGTCTGGCAGGTTGCGGTAGCCATGTTCTTGCGGGCATCGTAGGTCAGCACCTGCGTCAGCTTGCTAAACACCAGTGGCTGGTAGACTGCCGCCTGACCGCGCGTGTTCATGTGCATGGTTCCGTGAATATTGCCCTGCTGTTCATAGGCCGCAAAAATTGAATTAAAGTAGCGGCTGTTTCCGTCGCAAACACACATCCCGTTTAACCGGCTGGCATTCATGGAACCGGACACAAAATGCCAGTCGGGAAAACCGCTGGAGCGGTAGGACGCTATTTTGTCGGCCACCATCCGGTTCATCGGGACCAGAAAACCTTCCTTTGCGGCTTTGAAATCAGCCTGGGTCGCAAACAGGGTTGAAAAGACATGCGCCGACGAGGGGGAGCCATTGGCCGGAATACAGCCTTCGATTTGCCTCAGGAAACGGTCCAGATCACCGCCCGATGCCTGAATCGCCTGGATGAACTCAATAAACCCGTTGCCCATGATCTCCGCTGCCGATAAGCCCGTACTCACACTATTCAGGGTATTACAGCGCAGGTAATTGACCAGGTAGTCATAATTCGGACTGTCGAACAGCCCCGAAGCCGCACAGTCGTCGCGGTTGTTATCGCCGGCAAAGAAACTGACAATGGCTTCACCGGCGCGGCACATGCTCTCGGCAACGTTCTGCTCGGTCTGAATCGACGATTCGAGCAGGGTAAAAATTGCAAACACAAAAATATTCTGTGGCAACCCGCAGTAACTACCCGATTCGTTCAGCGTCGGATCAGGATATTCGGTACTGAAAACGTACCGGATACACTGATTATCCAGAAAGCGGCGTAATTCGTCATAGCTCGCAGGCAGGGTATTATTCAGGTTTTCGGTATACCGGGCAATATTGGGGGCCAGCCCGCCTTTAAATGCTTCTTCAACTGCTTTGCCGAAACCAACATCATTACCGCCTATGGAAACCACTACCGCATCAATTTTACCCTGAATGTCGCCTTTAAATTTACCGGCCTGTTCAAAAACCGTTTGTAGCTGACGGAACTGGGCAGGCTCGGTGTTATTCACCAGATTGCCGTTCTGATCGCAGAAGCCAGGTGTATAATTGTCGCTGATAATATGCCAGGTAGCCGCTCCGGAACAGCTCACAAAAAACGGCTCATAGATAACGGCCACGTGCGGATTGGCCCCCACAAACTGCTGTACGGCCTTGTACTCTCCTGAATTCAGCGAGCGATGACAACCCGGCAGCTGCCACAGGGTACCCGGCGCCGGAGCCCCCTCCCCTGACGAATAGGAATCGCCGATGACGGCGATATTCATTGGCCTCGGCATGGTAAAACTCTCTGTCGCCGTCAGATCCGAATCGGTGTTGCTGGTGGCCACATACCAGCGATAAATCACTTTCTGCCCTCCCCTTGCCTCTATCACCGTACTGCCGATAGCGCCATTCCGGTTACCCGAGTGCGGCAGAATTACCTCCCACCGGCCATTGACAAGTTGCGCCTGTGTTACGCCGAGGTCCTGCCGTGAACGGGCTTCCGTTGGATTGAGTTTCTCGCGGATCGAACCGGTTTCGGTTACACTATAGTACAGATAAACCGTTTGGGGCTGGAGTGCCGCGTTGTTCAGGCTTAGCTTCTTCCGGAAGGTCGCCGATAGTTTCCGCTCTCCGATTACCCCTTCCGGTGTTGTTGTAGCGGCCAGGGTAGGGTTAGCAATTTCCTGTAAACGTGGGTCAACCTGCACCTGCGGTTGCTGGGGCAACTGGGCAAAGAGGGGCTGTATGGCTGCCATCAGCAGCAGCCAGATCCATTTTTTCATGATTGATAGCGTTTAATTAGTGGCAGCCCTACATACATCCAAGCGCACAGGCGGCGAAGCAGGGCGCACAGGCCACGCCGGCACAGCCAAAGAAAACGGCAATCGTAGCCGGGACGCCAAGCCCGCCGGAAGCTACCGATAATATGGCCGTCACGCCCCCGCAAATGGCTACGCCCGCCAGGCAGCTGTTTTTACAGTCGGCTTTGACGCGTGTTTTAAACCCGAACGGCCCTTCCAGCACTACACTGGCAGTATTCCCACCGATACAGTTCCGGAAACAGCGGCCGAAGCTGTGGGCTTTCTGAATTTTACCCCCCGATGAAAACCATTCTTCCGACAGCAGCAAGGCCTTATCCATTGACTTTTCGCCCACCGGAAAAACCAGATAAGCCTTGTAAATCTGATCACCCACCTGCCGCCAGACCATTGAGCAGCCCTGCCCTTCCTTTTCATTCGGGTTATAGAAGTCATAGGCGCAGAACATCACCGGCACTTTTTTTCCTTTCTCGTCAACCACAGTACCCGAGAACCCCCATGATCCTTCCTTTACTTCATACCGTTTAAACTTACGGCCTCTGACCTCCCCGGTCAGCAGTTTCCAGTCTTCATCACCGCCGAACTTTTCCCAGAGTTTCGTCATTTCGTCGGGTGAAAATACTTTCTGGCTAACCAGTTCGCCTTGAGCAATAGCATTCACCGCCAGCCCGCAGACCAGCATCAGCATTAACATTGTCCGTAACATAGTTGAAATTGGTTTAAGATATGGGAAACAGGAAACTAATCGAATCAGCATCGGGCACAGCAATCCCGCTCACTAACGATGCCCTATATACGCCAGTGATATTGGTTGTTTACCCGCTCACGTAATAACCGGACTGTGCCGGTTTTTCTGCTCTGATCAGGTTACGAGGTTACCCCGCAGTCGAGGGCGAGCATCAGCATACAGGCTGCCTGATCACCGCAACGGGCAACCATACAGTCGAGATAGGCCCGCAGGTTAAACATCCTGGACTTACCCTGAAATGTATAGAATTCAAAAAAGGCATTCGGATAGCAAAACGTATTGGCCGTTCTGGTTTCACAGGTTGTTTCGCAGCTGCCAGCCGTCAGCCGGTTTTTAAAACACATATGCCAGCCGGTAGCCTGCGCAAGTTCGCCCCGGTTATTTATAACCCATTCCTGCGCCTGTTGCAGGCCGGCCATATTCTCCGGAAAGGTCAGAAAAGCTTTATACTGACGCCGGTTCTGCTGAATCCAGATGATCGCTGCCGAAGCCGATCCTTTTTCGGTCATGGGTTCAAACAGCCACACACCCATAAACAACGGAATTCCCTGCCCGTCAACCCCTCTGAATCCCCAGGCGGCTTCGGCCCCGGATTGCCGGGAAAATCCTTTGCGCTGGATACCGGCGGTTAACCCACTACCTGACGCATCGGCCGGGAACGTTGCCCAGACTTTATCCAGTTCGCGGGCATCGAGCATGGTCAGCTGCCGGATCTGCCCGTTACCGGCCCGGAGCCAGACCGGTTGCAGAAGAAGCCAGCAGCACAGGATGCCGGCCAGCCGGTAGAGCTGACTGGTTAATTGACCGGAGATTGGAACGGGCTGAATCATGGACCAAAATTGGGTCCTTTTCAGCGGAGATACATCGGGGAATGTCCCGAATCTGAAAAATCAGGGTTTTCCCTGAGTCTGTTGGCCCGGACTTATACCAGCCCTTTTTCCAGCGCAATTTTCACGAGACCCGCCACATTCCGGGCACCCAGTTTCTGCAGCAGGTTCGTCCGATGGGTTTCCACCGTTTTGGTCGTTACAAACAATGTATCGGCAATCTCCTGCGTAGTCATTTCGTTGACAATCAGCTTCAAGACTTCCTGCTCCCGCTGCGTCAATGCCGGCATATACGACAATTTTGCTGATTGTTCCAGACCCATCGAGCTCGACAGCAGAATTTCCTGCACCTGGGGCTGTATATAGCGTTTGCCGTCCCGGGCGGCTATAATAGCATCCTTTAATTCGCGGAAGCCGGCATTTTTGAGGAGATAACCGGAGGCTCCGTTCTGAAACGCCGCTTTAACCAGCGCCGGCTCGGAATAGGAAGTCAGCATCAGGATTTGTACGTCGGGAAACCGCTGGCGCAAATCGCGGCAGATTTTGATGCCGTCGAGCTTGTCGAGGTGTATATCAAGCAGCAGTACCGCGACCGGCGATGTCCGCAGCAAGGTTTCACACCCGGTTAATTCCGTTGCGCCCCAGCCGGCTTCGATGTCCGGATGCTGTTTAAACAGGCTCATCAACCCTTCAACAACCAGCGGATGATCATCCAGAATACCAAATCGAATCATGTTAAGCGAAATATTTTGAATTACAGTACGTTAGTTCCAGCGAAATGGTGGTACCTCTCCCGATAACCGACTGAACACTGAAGGTTCCGCCCAGGTCAGCAATCCGTTTCCGGCAGTTTTTAAGTCCGTTTCCCCGCGAGGCGAGGGCTTCTTCCACATCAAAGCCTTTTCCATCATCGTCTATACGGATGGTGAGCTTTTCGGGCTGCGCCGACACCGCAATGTTAATATGGGCAGCCCCTGCATACCGGATGGCGTTACCGATCATTTCCTGCACACAACGGTAAATCCCCAGCTCCGTAATGGCATTCATTTCCGGCGTTTCACCCTGGATAGCAATATGCAGCGATGGCCCTGTTCCCGTCTGTAACTGGCTGACGTACTCCCGCAGCGCGCCGGTCAAGCCATAATACTGGAGCAGGTAAGGCATTAGTTTCTGCGAAATCCGGCGAACTTCCTTACTGGCTTCATCCAGCAAGGCCACGGGTGGCTCCTCGGTTTCCCCCACGAACCGATGCGCAAATGCCTCTACCCTGAACCGCGCGGCGGCCAGAATACCGCCCAGCCCGTCGTGGAGTTCTCGTGCAATCCGCACCCGCTCCTGCTCCTCTCCGGTAATCATGGCTTTCAGATTAGCCATTTCATGTTCCTGTGTTAGAGTCTGTATTTTCTGGAGCTGCAACAGATCCTTAACCTTCTGTTTTTGCCGGTAACCATAGAGTACCGCAACCAGACTGATCAGCAGGAGACCGGCAAAAATCGCCGTCGCCAGCACCAGTTGCCGGTTATAGGCTATCTCTTTCCGGTGAAACCGCTCGCGCTCCTGATACCGCAGAATCCGGCGCTCGTTATCATAAAATGCCTGTAACATGGCCAGCCGCTGTTTTTTTTCAGCATCCTGAATGTCATCGTCGATCTGCTTCAGCAGCCGGTGTGTATCAACGGCGCGTTTGTAGTTTTTAAGCTGGTAATAAATTTCTGTCTGGCCTTTGGCAAAGGCCCGGCGCGTATAGGTTGAGACCTGATTCTGGCGGCTGGCCATCAGGGCGATCCCGCGATCCAGAAATGTCAGGGCACTTGCCGGATCTAATGCGATAAACAGCTTACACTGGGCCAGATAAATCATAATGGCAACGTCAAACTCCCGTCCGTTCAGGGCAGCAGCAAGGCCCCGGTTATACCAGACCATAGCTTCCTGTGTGTTTTTGAGCGCAGCAAAATCATTGCCCAGCGCCCAGGCAGCAATGGCCTTCCCACGGGCTGACCCTTTCAGCGAAGCATGGGCAAATGACTGTTGGTTGACGGTAATGGCCCGGTCGTATTGTCCGATCTGATCATAGCACTGCCCCAGATTAGACAGGATCTGATAGCGTTCGGTGAGTTCAAACCGGCTTCGGGGAGTAGCAGGCAGGAGCGCCAGTCCCCGCTTGAGGTGCTGAATAGCCTTTGTGAGCTGGTCCAGGTCGGAATAAAGCAATCCCAGCAGGTTATGCTGATTAGCGAGCATGGTCGAATCGTTCAGTTGTCCGGCCACCTTAATGCCCCGTAACGCAAACTGTATGCCTTGCTCAACCATGGCGTTGTAGTAAAAGACTTCACTCTGGTAGGCCAGCAAATAGAACTCCATGGCGGGATAAGGTTCACGCTGCACCAGCCGGAAACCTTTGTTGAGCATCACCTGGGCCGAATCAAACCGCGAAGAATCCATTTGGGTCGATACAGCCGAAATGATTCTTACCAGTTCTTTGGTCCGTAGATCTGTCCGTGCGGCCGGTCCGGGTCCTTCTTTTCCCGCGACGGCTGAAAAAAAAGACACAAACAGGCAGCTGACGACGATCAGTGCGTTGGTAGTCATGCTATACTCCTTTGGAGACAGCAAGTATAAACATAGCAGCTTTATTAAAAAACCATTAATGAGTAAACGTGAGAAAAAGATCCGTAACGAGCTCGGACTACGGGCAACCCGTTACGTTTACCCATTAATTCACGCCGGCCGCTATCAGCGGTAATGCTACACGAAACTGCCCGGCCTCCTCACTGACAACCGGCTGTGGTTGCCCCAGAATGTCATATTTTGCCAGAATGTTGTTTAAACCCACGCCATTGGAAAGGACGCCCTGTCTTTTGCGCTGGAGGTTATTTGTGATGTGGAGGTTTGCCAACGCATCCGTCTGAATCCGGATCGTTAAGGGCCGGCTTGCCATCACCACATTATGTTTAACGGCGTTTTCAACCAGCAGCTGTAGCGTCAGCGACGGTAACTTGTAGCCCTTAAACCGGGGGTCGATTTCCGTTATCAGGCTGAATCCGTTGCCATACCGCGTCCGGAGCAGGTGAGCATACGACTGGACAAAGTTCAGCTCCGCATCCAGATCGGTTAAATCCTGTTCATTGGCCCGCAACACGTAGCGGTATACCGAGCTTAACTCCTCAGCAAAGCGCTCTGCCTGCTCCGGATTTTCGCCGATGAGGGCTATCAGTGAATTAAGGCTGTTGAACAGAAAATGCGGATTTACCTGTTGTTTCAGCACATCCATCTGCTGCATCATGTGCAGTTGTTTCAGCTCAAATTCGCGCCGGTTGCTTTCGCGTAACTGGTAATAGGTAAAAATGGCCTCATGACATCCCGCCGACACCACATTGGTTACCAGGCCAATCATTAATACCCACGGCAGCGTTTCGGGTTTATAAGGATAGCCAAGCCAGTCAAACAGGCCGAAAACCAGCGGAATGGTTGCCAGCATAAACCCCGAATACCCCAGCATAGAATAAAGCAGCCGGTTCCCGAAGTGATCAGGATGACCATAACGGTACCGCATGTATTTCATCCAGCTGGTAAGCACGATAAATACCACTACTCCCCAGCAATTGACAATCACCGTGGTCTGTACAAACAGGGTCTTATCGCGGTAGTAGGCACTTCCGAAAATGACGTAATTGGCAATAAACAGGGCCGGTGAATTCAGCAGGTAAATCAGAAAATCGTAGCGGTCAAATTTAGCCCACTTTTTCATGCGCGAACAGGTATGCTTTACGTTGGTGAAACAGGTGAATAAAAACCACTACGAGGCTTACTGAAACCTTTAAATATACCGGATTAAGTATACAATAAACCCGATTTACTGTAACCTCCGGCTGGCTGAGGGTTGCTTACCAGATAGTGCGATACCGGCGTTCCAGTTCAGCAGCGGTACCATTTTTGATTGCTTTGCGGCCAAACCAGTTGAGAACAGGTTGTAAGGCAGCCATCCAGCCGGTCATGTACGTCCCGCTGATAAGCACGATATAGCCGAGCGTGTACAGACTTTTCGGCATGCCTTTCGGATCGGTTTTGCCGTCGCGGGCGAGGCCATAGGTGATTTGCAGCGTTTGTTCAAAACCAGGACAACCCGGTGAAATACGACACTGGAACCGGCAGTCGGTCTGGCTGCTGTTGAAAAACCGGTGTTTGCTGCCAATCGGTGCCGTTGCTGATTCGCCTGGCTGCAGGCGGATAACCTGCTCCCCTACCTGTAGGCTGAGCTCACCATCAAGACAGGTAAATTCTTCCGAAAATGTATCGTGGTAATGGAGCGGATTGCCACCACCGGCCGACAGTTTAACTTCAACAAATGTATGCCTCCCGTTGCTTTCACTACTGGTTTCCAGAAAGATAACTTCATCTTTCAGAACCGGATTCAGAATCGTGCGGCTTTTCGTAACCGCGGTAAAGGCTGATTTTCTCGCTTGCATGCTGTATCTGTGTTTATGTTTGTACAGCAAAGGTCAGGCACAGCGGACAAAACAGCGACGAGCAATTTCCTGAAGTGCAGCTTCTACCGCCTGAAGCCGTCATATGGCTGAACCAGTTGTCAATTACGTGAAGACAGCCGACACGCCATCCCGGCCGATGGCGTTAATAAGTCGTGTTACAATTGGGTCCATAACCAGTTCATTTCTGGATCAACTTACCGCCTTCCCGGCGTTTGCACAACAGATTTCCGGAAATAATGCCACAATTTCTAGATCAGGCAATAGAACAAACGTAAAATCTGCTTTACTACGAAACCGATCCTTTTTCCTGAACCGACCGTTTCTGCATTCTCATGGGAGATCCCCTGTTCATCCTCCTTATCGGCGTCATCATCGTTGTTGGCGGCATCATTGGCCTTCGGCTACATCCTTTTTTAGCCTTACTGCTTGCCGCACTGGTGGTGGCGCTCCTGACACCGGTCTCCGCCATTGAACAGTTTTATATCGCCAAAGGCAGCACACCCGAAGAGGCTGTTAAACTGGCGCATAAAAGCATCGGCGAACGCATCGGTACCGAATTCGGCAATACCTGCGCCAAAATCGGCATTCTGATCGCCATGGCGGCTATTATCGGGAAAGCCATGCTCGACAGCGGTGCCGCCGAAAAAATTATCCGGGCTATGCTTAAGGTAACCGGCGAAAAAAATGCGCCCGTCGGTTTTGTGCTGAGCAGCTTTTTCCTGACCATACCCGTCTTCGTCGATACGGTTATTTTTCTGATGATGCCGTTAGCGAAAGCAATGGGGATGCGGCTCGGAAAAAATTACCTTTTGCTGGCCCTGTCGGTGATTGCGGGTGCCGTGATGGCCAACTCCTATGTCCCGCCCTCGCCCGGACCGCTGTTTCTGGTGGGAGCGCTCAATGTCCCGATCGGCCTGATGATGGTGTGCGGTTCGTTACTCGGCCTGTGCACCATAACCGTCGGGTATTTCATTGCCGTCTGGCTGAACAGAAAGTATCCGACCCCGCTCCGTGACGCGCCCGATGCCCGCCTGGACGATATTGCCGCCATTGCCAACAAAAGCGACAAGGACCTGCCATCGCTTGGTTTTGCACTGCTTCCGGCGGTTTTTCCGCTGGTTACGATCTGTATCCGGTCGGCTGTTGAGGCTTTTTCTAAACCCAAAACGCCCGTGACTGGCTCGGCATTTGTCAATAAGGTGCTGGATATTGTCTTGTTTTTCGGTGATAAAAACATTGCTTTACTGACCGGTGCTATCTTTGCCCTGCTCCTGCTCGCCTATCAGAAAAAGACGCGCAAGGAAGCCTTGACGGCGTTTGTCCAGACAGCGCTGATGAGTGGCGGCGGCATCATTCTGATTACGGCAGCGGGTGGTGCATTCGGCGGTATGCTACAGCAGACCGGCATCAGTCAGCGCATTGCAGAGATGACGAAAGAATACCAGATGGCGCTGATTCCGCTGGCGTTCCTGATCACCGCCATTGTCCGGACGGCTCAGGGCTCGGCCACCGTAGCCCTGATTACGGCATCGGGAATTCTGGCCGGTATGGCGCAACAGGCTAATTTAGGCTTCCATCCGGTGTATCTTTGTCTGGCTATCGGCAGCGGCGCCAAACTGATTCCGTGGATGAACGATGCCGGTTTCTGGATTATGTGTAAAACAAGTAACCTGTCGGAACAGGAGGCGCTGAAAACCATTGCTCCCATGCAAAGTCTGATGGGTATTACCGGTTTACTACTGACGATGCTGGCCGCTCAGTTGTTTCCGCTGGTCTGACGCCAGTATATGCCTGCCACAGGCCTGCCAAACTAATTACCTGCATGGATGTACCAACCAACCCTATTGTCATTAAAACCACGCCTCAGGATACTGTTGCGATCGTTGCCAATCCGCAGGGCCTGCCCCGCGGTACAACGCTCCCCGACGGTATTGTCCTGAGCGAAGATATACCGATGGGACACAAGGTGGCCCTCACCGACCTTGCCGCGGGCGATGCCGTACTGCGGTACGGCCATGTCATCGGGTACGCCAACACACCGGTTAAGCGGGGAGGCTGGGTCAATGAGTTTACCATCAGCCTGCCCCCCCCTCCGCCCCTGGATGAAATCCCCTATTCGCCTCCGCCAGTCGTTCCTGCCGATCCGCTGGAAGGCTATACATTTGAGGGCTACCGGAATGCCGATGGCACGGTCGGCACCAAAAATGTACTGGGTATTACCACCAGCGTCCAGTGCGTGGCGGGCATCACTGATTACATCTGCCAGCTGATCCGGCGGGAATTGCTTCCGCGCTACCCGAACGTAGATGATGTGGTCGGGTTCACGCACAGCTATGGCTGCGGCATTGCGATTGATGCCCCTGCCGCCATCGTGCCGATCCGCACCATCCGGAACATCGCCCAAAACCCCAACTTCGGCGGCGAGATTATGATCATCGGGCTGGGGTGCGAAAAACTACGGCCCGAACGGCTGCTTCCCGATACAGGCGATTCGGGCAGTTCCATTCTGTATCTTCAGGATGAATCGCTGGAAGGGTTCGGCGATATGGTAGACGAAATTCTGACACTGGCCGAAAAACACCTTCAAAAGCTCAACCAGCGCCGTCGGACTACCTGCCCGGCGTCTGACCTGGTCGTTGGCATGCAATGCGGCGGCAGCGATGCTTTTTCCGGGCTAACGGGCAATCCGGTTTCGGGCTTTGCGGCCGATCTGATTGTCAGGGCGGGCGGCACGGTGTTTTTTTCGGAGGTCACCGAGGTACGCGATGCCATTCACCTGCTTGTGCCCCGTGCGGCCGATGCTACCGTTGCGCAGGCGCTGAAAGACGAAATGGCCTGGTACGATAATTACCTGATGCAGGGACGGGCTGACCGAAGTGCCAATACCACACCCGGCAACAAGGGTGGCGGGCTAAGCAATATTGTTGAAAAGGCGCTTGGTTCGGTAGCCAAATCGGGTACCAGCCCGATTGTAGATGTGGTGTCGCCTGGTGATAAAATCCGTAAGAAAGGCCTGAATTTCGTTGCCACGCCCGCCAGCGATTTTGTCTGTGGTACCTTACAGCTGGCTGCCGGTATGAACCTGCACGTGTTCATCACCGGGCGCGGTACACCCTATGGCCTGAATATGGTGCCGGTAATAAAAGTCAGTTCCAATACCAGACTTAGTCAGCGCTGGCATGACCTGATCGATTTTGACGCCGGACCCGTTGCGTTCGGTCTTAAAACGATTGACGAATCGGGTTGGGACTTATTCCGCCTGATACTGGACATTGCCAGCGGCCGCAAACAGGTAGCAACCGACAAAATCGGACTGTATAATGATCTGGTATTGTTTAATCCCGGACCACTTACGTAGTGTTTTTCCCTTTTCCTCTGATACAACCATGACCCTTACTCAATCCCTGCATGGTCTGAACGGACCGAAGATTAAAGCGTTTCATATTACCCCGATTGCCGTTGTTGATCCTCCCCTGCTTAATGCCGCCGGGCTGCATGCGCCCTATGCGCTGCGCACAGTAGTTGAGCTGGTTACCGACGACAACATCAGCGGAATCAGTAAGATCCCCGGCAATATTGCCATCGACCGGTCACTTGAAGCCAGTAAACCGCTGATTATCGGGCAGGATCCTTTTCAGCTGAATACCATCCGCGATTTATTGCTGGCCCATTTCGGGCAGGATAAAGCCTCGGAGCGCGGGGATACGCCCTGGGATCAGCGCACATTGGTGCATATTTTCAGTGCTATTGAGGTTGCCTGTCTGGACATTATCGGCAAAATCATCAACCGTCCGGTAGTTGATTTACTCGGAGGCCGCCGCTGTGACCGGGTGCCGTTTTCGGCCTATCTGTTCTACAAATTTGAGGGTGCCGGCGGACCGCTTGCGTTCGGTACCGATCCAACGGCAACCGGCTGGGCCGCCGCCCGTCAGGCTAGTGCGTTAACACCCGATGAAATCGTGGCTCAGGCCAAAGCCATGTGTGCGGAATTTGGCTTTCAGTCGATTAAGCTGAAAGGCGGCGTCTTTGATCCGCGTCAGGAGGTTGATGCTGTTTTTGCGTTGCGTGAAGCGTTCGGCCCTTCTGTACCGATCCGGATCGACCCGAATGCGCTCTGGACAGTAGAGACTGCTATTCAGTACGGCAAGGAAATGGAAGGCGTTATTGAGTATCTCGAAGATCCGGTCCGAGGGCAAGAAAACATGGCGGCCGTGCGAAAAGCCCTGAAAACACCGCTGGCGACCAATATGTGTACCACTTCTTTTGAGGACATCCCGCGCAGCTACCTCCTCGGTTCAGAAGACATTATTCTGAGCGATCACCATTTCTGGGGTGGTTTGCAGGCCTCCATGACCCTGGCGGACATCTGCCGGATTTTCGGCCGTGATCTGTCTATGCACTCCAACTCCCATCTGGGTATTTCGCTCGCGGCCATGGTACACCTCGGTGCGGCCATTCCGAATTTAACCTATGCGCTGGATACACACTATCCATGGCAGTCAGATGAAATTATTACAGGCGGACGGCTACCGTTTGAAGACGGCAGCGTTGCCGTTCCGGAAGGCCCTGGTCTTGGCGTAGAGCTCGACCGGGAAGCGCTGGCACGCCTGCACGAGAATTACCTTGCCTGCGGACTGACTAAACGGGACGATGAAACTGAAATGCAGAAAGTACAGCCAGGCTGGACATTCAAGGCCACCCGCTGGTAACTCACGAACCTTTCGACAATCAATATCATGGATTTATCAACCATTAAATCGTCACTCAAAGACGGGCTCCTTTCGTTTCCGGTGACTGATTTCGACCAGAACGGTCAGTTTAATGCCACCACCTATGCCGACCGGATCGACTGGTTTGTGGGCCATCAGGTCTCTTCGGTTTTTGTTGCCGGTGGTACCGGCGAATTTTTCTCCCTCTCTGCGGCTGAATATGAGCAGATAGTCAATATCTCTACCGAAACTGTGGCCGGCCGGGTACCGGTTATCTCCAGCGTAGGACGTAGTATTCCGGACGCCATCGCCTTTGCAAAGATGGCCGAAAAAGCCGGTGTGCATGCCTTGCTGCTGTTTCCTCCCTACCTGACCGAATGCCCGCAGGACGGCGTTGTTGCCTATGCTAAAACGATTATGCAGCATACCGACCTGCCGGTGATTTATTACAACCGCGGCAATGGGGTATTATCGCCGGAAAACCTGCAGCGGCTGGCCGACGCCTGCCCCAATCTGATCGGCCTGAAAGACGGAACCGGTAATATTCAGGATCTGAACGATACCATCAAAACCATCGGTAACCGGCTCTCTTACATCGGCGGCGTACCGACGGCCGAAATCATTGCCGAAGCGTATTTATCCATTGGTGTCAACACGTATTCTTCAGCAGCCTTTAACTTTGTTCCGGAGCTGGCCAATCTGTTCTACAAAAGCCTCCGGACGGGTGATAAGGCAACAGTTGATGCCATTACGCGTTCCTTTTACATCCCGCTGGTACGCATTCGCAGCAAGAAAAACGGGTATGCTGTCAGCCTGATCAAAGCCGGAGCCAAACTGATTGGTAAGAGTGCGGGCGATGTGCGCCCTCCGCTGTCAATGCCAACCGAAGAGCACATTGCTGAACTGGCGCGTATCATAGACGCGAATAAACCAGCGGCTTAACTGTTATTTCACAATGCAACATGGGTGGTCGCCGATCACCCTTTTTGTCACCCTATGGCCGAACCCTTTAAACTCAACTATGCCCCGCACATCAACATGTTTGAGTGCCATGCCGGCCCGGATCCCCTGGACCAGATCCGGTTTATGGCTGACATGGGTTTCCGGGCCCTTGAAGACAGCGGGCCCGCCCATCCCGGTTTTCCGGGGCGGCTTGGTCTCGGCTTTTTGTTACAACCGGTTGAGCTGGTATCGAAAATCGGGGAAACGCTTGCGGCCCTTGATATGGAAATGGGCACGGTTTCGCTTGGTCCTGCCTTCTGGCCTGTTAAGCCGTCGCTGACTACCGGCGATCCGGATGTATTGGCCGTTTTCCTGAGCCGGTGCCGGATGGCCATTGAGACCCTCAAACGGCTGAACGGCCGGTTCGTTACCATTTCAGCCGATCTGATCGACTTTTCGCTCCCGGCCGAGATGCAGACGCTGCATGTGACCGACGCGCTTCAGGCGGCCTGTGATCTGTTCGAACCGGAAGGCATCACCCTGTTGCTGGAGCCATTGAGTGACGCCACTCCCCTCTTCCTGCGGTCATCAGCAAAGGCCTGTCAAATCTGCCAGGTAATCGACCGGCCTTCCTGTAAGCTGCTTTTTGACATGTATCATCTCCAGCGCAACGAGGGCCGGTTGTTGTACCACATGGACCTTTGCTGGAACCAGATCGGTTATTTTCAGATCGGGGACGAGCCCGGCCGGTTTGAACCAACAACGGGCGAAATTAACTACAAAACAATTTTCCGGCATATTTACCGGAAATCGCAGGAGACCGGCCGTACGTTTATTCTGGGTATGGAGCATTTTAACAGCCAGCCGGGTATTCAGGGTGAACAGGCCGTGCTGGCCGCTTACCGGCTCTGCGATGATTTCTAACCAGTTCTTATCTTTTGACTACCAACTAATTAACTAGAAAGCATGTCAGAATCTGTTGACCATACCCCTGTCGTTCTTGTCACCGGCGGAGCCGGCGAAATCGGATCGGCCATTTCACGAACGTTTGCAAACCATGGCTATAAGGTCATTGCTACCTACAATAACGATCATCAGAAGGCGGACCGGTTACTGGCGTCTCTGACCGGAAGCGGCCACCAGATTATTCAGGCGCCGACAACCGATGCAGCGGCGGTCGAAGCGTTACAGCAAACGATCAACGATCAGTACGGCCGGCTCGATGTGCTGGTCAATAATGCCGGTATTACAACGCCTGTGCCTCATGCAGACCTTGATGCATTGACCGATGAATGGATTGACCGGATTATGCAGACGAATTTCAGAGGGGGATTCGCTATGGTCCGTGCGATGCGCGGCTTGCTTAATACCGCAGCAGAACGCTCGGGGAAGTCTTCGCTTGTCGTAAATATTTCGTCGATTGCCGGTATTTATGGTATCGGCAGCAATGTTGCTTATTGTGCCTCTAAAGCCGCCGTTGATTCAATGACCCGCTCATTAGCCCGTGTTCTGGCTCCTAAAATCCGTATGGTCTCTGTTTCACCCGGATTTGTGGAAGGTGAGTATACCAAAAACTTCGATCCTTCTTTCCTGAAAAATCAACTGGACAACACACCGCTGGGACGATACGCTACCGGTCAGGATGTTGCTAATGTCGTCATTTCCCTGGCCACCACAATGACCTTTACAACGGGTACTATTATTACCGTTGATGGTGGACGTCTACTAAAATAACTATTCTTTCCGTTCCGGTTTATTATTAGCTCTTTTTATAAATTTTACAGAACCGTTTACGTAATTAGGTATACTTATCGCTTATTTGTTCAGGAAACTTTAAACATTTTCTAAAATAAGCCCATACTTACCTGATTTACATGACTAGTCATTTATCTTTTTTTGTATTTTTGATCTTCGGCTGCAAAGCCGATAAATGGTGTGGATATAAGTAAAAAAGACCGTTTGCCCTGCGAGCGGTCTTTTTTGTTTTAACATATTCAACTGAAAATCAACTAGTTATACCACTTATTCTTTACTGATTAATGGCCTTTTTCTTACGTTTAAGTGTTTAGCTACTTATTTGTTCTTCGCGAGACTATAGATTATTATTTTTTCAGGAATTCGGTTTAAAAACACTCTTTGTTGTTACTGGTTACTGTACTTAAATTACTGCTTAATTGTAACTATTCACTATATGGATAATTCCTACCCTTTTTTGGCGGGCGGGGGTGAAATGGGCGAACTTACTCAAGGGTATAACTGGTCGGCGAATGCATTAGGAACGCCGGATACATGGCCTAAGAGTTTACGTACACTGGTCAATATGATGTTGACCTCACGTTTTCCCATGCTGATCTTTTGGGGCCGGGACCTGATTACGTTTTATAATGATGCCTTTCGCCCCAGCCTGGGTAATAATGGCAAACATCCTTCTTCTTTAGGCCAGCCGGGGCATATCAGCTGGGCAGAATCATGGCCCTGGATTGGTCCGATGATTCATAACATCATGAACGGAGGGGATGCGGTCTGGTTTGAAGACCAGAAACTCCCCATCTACCGCGAAGGGACAATGGGCTTTGCCTACTGGACGTATAGCTTCAGTCCGCTTACGGATGATGACGGCTCAGTAAATGGTATTCTGGTTACGTGTACGGAAACTACGCAGGCTGTATTATCCAGGGAGAAGCTTGAGCAATCGCAGCAGGAAATGTTGTCCTTTTTTGAACAGGCACCGGTTGCAGTAGCTGTTATCAGCAAAGAGAATCTCACATTCCGGATTGCGAACCCGTTCTACAGTGAACTGGTCGGCCGTTCACCCGATCAGTTAATCGGCAAAGCACTGCTTGAAGCCCTTCCGGAATTAAACGGACAAGGCTTCGATGATCTGCTCTATAACGTCATCGATACCGGCAAGCCCTTTTCGGCCAGTGAACAGGCGGTTACGCTGTTGATCAACAATACCCTGGAAACCATATACGTAAATTTTATCTATCAGCCTTTTTACGGTATTGATGATGTGATCACAGGTGTTATTGTTGTAGCGACCGATGTGACTCCGCTGGTTAAAACCCGTAAACGGATTCAGGAGAGCGAAGACCGGTATCGCCAGCTTTCCCTTGAATTAGAGCAAAAAGTGCAGCTCCGGACGGAAGAGCTGGCTCATATTAATCAGGAATTGATGGCGGCCAACGATGAGTACGCGGCCATTAACGAAGAACTTCAGGAATCGAATAACCTGCTGCATCTGTCAAACGATAATTTACGGCAGTTCGCCTATGTGGCTTCCCACGATCTTCAGGAGCCGTTGCGCAAAATTCAGCAGTTCGGAAGTTTATTACTCATGCAGAAGGCAGACCTTTCTCAGGAATGTCAGCTTTATGTCGACCGCATGCAGCAATCTGCCAGCCGGATGTCTTCGCTAATCAAAGACCTGCTCAACTTTGCCATCTTATCGTCGCAGCAACTGCGGTTTGAACCGGTCGATCTGAACCTGATTGTAAAACGTGTTTTATCGACATTTGAGCTTCCTGTTAAGGAGACGCAGGCCACTATACGTGTCTCTGCCTTACCAACCGTTTCCGGAGATGAAACCCAGTTGGAGCAGGTCTTTCAGAACCTGATCGGCAATGCACTCAAATTCCGCAAACCTGACCATAAACCTGAAATTATCGTCCGCGGAAGCCTGATCCGCGCATCGGCTCTTCCCGCTCACATTAGCCCCGCCCGTAACGCGGATAAATATGTTCAGGTTGAGATCCGGGATAACGGCATCGGATTTGAGGAGAAACACCTGGAACGTATTTTTCAGGTGTTTCAGCGCCTTCACGGAAAGCACGAGTTTGCCGGAACAGGCATCGGGCTGGCTATTTGCGAGCGGGTAGTTACCTATCATGGCGGCGCGATAACTGCCGCTAGTACTGTCGGCGAAGGCTCAACGTTCTATGTTTTTTTGCCCGTCTGATACACGTTACAGGAATAAGTAATTCAGATTCCTTATTCCTGTAACTTCACTATGTTATACCAGTATTCACGGATCACGGACAGATAGTGTATCCATTCAAGATAGCCCGCCGGTTTCCCGATAAAACTGGTAATGCCTATACCATATGCTTTTTTAATGTCGTCCGGCCGTATTGAGGCTGATATCAGTATTACCGGTATCGGCACGTTCAGTAACCACTTTTTCAGCAGGTCAACCGCTTCAATTCCATTGATATCCTGATTCAGATTATTGTCCAGAAAGACAAGTTTGAAATAGCCGGTGCCTTTCTGTTCAATTACGTCTATTGCCTCTTTGAATGAACTGACATGCACCCAGTCTGATTCAGGGAAACCCTTACTGGCTGCCCGCCGGAGAATTAATACAGTATCTTCTTCATCTTCAACGATCAGAATCGGAAATTTTTTATGTAATGACATACTATTCAAGGCTGGTTTTCTCCACAATATTCCCTGCAAATACTGTTGGATTCACATTTAATCCGGCTCCGCACTGATTTTCGTTGGTGTTGATAAATCAGAACGGCTCTTTTTGGTATTCTAAACAAAGTTTAAGTAATCAAATATATCATTCCGGAGAGATAATAACCTGTTTTTTTTATTCTACAGGCAAGCTGACTTGCCTGTTAACGGTATCCGGTAAACGTTCTGATCAATTTTCCTATTGCGTTTGTTCGTTCTTCAGCATACCTGAACTGCTTTCCGTAAATAACTTTATCATTCAGCCAACAAAATGCAACAACAAATGTTTATTTATATGAAAAACAGAAACTTTTGTGACAATAAACTGAGCTTATCGTCACAAAGGAGTAGTAAACAGAAACGCCCGAATCAATTTGTCCGGGCGTTTTCCATCAAAGTACATAAATAAGCAAGCAGTAAGCTTGATCGACTGCAAACTACAAAAAAAAGCCCGGCTCTTAAAGTACCGGGCTTTTTATCAATTCATATACTACTGGGATAGTTAAGAGGCAAATAGCTTATAATAATGTACCGATATAAAATATCAGTTTACTATTTCTTTATTTACATTCTTATTTTTGCCTTCATTTAATTAACCTGTTTCTTTTATTTATTTTACTGTAAGCTATATAATAGAAGAATAGTACAATTATCAAAGTACATACTCATTCATACATACTTACAGAAAAACAATACATGTCGGCTTAGATACCGGCATACCCGACGACTTAAACGTTAGCTTTCCGGTCCGGTCATTTAGCTCATAAAGACTCAGGTCGTCACTCCCCATATTAGCCACTACCATGTATTTACCTGACGGATCAATGTTAAAATCTCTGGGTGTATTGATGTGCCCGGTTTTTGAATCAACTTCCCGGAGCAGCCCTGATTTCTCGATAGCAAAAGCCGTGATCCCGTTATAGCCTCTGTTCGATACATACAGGAATTTTCCGTTGGGATGCATACGGATTGCTGCCGCTGTATTCGCACCCGTAAACGATGCCGGTAAGGACGTTATCGTTTGTACCGGCTGCAATACGCCTTTCTCCGAAACAGTCAGGGCTGTTACACTTGCATCCAGCTCATTGATGACATACATAAACCTGCCCGATGGATGAAAAACCATATGCCTCGGCCCGACGCCAGGTTTTGTGGTCAAAAATGCCTGCTCCGGATTCGGGCGGATACTGTTTTTCCGGGCTTCTACCACATAGTTCATGATGCGGTCTGTGCCCAGATCCGTTACAAAGGCATACTTGCCGTCCGGTGAAAGTGCTGAACAGTGCGCATGGGATTTATCCTGACGCGGTTTATTCGGGCCTTCGCCCGTATACTGATCTGTAAAGGCCGGCGCTGAGAGATTTCCCTGCTGAACGGGTAAAACCGACAGACTACCACCTGTGTAATGGGCCAGAAAGGCCAGATTCCCTGCCGGATGAATGGCTACATGGCAGGGGTTCAATCCTCCGGTTGGCTGGCTGCTTACCGGCTTTAATGCCCCGCGCTGATCAATTGAAAAAGACATTAGTTCATTGCTCTGCGTGGCCGCGTACAATATCTTTTTGTCAGGTGAAAGCGCTATATAGCCCGGTCCTTTGCAATAGTTAAAGGTATCCTTGCGTGTGATGATGCACTGTTTATCGTCTAATTCACATAACGTAATCAGTGACGTTGGTCCCGGGGTCAGGGACCCGATGTAAAACCGGACGGCCTTCTGGGCTACCGCATGATACGAAAGGCTAACTAAGAAGAGGAAACGTATAATGGATTTTATCATGGTATGCTCTTGTAGGATTCAGGAGAGCTGATTTCCGGATTTATTGACTACTACTGCACAAAAGGTTCTTCTGATCCCTCAGTTACTGTAATGTGGTAAAATTTACCACATTTTAAGTATGCAAAAGCTTACAGATTAATGTGGTAAGTTTTACCACGTTTTTCTGTTCGCAATAAACTCCGCACTAATGTGGTAAATTTTACCACGTTTTTGTGTTCTCAGCAAACCCGCACTAATGTGGTAAAATTTACCACATTAGTTAAGACTCTCCTCCCTGTATTACCAGCAACTCCTGTAATCCATTTATTAATGATTGACAGGTTGTCGTCAATGGTATTGTCCTATCAGTCAACTGTTTTGTTAACTGCATAATCTGATCAATTTTTTTGGTCAGTTCCGGGTCGATAGGCCGCATATCGGCGGATTCAGTCGCTGAAGCCCCTGTATTATCAGCTGCCAGTACCTGCTGCAACGCCGTTTCAGTCTGAATTGGCTCTGCCAATTCAGGTGTATCGGCCAGTGCTACCAGATCACTCTTGCGGACTTTTACCTTGCGGGACAGTACCTCCTTTTTCAGCGGATCAGCCAGCCGGTCAAGGCCTTTGGCATACTGTGCATCAAGACGGATTGTTTTAGGGCTGACATTAAACTGAGCAGCCAGCAGTTCTTCGGTACGCATCTTCGGGGCATCTGTCTCCGGAAACGCTTCATCGGGCTGATTCGGACGTCCGGGCTTGCGCTTCAGATTGAGGTACTTCTGCCCGCGCAGATAAGCCATTTGCTCAGGTGTCAGGTTACGGCGGCCCAGCTGGTTATCGATCATAAACCCGCGAACGGCCTCCTTATCAGTAAACTCGCGCAGGGATATTTTAAAGTCCAGTCCGTTACGCCGGCAGATTCCATACCGGTTATGCCCGTCAATCAGTACGTAGAGGGGTGTATCCTCTCCTGGTCCATCCAGTACAGTTTGGGTAGTACTCCAGAGCAGAAGCGGCTCACGGCATCCCTCACGGATAATGTTGGCCTCCAGTTGTTCATATTCTTCCTGTGTAAGCGGCGGAATTAATGCCTCCAGCTCAGGAATAATGGTAATCTGTTCTTTAATCGATTCCTGCTGGACCAACGATCCGGTTTCCTTGCGGATCAGCGGCTTCTGGGCGAATTGGCTAAGTGTCTTTTTCATACGCATTCTATCTAATTGCTGACCGTAGCCATATACTCATTAGCCAGCTGCCTGTAATCAACCGAGCCCGGCGATGCGTTGTTATACCGGAAAATATCCATCTGCGCATACTGTGATTCTTTGAGCGCCGCATTCAGGCGGATTTCGGTCTGAAACACATTGAAATTAGCCAGATCCTGCCGCACCGTCTGAATGATCTCCTTATGGAGTACCAACCGCCGATCAACGCGCGTCAGGACAATACCATCAATCCGCAGCCGCTCATTGAAGAACTGGCGGATTTCCTCGATCAGCTCAAACAGGTTGTTTACACCTTTTACTGCTGACGTTTCGGGCTCAAGAATAACCAGAGCGGCATTTGAAGCGATCAGGGCCGAATTGGTAAAGACGTTCAGCGCGGGCGGACAATCAATCAGTATAAAATCATAATTCGGCAGCAACGGCGCCAGTGCTGCACGAAGGCGCAGTGCACCGCTAGGAGAGTGGGTCAGATCGCGCTCATATTTTGCCAACTCCAGGTTGCTGGGGACCAGATCAAAATTGTCCGTAACCGATACCACCGGTAGTTGCTGATTCTGGATTAAGGACTCATAAAGCTGTTGCTCCGGCTGATCGAGGCCAAGGCTTTGCGACAAGTTGCCCTGAGAGTCAATATCAATAACCAGTACACGATTACCGGCCAGGCTCAGCGCACGCCCCAGATTGATCGTTGTCGTAGTTTTACCAACGCCTCCTTTGTGATTAACAACGGATACTACGTGTGCTTTCCGATTCCGGAAAGCCGATAAACCATAATTCTCCAGTACAGGCTCTAATGCTGTAAGGTGTTTTTGATTAAGTGTCCGTTGTCCGGCCATCGCTTTGGTCATCGTACTCGCCGGTAGTCCGGCTTCTTTTTCAATGGCAGAAACGGATAAGGCTGGTTTTTTAGAAAAAAAGAGAACAGCCTCCTGATGGGTTAGCATACGATTTTATGTTTGGCGCCATAAAGCTAAGACAAGAAACAAAAAATCTACTTATTTTGCCTGAAAAAACAGACTCATTTATACCTAAAAGGATCTGATAGCCCTATTCGGACAGTACAAGTCCCCCACTCGTCAAAATACATACGTTACAGTAACTATAACGTTTCTATCACTAACGGTTTGTACTTACCTATAACCAATGTATCACTTCAGAAATCAGGCTATCAACAAACGTATAATAAGAAATCCAGAAAGTATAACGATTATATCACCACGTAAACAACAATGCCTAAGAATATCGTACGTGTTAGTTGACGAATTGACTATTTTCGGGTAAGTGGATACCGGCAGAGGCCAATGATTATATAACGAAATTATCACCAGCGGCGATGACTACTTTTTTTCATATAACCAATCTATCACCGACGCATTGAATCATTTTCAGGATAACACCATCAGATAGTGTTGGCACCTGAAAATAAGTATAACGGAAAAATCACTTCAATGGCAGAGGCAGATAAAGATTTCAGCTTTACAAACACACATTAAAACAGAAAACAAAATCAAACAACAACAACAATTTCCTTTTGATGTTTTTTTTAATTTTTTTATGTTTTTTGTTTTTTTATGTTTTTAGGGCTCTGTAACTAGTTGATATACAATTTATTGTAGAGGTAATTATAACCAAACTATCACGGAGCTATAACCAAACCATCACGGAGCTATAACCAAACTATCACGGAGCTATAACCAAACTATCACGGAGCTATAACCAAACTATCACGGAGCTATAACCAACTTATCACGAGTATAACCAGACTATCACGCCGGAATCACAGACTTATCCACAGTCGAGGTACTGCTGAAAAAAGCTGCTATAACCAACTTATCACTTTATTGCCGAGGCTGAAGTAATGGGTAAACCAGCTGAACTATAAAAAAAAAGTTGCGTAAGTTATAGTAATTAGTAGCTTTGTTATAAGCGCATAACAGCATGCTGACGGACACATGGCGAAAGGAAAAACAGCAAGGACTAAGAAGGATATATCTGAAAAATACAGCATCAGAATACAGGGTGGAAAGCATGGCCTTGTAGAAGCATCCTATAAAATGGATATCATGGAATTCCGGATCTTTGCAACCATGCTGACTATGGTATTGCCTGATGATCAGGATTTTACAGAGTATGTGATTAGCGTGACAGATATTATCAGGTTGTTTAATCTGTCGAAAAGCGGACAGCTTTATGATATGGTACGTTCGGCTGCTGATAAACTGCTGGACCGGAAATTTATCATCAACGAAATTAATGAGGATGGTATTGAGTATGAAAACAAGATCAATATGCTGGCAAGTGTAAAAACACCGGTGAGCAAAAAGTACCAGAATCACATAAAAGTTACCTTCCATCCTGATCTGAAACCTTATTTGCTCAGGCTTCAGAAAGAATACCTGACGGTTGATGTCAGGAATATAGTCGATATTCAGAGTCCGTATTCAGTAAAGCTATATTTTGTTTTAAAGCATCAGATCAAATTAGGGAATACAAAAGTTAAGTACACGCTGGCCAGGCTCCGGCAAATTATGACTGTCGGCGATGATGAGTATCCGCTCTACGGCAACTTCAAGCAGAAAATTCTCAAGAAGGCACAAACGGATATTGAGGCATACACTGACCTGCGGATTAGCGAGATGGAGGAAGAAAAGCAGGGAAGAGCAGTATATGCGGTCATTTTTCATCTCGAGAACAAACAGCCTGCCCGACTGGAAATTGCGCCTAATTCGTCGAAACCAATCCGGTTACGGAAAATAAAGGATGGCGTTGTGCAGGATGTTGACGTGGAGGAAATTCTGCGCAGCGAAAATCATTATGAAGTGCACCGCGCACCGGAAGCGGAAATCTATGAAGCTGATCCGGTAGAGGAGTTGTTTAACCGCGTAAAAAAATACAAAGTAACCAAAGCGACGGTGCAGGAGTGGGTGAAGCTATCAACGGTGGAACAGATTGCATTTACGATTGATTACGTTGAGCGGCTGATCGCGTCGGGTACACAGGTAAAAAACATAGGTGGCTATCTGAATAAGATGGTGAAGACTCCGGGCCTGTTTGATGCCTTTAAAGATCAGCAGGCAGAGCAGGAAACGCAGAAAAAGCAAAAGGAGCAAGCCGAAAAACGGGTTAAGGCATCGCAGGAACTACAACAGAAACGCGATGCATTGGCTGAGGCCTACCTGGAGGCTAAAGTAAACCGCGCAATAACACTCTTTGATGAGCAGGATTCGCTGGCAGAGCAGTTATTCGGGCATATCCGGGAGCAGGCCCATGCGCCGAAACCCTCTTTTATGGAAACCGTTGCGTGGGAGGCGCTGGAAAAAATAATGGATCACGATGTATGTACCGAACGGTTTGTGCAGATTTTAGAAGGCACCGGAGGGATGACCCTGAAATTCCACGTCCTCGAAGTGTTGCAGGGAATGTTTATCGGTGAGTTCTCAAGCCTGAAAGCCGGGTATGAAACAGAAGCGCGGCAATTAGGGGTTGTGCTTATTTAAGTAATTCAATGGCAATACTAACTGACTAACCAGCAGTCAATGCGGTAAATAAAAGGGCGACCACGGAGGGTCGCCCATAGGACGGTAACGGATCAGATTCGGGTTAGCTTGACGGGCGGGGTGTAATTCGCATTCCACTGGCAAACGTAGAGGTTTTCGTCGTCATCGACACAAACATCATGACCATGCTGAAAAACCGGTATTTCGGCTTGTAACGTAGGTTGAAGCACGCCGTTTTTATAGACCGGTGCCTGCCCCCCCGGAGAGGAAACCACTTTATTATCTTTATCCAGAATGGTAATAAATCCGGAGTTGGCATTCCGGACACCGGCTTTATCTTTTGACCAGCAAACGCCGGCATACACTTGCGACCCTGAAATTACCGCCCGGCAAACATACATCCCCGGCAGATCAATGCGCTTGATAAACTTCCCGTCAAGGGTAAATACTTTAAAACAATTCTCGTCACGCGAGGTGCAGATCAGGGTCGGATTCGCCTTATCCCGCATGTCAACTGCCACGCCGTGCGCATTGCGGAGGTTGTGGTCGGGGTTAGGGTTGTTGTGGCCACCAAAGTGCCGGATGTACTGCCCTTTGGCAGAATACTGGATGATATAATCCGATCCGTAACCATCGGCTACATAAATGTCGCCGTTAGGCGCTACCGCGGTTTCGGTGGGCATAAATGACTCATTATCCTTGTAGATACCAATTGTGCGCGGGTGGCCGATGGTAAACAGGATACGGCCGTTCAGGTCGGTTTTGATAACCTGCCCTGCCTGCGGATTCCACTTACCGGTCCGGTCCTGATACCAGCCGCAATCGACAATATACAGCACGTCTTCGCCGCCCTCCTTTGCCAGTGTCAGTCCATGACCGCCGGGCCACGCCGTTCCCCATGAGTCCAGGAGTTTACCGGATTTATCAAAAATCAGGATATTGTTGCGGACATTATCGCCCAACATAATCAGCCTGCCTTTACTGTCCTGCACCATTTCATGACAGTTAAAGATCGGGGTGCTGTTTACGCTGATTTTAGCCCAGCTTTTATCGACCTTGTAGCGGAAACCATTATGGCCGATAATAAGGTCATCCAGCGCCGTTTTGTACGGCGAATAAGCCTGTGTAAACAGATCGGCTGAGCCGGGGGCCATTGCGGCCGCCAGGGTACTTTTCCGGAGGAAGTCTCTGCGGGATGTCATCAGATTCAGGTTAATCAGTTTAGCCGGTTTGCGGTATGTATGCTATTAGCTTAAAATTCCGTTGATAATTTTGCCATGTACATCTGTAAGCCGGAAACGGCGGCCCTGGTATTTGTAGGTCAGTTGTTCGTGGTCAACACCCAGTAAGCGGAGCAGCGTTGCCTGAAAATCATGCACATGAACCGGATCTTTGACAATGTTGTAACTGAAGTCATCCGTCTGACCGTAGGAAATTCCGGACTTGACACCGGCTCCGGCCATCCACATGGTAAAGCAGCGCGGGTGATGGTCGCGGCCATAGTCATTGGCTGCGAGTTTTCCCTGTGAATAGACCGTACGCCCGAATTCACCGCCCCAGACAATAAGGGTGTCTTCGAGTAGTCCGCGCCGTTTCAGGTCAATCAACAGTCCGGCTGTTGCCTGGTCGATCTGCTTACATTGTTTGGCTATGCTTTTGGGAAGCGACCCGTGATGATCCCAGCCCTGGTGATAAAGCTGCACAAACCGGACATCCTTTTCCAGCAGTTTGCGGGCTAAGAGGCAGTTGGCTGCAAAGCTGCCTTTGTCGCGGCTACCCGGTCCGTATAGGTTGAATACTTCATCGGGTTCCTTACTGGTATCCATCACCTCCGGCACAGATGTCTGCATCTGGAACGCCATCTCATATTGCGAAATCCGGGCATTTACCTCCGGATCGCCCCAGGTTTCGTTTTGAAGCCGGTTCAGCTGATTGAGGTAATTCAGCATATTTTCACGATCATGCCCGTCGTAGCCTTCTGGGTTGTTCAGAAACAGTACCGGATCATTGCCTGACCGGAACTGCACCCCCTGGTATTCGGACGGCAGGAAACCATTCCCCCACAGGCGGGCATATAACGGCTGGTCCTTCGATGCGTCTTTCGATACCAGGACAATAAAAGCCGGCAGGTTCTGATTTTCGGAGCCAAGGCCATAATTAACCCAGGAGCCGATGGCCGCCCGCCCGGGGAGCTGATGCCCTGTCTGGAAGAATGTAATCGCCGGGTCGTGATTAATCTGTTCGGTATACACCGATTTAATCAGACAGAGGTCATCAACAACCTGCCCTGTGTAGGGCAACAGATCACTTACCCAGGTTTTGGTAGCCCCGTACTGTTTAAAGCCGTAAACGCTCGGCGCAATGGGCAACGAGGCCTGGTTGGCACTCATCCCGGTAAGGCGCTGTCCCTTCCTAACTGAATCGGGGAGGGCCGAACCCAGCATCGACATCAGCTTTGGCTTATAATCAAACGTTTCAAACTGGGAGGGTCCTCCGGCCATAAACAGGTAGACAACCCGTTTGGCTTTCGGCAGGAGGGGGGTAGCTCCGAAGGAAGCATTGCCCAGCAGGTTGCCCAGTGCCAGTGCGCCCAGTCCCGACGCTGTTCGCTTCAAAAAATCGCGGCGGTCCAGTTGCTGGTTTAAGGCACGGAAATCCGGGGTATGCAGCCGGAACGGCTCATCGTGATGCGGTGTCATGGGCTCAGCGTTTAGTTAGGGTTGCATCAGAATTCAGAATAGTATTGGCCACAACCGCAAAGGCCGCGACCTGTGCCGGATCCAGCGTAGCATCCGCTTTTCGCAGACCGGTTTTGAGCCAGCCGGCCGTTTTAGCGGGGCTGGCCGTAAACAGTGCGTACTGACCGGCATACAGCTTACTGAGCAGCGACAATTCGGTTTCGACCGGTGACCGGCCTGTAAGCTGCCGGTAAGCCAGTAAAATGGCTGAATCTGTGTTTTTTTGTCGGGCCATTTGTTCGCCGAGAACCCGCGAGGCCTCCACAAACGTCGGGTCGTTCAGGGTTACCAGCGCCTGTAGTGGTGTATTTGTTCGCTGACGGCGGACCAGACAACTGCTTCGGGTCGGGGCATCAAACGTGGCCAGTGTCGGATTGGGTACAGAGCGCTTGACAACCACATACAGGCTGCGCCGGTATGCAGCGCTGGTTGAGTCCATTTTATAGGTCATGCTGTTGATTTCCCACAGACCGTCCGGCTGATACGGTTTCACGCTTTTACCGCCGATCTGGTTAGTTAACAAGCCACTGGCCAGCAACGCATTGTCGCGCAGCATCTCGGCGGTTAGCCGGGTTGACGGCCCGCGGGCAAGAAGCCGGTTTTCAGGGTCACGCTCGCGGAGGGCCGGTGCGGTCCGGGAATCCTGCCGGTAGGTGGCCGACATCACCATCAGTTTAACAAGCCTTTTTACATCCCAGTTGTAATCCTGCCGGAACGTAACGGCCAGCCAGTCCAGTAATTCGGGATGACTCGGAAGTTCGCCCTGATTGCCGAAATCTTCCGTTGTTTTGACCAGACCTGTGCCGAAAAAATTCTGCCAGTAGCGGTTGACCGCCACCCGGGCAGTCAGCGGATGAGACGCATCCGTCAACCATTGCGCCAGACCCAGCCGGTTTTTCGGAAGCGTTGCCGGAAAGGGCAGGACAGCGCCGGGCGTGTTGGCAAATACCTCCTGACCCAGGGCGTCGTACTGGCCGCGCTGTAGCAGGAAGGCGCGTTTGGGTACGGGCATTTCCTGCATCACCATCAGTTCTGCAATGTGGCGGGTCGAATCACTGAAGGCGGTCCGCTGCCGGTTCAGCTCATCCCGCCGTGCCTTGATTTCCGGGCTGACCGCTGATACGTAATACGCTTTCAGTACATTTTTTTCCTCTGGACTGAGACTTTCAGGGGCTTTAGCCGCAATAGTCTGCCAAGTAGCCTTATCGGCCAGCAGTTTTATCTCAAACGGGGTAAGTGTCCGGTTATAGATCACTACATCATCGACCTTACCGCCCTTAAATCCCAGACCGCGCCACCAGCCACCGATTTGCAGGCCTGGTTCGGCGTTTTTATCGTAAAAAATAATATCCTTGTATAACTGATCTATCACCGTTTCCATAGGGAGTTCGGCGCCGTCAAGAAACAGTCTGAACCCATCCGCTCTGGAAGAACCATCGTACGACATTGTCAGCTGCACCCATCGTTCGCGGGGCACCGGCTGTGTACTTTGCCGCGTGATGGCATTAGACGGAGCCGTGTGCGCCATGCTGATTTCCAGCCGGTTGTGTTTAACTAAAAGATGATAGCCCTTGAAATTATAAAGCCGCTCGGCATTGCTTTTATGAAAGATAACCCCTTCTTTAAACTCTTTGGGGAACCATGCCCGCAGGCCAATGGTAAACGGCTCTGATTTACGGAACACACCAACGGGCCTGAGATCAGCGTAGGCATCGCCGTTAAGCTCAAGGACCAGACCACGCGTTGTTTTCGCGAAAACCGGTTTGTCCGGATCACCGGCATCGCGTTTCATTACCCCTTTTTGCGCGGGATTCAGGCTGTTTTTCAGCGAGTCGTCAAAGGTGTAAAGGCCTTGTAGTCCGGCCTGTGGGATAGCCTGATCGGTAAGCGTCTTGTAGGCACCTGACGCCAGCCATGACTGAAACGCCGTTTCTGAGGCCGTAATCGATTCCGAAAGTTTTGCTTCCTTTTCAGAAATAGCCGATTGCATGTATTTTATCAACGTTTCTTGCTTCGGGGTAGGCAGCAGGAGAGTCGGGGTGGGTAAATCATCATTCCACGAGATTTGACCGGCCTCACGTACATTATTGAAAAAACTGAAAAGCTCGTAGTAATTTTTCTGTGAAACCGGATCGTACTTATGGTCGTGGCAACGGGCACAGCCAAGCGACAGCGCCATAAAGGCATCCCCGAAGGTGTTGGTGCGATCCATTACATACTCCGTCTGAAATTCTTCCTCTACAATACCACCTTCCATATTCTGTTGATGGTTCCGGTTGAAGGCTGTGGCAATCAGCATGTCACGGGTTGGCGCTCCTCCGTCCGGACCTTTCATCAGGTCACCGGCCAGTTGCTGATGAATAAAGGCGTCATAAGGCATATTCCGGTTAAAGGCATTGATCACCCAGTCGCGGTAGGGGGACATATCCCGAAGCCGGTCAACGGTGTAGCCGTGTGAATCGGCAAAACGCGCCAGGTCGAGCCAGTCGGTGGCCATCCGTTCACCGAAGTGAGGCGAAGCTAACAAACGGTCAACCTGCTTTTCGTAGGCATCGGGGGTGTGATCGGCTTTGAATGCGTCCGTTTCGGCAATGGTAGGGGGGAGGCCGGTCAGATCCAGCGATAAGCGCCGCAACAGCAGGTCACGCGGTGCTTCGGCAGCCGGTGAAATACCTTCGCGTTCGAGCCGGTTAAGTATAAACCGGTCAATCTCATTTACCGTGGCGCTATAGCCGGTTTGACTGACAGGCGGCAATGCTTTCTTATCCGGTTTCACAAAGGCCCAGTGTGGCTTATAAACAGCACCGGTTTTAATCCACTTCAGCAGGATTGCTTTTTCGTCAGCCGTTAACGTCAGGTGAGACTGCGGGGTCGGCATCTGATACGTCGGGTCTGCGGATAGTATGCGGTGAACGAGCTCACTTTTGGCCAGATTACCGGGTTTAACCGCCACTTTGCCCGGACTTTCCGGCAACTGTCCGTAAGCATGCTGTGCTATATCCAGCCGAAGACCTGCTTTTTGTTTAGCCTTATCCGGCCCGTGGCAGGCAAAACATTTATCCGATAATACCGGCTTAACGTGCTGATTGTAATCCAGTTCAGCGGGTAACTTATCATAAGCAAGCGCTACATCGGCAGGTACTTTTACGCCATCTATCGTCTTAGGAGCGGGTAACCAGAAAGGCGCGCTGGTTAGTAAAAAAAGGATATACCGGATCATGGCATTAGCGTTGCGTTTTCAGGGTTTTGTTTGTGTCAGACAGAACGAGTTGCTGTTGACCGTCGTCAATTTTCAGGCCGGGCTTCGCCCGTTTGAGTCGTTCGATGCCTGCGGGCGTTGTGTTGGTTTGCCACAGGTACAGCACTTTCAGCGCCGGTAAGGCCGCCAGTTTGTCAAGGCCAGCGTCGGTAACGGCCGTTCCGTAAAGATTCAGCTGCTCCAGGTTTGGTAACTGCTTCAGAATATCCAGTCCTGCATCGGTAATCCGGGTTTTATCAAGGTTAAGCCGGTTAATGTTCCGGCAGCCGGCCAGTTGACTCAGGTCTTCGTCCTGAACGGGCTGGTTCGATAGCCGGAGCCTGACCAGCTGATTTTTTAACTGACCAAGATCAGACAGCATAGAGGGCTGGTAGCTTTTCACATTGACAAAATTGGCCGCGACGTACCCGGCGCCTTCCCGAATCGGAGTCAGGATAATCTGCTCTTTCCGGAATGCCTGTTGCAGCGCCTGATCAGGGGCAGCAACGGGCCGTGCGAGAATAGTCGTTTCAACAGAGACGGCATTGGGATCAGCCTGTATGGTCCGTAAACTGTCGGATGCAGGAGGAACGGTCTGGAACGTGAGGGGGAGTGTGGCCACGGCTTCAACCTCAGTTGGCTGTTGTGGCTGCATGATCTCAACCGATTCCTTAAACGAAGCGCCGGTTTTGATCCACTGGTGCAGGATCGCAATCTGCTGGTTTGACAGTTGCCGCTTACCGGCCGGTGGCATATGCATATCATCATCATGTGGCAGCAGGAGGTAGCTGAACAGCTTGCTTTTCTGCGGGTTTCCGGCTACCAACACTGCTCCGTTTTTACCACCCTGTTTAATAAAGGCTTCGGAATCAAGCCGTAAACCACCCTTTTTCTTCCTGGCTGAATGGCAGCTATAACAATTGGTTTCGAGCACCGGCACCACCTGATCCCTGTAAAAAAACGTGCGTTTAACAATAGGTTGGGAGTTTTTTCCGGCAGAATCGGAGAGGAGCGCCATGTTTACAGGAGCGGGTCTGTCTGCTGAATTAACCGGGTTAGTGTCTGATTGCTTAGCGGAAAACGACAAAAACCCTTCACCGTGTGTCAGCGTACCTCCGTAATGGCCGGCAATGGTTAAAAAAATCAGGGTAGCGATGGCCGGAACCCAGCGGTGACGAGGCAGGGCATAGGTCAGAAAACTCAAACCGGCGGTAGCCAGTCCCGTCCATTGATGCACTGTAACAAGTGATATGTCGTAATCGCCGGAACGGGACAACAGCCAGCCGGTTACGCATGAAAACAGGGCTGACAAACCTCCCAGTAACCAGGCCAGCGAAACGGTTGCGGCAACATCGACGTTGCGGACTCGTCCGTAGACCATCAGTATCATGGCGAAAAACAGGATTCCGATGGGCAGGTGGACTAGTAAAGGATGAAACTGGCCGGTAAAGTCAGTCAGGGTCATAACGCCGGATTAATCGTATGGTTATTTTGAGATCAGATAGAACAAAAATAGCGCATCCGTTATGCCTTAACAATGCATAAAAGCAGCCGGAATTTGTACAAATCCGACTTTTCGATTTTGACAGAATTAAAATAACCTGCTACTTTAACGGTATGTGCACCAACTGGCGGGAAAAATCATGGTACGGCCTGGGCAAAACAAATATGGAAACTATACAGCGTATACACCTCAGTTTATTGCATGCGGGGCGTATCAGGGTCGGAACCAACTGGAAATTCGACCAGGTGATCAGTCCGTTTGCACGGCTGTACCTGATTATTGAGGGGGAAGCCATGGTATATCACCAGCAGCAGACCTTTCTGCTCAAGCCCGGCTTTCTTTATCTGATTCCGAGCTTTACGCTAAGCCGCTATCGCTGCGAAACCGAAATGGAACAATATTACCTGACGTTTCTGGACGATACCAGCACAGGTATTTCGATTTTCAATCAGCTGTCTTTTTGCTATGAAACGGCGGCCTTTCCGGTAGATGGGCCTCTGTTCAGCCGGTTGCTGGATATTAATCCGGATGCATCCCTGCGGAATATTGATCCGAAAGTTTATGATAACCGCGCGAACCTGCTCAGTTTTAACCAGCCGTTTTCCCCGAAGCCCGATGCGCGTTTGCTGGAAACAGAGGCTATTCTGACCCAGTTGCTAAGCCGGTTTATACTGCCTGATCAGCAGCGTAGTGCCGGACATTCCCGGATAACAAATCAATACCGGACAGTACTGACCTACATTAATACGCATTTGCACGAAAAAATTACGGTGGGTGAACTCGCTGCATTGCAGGGGATGCACGTTGATTACTTTTCCCGCCAGTTTCAGGCGGTGCTTGGGGTGCGTCCGGTCGATTATATCATCAATAAGCGGATGGAGCGGGCACAGGTTCTGATGACGACATCCGGTTTAACACTTCAGGTAATCGCCGAACAGGTGGGTATAGCTGATATCTATTATTTTTCGCGCTTATTTAAACGGCGCTTCGGTATGCCGCCTGCCCGCTATCGGAAGCAGGCCGGAATGGTGTGATTTTCACGTTCGTCAGTCACATGAACCATGAAAAGTGGGGGACTAACTATGTGCGGAAATCCGGCTATATACTGTGCGGCAGTGCTAAAAACAAAAAGCCCGGCTCAAAAATGACCAGGCCTTTGTAATGCACAATTATGTATACTACATTGAAATCCAGCAAAAATCAAGCCGTTTTGAATTATAAAAGGTATTACAACGAAATATTTATATATACTTAAAGTAAGTATTTGATAGTCAGTATATAAACGCAATTGTCTAGGTAAAGGAAACAAGTGATATTCGTTAGCTGGTATCCTGAACAGGCCTATAAATGGAAAGAAAAACCGGAAATTGTACAAAAATAGACCGGTAATAAAATCACCGGCCATTCCATATTACCTAGAAAACAAAGTCATTTATATCGTTTGAGCTGCCACGGGATGATGTAGCAGTCTAATTACCCTCGGATCGATTGTAAGTAAGCCAACGGGACACAACGTAACTAATCCGTCTAAAATAGAAACAGATAAAAGGCTCTAAATTACCCATTTCTCTATAGAGAATTTTGCAGAACATTAAAATAAATCAGCTGACTAGCGGCGAACGGATAAAATGGTACAGTAGTGAGGTGTTCTTATTGTGATTTGCTGTTTAGCCAGCTGGTAGTAGTTAAAGCACAAAAGGTATTGCCTGATTTACTATTTCAGCGTTCTGACCCGGACGGCTTGTGAAGAATAGATCCGGTATCAGCGATGCAGATCACTATAACCAGAATATCACTGGTCAGTCTGGTTACAATCATGTGAATAAAATCTGGCTCGTAAATATTGTATTCCCTCCAGGAAAGAAGAAGTATTGACGCAAGAAAAACTGGTCCGGCGTTACCGGGTTGTGATAAAATAGTTATAAACGGTTTTGTTTTGGTAGCAGATTCCGGCATATGTGCACAATGTACTGGCCTAAGCACCATACTGTATGCGGACGATAAATGACAGTTATTTTCGCCGTAAAATGCAAAAAATCAAAAAAAAACCGGAAACTACCCCAACAGATAGGCAAAAACTACCCATATGGGTAGTTGAAATACGCTTTTTCCGGAAGAGATTGCCGGTGCAATCAGCAAACCTTGAGTATCTCATGGCCTTCTGAAAGCAGTAGATATTATTTCTACATAAACGAGAAAAGAGAATTGAGAAACGCCGGTCCGTATTGTGTCCGGCGTTTTTGTTATCCGGCCCGCTGGCTCAGTCGTCATACATAGCTTCCGCTCATATAATCAGGGAACCGTTTAAGTAGTTTGTAATGCAAGGTACTGGTTTTAGCCTGTATCTTTGAATCAACAATCAGGCACAGAACGCCGGTTGCCAACAAAAACAGACAACAACTACTAAACAGAACATTCTCATGAAAGCGTTAACTAACATCTTCACCCTGGCCATTGCTGCTACCTTTACTGCTTTTTCAGCTGCTCATGCTGACGACAATCTGAAAACAGCAAAAGCAGCACCGGCTGCCTACAATGTAGGGATGTACGTATCAAAAAATACATCGACCGTAAATGTAATGGTTGAGAAACAAGCAGGCGGTACCGTAAAAGTAAGCATCAAGGATGATTCAGGTAAAATACTGGCGACCCAGTCATTAAACGGCAAGGAAGAACGTATCTGGACAAAATTCAACCTGAGCGAGCTGAGCGACGGTACATACACGGTTGAAGTGACAAATGGCAAGGACGTAACCGTTAAGGAAGTAAAGCTGGCCACCCCGAAATTTGTGGAGCCAACCCGTACCATTAACGTACAGTAATCAGACCGGTTTGCCGCATACAGCAAGGCAGAAAGCACATCGCTTTCTGCCTTTTTTTATCCGTTAACCCAATAGCGGCAAAGGGCATTCCATTGTAGAGACTGATAAAACAGCCAGCCCGCCTCAGCAATGACCGTATTGATAACCTGTCGGTCACCGGCTTCGGGTTGCTGGTTATTAATCTGTTCATCTTTACCAATCTGCGAACCGATAAGGGTATTGCCCAGCCGTTCAATCCGGAATGTGCTGACGGTAGAATGTTTGAAAAAATGATCGGTTTGGGCCTTCGTGTCGGAAAGCGGATGCTGACAGGGATGAGCCGAAAATTCGGCATGGTCGCCGGATTGATTTACATCAAAAATACGCACCCAGTTTTCGGGTACCGGCCCCGGCAACTGTATCCGTATATAATCGCCGGATTGCGGATGCATAACCGGTTTTGGCTTTCCGTTACTACTATACAGCACAAAATCAGCGGTAAGTACAGAAATTGTCGACCAGCGGTTTACATCGAACAACCGGCCTGCTGCCGCCTGAAAAGCCAGCTTGGCCTGAAAGTCATTCGCAAACGTCTGTTCTTCCCGGAATGTTTTTTGTTTAACAGCATCACCAAGGAGGGCGTCTACTTCTTTTTTTACAGGATTCAGTTTGTTCTCCATACCGATTGAGCGTTCATTTACCCACAAAACAACCGGCATGAAAGAAGGTTAATCATACCCGCTGATCTGTTTTTATAAATGAGTTTTCGGGTATTTGGCTGATTCTGGCCGTTGAATGAGTATATTCGGACGTGGAATGACTATTTCTTGCAATACTGTTTGCCTTACTCCGCATGTATCAGATCAACGTCAAATGATAAAAGTTACCCTACCAATTTTAACTGCTTTTCTGCTGCTCTCCTGGAAAAGCATCGATACCAATAACGGTTCAGGAACCTATCAGCGCGCACAGAGGGCCGATTCATTACGGAACGCAGCTGCCTGGCCGGCTGATTTATCCGTCACAAACTTTGCCAGTGCCGATTTGACCCCTAGCCCGGCCTGTCTGGCGGTTGCCCCCACCGGTGAGGTATACGTGGGTGTCGACAAGATTGGCTCATTGGGCAAAAAGCCCGGCCAGGGCGCTATTGTCCGGCTGGTAGATACCAATAATGATGGTAAAGTTGACCAGCATACGACCTTTGCCATGGTCGATAATCCGCGTGGTATCATCACCCGCGGCGATCAGGTATATGTACTCCATACCGTGTTTTCGAAGGAGAACGGGATTGCTACTGGCATGGACCTGGTCGTATTTGATGATAAAAACAAGGACGGCGTGGCAGATGGCCCGTCCCGTCCGCTGATTGAACACATCAGTAACCCGAAGTTCCTGCAAAGTCGTGGTACTGACCACGCTACAAATGGTATCCGGATGGGTATTGACGGCTGGATTTACATTGCTGTCGGCGATTTCGGGTTCCATAATGCCGTTGACCGCAGTGGCAAAAAGCTGACGATGCTCGGCGGCGGTATCCTGCGGGTCCGGCCCGATGGTACTGAGATGGAAGTATTCAGCCATGGCTTGCGTAATATTTATGACGTAGCCATTGATCCGTTTATGAACGTCTTTACCCGCGACAATACTAACGACGGGGGCGGCTGGAACATCCGGTTCAGTCACCAGATTCAGTCGGGTGAGTATGGCTATCCGATTCTGTTCAAGCATTTTACAGACGAAATTATACCGGCGCTGGTTGATGTCGGGGGTGGTTCGGGAACGGGCTCTCTCTACATGAGCGACGATACCTGGCCCGCTCAGTTCAACAACGTACCGATGATGGCCGACTGGGGCCGCAATCAATTATATATTCACCGCGTTACAGCCGACGGCCCAACCTATACGCAGAACGAAGAAGAGTTTATTAAACTGGCGCAGATTACCGATGTTGACATCGATGCATCGGGCAGGGTTTATCTCGCCGCCTGGGATGGTGCCGGTTATTCGGGCAACCCGTCAAAAGGGTTTGTGGTCCGGGTGGTTCCGAAGAAGTGGGCCTATAAAGCATTCCCGAACCCGCAGAAAGAATCATTGAAGGAGCTGGGCAACTGGCTGGTATCGGGCAGTGCGGCGGCGCGTCTGGCAGCGCAGCAGGAGCTATTGACCCGTGATGCTAAAAAAGTAACCGAACTGGCCTGGAAAATCGCGGCTGATAAGTCAGTCTCACCGGCCGGACGGGTAGCTGCTATGTATACCTACGCCCAACTGACGGGTGCTGAAGGAATCAATAATCTGGTGACGCTTTTGCAGGAAGAAGGCATGCGCTCCTATGCGCTTCGGGCGTTAACCGACCGCAAGGCCGTTGCTGAGAAAGCGCCGGTTGACCTGTTTCTGAAAGCCATGCAGGACCCGAGCGATAAGGTCCGGATGGCGGCAATTATCAGCCTTGGCCGGATCGGGAAACAGGAAGCAACAACTGCCCTGTTACAGGTAAAGGTGCCATCGTCATTTGCCGCCCCGGCGTTGGGTACAGAAGGACCGCATGCTACGCCGAACTCAGCCATCATTCTGCCGCACCTGGCAGTTCGTTCGCTGGTTAGCCTGAACGCGGTTGATGCCTGTGTAAAAGCCATTGACTCACCAAACAGTACGCTGGCTCTCTGGGCATTGCGCTATATGCACGAGCAGAAGGCCGTTGACGGCCTGATGGCAGCGTATAAGAAAACGGCAAAACCTGAACTGAAACAGCAGATTCTGGTCACGCTGGCCCGACTCTACAAAAAAGAAGCGGATTACGACGGTTCGTGGTGGTGGAGTACCCGTCCGGATACCCATGGCCCGTACTATAAATCTGTGGAGTGGTCAGCGTCACCGGCCATTAAGTCGTTCCTGCTGGACGAGTCAAAAGCGACCGGCGACAAGAAGTTTTTCGTTGACCTGAACAGCCGCCTGCGGCTTGATATTCCGGAATTCGGTGTTGAGGAAGTGGCAGCCGTGAAAGAAGAAACGAAGATTGATCTTGAGAAAATCCGCAGCAAAAAAGGGCAGATCGGTGAGTCGTCGATTGAAGATGTGATGCTGGCCATAGCCAAACTTCCGGGCGATGCAAAACTGGGTAAAACCCTGTTTACCCAGCAAGGGTGTATTGCCTGCCATAGCCTCAGCCGCAACGAGCCGATGAAAGGGCCGTTTATGGGACAGATCGGTTCGATCATGACCCGTGAGCAGATTGCTGAATCGGTGCTGAAACCAAATGCGTCGATTTCACAGGGTTTTGCCACGGTGATGATTACGGCCAAAGGCAAGAAAAGCTATACCGGTTTCGTGACCGAAGAATCGGCCAGTCGGCTGGTGCTGCGCGACATTACCGGTCAGGTCTATACCATCAAGGCATCGGATATTATCAAGCGCGAAGAGCTCGAAACATCCATGATGCCTGCCGGACTGGCCAATGCGCTGTCGTACGATGAATTTGCTTCTTTAGTTACTTTCCTGTCGCAACAGAAAAAATAAGGGATACTTTATTTTACTGTTTTAACTGATTGTAAATCAATAAAAATGCCCGTTAAGCCGGAAGCCTCGGTTTGGCGGGCATTTGTCATTCTGAAATTTTACCGGTTAGTTTGTTCCAACGTTCTTTGCTTTCTGTCAAACGGGTTAACGGTTCTTCTGAGAGGTTCAGAAGATGAAAAAGGAATCGTGTGAAAATCACGAGCAGACGTTGCTACTGTATGTGACCATCGAAAAGGGTTTGTCCTCAATGTCCATTGCTACCCCTGAAGTAGTGAGAAGGATGACAGATACCGTCACAAGCCAGGAGACTTGCCTTAACCTTGCTGATTACGCCTACACGATACCAGGCTCGTCACGATTGACCTCTTTTTATTCTTCTCCCTGCGGAGCGGGACAGGTGTGTCATGTCGTATGAAACCGGAATCGGGTTGGCGTATGGAGTTCGGCAACGAACGCGATCAATCACTTTTTTCAGTAAAACACATGATCGCACAAAACCTTGGCTATCCACGAATCGGTAGCCACCGCGAACTCAAACGGGCCTGTGAACAATTCTGGGCCGGCAACATCGATGTAAACCAGCTTCAGGCGACCGGCCGGGAAATCCGCCGGGCAAACTGGCTTACACAACAGGCAGCGGGGATTTCGCTGATTCCCTGTAATGACTTCTCGTTCTACGATCAGGTACTGAATATGTGCCTGACGGTAGGGGCCATTCCCGCCCGTTACCAACCACTGGCAGACCTGCCGCAAACGGGCCCCCTCGACCTTTATTTTGCCATGGCCCGCGGCTATCAGCAGCAGGGCTTTGACCTTAAGGCCATGGAAATGACCAAGTGGTTTGATACCAACTACCATTATCTCGTTCCGGAATTTACGGCTGGTCAGCCATTTACGCTGACATCGGAAACGGTATTCGATGCGTTTACCGAAGCCCGGGGCGTTGTCGGCGAAGCGGCTAAGCCGGTTCTGTTGGGTCCGGTTTCGTTTCTGCTCCTGGGTAAGGAAAAAGAAGCCGGCTTCGACCGGCTCGATCTGCTTGACCGGTTACTGCCGGTTTATGAGCAGATACTGAGCCGGCTACAGGCACTGGGCGCCAACTGGATTCAGTTCGACGAGCCGGTGCTTTCCCTTGACTTGACCAGTAAACAACAAGCGGCCATCCAGTTGGTGTATGGCCGGCTACATGAACAGTTTCCGGCGCTTAAATTCCTGCTTGCCAGCTATTTTGAGTGCTACGGTGCCAACCTTAACACCGTGCTGGCGCTGCCGGTCGCCGCGATTCACCTCGATCTGGTGCGTTGCCCGAACCAGCTGGATGACATCCTGCAAACCGATTTTGCCGGTAAAAAAACACAGCTGTCGCTGGGGGTAGTTGATGGCCGCAATGTCTGGGTCAATGACCTGACTAACTCGAAACACCTGATTCAGCGGGCTGTGGATGCATTCGGTAGCGACCGCATCCTGATTGCACCCTCGTGCCCGCTGCTACATGTACCATGTGACCTTGACGCCGAAACGGAGATTGATCCGGAAATCCGGCAATGGCTGGCTTTCGCAAAGCAGAAACTAACTGAAGTCACAACCCTCGTCACCCTCTTCGGACATCCGGAAGACCAGACTGCCAATGAAACGCTTGGCCGGAATCAGCAGGTTATTGCTGCCCGTAAACAAGCCGCCATTATCCATAAACCGGCCGTTAAGGATCGGGTAGCTGCCCTTACGTCTGCGCATGCTGCGCGTCAAAGCAGTTTCAACGTTCGTCAGCAGCTACAGGAGCAGGCACTTCAGTTACCGTTTTACCCGACGACAACCATCGGCTCATTCCCGCAGACGGATACGGTCCGCAGTTACCGGGCGAAACGGAAAAAAGGACAGATACCGGCAGCTGACTACGACACCTTTATTGAAGCCGAGACCGAAGCGGCCATCCGGTTTCAGGAATCCATCGGGCTTGATGTGCTGGTCCACGGCGAGTTTGAGCGCAACGACATGGTTGAGTATTTCGGCGAATTGCTGGAGGGTTTCGTATTCAGTGAAAACGGTTGGGTGCAGAGCTATGGATCCCGTTGTGTGAAGCCGCCGATTATTTTCGGCGATGTGGAACGCCCTGCCCCGATGACCGTGCGCTGGTCGGCCTATGCACAGTCTCTTACGCAAAAGCCGGTGAAGGGTATGTTAACCGGACCGGTTACGATTCTGCAATGGTCGTTTGTGCGCGATGATCAGCCCCGCCGCGACACCTGCCTACAGATTGCATTAGCCATCCGCGATGAAGTCGTTGACCTTGAAGCGGCCGGTATCCATGTTATTCAGATTGACGAGCCAGCCATCCGGGAGGGCTTACCGTTGCGGCGCGAAAATCAGGTAGCCTACCTGACCTGGGCGGTTGACGCCTTCCGCGTGTCGGCATCGGGTGTGCAGGATCATACGCAGATTCACACGCACATGTGTTATTCCGAGTTTAACGACATCATTGAACACATTGCGCGGATGGATGCCGACGTGATTACCATCGAGACATCCCGTTCGCAGATGGAGTTGCTTGATGTGTTCGCGGAATATAACTATCCGAACGAAATCGGCCCGGGCGTATATGACATTCACAGCCCGCGTGTGCCGGCGGTCGCCGAAATGGTAGAACTGCTGCAGAAAGCTTCGGCGGTACTGCCCGCCCGGAACCTCTGGGTGAATCCGGACTGTGGCCTGAAAACCCGCCGCTGGGCCGAGACTAAACAAGCCCTGATGAACATGGTTCAGGCGGCACAGGTTGTTCGTGAGTCAGTTAGTGAGTTAATCTAAAAGCCCCGTTCCCCCTCTGGCTACCAGTTCGCCGGAGGGGGAATGTTCTGTATAAGATGCATATCAAAGCGACAATCAGTCTGAAAAAAGCAGATACAGATGGCCGGATTCCGGCCTCAATCCTGCATGAATTTGTTATTGCCGAGTTGCTGAATCAGGTAAATCAATCCCTGCGGAAGGAATTGACTATCCGGCAACAAGCCGATCCTGACAGAGCCGATGCTGTGTTGTTTTCAACTGAGTTCAGGGTTGTCCATACCAATGAAACTGTTCATTGACCTGCCCGGCTATATGATTTAAGACCTGCTACTGATTCCGGACAAACTCAATCTGATACGAATCAGGGATTTTCTGGACGAGCACAAAATTGCCGCGGCCGTCCACCGGAGAGGCTTTGCTGCAATAGTTTTCAGTCACTGTGTAGACTATTTTCTTAGCGGCATCATCCCGTTTTACATCGTGTGTATAGGTGCTGCTGCTTCCGTGATTCACGGTTGAAAGGCCAAGCAGGTCGTATTTTGTAAAATCAATGGTATCCGGTTTGGCAGCACAACAGTTTTTAAACAGGCGGGTATAATCGGACTGTGTGGCAACACGGACGCCGAACCGGCCAAGGTCTTCGCCGTTGTCTAATGCAATATACCGGTCGTCCAGTAGTTTCAGGGCGGAGCCGGTCAGTTGTCCGGCGGGAGTTGAACAGTCATTTTTTTCGCAGGACAAGAGGATTGCCGCCAGCAATGCAGTAGAGGCAACCGGAACCGTAAAACGGATAAAGCGAATCATAACGATGTAGTTTAAGGTCACCGGTACAGACCCCTGAAACCGTGCAGGGGTTGTATTGGTGATCGTTTATTTTTTACCCGCCAGCATCTGATCCCAGGCTTCGGCTGGTGTTTTCACCGGTTGATTCGTGCGTTTAACTACCGGCCACTGTGCCTGCAAACGGGCAAGCTCGACGGAAAAGCGACGGACGAGCGCTTCGGATTGTTTCGGGTTGGCAAAAATGAGGTCTTTCGCCTCTCCGATGTCATCTGCCAGATTATAGAGTTCCAGCGTTTCGGATTTGTGCTGATACACCAGCTTCCAGTCGCCCTGCCGCATGGCACTTGCCCACGAAATGGCAGGGCCATCCTCCGCAATCCAGTGGTTTGGATGATGCCAGATAAAGGCGCGTTTCTGCTGCCGGGCTCCGGCTGGTTTGCGGAACAGAGTAGCAAAAGATTGACCGTCAATCTCCTTCTGCGGAACCGCATTCCGGATACCGGCTACCTCCAGTAACGTAGGGAAAAAGTCTTCGATGATCACCGGAACCTCCGTCTGACTACCAGCTTTAATCGTTTTCGGCCAGCGGGCCAGCATCGGTTCACGGATTCCGCCTTCATACACGGAGCCTTTTCCGGCCCGCAACGGCAGATTGTGGGTATGGGCGGGGGCACTCCTGGCAGGTACGGTGCTCAGGCCACCGTTATCCGACATGAACAGGATCAGGGTATTTTCCGAGAGCTGATGGGCGTCCAGATAATCCATTACATCCCCGAGACTTTTATCCATACCTTCGACCAATGACGCATAATTTGCTTCGGTTACCGGGAGACCTGCTTTCAGGTATTTATCGACAAACCGTTTGTCGGCCATAATCGGCGTATGTACAGCATAGTGCGCCAGATACAGGAAAAACGGCTGATGATTTTTCACCGAAGCGTCAACGGCTTTGAGGGCTTCGGTGGTCAGCGCATCCGACAAAAACGTGTTTGTACCGTGGTATTTTTCCAGTCCAGGCACTGCATTCCGGTTGCGTTTGCCATTGACGGGCCGGTCATAATTGTCGGTCCCAAGATAGCTGGCAGGGTGGCCGATTTCACTGCCGGCAATGTTAACGGCAAAGCCAAGGTTCAGCGGATCGGCCCCGGGTGTTTGTGCAGACCCGAAATGGGCCTTCCCGCAATGAATAGTCTGATAGCCGTTTCCGGCTAAAATGGCTGGCAGGGCCCTGGCGGTAACCGTGTGCCGGACACCGCCTACCGGACTATATCCGTTAATGTTCCAGTCGACGGATTGAAGATCCGGATCGGGGTAATCAGTATTGGTATCCACGTTGGGCGACACCCAGTTGGTGATCCGGTGGCGGGTGGCATTAAGGCCCGTCATCAGACTAACACGGGAAGGGGTACACAAGGGCGTGGCATAGGCATTGGTAAACTTCATTCCCTCTCTGGCCATCCGTTCCATATTGGGCGTGTGGAATCGTTTGTTGAGCGGGGTGGCTTCTTTCCAGAAAGGTACAGACGTATCCTGCCAGCCCATATCATCAACCATAAACACGATGATGTTAGGTTTTGGCTTTGAAGGTTGTTGAGCCGATACCCGCAACAACGGCGAAACGGTAAACAGGAGTAAAAGGAAACAATACCTGAATCGGACCATGTTTAACTGAGCTGTCGATTTGTGTCATCCTTGTCTTTCAACTGTACCCCTGACAGTTGCAACCGGAATGCTTCCTGCACCAGATACATGATTTTATCAACGGCAAGCACAGTAGACAATCCTTGCGGGCGGATATTCGAGATGCAGTTACGCCGTTCGTCCGTCAGGCCAACCTGCGGTGCATAGGTCAGGTAAGCCCCCATGCTGTCGGCAGAGCTGAGCCCCGGCCGTTCGCCGATAAACATGATGGTCATCCGGGCGTTGAGCAAACTCCCGATTTCGTCGGCAATGGCCACCCGTCCCTGTTCCACCATTACAACAGGCGCCAGCGTAAAGCCGGCTTTCACGGCTGTTCGGCTCAACAGGTCAATTACCGGAACAGCATTCTGGTTGATGGCTTCGGCCGATAACCCATCGGCCAGAATTATGGACAGATCGGTGGCTGGTGCTGCCAGCTGCCTGAGGTGTGTTACAGAGTCTGCCGAAAGCCGGCGCCCGTAGTCCGGCCGCTGCAGATACTGGTCGCGGTTCTGCGCCTGACTATGAACGTCCACGACCGGCAGTCCAAGGTCAGTCAGTGCCTGCCTCAAAGAGTCTTTGTACAAAGCCGAGTAAACGGCATCTTTTGCATGGGCATGTGCCAGCTTAAAGGCCAGTGATTCGCGCATGGGCATCGACACGCCGGTTTTTCCCAGCGCTATACGGGCATCTGTATACGTCTTCAGCGATGCCCAGTCATCCTGGTCAAGCCAGGTTTTCCGTAGTTCACTCATGCTTCAAACAGACCTGCATACAGGCGTTTCTGGGTTCCTGAAAAAAGCCGTTTGCCGTGTTCATCCATGATGCTCTGGCGGATCAGCCATTGCTCAAATTCGGGTGCAGGTCGCAGGCCAAGCACACGCCGGACATACAATGCATCGTGGAACGACGTTGACTGGTAGTTGAGCATGATGTCATCGGCTCCCGGAACACCCATGATAAAGTTAATACCTGCCACGCCGAGCAATGTCAGCAGGTTATCCATATCGTCCTGATCGGCCTGGGCGTGGTTGGTGTAACAAATGTCCATACCCATCGGCAGACCCATCAATTTACCGCAAAAATGGTCCTCGAGTCCTGCCCGGGTAATCTGTTTACCGTCGAACAGGTATTCCGGTCCGATAAAACCGACTACTGAATTGACCAGCAGTGGGTTATACTGCCGCGCTACGGCATAGGCGCGCACTTCGCATGTTTGCTGATCAACGCCGTAGTGAGCGTTGGCCGATAAGGCGCTGCCCTGACCCGTTTCAAAATACATCAGGTTCTGACCGACGGTACCCCGGTTAAGCGATAAACCGGCTTCGTAGCCTTCCCGGAGCGTTGCGAGGCTAACGCCGAAACTGGCATTGGCCTTCTCCGTACCGGCAATTGACTGAAACACCAGATCAACCGGAATTCCCTGATTGATCAGCTCGATGGTGGTCGTAATATGGCTCAGGACACAACTCTGGGTCGGTATCTCAAATCGTTCGCGTAGCTCATCAATCATGTGCAGCAACCGGCCTGTGATGGCAGGGCTGTCGGTAGCGGGATTGATGCCGATGGTTGCGTCGCCGCTGCCATACATCAGCCCGTCGAGCATACTGGCCGCAATCCCGCGCATGTCGTCTACGGGATGGTTCGGCTGTAACCGGACCGACAAATGGCCTTTAAGCCCGAGGGTGTTCCGGAAGCGGGTTACGACTTCGCATTTTTTGGCGACCAAGATCAGGTCCTGATTCCGCATCAGCTTGGATACGGCCGCCACCATTTCGGGGGTAAGTCCCTGCCGGATAGAGGCAATTACGGTATTGTCGGCCTCGTCGCTCAGGAGCCAGTCGCGGAGTTCCCCGACAGTAAAGTGGCTGATCCGGCTAAAGCCGGCCTTGTCGTGAGTGTCAATAATCAGCCGGGTAACTTCGTCGGCCTCGTAAGGAATGACAGCTTCGTTAAGAAAATCCGTTAGTCTGACATCCGCAAGGGCAATCTGGGCCGCTATCCGTTCTTCGTACGTTTCAGCGCCTAACCCCGCCAGCATATCGCCCGACCGCAGGGGGCTGGCTTTGGCCAACAGCTGTTTCAATGAATGAAACACGTAGGTAAATCCGCGGATGGTACAGTGGTAGGCCATACGAATCAGTGTTTGCCTTTGGTGTCGAGATGAAGCCGTCCGGCAATGGTCCGGTGGCGGCCCGACAGGAAAAATAAGGTCACAATACCCGCTAAGCCGCTGAAAAACAGCAGACTGAGCCACGGGTAAAAATAAATCATTGCTGCCAGCGCGATTACTGCCGTGATCAGGGCAATGGCCGGAAAATAAGGATACAGCGGAGCCTTGAATGGTCGCTTGAGCATCGGCTCATTCCGGCGCAGCGCAAACAGGGCCAGCATACTGACAATATATACTACGACCGCGCCAATCGTCGACAGAATCACGAGTTTGCTGGTATCCAGCATCGTCAGGGCAATCATACCTAAAATCCCGCCAACGACCAGGGCAAGGTAAGGCACCTGCTGTCCCCGACTGACAGATGCTAACTGAGCCGGCAAATACCCGCTACGGGCCAGGGCATACATCTGTCGTGAATAGCTGATAATAATGCCGTGAAAGGAGGCAATCAGCCCAAACAACCCGACACTGGCAAAAAGCTTGGTCAGCGGATTAGTGCGCCCGAGAACGATACCGATGGATTCGGGCAGGGGATAGTCGAGGTTATCGAGCTGATCCCAGGGCGCAATGCCGCCAACGCAGACCATCACGGCCAAGGCCAGCACCATCAGGGTGAACAACGCTGAAATATAGCCTTTGGCGATAGCCTTGTTCTGGTCTTTCACCTCTTCGGCTACCATGGCCACACCTTCCAGACAGACATAGAGCCAGATGGCAAACGGTAAGGCGGCAAACACCCCGCCCCAGCCAAACGGCATCGGGTTGTTCAGGAAGGTTTCCATTTTGAAATGGGGAGCAACCACGCCGATGAACAGCAGTAACTCCACAATGGCCAGTACCGTCATGATGAGCGAAAACCAGGCGGCTTCCTTAATCCCCAGCATGTTAATGACCGTGAAGAGGGCATAGGATACCATCGACGCCACCAGAATCGGCACAGACGGGTACAGAAAATGGATATAACTGCCTAAGGCCAGGGCAATGGCCGGAGCGGCAAATAAAAACTCAATCAGGGTAGCGTATCCGGCAATCAGCGCGCCGATGGGGCCGAAAGCTTTCAGGGCATACGCAAAGGGGCCGCCTGCATTCGGGATGGCGGTTGTTAATTCGGTAAAGCTGAAGATGAAGGTAAAATAGAGTACGGTAATCAGGAGCGTGGCGATTAACAGCCCTACTGTCCCGGCAACTCCCCAGCCGTAGTTCCAGCCGAAGTATTCTCCCGAGATAACCAACCCGACGCCGATCGCCCAGATGTGAATGGGGTTTAATGCTTTTTTTAACGAAACTTCTTCTGTCATATTGGTCTGTGCCTGGCTGAAATACGCAGCCGGACGAAGTTTTGAAAAGCGGGAACCGGTAAATGTACCGATTCCCGCCCTGATTGTCAATTGGCCTATGAGAGGACCGTCAACGTTTCGGGGCCCTGGCCGATGAGTGGGTCGGTGTAACCGGTTTTGCCGGTTTCGACGCGGCCGGCATACCGGAATTCAACGTCGTCGATACCGTCGATTTTAATGCTGACGTCATACCAGTTATGTGACCGTTTAAGGTCCAGTTCAACCAGCTGCTCAGCTCCTTTGGTGCCGGCCTTTGCCAGGGTGATGGTTTTAGTCGGAGCGCCGTATCCGTTATCAATAATCTGCACCGTATAACTCCGCGCATCGTCGGCATTAACCAGTTGCAGGGTGATATCGCCGCTCAGGTTATTGAGCAGGCCACGGTTATACAGACACGAAACATCAATCCGGTTTTTGGCCTTATTCACTCTGAACTCGCGGAAGAAACCGTTAGGTCCGTAGACACGGATCGGATACTCTGCGCTGAATGAATCCGTGAGTGTATCACCTGCGGCAACGGTATAATGCCGGACGCTGACATCATTGTCGTGCACTTCGTATACGTGGAAAGGAGAGCCTGCCGCCTTTTTACCAAACGTTTTATTCTTTGCCGACAGCGAAAGCTGTAGTTTACCGTCTTTTAGTTTTGCGTCCGAATACAGCTCATATGGCAGGGCATTCGACGGGCGGATGCCTTTTTCCTGGTAAAAAGGTGCATTGGCCGTTTTCGTTTTTAGTGCCTCAACATCCTGCTCGGTCAATGGCTTAAAGCCCTCCGGCAGTTTTTTAAACTGCGCTTTGTGGATACCCTCATAAAACGGTTGTTTCTGCACCGGTGACGGCAGGGGCATCTTATCACCGCTATACGGCCTGAACACCGATGTCAGATCACCGCAGACGGTCCGCCGCCAGTCGCTGATGTTAGTTTCTTTAATTGTCTTGCCGGTTTTTTTCGACAGGAACTGCTCCATGAACTGAAGGATTGACGTATGGTCAAACACTTCGGAGTTCACATAGCCGCCGCGGCTCCACGGCGAAGCAATCACCAGCGGCACCCGGAAGCCGAGGCCGATCGGACCCGTCCGGCCGCCGTTGCTGCGCTTCGATTCCTGCTCGGTTGTGACAAACTCAAGTGTTGTGTCCAGACCCTTGCTGTTCAGACCCGTCTCCGGCTGATTCGGGTGGGCCGGTACAAACGGCGGGAAGTGGTCGAAATAGCCGTCGTTTTCGTCGTAGCACAGAATAAAGATCGTTTTTTTCCAGACCTCCGGGTCTTTGGTCAGAATGTCCATGACCTCCGAGATATACCAGGCGCCATACCACGGAGCACCAGGGTGATCCGAGAAGTTTTCCGGAGCCACAATCCACGAAACGGTCGGGAGTTTCTTGCTTTGCACATCGGTCCGGAACTGGTGCAGGACATCGCCTTTCGGAATGGTCATTGTCCGTTCCGTATCGCCGTCCCGGTAGGTCTGTGTCGTGACAGACCGGTAATCCGGATCGTTTACGTTGGTGGAGAATGCCTTTTCGTGCAGATTTTTGGTCCGCTGCGGCAGGTCTTTATATTTTTCAGGGGCATAGTCTACCAGATCGCGCTCCACGATTTTTACATAGTAGCGCAGGGTGTCAAGCTCCCGTTTGGCTTTGGCATACTCGGGCTGCCCTTCCGTCAGGGCGGCCAGCCGCGCTTCGGCTGCTTTGATTTTGTCGGGTAGTTCCTTTTGCTGTCGCTGGATGTACGGGTAATATTTGCCGTGGAAACGGACTTTATACTGCGAAAACCACTCAATCGGGTTATCGGTAAAATTACTCAGCCAGCCGTCTTCATCGCCGGTCAGGCCGGTGTCGAGGCTAAGCTCATTCTGATAGATTTTCCACGAAATGCCGTTGTCTTCGAGGCGTTCGGGAAAGGTCGTCCAGCTGGCTTCCCGCTCGTAGGTAACGTTTTCGTTACGGACGTTGGCCATCGCCTTCGGGTCGCGGGGGTCGCGGACGGTGCCGGTCCAGAGAAACAGACGGTTCGGTGTGGTGCCGGTCAGAGACGAACAGAAATTCTGGTCGCAGATGGTAAAGGCATCGGCGAGGGCATAATAAAACGGAATATCTTCCCGGTCATAATACCCCATCGTCAGCGGCATTTCGGAATACGTTTTATTGCCCGACCGCTTGGCATCCAGCCAGCCGTTATACTTTCCGCCATTGCGGGCATCAACCTGGTTTTCCCAGGAATGGGGCAGGGCGCTCATCCACGTCGCTTTCGTATCCTTCATGTTGAGGCGGAACGGCGCAAACGTCTGACCGGCTTTATTGGTCTGAAACCAGACCTTCCGCTTGTTAGGCAGGTCAATGGCCCGCGGATCGTTAAAGCCCCGGACGCCTTGCAGCGTGCCATAGGCATGATCAAACGAACGGTTTTCCTGCATCAGAATCACCACGTGCTCGGCATCCATAAACGTGGTGCCTGGCTTAGGGTCGATGGAAAATGCTTTCTGGATAGCAGCAGGCATCGATTCGCTGAAGCTCGTCGACAGTAGCGCTGCTTTTTTAAGAAAATCTCTTCTTGAATCCATTACTGCGAAACCAATGGTTTTTCGTCAAAATCTGTGTTGTACTCACCTCTTGGGCTCCCGCTCACCAACCGGATGGGGTGAGCGGGAAACCGGATTATTAAAGATACGACTGTCGAAAGGTATTGGTACTATCGGCAGCGATTCTTTATTTCAGAATCCATAGCGGCTGGTTAACGTCGTCGTTACCACCAAATTGAGTGTTGATAGCATCTTTTACATTAACCGTGTTGTAATCGAGTTCTTTCTGCGGATACAACCAGCGCACCGGCATTTTATTGGCCGGAATGTTGCTGTTCGACGCCGGATTGATCGGGAAGGCCGGATAGTTGGTCCGGCGGTTTTCGAAGAACATCAGGTACGGCGCCTGCAAAAAGGACCCGAGGTAGTTCTGAGTCAGAATCTGCTCGATCTGTTGCTCAGTTGTACCCGTCAGCTTCACCTTATCCGACGCCACGTAGGTGTTAATGTAGTCGTCAGTAATCTTCATATTGTGGTGATACAACGAGTTGTCGGGTGTATTGGCGGCCGTGAACTGCATGGCGGCCTTGATTCCGTCTGTGTAGTAGGTTGACGCCGTCGTACCTGAAATCCACCCGCGGATGGTTGCTTCCGCCAGCATGAACTTCAGCTGCGAATAGCTCATCAGCCATACCGGCTCTGAACCCGGTAATTCGGTATAGCGGCTGTTCAGCGGTGAATAGTCCTTGGTCCCGAATATGGTCGTGATCGACGAATAGATCATTGACGGATCAGTACCTTTGTAAGCCGTCCAGTCGTTGATGGCTTTACCGGCAGCCACCGCCACCGGCGACGGGTTAGCGTAATAGAATAACCGGCGGTCGTCCAGGTTTTTCAGTTTACCCACTACCACCTCAGACATCATCGGATAAATCACCGACGGGTTGCCAAGCTTGTAGAACGGATACCGCTGACCGGCTTTGTCCGAATACACCAGCTGGAAATTATCGGCGTTGCTCTGGAAAACAGGGCGGCTGGCAACAATTTCCTTAAAGCGGTCAACTACCTTCAGATCAGCTTCGCCGGTTTTTTTGTAGAGGTTGAGCAATACATACAGCTCAAAGGTGTTTACCATTTTCCGCCACTTTGTAATATCCCCGCCGTAGATCGGATCCCCGTCAAATTTAGTACCCGCCGCAAACAGCTTGTCAGCTTCATCCAGATCATTCAGAATGCCGGCGATCACCTGTTTCTGCGTATCGTATTTCGGGGCGATGATATTCGTTTCGCCTTTCAGTGCCTCCGAGTAGGGGACATCTCCTACGCGCATCGTCAGGTCAAAATATTTCCATGCTTTCACAAATTTACCGAGTGCCGTGTATGCGTTTTTATACCCGTCTGCCGGTGAATAGGCAATCATCTTTTCGATGTTTGTCAGCACCGGAAGTCCGTCAAAACTGGCACGGCCGAGGTAGTTATATTGCAGGTCTTCGGCAAATTCAGTGTAAATCACCGATTTGTCGAGGAAGTGGGGCGACAGAAAAGACTTGCCGGAGCTGATCGTATTGTCTGTGATGTTCAGGATCAGGGTGGTCGCCAGCATCGGAGCCGTGGCCTTCACCGCCGCATCCGGATTTGAGTTAATCTCGTCAAAATTAGAACAGCTTCCCAGTGTCAGCATGCTCAAACCGAGGAGTATATAGCGTTTCGTCGTGTTCATTGGAAGGTCGTTTTCGGTTAATTAAAACGTCAGTTGCAGGTTAGCGCCTACATAGCGCACCGAAGGCGAAGTCAGCTGCGTATCATCAGCCTTGTCGGGATCGGCAAAACGGAAGGCTTTAGCCCACATCCACACATTCTGACCGGTAAACGATACCGATGCCGCCCGCGCCCCGAACCGTTTTGCAAACGATGACGGAATGGTGTAGCCGATTGAAATTTCGCGCAGCTTCAGGAATGTAGCGTTCGTCACACCGCGTGTACCGTCGCCATACAAACGGGCGTAGTCCTGATACGAAACTTTGGTTTCATTCGGGCCGAATGTCCGGGTATCGCTGGTAATAGCACCATAGCTGTCGTACTTAACTTCGCCTGATTTCACGACAACACCCTGGCCAACGTATGATTTATTTTTATTGACCACTTCGTCAAACCGCCACTGGTTATCTGAGTCGGGATGTGAACCGGTATCCCACATTTTATACGAAGAATAGTTGTTCAGCACACCGCCGACCCGGCCATCGAAGCTGATACCGATCCGGAAATCCTTATACCGGAAGTTATTCGACAGACCCCAGATGAATTTTGGATCAGTGTAGCCGTAAAGATAGCTGTAATCGCTTTGCAGGGGCAGTCCGTTAGTGCGGTGAACGACACTACCCTGGGGATCCGTCACCCAGATGCGGCCGGTGTAAGTATCAACCCGTCCGTCTGCCACTGTCCATGCATTTTTGGCTGAATAAACCGGATCGAGCGATTTAAAATAGCGGTGATTGTACGAATAGTTGGCAACCGCATCCCACTGGAAGTTAGCCGATTTCATGATGTTGGCATCCAGACTAAGTTCAACCCCGCGACGAACATAAGTTTCGTCGATATTGATGAGGGTAGTCGTAAAACCTGAACCCGACGAAATGCTGGCGCTTCGCTGGATGTTATAATTGTATTTGTTGAAATAAGCGGCATCAAACTTAAAGCGTTTGCCCAGGAAATAGGCCGACATACCCACTTCCCACGTACGGTTTGTCTCCGGATTTACCGCACCACCACGAATCGTTGTCGGGTAGGCTGCTGAGTTCAGATTATCCCAGTCGGCTAAAACCGTGGTATAGGTTTGGTTCGTGGCATACACGCCAAGATCGCTTTTCGACATAGTCCAGGAGCCACGCAGTTTTGCGAAATCCAGCCAGCTTGGCAGCGAGTTTACAAATTCACTCACTACAATACTTCCACCGACAGATGGGTAGAAGTAAGAGCGCGAGATCTTCGGCATGGTCGAGCTCCAGTCATTCCGGCCCGTGACATCGAGGAAGATCCGGTTTTGGAACGAAAGCGTTGCCTTACCAAACAAACTATTTACCTGTTTGCGGTTGGTGAAGGTACTTACGTTAGGACGCTCAACTGAGTTATTCAGCGAGTAAAAGCCGGGGATCAGAATCCCGCCGCGGGTAGCACTGTATAAATCAGCATCGGTCCAGCTGTAGATGGTTCCGCCGGCGAGGGCGTCAATCGCCAGAGGCCCGAACGTCCGGTTGTAGGTCAGTAAGGCGTCACCGTTGAAGCTGTAACCTGTGCGCTTATCCATTGAGTACAGACCGGCTGCATCCCAGCCACGCGTCGAGAGAATATTTGGCGGGTTGCGCTTCGTTTCGTCGTTCTGGTACCAGTCAAAGCCCGGTCGGATTAACATTTTGGCACCTGGGAACAGTGCAAATGTGGCCGTAATGTTGGCGTTCATTTTGTTCTGTTCAATCCCGTTCAGTTTTTCGTAGGCCATCAGATACGGGTTGTCGTACCATGCCTTGTAGTGCCAGTTCTGCCGTTCGTTCGGAATCAGCCAGTAATCTTTGTACTGGCTCAGGTCAAATTCAGGACCCATCCACATCAGGATGTTATAGATATAGCCCTGGGCCGAATACCCTGAACCAAACACTTGGGGGGCGGTTTTGCGGTTATAGCCGATCTGACTGTTGAGCGAGAATTTATCGCCCACTTTCATTTCGCCGCTCAGGCTGAAATTCAGCGCATTCGCCTGTAGGTTCGGATATTGGCCCTTGTTGTAAATGTGCGTAATCGACGCCCGGACGCTGCCGTTTTCACCCGACTGGCTCAAACTGATGTTGTTGTTTGACACCATGCCCGGTACCAGGAAGTCGTTGAAGTTGTTTTTACCTCGTGAGGTCAGTTCGGCCAATTCCATTTGTTTCGTCAGCGGATTCCACTGCATGGCTTTCTGACCGATGTCGAGTTTTGCACCCCAAACGTAGTCGGTCGGATCGTAAACACCACCCAGACCGGCACTGTAACCTGTCTGCACTTTCGGCAGCATGAGGAAACCGGCGTTGAACATGTTGTTGGAATTCACCGTTACGGTCAGGCCTTTTGAACCGGCACCGCGTTTTGTCGTTACAATAACGGCACCGCTGCCGCCACGCGAACCATAGAGGGCGGCTGCCGTCGGGCCTTTCAGTACGTCAATGCTTTCGATATCATCCTGCGGAATGTTGCTCAGACTCATGTTGCCGTAAGGAACACCGTCAATAACCAGCAACGGGGTTTCTCCACGGAGCGAGAGGCTTGGGGCTTCGTTAAATTCGGTACTGTTTTTGATCCACAGACCGGAGACTTTACCGGTCAGCGACGTAGCAACGTTTACGCCTTTTACGGTTTGCAGGGTATTGCCGCTTACTTTCTGTACAGCATAACCCAGTGAGCGTTCTTCCCGCTTCACCCCGAGGGCCGTAACGATTACCTCGTCCAGCTGTTTCTGATCATCCGCCAGACTGATATTGATTTCCGTACGGTTGCCGACTGCTTCTTCTTTGGTTGTATACCCGATAAACGAAAAGATCAGGACATCGCTGCTGTTCGGGACCGATACCTTATAAAAGCCGTTGGCATCAGTAGTTGTACCCCGCATTGTCCCTTTGATGGTAATGTTAACCCCCGGGAGCGGCAGGTTTGTCTGCGCGTCTTTCACCTTACCGGTAACGGTAATATCGAGCGGCCGGTCTGCTGCCTGACTGAATTTATTGGTTGAGATTTTATCAGTTTCAGCCGGCATCAATAGAATGCGGCCCGAAACAATGTCAAACGTTAAAGCGATTGGTTTCAGCAGACGGGTCAGCGCCTCTGATAACGTCAGCTGATTAGCCGTTAACGAAACCAGCTGGTTGGGGTTCACAACCTGCCGGCTATAGGCGAACTTAACATTAGCCGAGGTTTCAATCTGGTCCAGTACCGATTTGAGTTCCTTGTTTTCAACTTTCAGGGAAATTCGGCGGTTGAGAATACTCTGAGTAGAGCCGTCGAGGGCAAACAGCGGCTGCAGCATGACCATCAGAACCAGGGTCAGGAGCAGGGAAATTCTACTGAATGCGCGAAACGGCCTTAAGCCATTTAAAATTAGTTTCATACATTTGCACGGTTTTTTCGGTAAAAAATAGGACAAAAAAATTCCTGTTATTATCCTGGCAGATAATAGATTCCGGAGAAATCAGCATTCCTGAGGCTGGCCGTGGTGACGCACGACCGGCCTTTTCTGTGTTTGTGTAGTGTATAGTGTTTTCTATACCATAGAGACCGGGTTAAGTGAATAATTGACTATTTACTATACGATTTTGCTCATCAAACAGACTATCTGATCCAGCGAATTTACCGGCAACCTTTACCGCTGATCACAATCCGGGTATCCTGAATGTGATAGGCAGCGCCGATAGACCGGCAAACCAGGTTAAGGATATCGTACAAAGCCATTCCATTCACATCGCCGGTAAACATGCACCGGCCTGCTTTCGGGTTTGCGATTATTACGCTAATGCCGTATAACCGGCTTAAATGCGGGGCAATGAGGCTGAGCGGCGTATCGCGGAACTGCAGTTCTTCTTTGCCGGCGCCGGTCTGTAGCCGTACCGGATGGTCAACCAGACTGACAGTAAGGCGGTTGGCTGCTTCATCGTAGAGAACCCGCTGATTGGGTAAAATAACAACATCCTCCATGGCCGGTTCCTTCAGGGACAGCACCGGCTTTGTCGTTTTAGAGACGGATACTTTTCCCGATACTACATCAACTTCGATTGACTTTTGGTCCGTATGCTCTTTGATCCAGAAACTGGTCCCCAGAACCTGGGTTTGGGTTTTACCCGTCAGAATCTGAAACGGCCAGTCCGGATTACGTTTTACATCAAAAAACGCCTGACCATGCAACGTTACCTCCCGAACCGGGAAGTCGGGGTCAATGGCATACTCGATCCGGCTGCCGGGCAGAAGCGAAACCCAGGAACTATCCGGCAAATTCACCCAGACCGGTTTATCGGTCAGGTTGGTCCGGCTAATCCACTCTTTGGTGCCTGAATGAAACGGCAGCAGGTCGTGCCGTGCGCCCCAAACGGCAAAAACAACGAGTAACACGGTCAGTACCCCGATCGGGATATACCAGCGGGCGGATTTTGCAGCCATATCCGGAGACGTCTGCTGCTCAATCTGCGCCCAGAGTGTATCAACCGTATCCTGAGTAACCGGCGTATGTTCATTCGCATGCAGCTGCTGGATAATGACCATGGCTTCGGCCATGGTTTCGTCAAGTTCAGGAAAACTCCGGCGTATCCGTTGCCAGTACCGATCACCTGAATCAGTCGGGTTCAGTACCCACTGAACAAAGTAATCATCCTGTAAAAAATCGTGAACGGTGTAACGCTGATAATCCATGAACAATCCAGTTTGACTGCCTCTGTAGGGAAGTGCTGAATTCAGGGAATTTGTACTGTAGAAAAGGAAAAAAAAGTTAGCAGTAGAGGCTGAGCAGGCAGATCAGCGGTATCTGGATGGCAAAATCAAGCTTTTTCCGGAGCTGGGTAAGCGTAACATGCAGCAGATTCCGGACCGACTGTTCCCGCATATTCATTACTTCAGCCGTTTGCCGGTGATTCAGGTTCTGATAAAAACGGAGATGAATGATTTCCTGCTGACGCGGAGCAAGGTCCGAAATAGCCTCCCGTACCCGGTTCGACCGCTCGGTTTCCTGCTCAGCCGTAATAAGTACCGATTCGTATGACTGTTCGGCGTAACTACTTTCATCCGCCGTTTCCAGGGTAATAGTCAGGTCCTGTAGTTTAGCTGACCGGGCAATCTTATGCCGGAGGGCTCCTAACAGGTATAGTTTAACCTGCTCAACATCCTTGTTCAATTGTTCGTGCCGGTTCCAGAGTTCAACAAACAAATCCTGAACATTGTCTTTAACGAGATCATCATTGGTGGTTAATTTGCGGCCATACTGAATTAATGCACTACAATGCTGCTGATAAATCAACCCGAGAGCCTGATAATTTCCGGCAATGAGCTGTTGCCATAAATAGGCATCGTCGTGATGGGATGAAGGGCCTTTTTTATAGTCCATGGCAGACCGAAAACAATGTTGAGTCTGTCAAAATTAGAAATTTGTCGATTGCCAACTAACTGATTTTCGAAATTTAGTTGTCTATAAATCTTTTAACGCAGAATAAAAGTTTACAAATTGATAATAATCCGATATGTTTTTTTGATTTACCAGGTGTTAAAAATAGGATTACCGGAGAACATCTTTGATAAATTTGTAAGTAAGGTGCTGGTCATCAGCTTATTGGCTGATCAGAATGAAAAGCAATGGCTGGCCGGAAAGCTAATGGAAATTTTATACAGGCCGCAAAAAGAAATGTGTGCAATCGATTGTGCAGGAACTTTCCGATTTCATCCCGATGTATCATTTGTACAGCGTGTCGCGTAATTTGTTTACAAAAAGAGAATTGGTAGTAAGCCGTTAGCCGCGCAGTATTAATAAAAAAGTCATGTTAGAAGTACTCACAACGCTCGGTCTGATCGGATTCATTATTTATCTGAATTATTATGCAGACCTCCGGACAGATTGGGAAAAAGAGCAGGACCGCATGAACGAGGGTATTGTGCTCCTGGCCTCGGGCAAAGTAACGGAAGCGCTGACCTATTTTTCTGAACAGGTAGCGGCACATCCCCGGTCACCAATTGCCTATCTTTACCGCGGAAAAAGCAGGGCAGCTCTGGGCGATATCGAAGGCGCACTGGCTGACTTCAGGCAGGCTGCCAGTTTTGACGCGACCATACCTGAGGTGCACATTGCACTGGGCATGGCGCATCTTGAGCGGCAGGAGTACCAGACCGCCTGGCGGGATTTTGACAAGGCAATTTTTCATGGTCAGGGCGAGTATGCGGATGCATTTCACTGGCGCGGCGTAGCCAATGAGCACCTCCATCAGCCTGACCAGGCACAAGCTGATTTTCAACAGGAAGCACGGATAAAACAAATGCAGGCAGCAGGTAAGAATGTAAGTCAACGCGGTAGAAAATCTTTTTTCGATATCCGCCTCGGTCTCGGTGTAGTGGCGGTATTACTGAATGCGGCTGCCTTACTGTTCATCATCCAGCAAACGTCGGTGATTCATTTACCCTATCTGTGGGCAGCAGTTACGGCGGCAGCCATCGGTTTTTTTGAGCCGCGGCGGGGCTGGGTACTGGCCGTTTGTCAGGCTGCTTTCTTGTGGATTTGCTACACGTTTTTTGTCACCCAACCTCAGGCCAGCGGCCAGCGTGAGCTCGCTCTGTTCGGACTTTACGGGTCCATTGCCTTAACCTTTATCGGTAGCTTTATCGGCGGAGTGCTGAAACGCCAGCTCGCCGGCTAGGGTGCGGGCCGTATACTCATTTAAACTACCTGTTTTGTATACATTTCGCTTGACAATGGTTAGGGGTGTAGTGTTGTTCCTAAACCAAAGAAAAGCGTGCAAACCATCCTCGTTATCACGGACCAGGAGCAGGAAACCAAAGCCGAACTGAAAGGCAGCCTGCTGACATTGAATCCGCTGGCAAAACTGATGTTCCGCCGGTTCGATTATGGTCTGGTAGATGAACTCAAAAGCGGTTCTCCGCAGACGATACCTTACCTTATTTTTATCAGCTCCTGTCTGGAAGGCTTTACGTTGCTTAAAGAGCTGAAGGCCATTCCGATTCTTTCCCGTATTCCGGTCCTTATGCTACAGGCGGGCGCGACCCGCCGTAAAAACCGTGCTGATCAGCTCCTTCAGGCCTGATAACGGGAAACAGGATTATCACTTTATACGCAACGTATGGAAACGACTCTGTCAAAACACCTCTGGTGGCAGGAGGGTGTGATCTATCAGATTTATCCGCGCTCATACCAGGACAGTAATCAGGATGGTGTCGGTGATTTGTCAGGCATCATTAAACGGCTTGATTATCTGCAATGGCTCGGCATAACGGCTGTCTGGTTATCGCCCGTTTATCCGTCACCGATGGCCGATTTCGGCTATGATATATCCGATTATCAAGGGATTCATCCCTTATTCGGAACCATGCAGGATTTTGACCGCCTGATTGGTGAAGTACACCGGCGCGGTATGAAACTAATCCTTGATCTGGTCCCTAACCATACCTCTGATCAGCATCCGTGGTTTCTTGAATCAAGATCCTCCCGCGATAACCCGAAGCGGGATTGGTACATCTGGAGCGACCCGAAACCTGACGGCAGCTTACCGAATAACTGGCTGAGTGTTTTCGGCGGGTCTGGCTGGGAATGGGACGAACCAACGCAGCAATATTATTACCATGCGTTTCTGAAGGAACAACCCGATCTGAACTGGCGGAATCCGGCGGTGCAGGAAGCCATGTTTTCGGTTATGCGTTTCTGGCTTGATAAAGGCGTAGACGGCTTCCGGGTCGATGTCATGTGGCATATGGTCAAAGACGCCCGGTTCAGGGATAATCCTGTTAACCCGAACTACCAGCCCCATATGGCAACCTACGAGCAACTGCTTCCCGTTTATTCGACCGACCAGCCGGAAGTGCACGAACTGGTCATGAAGATGCGGCACATCCTCGACGAGTATCCCGAACGGATGATGATCGGGGAGATATACCTGCCGATTCAGCAACTGGTTACCTACTATGGCATTGACGGCAAGGGCGCTCATCTGCCGTTTAATTTTCAATTATTACAGCTGCCCTGGGATGCTCAACAGATTGCGGCCGCTATTGACCAGTACGAAGGGGTGTTGCCGGCCGGTGGCTGGCCAAACTGGGTGCTGGGTAATCACGATCAGCCCCGCATTACCAGCCGCGTTGGCAAGGAGCAGGCACGGGTGGCGGCCATGCTGCTGCTGACCCTACGCGGAACGCCCACCATTTACTACGGTGACGAAATCTGTATGCGCGATGTGGCCATCCCGTTCGAAGAGGTGCAGGATCCGCAGGGGCTGAACATGCCCGACAAAAACCTGAGCCGTGATCCGTCGCGGACACCGATGCAGTGGGATAACTCAGCTTATGCCGGTTTTTCGGAGGCAAAACCCTGGCTTCGGATCGCGCAGAATTACAGCCGCGAAAACGTTTCCGCGCAACAGAACGATCCCGGCACCATGCTCACCCTGTATCGCCGGTTGATTCAGTTGCGGCAGCAGGAACCAGCGCTCATGACAGGTGAGTATACACCGGTTTATGCTGATAAACAGGTGATCGGTTATATGCGGAAGGCCGGAGGGGCCGATGCGTTTCTGATTTTACTGAACCTCAGCCACCGGCCCGCCTACATCCGGCTTGCCGATGAACAGCTGCAGGGAACCGTTGAGCTGGCCACCTATCCCGAGCTGGAAGGCATTGTCGTTTCCGGACGTATAAACCTGAACGGTGATGAAGGCATCATTGTCCGGCTAAAAGCAGATCAACATTCATGAAACAGCCAGGCGCAACATATCTCGGAAACAACCGGTGCCGGTTCCGCGTTTGGGCTCCTGAGTCCGAAGCGGTTGCTATTCAGCTTACCGGTTCCCAAAAGCGGACGATACCGCTTATAAAGCAGCAGTGGGGGTATTTTGAAGCCGAAGCGGATGAAATTCCGCCGGGGACGTTATACAAGGTAAGCCCTGCACCCGGAAAGCAGTTCCCTGATCCGGCTTCGGCCTATCAGCCCGAGGGTGTTCACGGGCCTTCGGCGGTTATCGATCAGGATGGCTATCACTGGAGCGATGCCGGCTGGCGAGGGCAGGCATTCCGGGACCTGATCATTTACGAGCTGCACGTGGGTACGTTTACCCCCGAAGGCACCTTTGAAGCGATTATTCCCCGCCTTGCCGACCTTAAGGAAACCGGTATCAACGCACTCGAAATCATGCCGGTCGCCCAGTTTCCCGGCAACCGGAACTGGGGATATGACGGTGTTTATCCCTTTGCGGTCCAGCATTCCTATGGCGGCCCCGATGGGTTTAAACGCCTCATTGATGCCTGCCATGCCAAAGGCATTTCGGTGATTCTGGATGTGGTCTATAATCATTTCGGGCCTGAGGGGAATTACATTAGTGAGTTTGGCCCCTACTTTACGCAGAAATACTGCACGCCCTGGGGGAACGCTCTGAATTTTGACGGTACCTGGGCCGATGGGGTGCGGGACTATTTTGTCAGCAACGTCCGGTACTGGTTTGAGACCTTTCATCTGGACGGACTCCGGTTTGATGCGATCCATGAGGTCTATGATTTCAGTGCGACCCACATCTGGGAACTGATTCACGATGAAACGGAGCAGCTTCGGCAAACGCTGGGGCGCCCGCTCTACCTGATTGCTGAATCTGACCTGAACAGCCCGAAGGTAGTGAAGCATCCGGAAACGGGGGGCTTTGGGTTTACGGCACAATGGCTCGACGATTTTCATCATGCGCTCTATGTGCTGGTTGACCCGGCCGGCCGCGACCGCTACCGTGATTTCGGGCGCATCGAACAACTGGCCAAAGCCTATACGGATGGCTTTGTGGTAAGCGGGGAGTTTGTGTCGTTCCGGAAGCGGAAGTTTGGCCGGTCAACGGCAGGTATGGATGCCGATAAATTTGTCGTCTTCAGCCTGAATCATGATCAGGTAGGCAACCGGGTAGGCGGAGAACGGTTATCTAAACTGGTGAATAACAAGCTACAGAAGCTGTCTGCGGCAGCGGTGCTGCTCTCTCCCTATGTGCCAATGCTTTTTATGGGTGAAGAGTACGGCGATGAAGCTCCCTTTTACTATTTCGTTGATCATTCGGACCCCGATCTGATTAAAGCGGTACAGGAAGGCCGGAAAAGTGACTTTGCTGCGTTTGGGAACAGTGACTACAAAGACCCTTTTGATGAAGACGTATACCGGCAATCGGTACTGAACTGGGACTGCCGGCACAGCGGTAAACACGCGGAACTATTGGCCTGGCATAAAGCCCTGCTAACCTTGCGGCGGGAAGAACCGGCGTTGCAGAATGTCCGCAAAGATGACATCCGTTTTTCGATACTGGACGACGTCGGTTTTGTACTGCACCGGCAGTGTATTCACGGCCTGTATCATATTCTGGCGTTTTTTAACCTGTCAAGGAAAATGATTACTGCGAAGTTACCGGCTTGGATAGAAGAGCCGGCGATTCTGCTGCACTCAGGCGATAAAGACGTCAGTGTTAAGCGGAAACAGCTTTCACTTGAGCCCTGGCAGGTTGTTGTAATAAGCGGAACCTCATCGGTGTCCGAATAAAAAAAGCCGTCTCGTGTGAGACGGCTTACAAGCATTTGCAGGGCAATAAATTACTTAGGCTGAGCCTTGCCGAATTCGCCGGCCGCTTTGATTTCAACTTCGTCGCTGACAACGCTGGTATTGCTGCTGCCCACGCCGAAATCAGTACGCTTGATGGTGCCGCTCAGCTTAAGGCCGAGTTTCTCGGTTTTGCCACGCGGGCTGTCCATCGTTACCGGGCCGGTCAGAATGGCGTCCAGGGTTACCGGCTTCGTTACGCCGTGCATGGTCAGGTCGCCGGTCAGTTTGTACTTTTTACCGTCAACTTTCTGGAACGACTTGCTCTTGAATGTCAGCGTCGGGAATTTAGCAGCGTCGAAGAAATCAGGGCTTTTCAGGTGACCGTCGCGGCGCTCATTATCCGTGTTAATGCTGTTGATATCAGCCGACAGTTCAATTACGGCATCCGACAAATCGGGTTTGCTTGAGGTAATTGAGGCATCGAATGTTTTAAAGTTTCCGTCAACATCCGTTAACATCAAGTGAGTAACTGTGAAGCCAACGCGTGAGTGTGATTTGTCAACAGTCCAGTTTTGGGCAAATGCGGTTGTCAGGCTAAGCAGTGTTACTACAGTTAATGCAAGCTTTTTCATGTGATTAGAGTTGGTTTAACTTGTCCAAGATAGGAGAAAAAGGGAAATAAAACTATTTAGGCCGGTTTCCGCCGGTTTGACCGCCGCCTGCGGGTGCCTGGCCGCCGCCGCTATCACCACCGCCTTCGCCGCCTTTAACGTCGTCGTTATTGACCGAACGACCTTTTTTCTTTGGTTGCTCAAAGCTCATTTTGCCAATACGGTAGGTAAACGTGATCTTGACATTCTGGTTATACAACCGCATGACGTTCATCTGGTAGAGGGTCGGCGAGGCTATTTCTGTCCGCATCTTTACACCGCCACCGAGGAAATTTTCGGCAGCAATTCCGATACTACCCTGTTTATTGGCCACGTCTTTACGGATCCCGACCGAGTACATATAAAAGCTGCCCATCCGGCCCTGTAACTGCGGCATAGGCCCGCGAAAGAAGCTGAATACCTGCGCACTCCAGCCTTTATTCATCTGCAGCTGACTCATGATCCGGCCGCCGAGACTGAAACCCGTATTGGAGATCATTACCGACTGCCCGTTTGTGCCGGCCGTAGTGCCCTGCATGTAGACATAATAGCCGTCAAAGCCACCGTTCAGGCTCCATTTCGGGGTAATGTTGGTATTAAAAAAGATATTTGTGCCGATAGTACGCTGCACGCCGATGTTCTGAAACGAGGTGATGATGCCGCCGGCCAGCGTATCGTTTGCCGACCGGATCTGCGTAATGGCATTGTTGGTCAGCCGGCCGAATACCGAGGCGTTCAGGTAGGTCTTTTTGATGCTGGTACTCAGGCTTAGTTCTGCGTTATCGGTGAGTTCGGGTCTCAGCGTCGGGTTACCGACCATAATCTGCTGCGGGTTGGCTGCGTTTACGTTCGGGTTCAGCTGCTGCAGCCCCGGCCGCTGGATCCGGCGGTTATAGGCCGCCTTCAGGGTTGTGCTGCTGTTCAGCGATTTAGATACGTTGATACTCGGAACCAGATTGCTGTATGCCGGAATGCCGAGCGGTTTTGTATCATTGGCTTTCGCCGTAATGCCGGTATGTTCATACCGCGTCCCGACTTTAAACGTGTACTTGTTTTTAGTCGCGTAGGTGTAGGAGAGGTAACCGGCTCCGATATTCTGCTCATAATTCAGCGAACCGGCCGGATTTTTCGGGTCAAGATACAGGGAGCCGGAACCGTTGGCAATCTGGTACTCAAACCGGCTGTCGACCTGCCGCATGATAGCCTTCACGCCGAACTCCAGCAACTGATTAGTTTTGACCGGTGTCTGGTAGTCGGTTTGCAGGGTCAGTTCGCCGTTGGTGTTATTGTTGAGGTTCCGCTGGCGGCCGGTCAGCTCGTTGCTGCCGTTCAGCAGATCAGCATAGAAATTATTGACCAGCCCCGTCCGGCTGTACTGCGTTGAAATTGACCACTCCTGCTGCGGCTTAAACGTCCGGATGTAATCCACATTCACATCCACTGAATTGGACAGGTCTTTCCGGTCAACATCGCGGTTGGTTGTATTCGACAGCAACCCGTTCATATACGAGTTTGTCAGCTGATTCTGTGACTGGATAAAGTTGCGGGTGCCAAACCGTACGTTCGCCGACAGCGACTGATTTTTGGACAGGTCATAGTCAAAACCCAGCGTATATTGTCCGAAAAGTGGTTTGTCAAACGCCGACCCTTCCTGGGTCGATTTCAGGAGCTGGTTATTCACGATGGTTTCCTGAATAAACGAAGATGACTGGCGGTTGTACATCGCCCGGCCGAAACCGCCGAGGGTAATACCCAGTTTGCCCTGCCGGTACGTCCCGTTGAGACCAAGATTGGAGGCCCGCAGACCGACCCCGGCGTCGATGTTCAGCGTCAGGCCGTGGAGCGTATTTTTCTTGGTGACGATATTAATGATACCGGCTGCGCCTTCTGCGTCGTATTTGGCTGAGGGGCTGGTAATGACCTCTACCGTTTTAATCATATCGGCCGGTAGCTGCTTCAGGGCATCGGCAACGCTGGCCGCCACAATGGTTGAGGGTTTATTGTTGATCAGTACGCGGATGTTCTGGCTGCCCCGCAGACTCACATTGCCATCGAGGTCAACAGACAGCATCGGTACCCGTTTCAGAACGTCGCTGGCATCGCCGCCTTTGGTGGCAATATCTTTTTCTGCATTGAACACCAGCCGGTCAACCTTCTCTTCGATTAGTGCTTTCTGGCCGGTGACGGTTACCTCATTCAGGGTTTTTATATCCGCCGGGAGTTTTATGGTGCCGACGTTCAGATCGGAATTTTTGTCGAGTTTGATGGCTTTCGACTCGATCGTTTTGTATCCGATAAATGTGTATTGCAGGCGATAGTCTCCGGCGGCAATCTTGCTGAGGGTAAATTTTCCTTTGGCATCGGCAACGGTACCGTCAATCGGTTTGCCGGTTTTCTGGCTGATCAGGGCAACAGAAGCAAACTCAACGGGGGTGGTTGCCGACGAATCAACGATTATACCGGAAATTCTGGCGTTGCCTTTCGGCGTATCATCAGAAACGCCGGGAACAAACTCCTTTTTCTGTCGCTCCTGCTGACCGCCGAAACCCGGAGGCCCTCCGCCTCCCGGACCCATCTGCGCATAGGAAACGGACAGACTGCCTGCAATCAGTACAGTGGTAAGGAGTGACGTAAACGTTGAGACCGGTAGAGTTTTCATGCAGCGTGTTTGATCATTAGTGTACGCTGCAAAATTGGGAGGATCACGTCAGCCGGCTAAATGAAAGATGCAGAATGCCTTGTTTTACCGGTAGAAACCGGTTTTTAGGGGTGTGAATGCCTGTCGTCTATTTGCCGAGCCATTCCTTGAAATCGGTTACCCGTTCGCCGCTGACGAATACGTCAGTCTGGGGTTTTGGCAGCAGTTCGAGTTTAAGTTTTCCGGCAGAATAAGCCAGAATGGACTGAATCGCCTTGCGGGAGACAAAAAACTGGCGCGAAATCCGGAAAAATTCGTCGGGGTTCAGGAGCTGACCAAGCTTTTCAAGGCTGTATTCAACCGGCAGCGACAGGCCCTCATGGGTGACAAGCATGGTGGCACGGTCGGCGAGGTAGAAATAGGCCGTATCAGCGGTCTGAATACTGTATATTTTCGGCCCTATTGTGACCATAAACCGGTTTTTATAGGTTGTCTCTTCCAGTCTGCCCAGCCGTTGCAGTAACGCGTCAATTTCCCGCTGCTGGTAGTGTACGGCTGATTCCGCCGTTCTGGTAAACCGGTCCCGGAAGGCCTTGAATTTGTCAATGGCGGCGGAGAGGTCTTCAGGGGCAACCGGTTTAAGCAGGTAGTCGATGCTGTTGACCTTAAACGCCTGAATCATGTATTCATCGTAGGCCGTTGTGAAGATGATCGGGGTAGTAAGCTGCAACTGCTCAATGATCCGGAATGCCAGTCCGTCCTGTAGGTGGATATCCATAAATACAAGGTCGAGCGGTTGCCGGCCGCTTTCTTCGTATTGCCTGAACCACGGGATGGCCAGTTCGACCGACGGCAGGATCGCCGCAATCTGCATGGCCGGATCATATTTCAGCAACAGACTCTGCAGGCGCTGTGACGTTAGTCGTTCATCTTCAACAATGACTACATTCATGGTAATAGCGGAATGTTAACAACAAATGCGCCCTCCTGCTCGCTAACCCGTACTGGCTGATCGGTTAGCAGGCGGTATCGGTTGATGATATTCTGTAACCCGACTCCGGTTGAGGTTTCCAGTTGTTCGCGGGGCTGCATCCGGTTCCGGATAATCAGGTAGCCGTCTTCGGTCGTAATCGTAACGAGAAGCGGATCTTTGGGTGTCATGCGGTTGTGTTTCACGGCATTTTCGACCAGCAGCTGCAAGGTCAGGGGCGCAATGCTGTACTGATCGCCGAAGCCGTCAGGGAGCTCAATACGTACATCGAAACTGTCTTCAAACCTGATTTTAAGCAGAAACAGGTAGGATTTGATAAATGTCAGCTCTGTTTTCAGGCTTACCCGGTCATTGTCTTTCTGATCCAGAATGTAGCGATAAGCGCGCGACAGCTGGTCAATAAATTTTTCGGATAAATCGGGGTTAACATGCACCAGCGACGAGAGAATGCTGAGGCTGTTGAACAGAAAATGGGGGCTGACCTGATTTTTAAGCGCGGTAAACTGGGCCAGCACGGCCTCTTTTTCAAGGCTGGCTTTTTGCACCTGAATGTCATTTAAGCGACGGTTAGCCCTGCGGTTGGCCGAGACATAAAAGATGGCCAGCATCATTACCGTTGCCAGGCCGTTGTTGGACCGTTCGAAATAATCCCACCGGCCGTCGTGTTCGGGTCGGGGGCGTGGTTTGTTTACGTGACGGTCGGTGCGGGGCCAGAGCATCGGGCCAATGTGCTTGAAGAGTGTTTCCGATTTTGCCGCGTTGAAACTCAGGGCGGCGCCGATGGCCAGTGTGAGCAGCAGGAATTGTCCCGATAACGTAAAGCCGGTCAGAAAGTCTTCACCGAATCGCCTTGCCAGCACGTCGAGAATCCATTCTGAAAAAACAATCCAGGCAAAAAAGATCAGAAACGTAAACAGGAATTCGACTGCCAGAAACTGCCAGGCTGATAGCAAGAACGCCACTGAGCGTGCGGGTGCATTGACATAAACGATGATCGGGTCAAAAATCAGCGCCAGGCTAAGGGCCAGAGCGCCGCTTTGCCGGAGGGTTAAACGGTATGTGGTTGACTCACGCATGTACGGACAAAAGTATACCAAACCACCGCCTGAAGCCAATCAATTCTGCCGAATAGCCCTTTTGGGTTGCGGAAGGACGAATTCGGGGAGCGGAGCACGTAAAATGTTCCCGCAGATTAAAACTCAGATTTCTTGATATAGATTAAGATTTTTATCTGCTGCCCGGCCTATTTTAGCGCCGGCAACAGACAAAGACATGTATATCCGCACCATCCTTTTTATCATTACCGGACTGGCGTCATATTCGGTAAAGGCGCAGTCACTACAAACGTTCCGGACTGATTTCCGCCGTTTTGTTGAACAAAGTACAGTTAGCGATTCCGCAATCCGCCGTTTTTACGAGGAAAACCACGAAATTCTGAGTCCGTATTTTAACATCTCCAATAATTCAATCGGTGAAAACCTTTCGAATTATCCGCTGGCTTCATTCAAAGAGGATACCTTGTATGTAAACAACATCATCAGGTTGGTGTATGCGGATAATCCATGGAGGCGCTCCATTGGCTATGCCATGCTGGCTGCAGCGAATGATCATTCGTATGATGCCTATCTGAAAAAACAACTGCCGCAGGAGCAGAATGATGTCAGTCAGCTGACATTAGTGTGTTCGGTACTGTATCTGAAAATTCCGGCGACAAACGACGCGTTCCGGGTACTGACGCTGCCAAAGCATCAGGCTGCTTTCCTGTATATACTGCCAATGCTCCTACAGCAACCGATTGATTCACTTCGGCAAACGGCATTCAGTTATATCAACAGCCATGAGCAGGCGGAGCGGATGTGTGCCCTGCAGCTCCTCCGGTTTACGCCGTCCAATAAAGACGTTGAGACTGTATTATGGAATGCCTTTAACCGCTGGGAGAATGCGGAAAAACCCGTTGTATTAAACGTAATCGCGGACCGGAAAATCAGCGCGATCGGTGAATACGTGAAACCACTTCTGGAAGATAATAAGACGAAATCATCGGCATTACAAGCACTTGTTGCCAGTTCATTTACGGCAGACCGCCAGCTTCTAACCGATTATATTAACCGGCAAACTGTACTTAACCGGGACTTGGTTACAGCGCTTTTATACTCGTCGGTAACCGAAAACAGCCGGCTATTACTTCGTCTCATAACGGAACAAAAAGTTAACGCTGAATTTGGCAACTATGAAATTTATCAGCCGTTTCCGGAACATTTCAGGCGTGATGAACTGCTTCCTGATGTTCAGCTGGCGCTGGAAAAAGTTACGGATGCCGGGATATTAAATCAACTGGTCAGGTTGCTTGAGAACAGAACCGATCGACGGTCTACAGCCATTTGCCTCAATCTGCTGAAACATGATGATAAAAGTATCCGAAGCGCTGCCGCAGTGGCTTTATACGGAAATCATACCCCAAAACTTAAACCTCTGTTACCGGTTTTACTGAATGATCCGGCGCTCCGGACAGTTCAGCTCACCCGTCTGACAATTGAGAATAAGGTAGGTAACCTGCATACGGTTTTTGACCGGCTCTATAACGAGTACCTCGGTTGGGACTGGAAAGAAAGTGCTCTTACTTACTATAATGCTTTTCCGAAGGCCCGCTATGTGACGGTATATAAAAAAGAACTGCATAGTCAGCATGAGCTATTGAGAATGAAAGCTGCTATCGGACTGGGTTTGTTACATGATAAGGCTTCCGTTAATGACCTGATAGCGGTGTGCCGTAACGAATCAGCAGACAAACAGTACCTCATTCAATGCTATTTAAGCGTTCTTGCCCGGTTTAAAAGCGAAGACGTCCGTGCATTTATAGAGACTTATGCAGCCAGTACGGACAAGACCACTGCTGACCTTGCTATGTCGCTATTAAAACAATGGTAGTTTACAATAATATCAACGATACAACATTTTATACCTTTTAATTAAAATCAATTCTTACGTCATGGTATAATGCTTTATATTAACGGAAGAAAGTTCGTGCATCACCATAACTGTCCGGATTATGAAGCCACATTATACCCGACTTCTCCTCGTCGATGATCACCAGATCGTGACAGATAGTTTAAGCTTACTGTTCTCTACCCTCCGTCATGTCGAGGTTGTCGGGTGCCTGAACGACAGCCGTCGTGTGGATGGTTTTCTCCGGGAGCATAAGGTAGACATGGTGATTTGTGACCTCAATATGCCACACTTCAATGGCATTGAACTGACGATTCAGTTGAAAAAGATGCATCCTTCGGTTAAAGTGTTGCTGCTGACCATGGTCGAAGACAGTCACGCCTTGTTTGATGCCTTAAAGGCCGGAGCGCACGGCTATGTGCTCAAACGGTCGGGCCGCAAGGAGCTGGAACACGCTATAAACGAATTGATGGAGGGGCGTCACTACTTTGCAGAGGACATAACCGGCGGTTTCCCTAACGTGAAGGCGGATTTGTCGGGCGATGTAAACCCGATGGCTTACCTCACTGACCGCGAACTGGATGTGCTGAAGCTCATTGCCGATGAGTGTTCGACGAATGAAATTGCCGATAAGCTGTTTATCAGCGTACCTACGGTCGAAACTCACCGGCGGCACCTGATGAAAAAACTGAATGTCAAAAATGTGGTCGGGATGGTTAAGTACGCGGTCCGGTTCGGGCTGTCTACGTAGTCACCGGCTGGTTCAGCGGTACAGTAATGACATGTGTCGTTCCCTGATGCCTGGCACTTGCTACCTCCCTGACGGCATGCAGTGCCTGAATGCGGGAGTCAATGCTGTTCAGACCGAAGCCTTTTGCTGAAGGGTCCGCCAGCCCCACGCCGTTGTCCTGAACGGTGAGCCGCAGCTGCTGTTGTCCAGTGTGTTCGAGCCGGATTGTGGCCGCCGTTGCACCGGCATGTTTGAGAATATTCGTACAGAGTTCCAGACAGATGCTGTAAAGCTCAAAGGCCGTAGAGGGCGGAATTACCGGTAATACCCCGGGTACTTCCAGCGAAAATACTACGTGCTGATTCCGGTTAAGCCGGTCTGTCAGTGTCCGGAGGGCGGGGAACAGGCCATGCAGCGTCAGTTCGTCGGGCAGCAGATTATGGGATAGCAGCCGGACATCGGCATAGGCCTTGCTGACCTGCTGCTGCAGGCTGCTCCAGATTGCCTGTTCAGGGGTTGACAGCTTATTGTGGTCGATGGCTTCAATACTCCACTGGAGGGCCGACAAGGCCGAACCCAGATTGTCGTGCAGGTCTGCCGCCACCCGTTTCCGCTCAATGGACTGCCCTCTGACCAGTGCTGCCTGTAATTCCGTATTCTTTTGGTTCAGCAGCTGGTTCCGCCATAGCAGCCCCGCCAGTAACAAAATAATCAGCCCTGCGGCAACGCTCCCCCATAATTGATTGCGGGCGGTTTTCTGTTCTTCGCGGGTTAGCTGCATGTTTGTTTCGGCCTGTTGTTTTTCAAGCTTAAGCCGCTGGATATTAGCCTGCTGGGTCTGAGACTGCTGCGTCAGTTTTGTTTCCTTCAGTAATTGTTGAACGCGCTGTGTAGCCAGTAGCTGCCGGTTCATCCGGAGATCATGATCCGATTGTGCCTTTTGTCGTGACGACTGTTCAAGCAGTACCTGTTTCTCCAGTAATTCCCGACGCTGCCGCTCGATTTCGGTCTGTTTCTTTTCGTTATCGTATTTCTGCTGCACTTCCGCAATTTGCCGCGCATCTTCCTGTTTCGAAATCGAGTCGGACAGGGCACGGGCCTGCTCGGCGTGCCGCAGCGCCTTATCAAAATGCTGCCGGGTTTTGTAGGCCCACTGCAGGTGCCGGTGGAAGGATAACTGCCGGCCGAGGTTGTTGAGCTTTTCACCGAACTGCAGCCCTTCGGTAGCATACCGGATTACTTCATCGGGATTGGTATAGGGCTGGTTGCTATAGGTTTGGCAGAACGCTTCGAGCAGGCTGAAGTGGATGCCGGTATTGGTTGACGGGTGCCGCCTGAAAAAGTCATAAATGATCAGCCGCCGCCGCAGGGATTCCTGCGGGTTGGTTTTCGACAGCAGATTGGCCATGTTATACTCAATGTTGTAAATCTGGCTTGAATCCCGCTTAAGGGCGACCATCATGTCCCTGACTTTTTCAAAATAAGTCAGCGCCTTAGCGGGCTGGCTGGTCATGGCGTAGTAAATACCGAGGCTGTTAGTGGCCTGGATAATGCCCGTCTGGTTTTTAGTCTGCTCAAAAGCGTCGAGCGCCCGCTCGGCATATTGTGCTACCTCAGGGGGATATTTATTGTTGGATTGCAGGCGGACAAGGTCCCAGAGTGCGATGTTTACGTTACCGGTTTCGTTCAGATCGTTCAGCTCCTCGTAGATACGGAGTGCCTTCATCTGATTGTCGAAGCGGACCCCATAGGCAGCCGAGTACATGCCGAGTGCCTGATAGCATACTGCTTCCAGCCGCTTATGCTTATTTTTGAGAGCAAGTTGTAATCCTTTATTGATTGCCAGTAAACAAGAGTCCCGTTTCATGGGCCCAAACGTGGCGGCAGTTGCCAGGTAAGTCCGTATAGCCAGCGAGTCTGACTTGAGGGTGGCTGGTTTTTGGGCAACTGTGGTTAAGGCCGTCAGGCAGGCAGTCAGAACGCAGAGAAGGTACTTTGCCATCGGATTTACAGATTAGTAGCTCTAATCAACTGTTTTTTACTAAAACCGGCAAAATTGTCAGTGAAATATCATGGTTTACCATGATGTAAAAACCAAACTGTTTTCTAAACCTTTACTGTAGCAAACAGCATGGCTTATGTTTTACAAAAAATATACCCCGCATCCGCTACTGCACCCGTTTATTGAGTGTTATTATATCTGGGAAAATAAGCGGCTCTCCGGTGCCGGGCAAGGACTGTCCGGGATGGAAATTGAGTCTCCGCCTTCCGGATTCGGGTCTATCGTGTTTAATCCGGGAACGCCCTACTCGGTTAAGACGAGGCTGAGCGACCGCATTGAGGGAGTACCGGCTGCTTTTATTACCGGTCAGTCTACCCGGCAGTACCGGCTTTACCTGTCGGATAGCATCGATATGGTCGGTGTTGTGTTTAAACCGGCGGGCATCAGCAGTCTTTTCGGGTTACCCATGATTGAATTTGCCGACGAACGGATTTGCCTTGATGATGTACTCGGTCCGGTGGGCAGGCAGTTGCAGGAGCAGATCAGCCTTGCCCTCAGCTACGACGAACGGATTGCGGTTATTGAGCGATTCCTGCTGTTTCAGCTGATAAAAAAAGATATTACTCCGGACCGGATTGATCACACCGCGAACCTGATTGTTCAGCAGCGGGGAATAGTCAATCTGGATACCATTGCCGAAGCGTCGTTTTTAAGCCGCCGCCAGTTTGAGCGAAAGTTTTTGCAGCGTGTTGGCGTGAGCCCGAAATATTATGCCCGTATCCGGCGGGTTGGTTATCTCTGTTCACTGCTGGCGGGGCAACGGTGGCAGGTGCAGGACTGGCACGACCTGATTTACCGGTGTGGCTATTACGACCAGTCCCATTTTATCAGAGAGTTTACTGAATTTACCGGAAAAGCGCCGTCGCTGTACCTGAAAGCGAATACCGAGCTGGCCAACTACCTGCGTACCTGAGCGGCGAATGTCGCATTTTTACAATCAGGGCGCCGGTCTGCCGGTTAGTTTTGGGGTAACTAATCGCCGGTACAATGAAAAAACAACTAGTCATGCTGAGTCTGACGCTGGCGGCACTCACTGCCGATGAGCCAGTCAGTACATTAAACGGTGCATTCCGGCAGGTCCGGAATAAATACGGGACGATGACCGAATGGAAAACCCGTGATTCCGTTACGGTCATTAAGGTCTTCAGGGACGGATACTGGTTCGGGGCTTATTTCGATGATAAGCGCAACGGCCATACTTCCTTCAACGGGGCATGCGGTGGGACGTATGAACTCAAAAACGGCCGGTATGTCGAACACGTTGACTACTATTCGTGGGATTCAACGGCGGTGGGGAATACGTTTGTATTTGATTACAAAGTAACCCCGGCCGAATACCATCAGTTTGGTAAGATGAACTCTGAAAAATACAGGGATTATCCGATTAATGAAGTCAGTACGCGGATAACGGCAACAGATCCGCTGAAAAACAAAGGCCTCGAAGGCGTATGGCGAATGAAGGAAGGAGTCTGGAAAAACTCAAAACTCGGCGAAGGGAAATACAAGGATGTGGAAGTAATCAAACTATTCAGCTATCCGATGGCGGTGTTTGCCTATTTCAATCCGAAAACGAAAGCATTTGTGGGTGCAGGCGGGGTGAGGTACCAATACGACGGGCAGACGCTGACTGAAGTCAACGAGTTCTGGTCCTGGGCACCCGACGGCTCCCGCAAAGGATTTAAGCGCGCCCACCGGATTACGCTGACGGATGGCCGGTATGTGCAGGCGAGTGAAGATGGTAACCTGCATGAAGTTTATGAACGTATCGATACCAGCAAAAAATAAAACAGAAACTCAGAAAACCGAAAGAAAAACAAATGGAAACGCTAAAAAAGGAGTCTGTCTCCGAACTCACCCGTAAAGGGGCCTGTATCGCTTTTTTCGAAGCCTACAGCGATCTGGATACGGCTAGGATGATTAACCTCGCAACTGCTGACGCCACGGTACACTTTCTGCCATTAGGCGAAAATGGCAAAGGTACGTTCTGGGAGTTTGGTAAAACAGTCTGGGAACTGATCATGGATTGTTTCCCGGATGTAGACAATACAGTGGACACACTTACCGCGGACGGCAATACGGTAACCTGCCGGGTGGCTATTTACGGGACGCAGCAAAAAGAGTTTATGGGCCTGCCAAGTCATGGTAAGGTATTTAACAGCGACCATATTTTTGTCTTTCACTTCGACCAACAGGACCGCATTACCGCTCTGACAGTAGACTGGGATCATACCCGTTTTGTGGCGCAGTTAACCGCCTGAATGCATGGCGTCATCGCCTGATATGTGCCTCATGGAAGCCGCTTCTCCGCAGAATCATGGTTTTCCATGAGGCAATATCATGTAAAACCATTAGGGCACTTGCTTTCCTGATCCACCATCTTTGTCAGGCTACTTCTCTGGCTTTATCCATGACACAATTAAAACTTACCCGACGCGAACAGGAGGTTTTGCGGCTGATTTTTAAGGAAATGACTACTGTGCAGATTGCTGATGAACTGGGCATTACGGTGTCGACTGTCGAGACCCATCGCCGTAATCTGTTTAGAAAAGCAGGCGTCCGCAGTTCCATCGGGTTGGTGAAAGAAGCCCTAAAGCTAGGGTTTTAGCTGATCTGTGACCTAATCACGCATACGTTCGGGCCGCAGGTATGTGGCCCGAACGTATATACTAATACGTTGTTTAAATATTTTTTACAATGAAACCTGTATATCTGACCGGCCTTACCTCACTCAGAGGCATTGCAGCCCTGCTTGTTGTGTTTTTCCATTTTCACATTTTTGTGGCTCCGCTGACTAATCCGGCCGATTCAGAAATGATCCGTCACCTCTATCTGATGGTTGATTTCTTTTTTATCCTGAGCGGTTTTGTCATGGGGTATGTCTACGGAGACTGGTTCAGGACTAGTGTAATCAGGGCATCGTTTATGCGGTACATGGGCGCCCGGTTCGCCCGGATTTACCCCCTCCATCTGCTGACGTTTCTGTGGGTTTTCGGTCTGTACGTATGGATCATGAATGCCGGCGTAAAACTACAGGGAGGGGCAGAAATGGTTTTTTCACTCCCGGATGTTCCGTTGCATTTACTCCTGTTAAACGGATTTAATCAGGCCATTACCGCTACGTGGAATACACCCTCATGGTCAATCGGGTCAGAATGGCTGATGTACCTGCTTTTCCCGTTTATGGTGCCGCTGTTCAGCCGCTCTTCCCTGCGCGTAAAAGCTGCCTTGCTGCTTGTACCGCTTTCTGGCTATATCCTGCTGACATACCTCCAGCCCCCGATGCCCGATTATAAGGAGTGGCTGAAGACATTGCCTTATAATTTTGATGCGATTACATTTCCGAAAAGCTTTATCCGTTGTTTCTGCGGTTTTTTGACGGGCATGATCTGTCTTGATGCCTACAGGGAACGGTGGATGTATGGTTTGCTGGGGAACGGCATGGTGTTAGCGGCCATTGGAACCGGTCTGTTAATCTGCTGGCATCTGAATGTGCCGGATGCGTTGACGATCTGGTCGTTTCCGCTACTCATTATCGGAACGGCCTACAATCAGGGACGACTGGCCAGGCTGCTGAACACCCGTGTTTTTCAGCGGCTCGGCGACTGGTCGTTCTCCATTTATATGGTTCATATTCCGATTGTGTTTACGTTTCTCGCGGTTGACTTAATCAGCAAGGTGCATGTGAAGAATCCGCCGGCGCTCAGGGGGGTGCACTATGGGATCGACAATCTGATAACCTGTCTGGTGTTCGTGGCGCTCGTACTGGTAGTGGCTTCACTGACGTATCGTTTTGTGGAGGTACCTGCCCGGAAACGACTGAATGCGGTAGCTAACCGGAACCGTTATCTTACGATATAACTACCGACACCGGAAACCAGCTATCTAGGGAGGTTCCCAACATTCCGGGAAAATGTTTCGTCAGATAGTGGTATCGTATTAACTTGCAAGGTGTTATAGCTT
>NZ_JBYFCJ010000007.1:240416-288322 GCF_057652235.1 Arsenicibacter sp. R0_47 | reverse complement strand
AATCGATCAGTTTGCGGATGATTTTAACTCACTAATCGAATTTATGACCATGCATAGGGTTTTATGAGAAAGCCCTGCACCCGCATATAGACTCTTTCAGGCGATTTCCCTAAATCAAAAACAGTTTGATTCCGTTCCAGAAAATTAGTGCCGAACGGTCGCATTGCCCCCGTGAACCAGGATCTCCGGTTATTTTTCCCGTCAATCGCATAGACGTCCAGCATCCGGACATCATGCAACTGCTGAAGCAGATATAACTCCTCGCCGGACTCGTTTTTGATATCAATCCGCAGCCAGAGTGGATAGTCAGTATTCCCAAAATTGAGAAAGCTTTTGGTATTTAACCGGAAGATACTGTCGGGTAGCTCACGAATCCGGGAAAATGTCATGTTTTTGGCGGAGTCGATATAATAGTAGGCCGCCGGTTCAAGTGCCTGTAAATCCTTCGCCGATTTATATATAAACTTCTTTTGTGCCGGTGCGGCAAAAGCAACAAGCAGGCACAGGACAACACTGAATAACCGGGACATAGGCGGTCTGCGTTTGGGTAAGGCAAAATAGTGAACTCCGGAAAAAAAACACCGGCTTACCTAACGTGCGGCAACTAATTATGAGCAGTCCATTACTTTTGTATTTTACTTCACCGGACAGCAACCCGTTGCAAAGACGACGGTGCTCTGTTCTTCTTCTGTTTACAATGGCTCTGAAAACCATCGTCAAAATCAGTAACGTTACAAACCTGAGTGATGCCCGCTATTGCGCCGGTATGGGCGTAGATATGCTTGGCTTCTCTATGGACGAGCAATCGCCCGAATACGTTGATCCGAAAAAATTAGCCGAAATCCGTTCGTGGGTAGCCGGTGTCCGGATTGTCGGCGAAACGACCTCGACCGATCTGACCCAACTGGAACAACTGCTCGATCAATATCAGCCCGACGTTTTACAAATTACCGAGAGCGCTCTCTTACCGTATGTTTCTACGTTTGACAAACCGGTTATTCTGGCGCTCGATTTATCCTTGCTTTCGCTCGAACAGCTCGAAGCCCTGGCATCTACGCCGGTAGCCGGTGCTGATTTTCTGTTGCTGGAAAGCCGTGCTGCCCTGCATCTGGACAGTGACCTTTCAGCAAAAATCAACCAGCTGGCTAACCGGCACCCTGTATTACTCGGCGCCGGGTTCACAGCCAGCTCAGTCGATGCGCTGCTGTCAACGCTGCCGGTTCAGGGTATTGCCCTGCAGGGCGGCGATGAAGAACGCCCCGGTAATAAGGAATTCGGTGAGCTGATGGATATACTTGAAGTACTCGAAACCGACGAATAAGCTTCTGTTGAGGGTTTTCTTGGCAAAACACGGTAGTATGTATTACCTATTATCAGGCAAAACCCTCTATTCATCAAATCAAGCTTCCACTCTTCCATCTTCCATTGCCGTTCCGGCCGCTACCGGCTAGGTTTACATCATCAATCAACTACTGATGAACAATGGAACGACGCTTAGAACGCTTTCCCGATGAGGCAAAAATCGGCGGCGTATGTGCTGGTCTGTCACATTATTTCAATCTCGATGTTGCTTTAGTCCGCGCATTATTTGTTATCGGAATTTTTCTGCCACATTGTCCGGCTGCGATTATTTACATTATCTTGTGGATAGCATTGCCGGAGCGTTTATCCGGAACCGCTTATTCTCAGTCAACTCTTTACGCTAATCCTTCTTTTTCTATGTACGCATCAAATCAAAAACCGCAAGGTAGTATCATTGGTGGGGTAGTTCTCATCATTCTGGGTGTCCTGTTTTTATTAGACCGCTGGTTCAACATTGATTTTGGTGACCTGTGGCCGCTGATCCTGATTGCCATCGGTGTCTGGCTGATCTTTAAAGACCGGATTAAGCCGCCTTATGACAATAACACGTACAATAATCCGACGAATTACAACAATCCGACCGACTATAACTCACCGTCGAACCCGGGCGGTACGCTATAAACCATGAAGACGAAAGGACTTTTCTGGGGCTGTTTCTTTGTGGTCTTTGGTCTGCTGTTCCTCGGCCGGAATATGGGCTGGCTGACCATTGACTGGGACTACCTGAAAGATTTCTGGCCTCTGTTACTGATTCTGGCAGGTGTGAACCTGATTCTGGAGCGACGAAACAGCCAGCTGGTCATTATTACGACGCTGTTGCTCGGTATCATTGCTCCGGTCGCTCTGTTCAGTTTCCTGAACCGCGACCGCGATTTTGGCCGGTATGAATATCATCTCGGCGACGATAAGTATGACGACGACGAGGATGACCGCGAAGCCGAAGAAGATGAAAACGATACCTTCCGGTCTGACGATGGCAAAGTGCAGGAAAACGTGTTTGTCGAAAGCATGTCGGCTGATACGCGGGAAGCCAAACTCAAATTCGAAGGCGGTGCCGGTCATTTCGTGATCGGCGAAACCTCAACGGACCTTATTAAGGCGGAAACAAAACAGACATTCGGCGTCTATAAAATGGAAGTTGAGCGCGACCCGACAACCCGCACGCCGACAATCGTTCTGACCCCTAACGAAGGTAATGTAAAGATTAAGGACGGGGAGCTGAAAAATAAGGTTGACATCAGGCTGAACCCGAATCCGGTCTGGGACATTGATATCGACATGGGTGCCGGTGAAGGCGACTTCGACCTGAGTGCGTTTCAGGTAAGGCAGGTATCGGTCGATGCCGGTGCAGCCGACGTAGACCTGAAACTCGGCGACAAAGCGGCGCAGACCGATGTTAAAGTAAGTGCCGGTGTAGCCTCTGTTGTCATCCGGGTCCCGGCTCAGGTCGGTTGCCGGATTGAAAAGGATGGTGCGCTGAATATCAACGAACTCGAAGACTTCCAGAACACCGGCAACGGCGTCTATCTAAGTCCGGAGTATGATAAGGCAACGAAGAAAATAAACATCCGGTTCGACGGCGGGATTTCCCGGTTTAAAGTCGAACGCTACTAATAGCAAAGCCCGCTCAACAACCATTGAGCGGGCTTCTTCATGTATGGGTTAGTGTTAATTTTTTAACTGCTCGAGGAGCATTTTACTGAACGTCCGTTCGGTGTTGTACAGTTCATTCAGCTGCTTGGGCGAAATCACCTTCAGAAACTTTTTCGAATAGTCTTCGTCCAGGTTTGCCAGCTGCTGTTTGAGTTCGTTAATTTCCTTGATGTTGCTGAGTGCTTTTTCGTCTGTCAGGTTCTGGCCACCATTCAGCTGGCGGATTTTCCGGCGAATATCCGACCGTTTATCGTCGTATTCGTTATAAATCGCCCAGAAGCCAGGTGCCTGGTCAGCGGTCAGGTTAAGCCGGTTGGTAATCAAACCAATCTTGGCACTTTCAATTTGCTGTCTCCCTCCTCCTCCTTGCGCCAGTGCTACCCCGCCAGATAACAGCAACCAAACTAAACAAAAGCCTATAAGTCGTCGCATGGTAATCATTACTGTGTGTTTCAAGAACCAAATTCCATTGTTTGTGGGTCGTACAATTCGTGTTTGTCAAGGTGTTGCCGAACATCTTCCGGCCGAACGTCCAGATATCGGAACAACGTTGAGTCACTACTAACTGCCGGTTGTCGGACAGCATTGTCTAACAGATCATCTACTGTCACACCTTCTTCGTCCAGGTAACTCAGAATTGCCTCATTGCTAACCCCGCTCAGGGATTCATTATCGAGCGCTTCCTGCCGGGCGGGCCAGGTTATCCAAACCAAAGCCGCCACTAAACCCGCTCCTGCCATTGATGCAACCGAACGTTGCCATGACCAACTGACGGAAAAACCGTGTTGTTTTTTGGCAACCCGAGCCTGAACGCGAGAAGGCAGCGTGTCAAAATACCCCTCCGGCACGCTGGAAGCATTGCTTTCAAAGGGGTGCTGTCTGAGCGGATGCCCAGCCTTCAGCTCGTCCAGCGATATGTATTTCTTCTCATTCATAGCCATTTGCTTATTTGACAGGGCTCAATGGATAAGGTTTACTCGCCGTTAAGAAATTCTTCAATTTTTTTCACCGCTAAATGGTAAGACGCTTTGAGTGCCCCCACCGACGTACCCGTAATTTCCGAAATTTCTTCGTACTTCATGTCATCGAAGTACTTCATATTAAATACCAGCCGTTGCTTATCCGGCAATTTCAACAAGGCTTTCTGTAGTTTCAACTGTATTTCCTCACCACTGACATCCCCTCCTGAGGTTACAAAGTCTGAATTTTCTTCCAGTTTTTCCAGCAGCTCTCCTTCCACATCACCGATAGGGAGAAAAAACTTACGCCGTTTTTTATTCAGAAAGTTGAGGCACTCGTTCGTAGCAATGCGGTAAATCCAGGTATATAACTGACTATCACCCCGAAAGTGTTCCAGACTCGACCACACTTTGATAAATGTTTCCTGCACCAGATCATCCGCATCGTCATGGTCGATAACCATTTTACGAATATGCCAATAAATTTTCTGCTGATACTTACGCACCAGCAAATTAAAGGCATAATTCCGGCTTGCCGGGTCACGGTATTTTTCGAGGAGTTCCTGGTCAGTCATTTTATATCAGTAGAGACGCAAGCTATTGCGTCTCTAGTCTACGTCAGTTCATCAAACTATTTTACGTCTCGTTGCCTCAGGTATTCCCGAAACCTCCGGAAGAGGAGACGCAAGATGTTGCATCTCTACGTTACGCGGCTTTGCGCTGCATGGCTTTCTTAACAGCCTCAACAATTTTGTCGGCAGTCAGGCCATATTTTTCCATCAGCTGGGCCGGAGTACCGCTTTCGCCGAAGGTATCATGCACGCCGATCATTTCCAGCGGTGCCGGATAATTACGGGCCAGCACCTGGGCAACGCTGTCGCCCAGACCACCGTTCAGCATGTGTTCTTCCGCCGAAACGGCACATCCTGTTTTCTTCACCGAAGCCAGAATTGCCTCTTCATCTAACGGTTTAATCGTATGAATATTGATGATATCAGCTTCAATTCCTTCCTCAGCCAGCTTCTCACCCGCCAGAATAGCTTCCCAAACCAGGTGACCGGTTGCAAAAATCGACACGTCCGGACCTTCGTTCAGGATAACGGCCTTACCGATTTCGAATTTCTGATCAGCCGGGGTAAAAATCGGTACAACCGGACGGCCGAAACGCAGATATACCGGACCTTCATGCTCCGCAATGGCGATGGTAGCGGCCTTGGTCTGGTTGAAATCGCACGGGTTGATGACCGTCATGTTGGGCAACATTTTCATCATACCGAGGTCTTCCAGAATCTGGTGCGTTGCTCCGTCTTCACCCAATGTCAAACCGGCGTGTGATGCACAAATTTTAACATTTTTGTTAGAGTAACAAACAGACTGCCGGATTTGATCATATACGCGGCCGGTGGCAAAGTTGGCAAACGTTGTCGCAAACGGAATTTTACCGCCAATGGTCAGACCGGCAGCCACCCCGATCATGTTTGCTTCGGCAATACCGCACTGCACATAGCGCTCCGGAAATTCTTTGATAAAGCCTTCCAGTTTGAGGGAGCCCGCTAGGTCGGCAGTCATCGCCACAACATCCGGGTTTGTCCGGCCCAGCTCCAGAATCCCTGCGCCAAAGCCTGAACGAGTATCTTTCTTTTCGGTAAACGTGTATTTTTTCATAATTAATAATCCTCCTGTCCGACAGTTTGTGGTAATTGATTCAAGGCAACGGCAAGCTGCTCATCGTTCGGCGCAACACCATGCCATTTGTGACTGCCCATCATGTAGTCGATGCCATAGCCCATTTCGGTATGCATCAGAATCAGGGTTGGTACATCGGCATCCTTGCGCGATGCTTTCAGTTTCGCTACTACGTCGGCCATGTTGTTGCCTTCCATGTGCTCCACGTTCCAGCCGAATGCCTTGTATTTTTCGCCCAGATCGCGGTTGTTCATGACCAGACTGGTCGGACCATCGATCTGCTGACCGTTCAGGTCAATAACTGCCGTCAGGTTACCCAGTTTGTGGTGTGGGGCAAAGGTAGCACCCTCCCAAACCTGACCTTCCTGCTGCTCACCATCTCCCATCAGGACATATACGTGCGAGTCATCGCCGTTCAGACGCTTGGCCAGGGCAGCACCACAGGCGACTGACAGACCCTGACCCAGTGAACCTGATGCAATCCGGATGCCCGGCAGGTGCTCGGCCGTTGTCGGGTGACCCTGCAAACGGCTGTCCAGCTTCCGGAACGTAGCCAGTTCAGTAACCGGAAAATAACCCCGACGAGCCAGTACCGAGTAAAACAACGGTGAAATATGGCCGTTAGACAGGAAGAAAACGTCTTCGCCTTTTGCGTCCATGTCAAAAATAACCGTGCCCTGCCCGTCTTCTTTCAGACGCATTACATCAAAATAAAGTGCTACCAGAAAATCAGTACAGCCCAGTGATCCGCCGGGATGGCCTGAATTTACGGCATGAACCATCCGAACGATGTCGCGCCGAACCTGTGTAGCAATCTGTTCGAGTTGTTGGATTTCCATAGTTTTAGGTTTGCAAGCCTTACAGTGGCCTCAAAAGAGGTTGTCAACTTACGTTAAAATTTGTTCTGCGTGTTTTTTTGTATCAACCTTTCCGATGATTTCCGCAATCACACCACCTTCATCAATGACAAACGTAGTCCGTACAGTTCCCATGTACGTGCGGCCATACATCGATTTTTCTTTCCATACGCCATACGCCTCCACCACTTTCTGATCGGTGTCGGAAATTAACGTAAAGGGAAGCTCGTATTTGCTGATGAATTTCTGATGGGCTTTCTCGCCGTCAACACTTACGCCAATGACCTCATAACCAGCCGTCTGAAGCGCACTGTAATTATCCCGCAGGCTACAGGCCTGTGCCGTACAGCCGGGGGTATCATCTTTGGGGTAAAAATAGAGGACAACCTTTTTCCCCCGGTAATCTGACAGACGGACTGCATTTCCGTTCTGATCATTTGCCGTAAAATCCGGCGCCATATCACCAACTTGTAAACTCATAGTCAACTGGTTTGAGTCCTGTTTTTACCGGCGGCGCTTTTTGGATTTTCCTTTCGGAGCCGCTTTTTTCTTAGCCGTTGATTTTGCTTTGACTTTTGCTTTCGGTTTGGGCTTGCTGATGATCGTCCGGCTGGTAGAGACATTACCAGACCGGTCTCTAACCTCAATGATCACTTCAGCGTCATCCGGAAATTCTTCGTCCGGATACAGTTTGTCCGACCAGATCAGTGCCCGTTTGTAGTCATACTGCATCAGCACCCATTCCCCGTTGACCAGCGCCCGGAACGTTCCGATACCGGAGCGGTCATCGCTGATACGGGCCGAAATGCCGTTTGCCGAAGCCGACAGTACATTAATTGACGGCGGATTCACGTCGGTCTGCAACTGAAAACGCCCCAGCTCCCGTGTTCTGAACTCAATCCGGCCGTTTTTCCAGGTACCGCCTACATACCGGCTCCGCCCTCCACTGACCATATAAACCCGCGTACGGGACGTATCTACGGCAACCGGATACGCCGGCGTCCAGGTAACCGTCAGGTAGTCGTTGACCGGAATCGTTGGCTGGTTAATTTCCAGCATACCGTTCGGCAACTGCCTCGTTGTCAGGTAAAGGGTGTCAAACAGCGTTTTACTGTCAAAATTCAGCTTAACTCCGTCCCCTTCATATTCCTGCGGGCGGCCCGGCAGTATTCGTTTCCGGAAATTGGTGGCAACCACCCCACGCCCCACCTGAATTGAATCCGGCATATGTTTGTTCAGATCAATCAGGTAAATGCCCTGGTTCTGACGGATATAACTTACCGGTAATTCATCTATTTTCGAGCCGTGAAATAACAGCGCTACCGGTACGTCAGGCGTCCGGAAGTTCCGTACGGCCAGCTTCAATACACTTTCGTCTACTGTAATCGTAGCCGCTTCTGCCGCACTGCCCGGCACCACCGACGTTGCCTGCACAACCGTTGCCGGTTCGGGCTGGAGCGTAAACCGCAGTACCGTCGGGTTCTGATAGACATCAAACAGGGTTACTTCCACCTCATGCGGCTGACCGTCAAACAGTGGTAAACGCCCGCGCCGGCCATCGGTCCGGTAGATAGGCAACGTGTTGCCATCAGCCACATAACAGCGGTGGTAGCGCAACCCGAATAACTGCTCCACCTCATAGTTTTCGTGGATGTTCATCAGGCGGGTCAGCTCATTGGGAAACGTATCCATGTTGTACGCAAACACCTCTTTGCCATCCAGCTTGATTTCGATACAGTTCAGTCCGTTTTTATACGGCGAGCCGCCCGTACGGTCATAGCCGAGAATTTCCATGCCGACCAGACCCGAGGCTGTAATCGGCTGGTTTATCCCGTATGTGCCGTCGGAACGGCGAACCGGCGCCAGATTAACACGCTGGTATTCCCCGTTAATGCGTGAACTGGTCGTCAGCGTTTTCAGGGCAATCCGCTCAATCACCGGCGACTGGCTATCTTTCAGTTCCTTGAAATCATACAGCAGCGGGTTAATCAGGTTATCTTTCGGGTCCCGTACCTCAAAATGCAGGTGCGGACCGCCGGAACCGCCCGTATTACCCGACAGCGCTACAATATCTCCTTTTTTAACCGGAAACTGATTCGGAGCAGGCCGCAGGTCAATCTCGAACGTCTGTTTGCGGTACTGCTGCTCTCGCAGGTATACACCCAGCGTATCCTTCAGCTCTTTCAGGTGACCATACACGGTGGTCAGGCCGTTCGGGTGTTTGATAAAAATGACATTACCATAGCCCCCCGTAAATACGGCAATCCGGGAGATGTAGCCATCGGCAGCGGCGTATACATTCAGGCCTTCCCGCCCGCCGGTACGGATGTCGAGACCGGCGTGAAAGTGATTGGCCCGCAAATCACCCAGACCACCCGACAGGGAGTTTTCCTGTCCCGGCTGAATCGGGAACATAAAGTAGCCCGGCCCCAGATAACTGGTTCCATTCTCCGAGGTGAGGGTTGTTTTTTTTATCTCCCGTTTCAGTTGCCCAAACACACCACCAATGACGCCAAGCGATAAAAAACCAGCTAATAAAGTGCTTTTCCCAAACCGTCGAATACTCATTCCAAATCGTTAAAATGCTGTAATTGCCCGTGGACAGGCGTACTAAATCCTTATTTTACCTCAAAATCCAGCATTACCTGGTCTTCCAGATACGCTGTCAGCCGGTCACCGGGCTGCACGCCGCTTACCCCTTTCGGCGTACCGGTAAAGATGATATCGCCCTGCTGCAACAGGAAGTAACGCGATACAAACGCGATCAGGTAGTCAATTTTATACAGCATCATGCTGGTATTGCCCTGCTGCCGTGTTTCACCGTTCACATCGAGCCGGAAACCGACATTCTGTAAATCGGCAAACTGACTTTTGGGCACAAACCCCGAAATCGGGGCCGAGCCATTAAAGCCCTTGGCCAGATCCCACGGCAAGCCTTTTGCCTTCAGTTTACTCTGCACGTCACGGGCCGTGAAGTCAATTCCGACCCCGATTTCGTCGTAATACTTATGGGCGAATTTTTCGTCAATATTTTTACCGGTCCGGCTGATCTTAACCAGAATCTCTACTTCATGATGTACATCCGATGAAAAATCCGGATAATAGAAGGCGTCATTATTGCGCAGAATAGCCGTTTCGGGCTTGGTAAAGATGACGGGATCTTCGGGCTGCTCGTTGTTGAGCTCTTTAATATGTTCAGCGTAGTTGCGGCCGACAGCGATGATTTTCATGAATCAGAGACGTACAGAAGGGTTCTGTAACCGGTTAAACGATCCGTTTTAAAGCCGCAAATCTACGGACTAATGACGGTGTGGCCGAATCCGACAATAAAAAAAATGAACAATCACCCGGTAAAAAAGGTACATATTTGACAGTTTTGCCGTCTGATACTATAAATCGTTTACTACAATGAAGAAAATACTTTTGGGCGTTTTACTTTTTTCAATCGCCATCGGTTGCCAGAAGGTCCCGTTGACCGGCAGAAATCAGTTAGCTTTCGTTCCGAATTCTCAGCTGTTACCCATGTCGTTTACTAACTATAAGGAAGTACTGGATACGAGTACCGTTGTCAATAATGGTTCCCAAGCCGAAATGATCAAACGAGTCGGTAGCCGTCTGCGTGCGGCTATGGAAAACTACATGAATACGAACAACTTAGGCAGCCGGCTTGAAGGCTATCAATGGGAGTTCAACCTGATTCAAAGTCCGCAGGTAAATGCGTGGTGCATGCCTGGCGGTAAGGTAGCTTTCTATACCGGTATCCTGCCGTATTGTCAGGGCGAAGCGGGTGTGGCAACGGTCATGGGCCATGAGATTTCACATGCGATTGCTGAGCACGGGAATGAGCGCATGAGTGAGGGGTTGGTTGCAAATGGTCTGATTCAGGGCGGACAGCTTGTTTTAGGTACCATGTCACAGACTCAGAGAACGCAAACGAATGCCCTGCTTTTACAAGCGGCGGGTGTGGCTCTACCAGTAGGCTATCAGGTGCTCCGCGAGCTGCCTCATAGCCGGAAGCAGGAATCAGAAGCCGATCACCTCGGGCTGATTTTCATGGCTATGGCGGGTTATGACCCGAATGAAGCGGTAGGGTTCTGGACCCGCATGGCAAAAGCCGGTTCCGGCCAGAAGCCACCGGAATTCCTGTCAACGCACCCGTCTGATGAGCGCCGGATCAGCGATATAAAAAAGCTGATGCCGGAAGCAATGAAGTATTACAAGCGATAACGTATTGACAGGATTACAGGATGAACAGGATTCAGCCAGCTAAGCCTGTCAATACGTTATCAGGACTGGGTTATGTGAGCGAAAGCAGCAAGAAACACGTAAATCACGTAATCCTGTCAATAAAAGAAAGGCCCGGGAGCAGCTGCTCCCGGGCCTTTTTAATGTATGCATCAGGTCGCGATTACATCGCAGACAGAACCTGCTTTACTTTTTCAGCGGCTTCTTTCAGCTGAACAGCAGAGTAAACCTTCAGACCTGACTCGTCGATGATCCGTGCACCTTCTTCGGCGTTCGTACCTTGCAGACGAACGATGATCGGAATCGGGATATCACCGATTGCTTTGTATGCTTCTACAACACCGGTCGCCACACGGTCGCAACGAACGATACCACCGAAGATGTTGATCAGGATTGCTTTTACGTTCGGATCTTTCAGGATGATACGGAAACCGGCTTCTACCGTTTTCGCGTTAGCTCCACCCCCTACGTCCAGGAAGTTGGCCGGCTCACCGCCTGACAGTTTGATGATGTCCATGGTAGCCATTGCCAGACCGGCACCGTTTACCATACATCCGACGTTACCGTCCAGTTTTACGTAGTTCAGGTCATTGGCCGATGCTTCAACTTCGAGCGGATCCTCTTCCGAGATATCGCGCAGGTTAGCAAGGTCCGGATGACGGTACAAGGCGTTATCGTCAAGGTTTACTTTCGCATCAACCGCCAGGATTTTGTTATCCGATGTTTTCAGCACCGGGTTGATTTCAAACATCGATGCGTCTGAATCAATGTACGCCTTATATAAGGATGTAACGAATTTTACCATTTCTTTGAAGGCTTCACCCGTCAGGCCAAGGGCGAACGCAATTTTACGGGCCTGGAACGGTTGTAAGCCAACGGCTGGATTAATCCATTCTTTGATGATTTTTTCCGGACTATGTTCAGCCACTTCTTCAATATCCATACCCCCTTCGGTGCTGGCCATGATCACGTTGCAGGCTTTAGCACGGTCGAGCAGGATACCCATGTACAATTCTTTCGGCTCTGAATCACCCGGATAGAATACGTCCTGAGCAACCAGTACCTTATTTACTTTTTTGCCTTCAGGGCCAGTCTGATGCGTTACCAGCACGTTACCAATCAGGTTGGTTGCAATGGTACGTACATCTTCCACTGATTTCGCCAGCGCAACACCACGCTGCTCTGAACCCTGGACCTTACCCTTACCGCGGCCACCAGCATGAATCTGTGATTTGACGACTACAAATTTAGAGTTCGTCTGGGCCATGATTTGTTTAGCTGCCTCAACTGCCTTTTCCGGCGATTCGGCAACGATACCTTCCTGAATCCGGACGCCGTAGCGCTTCAGTATTTCTTTACCCTGGTACTCGTGTATATTCATGACAAATAAAGGAAAACAGTAGTTTTGCGTTCGCGCAGCAAGTTAGCCAATAATTTTGTTGAGTTATCAGTTTATAGAGCACAGTTTTCATTTAACCGCGTCAATCTATCCGAAACCGGGCGAAATAAACGACAAAACGTACACTTTATGCAAACACTCCTTCAGGCAACCGATCTGCGTCGTACCTATGGCAATCTTCCCGTTTTAAAGGGTATCAACCTCTCCATTCAGTCGGGCGAGGTAGTCTCCATTGTCGGCGCTTCGGGGGCTGGTAAAAGTACATTACTCCATATTCTGGGCACCCTCGACCGGCCCGACAGCGGAGAGCTGGTGCTGGCGGGCGAGTCGGCCTTTACATTGAATGACCGCGAACTGGCCCGCTTCCGCAACGAACGGATTGGCTTTATTTTTCAGTCTCATAATCTGTTACCTGAATTTACGGCCCTTGAAAATGTATGTTTGCCGGGCTTTATTTCCGGTAAACCCGAAGCCGGCGTCCGTAAACGTGCCGCCGAACTGCTGCAATCGCTGGGGCTGAAAGACCGGATCGATCACTTTCCCTCTCAGATGTCGGGCGGAGAGCAGCAGCGGACCGCCGTCGCCCGTGCCCTGATCAACCAGCCGGACATTGTTTTTGCCGATGAACCCAGCGGAAACCTCGACTCCCACAACGCGCAGGAACTACATCAACTCTTTTTTAATCTGAGGGATCAATTCGGGCAAACATTTGTTATCGTTACACACAACCAGCAATTGGCCGATCTGGCAGACAGAACACTTACGATACGCGACGGCCAAATAGGTGACACAAAAAATACATAGCAGATTATTACTTTTTATCTTTTTGATAAAATACATTACACTGCTTATCAGACACTTATAAAATTGTTGAAAAAAATTTAACGAACGGGAAACAATTATTTGTTACTTTCGTTTTATTATTGCGTCGAAAAGAAAAGTTTTTCATAACGTTGAGTAAATCAGAAAGCCAAGAGAGTGTCTCGCTTGGCTTTTTTGTTTTATATACCTCAGGTACTTCTTATCAGGCCATTTTACCCGTTTTGGGCCGTTCCCTCATCTTTTCTGAACATTCCGTCTCTGAATAAGTCTATATGGTGTAAGCTGCCACGGCAGACACATAAATCATTAAACTATCAACGTCATGAACGAGACAACAATCAAAGGAGCGTGGAACGAGCTCAAAGGCAAAATCAAACAAGCATACGGTGACCTGACAGACGACGATCTGACATACGAAGAAGGTAAAGAAGACGAAATGTGGGGTCGGGTACAGCAAAAAACCGGCAAGACAAAAGACGAAATCAGAAAAGCAGTTGCTGATTTGTAACAATCCGTACTGATTATACGCAAAACACCCCGGCAGGAAAACCTGCCGGGGTGTTTTGCATTCGGACATCAGCGGTTTATCCGGTAAGTTTTACCTTGTAATTACCGGCAAATTTCAGTTTTCCGTCCAGCTTCAGATTACGCAGCGTAACCGATTGGCCAATCGTTACGGTATGCCCCGGACAAATCCGGACGAATTCATTCGGGAACGGCATCCGCCCGACCGTCCACGTATTTTTATCGGTCCAGTCGCCTGAGGCAACCGATTCAACCATATTCGAAAACAACGAGACCGTCGGGAAATTCCGGAACAGCAAGGTATCGGTTTTGCTCTGCCCCGCCCCGAACCAATCGTTCAGAATGTCGTTGTAAACCCGCCGGAAATCGATCTGCATTTTAATTTCCTTGTTTGTCCCCGTTCCCGACAAATCAGACAGGTTCGGGTTGGTACCAATGGTGCTGTGTTTTACACCGGACCCAAAAACAAACATCGGCGCAGCCACACCGTGGTCCGTTCCTTTTGAGTTGTTCGAGTTGGCGCGGCGGCCAAACTCAGAAAACGTCATCCCGATCACCTTATCTTCGATACCCTGTAGTTTCAGATCCTGCTGAAAGAGGGCAATCCCGTCCGATAGTTTTCCCAGGAGCGTGGCGTGGGCACCCTTTGTATTATCCGTTGTATCGACTTGCCCGGAATGCGTATCAAACCCGCCCAGCGAGACAAAATAGATTTTCGTTTTCAGCCCGCCGTGAATCAGGCGCGACACAATTTTCAGCTGATCAGCCAGTGAGTTAACACCGGACGTCGGGTAAGTAGCCAAATTTTTTCCGGCATCGGCGGCTTTCTTGATTTCGCCGGCATAGCCAACTGACAATGCCTGCTGCTGACGGATAAACGAAATTAGTTCGCCGGCATCACAACACGGCAAGTCCCCCGGCGATGTAGCGCCGCCTGCTCCTACCAGCTGGTAAAAACTATCCGGATTACTGATAGCAATTCCCATTGAACCCTGACTGCCCAGCAGTGCGGTTGAGGTGAGATACCCGATCTGAATTGCCAGCGGATCTTCCATATCGGTATTCGGGTAACCGGTCGGATAGCTCGGATAACGGTCTTCGAGGTAACGACCCGCCCAGCCGGTATCAGCGGTCTGGGTACTGTCTACGGCTGTCATCCAGATGTCCGTCGCGCGGTAATGCGACTGGTCGGGATTCGGATACGATACCGAATGGACAATCGACAGTTTTCCGTCATTATACAGGCTTTGCAGGCCGGTCATCGCCGGATGCAGACCTGTAGTATCATTTCCGGTCAGCGCCAGGGCACTGGCCTGGGGTATGGCAATGTTGCTGCGGAGGGTATTATACGCGGAGTACTGATCGAGCGGCAGGACCATATTCAGGCCATCGTTCCCTCCGTTCAGGTAAATAATCACCAGTACACGGTCAGTGTTGGCGGCCGTTGTCTGCAACAGCGACTGTACAAGCACAGAATCCCGGGCCAGCGCCTTCATCCCGAACCCGTCAATCATTACCGGCAACACACAAGCCGAACTCGCTTTAAAAAAATCTCTACGGTTCATGATAGTTGATTGGGTTAGCAAAGCTGGTACTCCGCCATCCGGAGCATGTACTTCATCAGATTTTGAAGACGATAGGTAACCGCGTTTTTGCGGTTCGTGTTGGTCGGCGTCGTCCGGTAGTTATTCCATTCGTTGATCCAGGACGTGCGCGGAATTCCCTGCATCATAATCGTATCAATCAGAAAATCCTTCTGCGACTGAAACAGATCGGTGGCAAACATGTTTTTTGCAAATGCCTCCAGCACATCAACGCAGGTAATGGACGGAGTTCCGGTAACGTCGGAGAAATTAGTTTGCAGCGATGTTGCCCACGCCAGTACATCAATACCCATTTTGTACGGTACACCCGTCCCGTAATAATTGGCATCGACAACCAGCCACCGCCAGATAAAGGCATCGGTAAAATCGCTTCGGAGGGCAATGGTGGTGGTATTCATCCAGATTCTGGAGTAACCTGTCTGATAATAAGGCTCGTACCCGAATACCGTCGGCTGGTCAATGACATCCATCTGCATATCCCGCATCCGCCAGTGGGCAAAATCGCCGAACAGCTTTTTGTAAGCAGCGTAATTTGTAGCCATCGGCGGCACAGGCTGATCAAAAAACTTCAGCGAGCCAATAACCAGCTCAAGCGGCGATTTAATGATCGCACCGATATTTGCCGTATCGAAGAAAATCTGGCTGGTCAGCAGTTTTACAATCACCGGCTGAATGGCATAGTTATTCGACGAGCCGGCAAAAAACTGCGCCAGCGGCACAATCACGTTGGTTTCAATCTCCTGTGTTACATTCGGATTTACATACCAGCGGTAGAGTTTACGGCAGATAAATTTCGGCGTTTCGGGATGATTGAGCAGCATCGTAATCAGATCGCTCAGGTCGGCTTCACCCGTATTGGCAAACCCCGCCGGTGCCGTTGTCCGGGCCGGAATGGTAGTACTGTTATATTTTGCCGAAAAAACCTTGGCGTCCGTGTCGTGCTTAGTCGCCGTGAACGTCGTATCAAAAGTAGTTGAGCCGTTTACCCAGTAGTTGGTGTATTTCCAGCCGGTCAGGGCACGGGCAGCTGCCTTTACATCGTCTTCGGTATAGTTTTTATTACCCGCGAAATCGAACGCACCGACGGTAAATAACTCCTGTAATTCACGGGCATAGTTTTCGTTGGGTTTACCTTTTTCGTTTTCATTTCCGTTCAGAAAACGCAGCATGGCAGGATCTTTGCTGATGCCCGTCACCAGTGTCCGGAAATTACCGAGTGCGTTGGTCCGCAGCAGCTGAAAATAGCGCCAGACAAAGCGGTAGTCATCGACCACCTCACGGGTCGTTACGAAGTGATTCTGCCAGAAAAGAGTCAGCTTTTCCAGCAAGGCCGGCTTATTCGACTGATCAGCCATAATCCCGTACCACCACCATTTAATATAGGTCCCGAAATCAAAATTCCGGTCTCCGTTAAAGGCCTTTTCGAGGTATGTCTGGCCTGCCGTAGCCTTTGTACTGTCCAGATCAATGGGCGGTAACGGGGATACATTCGCATTCTGAATCAGAAGCTGTACCGCCTGGGCAGCCGTTTTGCCGGTAAATCCGGTAATTTCTGTTTGTGTGGGTCCGAATGTTGCCCGGCGCAACAAATGGGCAGCCGTCTTTGCCGTAAGCGGTTGCGTATACGTGTCCAGATAGGGCATTTATCAGTGAAAAATAAATGTTTCGTTACGGAAGTATTCGATCAGCAAATCGAATCAAGGCAGTGAAATGGTATAGCAAGTTAAAGAAATTTAGGTAATTTTCATCCTCCAATTTACCACATTATAACCATCGGTAAATTAGAGCTTTCTTTACCCGACGCGCTTTTGTCCTTTTGGCATACATGAAAAAAATAGTTTCCCTGCTTTTTACCGGCCTGATTTGCTGGTCCTGCCAATCTTCCGATCAGACGTCTTTTTCACTTTCACCAACCATTACCGTCCTTTCTGAAAAACCGGCTGACCTTACTGCTCCGGCTGCCAGTCCGCCCAAACAACTGCCGGACGGGATGGTGTATGTACCGGGCGGCTATGTTCAGATGGGCTCTGAAGACGGGCTGGACCAGGAAAAGCCAACGTTCTGGGCCTTGGTAAAGCCTTTTATGATCGATCAGCACGAAGTGACGGTTGGTGAGTTCCGGAAATTTATCAAGGCAACCGGCTACAAAACACAGGCGCAGCAATTCGGCGATGCCGGTGTGCTGAGTGATTCTACAAAGGAATGGACACTGGTACCAGGCGCAAACTGGGAGTTCCCCTACGGCCCGAAAGCCGGAAAGGCGGCCGATAATCTGCCGGTTACCCAGGTCTCCTGGAACGATGCCACAGCGTATGCGAAATGGGCCGGCAAACGACTGCCCCATGAAATTGAGTGGGAACATGCCGCCCGCAACGGCCGCAACGACCGTACCCTTTACCCCTTCGGCGACGAGCTGGCACCCGGCGGTAAAGCCATGGCCAATACCTGGAACGGCACCTTTCCGAATTTCGATCAGGTGACGGACGGGTTTCATCATGCCTCCCCCGTCGGGCATTTCGGTAAATCTCCGCTCGGGCTGTCCGACCTCTCGGGAAATGTCTGGGAATGGTGTGACAACTGGAAAGTTTCGTATCAGGACCTGCTGAACCGTGCTGAGCCTAAGATCGGGCCGGAAACCGAGCGTGCCCAGCGCGGCGGCTCCTACCTCTGCGAGCCTTCTTGGTGCCACGGCTACCGGGTTTCGGGACGCTCGGGCAGTACCCCGGAAACCTCCCTGATGCACCTTGGTTTCCGCTGTGTGAAAGACATCTGACAGGTGTTTACCGGCAAAAAACCTCTGTTTACCGATAACCTTCGTCCTTCTGCAATGCCGGGAGTCTGTTTTGCGTATTAGGCATATACAATCAATCGCCTGACTAATCACATGAACCGCAAAGACTTTTTGAAAAAGGGATTTACAGCACTCGGCATCAGCATGATTATGCCATTGACAGGCTGTACGAAGACGGAAGTAGACGCCGCCTCAACATCGGGCACCGGAACATCAACGGGCACTACCACCGGAAGCTGCACGGCTACCCCTTCTGAAACAGAAGGTCCTTTTCCGACTAAAACCCCGTCATCGCTGGTACTGACCGATATACGGTCAGACCGGACGGGTGTACCGTTTACCATAAAAATTACGATCCAGAACAAAAACAGCAGCTGCGCCGCTCTGAAAGGTGCCCTGGTCGACATCTGGCACTGCGACAGGGATGGCTATTACTCAGAATATGGCGGCACGGGTATGCAGTCGGCCAACTTTACGTCGGTTCACTTTCTGCGTGGGCGTCAGACAACCGATGCCAATGGTCTGGTAGGTTTTACGTCCATCTTTCCGGGATGGTACTCGGGCCGGGCACCGCACATTCACGTACACATTTACGACTCAACCGGCAAGTCGCTGCTCGTTACGCAGATTGCCTTCCCGAAAGATGTGTGTGATACCGTATATACAACGGCCACTACTTATTATACCCGTGGTACGCAGGATACGACCAACGAGCGGGACAATGTTTTCAGCGACGGTTTCACGACCGAACTGGCGACTGTAACCGGCAGCGTTTCGGCCGGCTACGTACTTACACACACGATTGTTGTCAGCGCCTAACCACGTTTCCGATGCTTACCGACGTTCAGGGACAATTGTATTTAGCCGATCAGCGGGGTATTGCCGAAACGGACGGCTTCCGCAGTTTCCATACATTTAACTTCGGACCTTATCAGGCTGAGGGACGAGCTCCGTTTGGCCGGCTCTGCGTCGTGAATGACGATACGCTGGCAGCCGGCCGTCAGCTGACCATGCAGGTTGATGAGGCTATGTTCGTTCTGATCCTTCCCCTCGTCGGTGGCGTTGAAGTCAGTAGTCCGGTGGCAGATACCAGCTATGCGGTTGCCGGCGAAGCGCTTGTATTATCCTTACCCGCCCATTCGTCGTATTCCATTACCAATCCGTACGATACGGAGCTGATTAATTACCTGCACATCTGGCTCACCGCCCGGCCAGCCGAACGGTTCAGCCCCGGAATCTCGGTTATAGCCTTCGATCTGGCAGTAACCAACCAGCTGTTTTCGGTTGGCGGTACGGATATGCGCGTGTTTGTCGGTCAGTATGGCGGCCGTCAGGAAGACAGCCTGCGCGCCTCGGACCCCGAAAAAGAGCTGTTTGCATTTGTCGTAGAAGGCGCCTTTGAAGTACAGAACCGGCTCCTGCATGCCCGCGACAGCATGTCGTTGCGGGGAGCAGGCGAAATCGAATTTGAAGCCTTATCCAACAATGCGCTGATTCTTTTCATTGATCCTGCCTGATCTTTATTCATCAGTATCCGGTATCCATCCTTAAGCTTCCGGGAAGTTTAGAACTTCCCGGAAGCTTTTTTTGTGCTACAGCCTTACTTATACCTTGGGGTTTTACTACTACTGAAAATTTCAATTGAACTATTTTGTAATTTTGACTCTTTATAAATAGTAATTTTCTTATTCTCCATGATCGAAAGACCCCTTACAGACTGGTTGCCTCTAACGATGAAAGAAGTCGAAAAACGAGGCTGGGACGAAGTGGATATTGTGTTGGTGTCCGGGGATGCATATGTTGACCACCCGGCCTTTGGCACTGCCGTGATCGGCCGGATCATGGAGAGCGAAGGCTTCCGCGTGGCCATTATTGCGCAGCCAAACTGGCAGGATGACCTGCGCGACTTTAAAAAATTCGGCCGCCCGAAGTATTTTTTCGGGGTTACAGCCGGTTGTATGGATTCGATGGTGAATCACTACACCGCCAATAAGCGCCGCCGTTCGAATGATTCTTATACACCTGGCGGTGAGGCTGGTTTCCGGCCCGATTACGCCACCATCGTGTACACCAAAATACTGAAAGAGCTGTATCCGGATGTACCGGTTTTACTGGGTGGCATCGAGGCATCGCTGCGCCGCGTGACACACTATGATTACTGGCAGGACCGGCTGATGCCGTCAATTCTGGCAGATTCAGGGGCCGACATGTTGGTATATGGTATGGGCGAACAACCCCTGCGCGAAATCCTGAAACTGACCCGCAAAGGCGTTCCGTTCGGATCGATGCGTAACATCAATCAGGTCGCCTTCATGCACGACGGTCCTTCGGAACTGCGCGAGTACAACAACTGGAATACGGTTGAACTGACGAGCCACGAAGAATGTCTGGTTGATAAAATTAAATATGCGGCCAACTTCAAAATCGTTGAGGTAGAGTCGAATAAATGGCAGGCCAACCGCATTACGCAGCGGGTTGGTGATCAGATTCTCGTTATCAATCCGCCGTTCAAGACGATGGATGAAACCGAAATCGACAAGTCGTTCGATATGCCGTATACGCGTATGCCGCACCCGAAATACAAAAAACGGGGTGCCATTCCGGCCTACGAAATGATCAAGTTCTCGCTGAACATGCACCGTGGCTGCTTCGGTGGTTGTAGTTTCTGCACCATCTCGGCGCACCAGGGTAAGTTTATTGCGTCCCGCAGCGAAGAATCGATCCTGAAGGAAGTGGACGAGATCACAAAACACCCGGAATTTAAGGGCTATATCTCCGACCTGGGTGGTCCGTCGGCCAACATGTATAAGATGAAGGGCAAGGACGAGTCGATTTGCGCCCGTTGCCAGAGCCCGAGCTGTATTCACCCGGTTATCTGCTCCAACCTCGATACGTCGCACAAGCCGCTGACGCAGCTTTACCGCAAGGTTGATGCCAATCCGGCCATCAAAAAGGCGTTTGTGGGTTCCGGAGTCCGGTATGATCTGCTTGTCGATGATTTCAATAAAAATAACGAAGACGGCAACCACGACGAGTACATGGAGCAGCTGATTACCCGCCACGTATCCGGCCGGTTAAAGGTAGCGCCTGAGCATACGTCCGACGACACGCTCCGGATTATGCGGAAGCCGTCGTTTAAATACTTCAAGCTCTTTAAGAAAAAATACGACAAGATTTCGGACAAGCATAACCTGAAACAGCCGCTGATTCCGTACTTCATTTCGTCGCACCCCGGCTGTGAAGAACAGGATATGGCCAATCTGGCGGCCGAAACCAAAGACATGGGTTTCCAGCTGGAACAGGTGCAGGACTTTACGCCGACACCGATGACCGTCGCGGAGGTAATCTATTATTCGGGCGTCCACCCGTATACGCTCAAGCCGGTCAAAACGGCCAAAACCCGTGACGAGAAACAGGCACAGAACCGGTATTTCTTCTGGTATAAACCGGAATTTAAGGATTGGATCCGTAACCGGCTGAACAAGCTCAACCGGCCCGATCTTGCCGAGCAGCTCCTCGGCGCACAGAAGCAGGGTGGTGGCAGTGGCAGCAGTCAGCCAGCCAAGGCGAAATACCGCAGACCATTTGCCGGTAAGAAAAAGAAATAAGCCGGAGATTAGTATCGCCGGTTAACTTAGTGGTGGCACGACTGGACGGGGACGTCCTACGTACGTGCCACCACTTTTGTTTTAGCGCCACTATTTTTATAGCCCCACCGGCACCGGAATCACTGTTGTGTCCCAGCCGATGTTCATGACCGCATTTTTGGCATCTTTCTTCACAAACTGAATCGAGAAGTTTTCTACCGGTGTTTCGGTTTTCTGTACCGGCACTGTTATGCGCGCTACATCCAGCGCCTGATTGTAGCTGTAAGCTCCCCACTGATCCACGTCCGAGCTGATGATGATGGTCCACTCCTGCTCACCCGGAATGGCCAGTAAGGCATAACTGCCCGCCGGGATTTTCTTATCCCCCAGCGTTACATCCTGATAAAATTTGATTTCCGGCGCTTCATTGGCACCCATCCGCCAGACTTTACCATAAGGCACCAGTTTCCCCATCACCTCACGGTTGTTTTTGGCAGGCCGGCTATAGACCACCCGTACCATCGCCTTGTCCGTTCCGATTTTAGCGGGTGCAAATTTCCGGTCGTGTGCATAATCGTCCGGATAGTAGGCCATATCCATCGGTGTTTTGTCAACACCTCTGAACGTTTGTGCCATCGCAGCGGGCAAGGCACCAAGCACCAGCCCCAAAGCAAGGATAATGTGTTTCATGTTTTTTGAGGTTACTAAGTTTAGCGGCAAGATACCATTTCAACATGGCAAATTGGCTTCGGATTGGAGAAAAGGCAGTAATTAGGCAGCCAGACACTCTTTAGAGGATAAACCCAACAACAACCTATTTCTTCGCTTCTCTTATCCGCGAACGATGATTCAGATTAACGACCACCTTACCCCCGCAGACCTGACCTCGAAACTGACCCGGTTCTGGGAGCTTTCGGCCCAAAAAATCCGCCTGATCGACGCCGAATACGATACCGCAAAGGGCTCACCTGTGTTCACGGCTGCCGGTAAATATACGACCCGCGGCTGGACCGAATGGACGCAGGGCTTTCAGTACGGCTCGTCTATTTTACAGTTCGATGCTACCGGCGACAGCTATTTTCTGGAACAGGGCCGCCGGCAAACCGTGCAGGCAATGGCCCCGCACGTCAGTCATATCGGCGTGCATGACCACGGCTTTAACAACGTCAGTACCTATGGCAACCTGCTCCGGCTCATGCGCGAAGGCAGGATCCCGCAGCAGGACTGGGAGCAGAATTTTTACGAGCTGGCCCTGAAAATATCCGGTGCCGTGCAGGCGAGCCGCTGGACAACCATCAAAAACGGTGGTTTCATTCACTCGTTCAACGGGCCACATTCGCTGTTTGTCGATACCATCCGCTCTTGCCGGGCACTGGTCGTAAGCCATAGCCTCGGGCATGTGTTTCAGGCGGAGAACGACGCCCGCATTAATCTCCTTGACCGGGCCTTGCAGCACATCAAAGCCACCGCCGACTACTCCGTTTTTTACGGTGAAGGCCGCGATAGCTACGACCTTTGGGGCCGAACGGCTCACGAAAGCGTTTTTAACACCAAAGACGGCAACTTCCGCTGCCCGAATTCGCAGCAGGGCTATACCGGCTTTTCGACCTGGACACGCGGCCTTGCCTGGGCGATGTGCGGGTTCCCCGAGCAGCTCGAATACCTCGCCACCCTGCCCGACAGCGAACTCGAACCGTTTGGCGGCCGCACGGCGGTTGAGGCTTATATGCTGAAAGCTGCCAAAGCGACCTGCGATTTCTATATCGAATATACACCAACAGACGGGGTACCGTACTGGGATACCGGAGCACCGTTCCTGCACCTGCTCGGCGATTACCTTGACCGCCCCGCCGATCCGTTCAATGCCTATGAACCCGTTGACAGTTCGGCGGCAGCTATCGGCGCTCAGGGATTACTCCGGCTCGGCAACTACCTCACGGCCAAAGGTGATCAGGAGGCCGGACAACGGTATACACAGGCCGGCCTTACCGTGCTGAACACCCTGCTCGACGAGCCGTACCTGAGTACCGACCCAACCCATCAGGGCCTGTTGTTGCACTCAATTTATCACCGTCCCAATGGCTGGGATTACGTTCCGGCCGGCAGTCCGATCCCGTATGGGGAGTCGAGTATGTGGGGCGACTATCACATACGCGAACTGGCGCTTTACGTGCAGCGACTTGCTGATTCAATCCAACCGTACTATACGTTTTTTAACTGCTTGCCACGATGAGCGAAAAATACAAACCCCGCTTTCCGCGCATGGCGCAACTGAAAACGGCCGGCGATCTCCGGAACTACCTGCAAACCAACCAGATCGACCTGCCTTTTGATGATACTTTATTGCCGGCCGCTGACAGTCCGTTCCGGAAACCGATTCATCTGAAATCGGGCAAAACGATCGGTAACAGCCTGTGTATTCTGCCGATGGAAGGCTGGGATGGCACCCTTGACGGCCGGCCGACTGATTATACCCGCAATCGCTGGCGCAAGTTTGCCGTCAGCGGGGCCAAACTGCTGTTTGGCTGCGAGGCGGTTGCTGTATGCCATTCCGGGAAGGCCAACCCCAATCAGCTGGTGCTGAACAAGGATACCTACGACGAGTTTGTGGCGCTCCGGCAGCTGCTCCTGACCGAACATGCGGCTAAATTCGATACTACCAACGACCTGCTGATCGGCCTGCAGCTGACCCACTCGGGGCGGTTCTGTAAACCACACAGCCACAAGCAGTTTGAGCCGAAGATTCTGTACAGTCACCCGTTTCTGAACAGCAAGTTCGGGATGACACAGGAGCACCCGACCCTCACCGACGACGACATCGACGGCATTATCCGGCAATACATCGACGCAGCGGTGCTGGCTCAACAGGCGGGCTATGATTTCGTGGACGTTAAGCACTGCCACGGGTATCTGGGCCATGAATTTCTGAGCGCTGTTGACCGGGAAGGCCGCTATGGCGGGTCGTTTGAAAACCGTACGCGGTACCTCCGCAGCATTGTGGCTGGTATCCGCGAAGCCGCGCCAGGTCTGGGCATCGGGGTACGGCTCAGCGCCTTTGACTTTTTGCCGTTTAAAAAAGGAACCGACGGTCAGGGCATTCCCGAACCGGCCGAAACCTATCCATATGCGTTTGGCGGTCAGGATAACGGCCTCGGTCTCGACCTGACCGAAGCCAAGGCGTTTCTGTCGCTGCTTCAATCGCTTGACATTGAGCTTGTTTGCATTACGGGCGGCAGCCCTTACTACAACCCGCATCTGATGCGTCCGGCCCTGTTCCCGCCTTCTGATGGCTACCTGCCGCCGGAAGACCCGCTGATCGGGGTGAAACGGCAGATCGACGTAACCCATGCGCTCAAACAGGCGTTTCCTGACCTGACAATCATTGGCTCCGGCTACTCGTATTTACAGGAGTGGTTGCCGAACGTGGCGCAATATGTACTTAACCACGGCATGGCCGACAGCATCGGTTTCGGGCGGATGGTGCTCTCCTACCCGACCATGCCTGCCGACATGGTCGAAGGCAAAACCCTGACCCGGAACCTGATTTGCCGGACGTTTTCGGACTGTACCACGGCTCCGCGCAACGGCATCATTTCGGGTTGTTACCCGCTCGATCCGCTGTATAAGAAAAGTCCGGAAGCCGAACAGCTTAAAGCGGTTAAAGACAGCCTGTAGTACCTCATGAAACCAATCGCTTTAATTACCGGCGGCAGCCGGGGAATCGGGCTGGGCATTGCCCGGCATCTCGCCGGTGCAGGTTTCGATCTGGCCATCAACGGAGTACGTCCGGAAGACGCCGTGCAGGAGCCCCTTGCTGAACTGCGTGCCCTTGGTGCTGATGTGCTCTATTGCCAGGGCGACATTGCCTCGGCCGACGCCCGGGCCGGCATCCTGGCAACGATTAATGCGCATTTCGGCCGTCTGAATGTGCTGGTAAACAATGCCGGGGTAGCGCCGAAAGAGCGCCGCGACATTCTGGACGCCACCGAAGAAAGTTTTGCCTACGTGGTAGCCACTAACCTGCAAGGGCCTTATTTCCTGACCCAGGCCGTAGCCAACTGGCTTATTGCCCAGAAAGACGCAGATGCCTCCTTTTGGGGGTGTATCATCAACGTTTCGTCCATTTCGGCAACGGTAGCCTCGGTCAACCGCGGGGAATATTGCGTGGCGAAGGCCGGCGTCAGCATGGCGACGCAGCTCTTTGCGGTGCGGCTCGGCGAGTTTGATATTCCGGTTTACGAAGTACGGCCGGGCATCATCCGGACCGATATGACAGCCGGTGTAACGGGCAAATACGATAAGCTGATTGAAGACGGCCTCTGCCTGCAAAAACGGTGGGGACTTCCGGATGACGTCGGCAGGGCCGTATCGGCGCTGGCAAAGGGCGACTTCCCCTACTCAACCGGACAGGTCATCATGGTCGATGGCGGACTAACCACGTCACGGTTATAATTTTCATAAATCAGGTTACAAATACACGTTAGTTCCTGATTGTCTTTTGCTTTTGACTACGTGACAATTTACTCCTAAACCTTAATTCACGTATGAAGAGTACGCTTGAATCGCGCCGTGACTTCCTTAAAACCGCGGCCACGGGCTCCCTGGCCGTTATGGGAATGCCGACGATTATTCCGTCCCATGCCTTCGGGGCCAATGACCGTATCAGGGTTGCCGTTATCGGCGTTAATGGCCGCGGAAAAGACCATATTTCCGGTTTTTCACGGCTCAAAGATGTCGAAGTCGTTACCCTGTGCGATGTCGATAAGGTGGTTGCCGCCGAGCGCGCTGCCGACTTTGAAAAGACGTATAACCGCAAAGTGCATACCGAGCAGGACCTGCGCCGTGTGTACGAAGACAAGAACATAGATGCGGTCAGCATTGCAACGCCCAACCACTGGCATGCGCTGGCAGCTATCTGGGCGTGTCAGGCCGGCAAGGATGTGTACGTCGAAAAACCGGGGGCGCATAACCTCTACGAAGGCCGCAAACTGGTCGAAGCCGCCACGAAGTACAACCGCATCGTGCAGCACGGCGTTCAGCTCCGCAGTTCGGTGGCTATCCAGGAGGCGATTAAACACCTCCGCGACGGGCTGATCGGTAAAGTCTACATGGCCCGCGGTCTGGTGTTCAAATGGCGTCCGGATATCGGTAACCAGGGCAACTCGCCCGTTCCGGAGGGACTGAACTGGGACATGTGGCAGGGACCGGCACAGACCAAAGCCTTCAGCAAAAACTACGTACACTATAACTGGCACTGGTTCTGGGACTACGGCAACGGCGATATCGGCAACCAGGGCATCCACGAAACGGACCTGTGTATGTGGGGCTTAGATGTCGGCTTACCGGAAGAAATCACTTCGTCGGGCGGCAAATTCCTGTGGAACGACTGCAAGGAAACGCCGGAAACGCTGACGTCCGTTTACAAGTACCCGAAAGAAGGTAAAGTGATTCAGTTTGAAGTCCGTCCGTGGATGACCAATAAGGAAGACGGCATCGAAATCGGTAATATTTTCTACGGCGATAAAGGCTACATGGTCATTAACGGGTACAACGATTACAAAACGTACCTTGGCAAGGAACGTACCCCCGGACCGGCCAACAAAGCCGGTGGTGATCACTACCTTAACTTTATTGAAGCCGTCCGGGCACGGGATAAGTCGAAGCTCAACGGCCCGGTCGAAACGGCCCACCTGGCATCCGGCATTGCGCACCTGGGCAATATCTCCTACCGCCTCGGCCGGACGCTGAAGTTCGATCCGAAAAAAGAGCAATTTATCGGGGATGCCGAAGCAAACGGCATGCTTACCCGCAAATACCGCGCGCCGTATCTGGTGCCGCAACAAGTATAGTCTTTTCCGTGGTGGTACTTCCTACGGTCAGCTGATTATTAATCGACCAGCCGGTTGTACCACCACATTTTCTGACAACCCAACCTATTAATAGTACCGTTCATGGTTCAGGAACCCGTTCTTCCCAAAAAATCAACCAGCCAGCTACTCAGTCTGCCGGTGCTGGTAGCCGCCCTTGGCTACCTCGTCGACATGTATGATCTTTTTCTGTTCAGCGTCGTCAGGGTACCCAGCCTGAAAGACCTTGGCGTCGGGACGGACCGGCTCCTGCCCGAGGGCATTTACCTGCTCAACATGCAGATGGCCGGCCTGCTGATCGGCGGTATTTTCTGGGGCGTGCTGGGGGATAAGCGCGGACGGCTATCCGTTCTTTTCGGCTCTATTCTGATTTATTCGCTGGCCAATATCGGCAACGGACTGGTCACGTCCCTGTCTCAATACGCGGTTCTGCGGTTCATCGCCGGCGTCGGGCTGGCCGGGGAGCTGGGGGCAGGTATTACGCTCGTTACCGAAGTGCTGCCCCGTCAGATTCGCGGGTATGGCACAACGATTGTCGCCACTATGGGCGTTCTGGGCGCCATTCTGGCCTATTTTGTGGCGGATCTGTTCGCCTGGCGGAATTCCTATTTTGTTGGCGGCGGCATGGGCCTGTTGCTGCTTGTGATGCGTGTAAACATTCTGGAATCGGCCATTTTCGAAGTCGTTAAAGACCGGCAGGTAAAACGCGGCGACCTGCTGATGCTGTTTTTCAGCAAACCCCGTCTGCTCAAATACCTGCAATGCATTCTGGTCGGGCTACCGATCTGGTTTGTGGTCGGCATTCTGATTACCTTCTCCCCTGAATTCGGGCAGGCGATGGGCCTGACAGAGCCGGTGGTTGCCGGTAAAGCCGTGATGATTGCCTTTCTCGGGCAGGTTGGCGGCGATGTGGCAAGCGGCCTGCTGAGTCAGTTTCTGAAAAGCCGTAAAAAAGTCATCAGAGGGTTTATCCTGCTGTCCTTCGGCTTTGTACTGGTTTACCTGCTAATGCCGGTCAAAGACCTTAACACATTCTATATCATCTGTTTTCTACTCGGTCTGGCCAATGGATACTGGGCGCTGTTTGTTACCATTGCGGCCGAGCTGTTCGGCACCAACCTCCGCGCCACCGTCGCAACCACTGTACCTAACTTCGTTCGCGGAGCCGTTATTCCGCTGACAACCTTATTTGTATGGGGTAAAGGGCAGGTCGGCGTTTTAGGCAGCGCGTTGGGTGTAGGGTTCCTGACGATATGTCTGGCGTTGATCGCCCTTTACTTCATGGAAGAAACCTTTACGAAAGAATTGAATTACGTAGAAGAGTAAGCACGTGGTGGTATTATCTAGTGGTGGCACGACTAGGCGTCCCCGACCGACAGGCGGCCCTGTTTGAGTCGCGCCACCACTGCTTTACAGCTCTTTCGCCAGCAAATGCGGCCGTTCGGCGGCCACTTTCAGAATCAGCTCACCAAACAGCGTATTCGCCCAGGCAAACCACTTCCGCGTAAATTTCGACGGATCATCCTGATTGAACGATTCGTGCATGAAACCAGTACCGGCATGCGTTTTCTTCAGCATCCGCAGCTGCGCCAGAATCTCCTGATCGTCGGTCGACGTTAAGGCGCGCATAATCAGGCTCATCGGCCAGATATTTTCTACCAGCGTATGCGGGCTGCCGATGCCCTGCGCCGCCTTCCCGTTAAAGAAATACGGATTATCGGCACTCAATACAAACTTGCGGGTATTCTTATAGATCGGATCAGACGCGGTACAAGCGCCCAGATACGGCATGGCCAGCAGGTTCGGAACATTGGCGTCGTCCTGTAACAGGCGGTTGCCGTATCCGTCTACTTCCATGGCATACATGTTGCCGTATTTCGGGTGATTATATACTGCATACTGCTTTAACGCCTTTTCTACTTCATCGGCGAGTGCGCGGCAATCGGCCGCAATCGGAACAGCCGGATGCAGGGTCTCGATCATCGTGGCCAGCTGCCGGAACGATACCACTGCAAACCAGTTCGACGGCACCAGAAACGGAAACACCGTAGCATCATCCGACGGCCGGAACACACTGTGAATCAGGCCAACCGGACGTGTCGGATTACCATAGCCATTGCCCGGCACCGTATCCGTCGACCAGGATGTCTCGCGTCCGAAAGTGTAGGGGCCCCGATTCGTCTTCCGCTGCTGCTCACGGCAGGTTTTCAGGGCCAGTTGCATCGCTTTTACCCATTCGGCATCAAACGGTGAGGTATCCCCCGTCGTTTTCCAGTAGTGGTATGATAACCGGATCGGGTAACACAATGAATCAAGCTCCCACTTCCGTTCATGCAGTCCGGGTTTCATCGCCGTTACGTCCTTTTTCCACTCGCCTTCTTTCTTCGGGTCCGGGTAAAAGGCATTGGCATACGGATCAAGGATGATACACTGCGCCTGCCGGCGGATTACACCCGCAATCAGTTTCCGCAACGGCTCGTCCTGTTTGGTCATCGGCAGATACGGCCAAACCTGTGCCGTACTGTCACGCAGCCACATAGCGTCAATATCACCGGTGATTACGAAGGTATTGGGTTTGCCACCGTCTTCTGCGTATTGTACAGTGGTATCCAGCGTATTCGGAAAGCAGTTTTCAAACAGCCACGCCAGTTCAGGGTCTTTTACGGTTTTTTGTACACGGGCAATGGCTTCTTCAACGGCCTTGCTGGTAAAATTCCGTTTACCGGCGGGCGTTCGTACAGCTGGAAAGGCAGAGGCATTCGGTTCAGCCGAGGCCAGTGCCGGACCGCCGGCCATCACGGCCATGCCCGCTACCGCCGACTGTTTTACAAAATTACGTCGATTCATAAATGCTGATTGTTACTCGTCTTTGCAAACCTCCCGATTGTTACCGGCAGGCTATATTTTCCGGAAATACGCAAAAAACGGCTTTTTTCACAACTAATGCGACCGGAATGGCGACACGGTTCGGTTTCCGCGCCGAAATGCATACCTTTAATCCCGTTCCATAGACCAATGCTGACACTGTGAAAACGATACGCTTAACGCTCCTGACCCTGTTCACAACAACCGGTTTATTTGCCCAGAATCTGCCCGACTGGCATGGGCGGAAATGTGCGGTTGCCCTTACGTATGATGATGCCTTACAGGTACACCTCGACAAAGCCATTCCGGCCCTTGATGCGGCCGGACTCAAAGGCACCTTTTACCTCGCCGGCAACTTTCCGGGTCTGAAAGCCCGTATCGCCGACTGGAAACGGGCAGCGGCCAACGGACATGAGTTAGGCAACCATACCCTTTTTCACCCGTGTGCCGGTGGCCCCGGCCGTGAGTGGGTGAAACCTGCCCATGACCTGAATACCTACACCATGGCACGGATTCTCGATGAAGTTCGTATGACCAATACCTTGCTGGAAGTCATGGACTCTCAAAAAGACCGGACGTTTGCCTTCCCGTGCGGCGATCGGATGGTCGAAGGTAAAAACTATTATGACCCTGTCAAAAACGATTTTGTCGCGGCCCGTGGCGTGATCAGCCGCATGCAGAAAGCCGAAAACATTGACCTGACGAATGTAGACGCCTACGTGATTAACGGGCAGACCGGCGAACAGATGATTGACCTGGTGAAACAGGCCATTGCGACCAACTCTGTACTGGTATTTCTCTTTCACGGGGTGGGTGGTGAACATAACCTCAACGTTGACGAAGCCGAGCACAAAAAGCTGGTTCAGTTTCTGAAACAACACGAAAAAGAGGTCTGGACGGCCTCGTTTCTGGACGTAGCGAGGTCAGTTAAAACGTTTCAGCAAACCCGCCGGACATCGACCAAATGACACCGTAGGGCAACAAGACTACATTTCCGGCATTCAACAAACTTTTTTATTTCGATTTGTTAATGCAGGACGTTACCTGGTAACTCACCCTTCGTCTGAATGACGTTCAGTAGCGCCGGATGGTCTCCGTCCCGACTCTACTGACATTCAGGTGCAGGGTGATTTTAGTTATATAAGTCTTTCTGCACTTCGTAACCGAAAATTCATTGTTTAGCTGCTAACAGTCAGTCATACACAGATATAGCCGTATCAATATGTATCTTGCTACCCCGACCCTAAACGCATTGCCTCCAATGTTTAACCTGAAACCGCTAACTGATGAAGAGCTGGTGCGGCACTACATTTCTTCACAAGATAACCGGTTCTTCGAGGTCTTATATGCCAGGCATTGCGATCAGGTATACGGGAAGTGTCTATCGTTTTTGAAGGATCCGGTGCTGGCATCTGATTTTACGCATGACATTTTTTTTAAGGCTGTTACCCGTATATCTACCTACAGCGAGCAGGCTCGTTTTTCGACCTGGCTATACGGTATGACGTATAATTATTGTCTGGATCAGGTACGATTCCGGAAGAAAGAGCAGCATTTTTTCCCGACGGCTGATGAGCTGCCGACTCAGGACGAGCTTACCGATGATTTTTCAGATATGACTCCGGGCGGTCTGCGGAAAGCTATGAAAAAAATGGATCCCGATGAGCAAAGCGTATTAATGCTGCGATATCAGGATGAGTTTTCTTTCCGCGAAATCGGCAATATTTTGCAGACAAGTGAGGGCTCGGCAACGCTGCGTGTAGCACGTGCCCGAAAAAAACTTAGAAAATATTATTTGGAAACGTTAGCTTTGGCCCTGATGATTCTGTCTCGTTGGGCCGCTAAACTACCGTTCCGATTTTTTTAAACGTTTATGAGTCGTATTGAGAAACCCTTTAAAGTTATTGAAGCTGAAGCAAAAGCCCCTGCTTTCATCCAGAAATCACTGCAACAAGATATACAAGACATCCGGAATGTGCTGAGTGTGTTACACACCTTTAGTGCCGGCTTCCCTGAAGTAATGAATCAGCTTCTTACTCCCGGCAGCAAACCAGGGACTCGTAAACCACAGTAAAACCCGTCCCTTCACAACATATTCGGTTTCCTCCAACCTGGTTCCCGGGGTTGTGAAGGTATTAACTTCTTGTACTATGCAATCCTCTCCTGATATTTATGGTATCATGATGAACACCGTGATGAGTTTTGTCAATTCGGTGTTCGGTTTTTTTCCCCGGCTCATTGGTTCGGCCGTAGTACTGATTCTTGGTTTCGGTCTGGCCCGGTTATTCAGCCGGCTGGCCCTCCGGATTCTATCGCGAATTGGCCTCGATAAACTGGGCGAACGGCTCAATGAAGTTCAGTTCATCCGGCAGCTGCAAACGGAGATCAAACTCTCGGAAGTTATTTCCAAAATCATTTATTATTTCATTCTGCTGATTTTCATTACGGCATCCACCGAAACGCTGGGGGTCGAAGCGATCAGTAAAATGATTCAGTCGCTGGTGGCATTTATCCCGCGGCTGATTGCCGCCGCCATCATGCTGCAGATCGGGATTATGGTGGCCGATGCCCTCAAGAAAGCCGTCACGACGCTGGCCGCTTCTTTCAACATCCCGTCAGCGCGCAACCTGGGCACAGTCGTCTTTGCCTTTGTGCTGCTGGTAGTCATTATTTCGGCCTTGTCGCAGGCAGGTATCAACACCACCCTGCTCGAATCCAGCTTTAATCTCCTGATCGGCGGAGCTATCTTCGCCTTTGCGCTTGGCTACGGTCTGTCCTCCAAAGAAATTATGGTAAATACCTTATCGTCGATCTACAGCCGGTCGCAGTTTGAGATTGGCCAGCGCATCCGGATTGACGATATAGAAGGAACCATTACCAGCATCAACCAATCAACCATATTGCTGCAAACCGGCAAAGACATTACCAGGATTCCGATGTCAACCCTGCAAAATAAAATCATCGTATATCTGGGTGCAGCCGAGCCGGAAGCCGATGAAATACTACATCCGGACGTACACCCTAATGGCGTTGATTCCCACCCTTGATTAACCTGCTACCTTCTGTTACCCCTAAACGAAAACGTCCCGGCCAGATTGGCCGGGACGTTGCTTTTCATCGTTGTCGGGCCGTTCAGACCGAAACCGCTTTACCGTCTTTCACCGAGTGGCCCTTGCCCTGCTCAAACGACAGGTCGATCCGGCCCAGATAAATGCCGGCAAAACCAACCTGGTTAATCAGCGTTGCTTTCCCGTCAAGGTTATTGACAGCCACCGGCGCTTCCAGGAATGTGTGCGTATGCCCGCCAATGATGAGGTCAATGTTCCGGGTTTTGGCAGCCAGCACATGATCCGACACTGTAGCCTCGTTGTACTTATACCCAAGGTGCGACAGACAGATTACGTAATCACACTTTTTCCTGAGCTCACCGGCCGTCTGATTAGCAACCTCAAGTGGATCGAGGTATTTCATGTCGCCGTACAGATTTTTCGGAATCAATCCGTCCGGCTGGATACCCAGCCCAAACACACCAACCTTCACCCCATCGACGGTAAAGATTTTATGCGGCTGAGTCTGCCCGTCCATCGGCGTATTTTTAAAATCGTAATTGGCGATCAGGAACGGAAATTTCGCCTTCCCGAACTGGGTTTTCATGTTGTCGATTCCCCCGTCAAAGTCGTGGTTCCCGATGGTTCCGGCATCGTAGCCCAGCTGGTTCATGGCCAGAATTTCGGGTTCGCCCTTGTAGAGATTGAAATACGGCGTTCCCTGAAAAATATCACCGGCATCAAATAACAGTACATTTTTCTGCTCGCTGCGAATCTGCCGGATCAGCGTGGCCCGGCGTGCAACGCCCCCTTTACCGGCATTCCGGCTACCATCCATCGGGAACGGATCCAGACGGCTGTGTACATCGTTGGTATGTAAAATAGTCAGCGTGGCAGCCTTTTTACCAGCCGCCAGCAGCGTATCAGGGGTCAGACTGCCGATCACTGCAGCCGATCCCATCAGTTTCAGAAATGATCGTCTATTGGATTGTAATGCGTCCATCAGTTTGCGGGTTTAACGGTTGGCCTGATTTTCCTTGCTGCCGGATGGCTTCGATAAAGGCGTCGCGGATAAGGTAGTTTACATTATCCCGCGCAATGGCATTGCTTAGAAACGAGGCATCGCTCCCGCCGTTGGCTACGTAATCGCTCATAGCGATGGTATAGGTCTGGTTCGGATCAAACGTCCGCCCATTATTAAACGTGACCGACTGTACCGTTTTGTCCTTCATAATCACACGGATACCACCAACCACCAGCACATCTTCGTGCTGGGCAAAGTGGTTCAGGAACTGCATCAGCATGCTGCCTTTTACCGTCACAACCACCAGCAGGTTGTCAAACGGCATCACCTCAAATACGTTGCCCACCGTAATGTTTCCCTTTGGCAGGCCCGACCGGACGCCCGAAAAATTCAGGTGTGCCACATCAACCGGCTTATTGTATTTCTGCTGCGCCCGTTCCAGCAGCATATCGGTCAGCATATTGGTAAACCCGCTTTCCGGCTTTTTCTTGTCCAGTGCTGCCGGCGTTACCGTCAGTACCTCATTCATACTCTGATCAAGCTTTTGCTTATACGGGCGAAGCAAGGCCGCTGTGCCACTGTCGGCGGCAGCTTTTTCGTCAATGGTCAGCCGTTTGTATTGTTGACCGGTAAACTGGTAGGGTCGGTGACAACCCACGAACAGTCCCAGCATCAGCAACAAGGCTCCGGTAGTTTGTTGTATGCGCATACGAGTTATTTGGAGCTCAAATTTACAGAAAATACCACATACTGGCCCGTATCGCCGGTCTGTAGTAACAATTTGCCGGTGATCTATTAACTTGTGACCACATTACGCTTCTTTCGCCTACATGAACCGCTATCTTTTATCTGCCCTCGCGGCACTTGCTCTCGGGGCAGCACACGCCCAGACAATCCGGTACGACCTGTCTTTTCCGAATGCCATACACCACGAAGCCGAAATATCGCTTTCGGTGGCACAGCTCCCCAAACAACCGGCCACCTTCCGGATGAGCCGGTCGTCGCCGGGACGTTATGCGACCCATGAGTTCGGCAAAAACGTCTACAACGTCAAGGCCGTTGACCAGAACAATCAGCCGCTGACCATCAACCGCATCGACGGTGATGTGTATGAAGTACCGAAACATTCCGGATTTGTGCGGGTCAGCTATACCATCTACGGCAACCATCCGGATGGTACATACATGGGCATTGATCCGCAAAGCATCCACCTGAACATGCCGGCCACGTTTATGTGGATCAAAGGCTATGATGCCAAACCGGTAACGGTCCATTTCGACCTGCCGGCCGAGAATGCCGGCAAAGTAGCTACCCAGCTGATTGCTACCAATGAGCCATTGACATTTACGGCGCCTAATTTGCAATACTTCATGGATTCACCGACTAAAATCGGGGATCTGTTCATTAAAGAATGGAAACGGACCAACCCAGACGGCCAGCCGATTACGTTCCGGCTGGCCCTCGAAGCCGCCGTTCCGGATTCGGTGGCAACGGCCTACGCCGATAAAATTGCCCGGATTGTCGACGAAGCCGGTGCCGTCTACGGCGAGTTCCCGACCTACGATTACGGCACCTATACCTTTATTGCCAGCCTGAATCCGTACGTCAAAGGCGATGGCATGGAGCACCGCAATTCTACCATGATCTCGTCGGGAATCACCAATTTCAACGGCCAGAGCCGGACCCTGGGCGTGTTTGCCCACGAGTTTTTCCACTGCTGGAATGTAGAACGCATCCGGCCGAAAACGCTGGAACCGTTCAATTTCGAGAAGAGCAATATGAGCAATGAGCTGTGGTTTGCGGAAGGCTTTACGCAGTATTACGGCGAATTATTGATGGCCCGCGCCGGCTTTGTCACACCGGAAGAATATGCCGGTACCATTTCGGGGCTGGTATTTACCAAGACCCAGACACCAGGCGCTACGCAATATACTCCGATTGATGCCAGCCGTCATGCCGTGTTTGTTGATGCCGGCGTAGCGATTGACCGGAACAATTACGTCAATATGTTTACCTCCTATTATACCTACGGCGCGGCCGTTGCACTTGCGCTTGATCTTGACCTGCGTCAGCGGTTCGGCAAAACGCTGGACAACTACATGCAGGCGGTCTGGAAACGGTTCGGAAAACCGGAAGTGCCTTACACGGTTGACGGGTTGCAGGAGGTACTGGCGACGGTTACTAACAAAGAATATGCGGCTGCCTTTTTTGGAAAATACATCAACGGACATGCACCGGTCGACTATGCACCACTGCTGAAACCGCTCGGCTACACCGTCAAACCGGCCGCGCCCGGCAAAGCCTGGATCGGCAACCTGCGGTTTACGGACACCGACAAAGGGCTGATCATTCCGGCTAATACCGTAAAAAATACGCCTCTCTATAAAGCCGGACTGGATGTAGACGATGTGATTCTGAGCGTTAACAGCCAGCCCATAACAACGACCGATGCGCTCCGGAAGCTGCTGGCTGAGCAAAAACCGGGCGATAAGCTGACCGTTCAATACCTGCACCGTGGCCAGGCCCAGACGACAACGATCCTGACCGAAGAAAACCCGAATCAGGAAGTGGTGGTAACGGAGAAAACAGACATTTCCCCCTCAGCGGCCGACGTATCGGCCCGAACGAAATGGGTTGGCCCGCAGGTAAAGCGCTGAAACATAGTAGAAGCTGAACCCGATAAGCGATTGATTTACCACATAGGCACATAGGGCACCTAAGAATTACACATCTTTGTTTTACTATGTGGCTATGTGGTTTATAATCAGTTTAAGAAGCAGCTTGAGGTAAGCATTCCTGAACGTACTATTCAGCCAGAACCCCCATTTTACCGGTTTGGTAATCGTATATGGCTTGCCGGATTTCGTCAGATGTGTTCATCACAAACGGCCCGTGCGACACCACCGGTTCGTTAATCGGCATGGCTGACCCCAGCAAAATACGGGTCGTTTCACTTGCGTTAATGACGATTTCGTCGCCATCGTTGGCAAATACGAGCAGCCCGCGTCCCTCTGTCTCCGTTCCGTTTACCCTGCTTTTGCCATTCAGCTGGTAAAACAATACGTTGCGTTCGGCAGGTACAATCAGTGTGTAAGTGCCACCGGCTTCCAGCGTCAGGTTAGCTAATTCAACATCATAAACCGGATTGACGGGACCCGTGGTTCCGGCGAAAGTGCCCGACACAACTGCCAGCCGGCCTTTGCCGTCTGCAACCGGAACCACCGGAATCTGCTCCTGCTGTAAGCCGATGTAATTGGGCTTTACCATTTTCAGCCGTGATGGCAGGTTTGTCCATAACTGAATCAGCTCCACGGGGCCACCGTGCTGCCGGAAACGGGCCGAGGAGCTTTCAGAATGTACCAGCCCGCTGCCGGTCGTCATCCACTGCACGCCACCCTGTTCAATCGTGCTTGAAAAACCACTGCTGTCGCGGTGCTGTACGTCCCCTTCATAAATAAACGTAACCGTCTCAAAACCACGGTGTGGGTGTGGCCCAAACGGTAATCCGCTGTTATTGGCCGGAAATTCCTGCGGGCCGTGATGGTGCAGTAACAGAAACGGGTCGATTTGCTGAATCCCGGCTGCCGGTAAGGGCTGGTGCATAACGAGCGGACCGATGCGCTGGGCCCGTGGTTGTATGAGTTGTTGACTAGTGCGTTGTGCCATGGTTTGTGTACAATTTTCCTTTTTAACGCAACTTACCGGCCAAGGGTTCTCTTGTTTTTGTATCGGCGCACTCACTTTGTCCGTATCTTTGCCGGTAGTTTTGTTCAATTGGTTATTTGTACTTCTCCATGATAAATCTCATTAAAACGACCATCGGCCAGTTACGCATTCTGGCGTTTCTGGAGGGTCTCTCCTTTATTGCCCTGCTGGCGATCGGCATGCCGCTCAAGTACGGCTATGGTATGCCCGAACCAAACCGGATTATCGGCATGCTGCACGGCCTGCTGTTTGTCGGGTATGTCTTTCTGGTTATTCAGGCCAAAATTGAATACCGCTGGAGTGCCCGTAAAACAATCCTTGCCCTGCTGGCGTCTATTATTCCGTTCGGTACGTTCTGGGCAGAAGTAAAGCTCTTTAATAAAGAGTGAAAGAGTGGCCCGCTTTCGCGGTCAAAGAGTGAAAGTGCGGGTGATGGCTTAGACGATGATCAATAAAAAATCCCTGCCGGTGCTGTGACACTGACAGGGATTTTTTATTGACTCTTTATCACTTAGTTTACTGCACGGGCAACAGTCTGGCGGAGATTGTCCAGGCCGTTACTGACAACTTTCGAGGCTTCTGATACCAGATCACCGGCTTCATCAGACACATTATTATAGTTGCGGTTTGCTTTCCATTTCAGCTTACCAAGCTTGTATTTGTAGCGCCATTTGTCAACAACGCCCGAATTGCTGTAGGCCACCGCCAGGGCCACGCCAGCCACAGCAACAGCGGCAATACCGAGGCCCCATGCCAACGCCGATGAATTAGACGATTTTTCTGCGTTTTCTTCTTTCGGCTGTTCTTTTGGCTCTGCCTTAGGCTCGTTGTTATACCGCATCATGGCAGCAACGGCTTCCTGAGGCGCTACATAGGCCATCACTTCATACATTTTATTCACCAGTCCGCCCGGCACTACCTTGCTCTCGCCGGCCATCAGTGCTTTGTAGCCGTCTTTGGCAACCATAGCCGGATCATCGACCTGATCTGTTGCACGGATGTTGGTTGCGCCGGCTTTATTGAAGAAATCAGTATTGGTTGCATTAGGCAACAGCGCCGTAACCGTCACCTTCGTATCTTTCAGCTCATTTACCAGCGACTGGGTGAAGTTATAGACGTAGGCTTTCGTAGCCGCATAAACCGCCATCAGCGGAAACGGCGTTACCGACACCAGTGAAGCGAGGTTCAGGATTTTGCCTTCGTTCCGCTCTACCATGTCTTTCAGGAAGAGCTTGGTCATCTGGGTTGTAGTCAGTACATTAAGGTGAATCAATGCCTTTTCGCGCTCCCAGTCGGTTTCGCCGGCAAACTTACCATAGGTACCTACCCCCGCATCGTTAACCAGGACATTAATTGTCAGCCCTTTATCCTGCACCTGATTGTATACATCCTGTGCCGCATCTTCTTCTGAAAGGTCTTTCCCGATCACCGTCGTTTCAATGCCGTAATCATCCTTAAAGCCATCGGCCAATTGTTGCAGTTTATCGTCGCTGCGGGCAACTAACACCAGATTATAGCCGTCTTTGGCAAACAATTTAGCTAATTCCAGCCCGATTCCGCTGGATGCGCCCGTAATCAGAGCGGTTTTTCCTGCACTAGTATTCATAACGTTGTAAGTTTTGTCTTCACTAAAACAACGGAATACCCGTGCAGATGTTTACACAAAGTTTCTGCTTTAATTTTACGGTGACTTACTAGAAGGTACTCAACCGTTCCATCCGCATCCGTAATTTATCACGGCTACGCTTCAGGCGCATTTTAACCGCACTCACGTTCAGCCGCAGCTCTTTACTGATCTGCGTCATTTCCAGATCATCAAAGTATTTCATCCGCAAAATTTCGATTTCCTGCATGGTGAGGGTCGCTATTGCCTGCTGTAATACTCCTAACCGGTAATCGTTGGTTTCCTGATCTTCCACAATCAGTAAGCCGTAATACTCGGCCGTCAGTTCTTCCGGACGCGTTCGTACTGACCGGATCTGGGTAACACAGTAATTACGGGTAAGCGTATAGAGCCACGTTGAAAACATAGACCGGCCTTCGTACTTCTCAAGTTTTGTCAGCAGACGCAGAAAGATGTCCTGGGTATAATCACGGGCTAATTCTTCATCACGGGTAATTGCCAGGCATTTATGATAGACCTTGCGGGCGTACCGGTTATAGAGTATGGTGTAATACTGCGGGTCTGTGGTCAGACAATATAATTTTACAACATCTTCATCGGTGAGTGAATGGGGTAAATAATGCTCCATGAGCCCTGTGGGTTGAGTTTGCAGTTGAGTCGTACAAATTACTTCTTCCCCATATACGTTAACTTATAATCCTTAGATTCTCATATTGTAAACTTTTTTGAAAGGATAACGCAGATAGCCTTAACCAATAATAACCATTACGCTTACTTATTGATAGATTCCGTATCGTGCATGATACTCTGTCCGCCCTTTGCGGATGGCTTCTTCATGGCCTGCAATCAGCACCGGCGTTACCCGTTGCCGGACCGATACCGTGTACCAGTTCAGCTGAGCGGCGTACTGTTCAATAAATCCCGCTGACAGTTTCTGATAATACGATATTTCCTGCCAGTCGACCCGATCGGCAAAACGGGTAATAAAGGCTTCGGACAGTTGCTGTCCTGCCGAAATGCAGCTCCAGTCAACACGGTCGGCATACTGTTCAATAAAGGCCTCCGATAAGGTCTGATGCATCGAAATCGCCCGCCAGTCAACACGGTCAGCAAATTGCCCGATAAAGGCCTCCGATAAGGTCTGGTGCATTGACACCGTCCGCCAGTCAACACGGTTAGCATGACGGGCCATAAATTTCTCCGATAGTGTCTGGAACTGGCAGATTGCCTCCCAGTCGACACGGTTCCGGAAGCGGGCAATCGTATGCTCGGGCAACCCGACCCGCGACGACACCAGCCCCCAGTGCAGGTAGTTGCTATACTTTGCGACGAACGCTTCGTTAAGGTAATATCCGTATTCTTCGCCTTTCGACACCACTTCCCAGTCAATGTGCTCGCGGAATGCCCACATCCAGTCTTTTGGGATACGCTGGTAAACAGTGAGCAGGTGCCAGTTCAACCGGTATTTATTAGCCTCCACCCATTCCGGGCGCAGCGGCTGATAACGGGAAATCAGGTTCCAGTCGAGGTGGGCGGCGAATTGCTGAATAAACGCTTCCGAAAGTACCGGCCGCATACTTTTTGAGATTGCTTTCCAGTCTGCCTGCGTCAATCCGCTAATGGATAAAGACGGGTTAAAGCCTGTCACCTCACCGGAAGCGCCGGTAATGAGGATATCGCTGATGCGCTGAACGGTGACCGGTTGATTCTGCATATATGAAGAAGGCAGAACGCGATTAAATATAATTATTCGTTCAAATAAATCAATTTTCAGGTTGAGATTCACTATCGTTCAATACAGACTTACCTGCCTCTTTTTAAAGCAGGTAAGTCTGTACGGCAGGCGGAAAAGTAGTATCAGTGACTCAGCTCAGTACTGATCGAGCAAATAATTGATAACGTCCGTAGTCGTAACGATGCCTGTCAGCGTATTATCTTCGTTAACGACGGGTAAGGCATGAAACTCTTCCTGCGTAAATACCTCTGCTACCTCACGGATAGTCATCGTTGCCGGAATAGTCCGTGGTTTATGGGTCATTACCTGCGCGATGGTCAGCATCTGCAATACTGCCTCATCGGCATCGTCCTGACCATCAAACAGCGAACTGAACGTCAGCCGGTTAATGTCAGTCTGACTGATCATGCCCACGATTTCGCCGGCATTTACCACCGGTACGTGCCGGATTTTATGATGGTTGATGAGGTCAATTACCTGATGCAGGTCGTCGTTGACATTGACAGTCAGGACCGGGCCGGTCATGATATTTGATACAGGTTCTCTGCGTTTCATAAGCTAAGCGGTTTTGTTTGGTTCAAAGGTCCGCAATGCCTGTCCGGAATCTGATGACGTCCCTCACTGCGTACGCTGTTCCTCATCAAACAGGTTCAGCTGTTATTATCATTTTCTTAAATTTTCGCCCGATTTATGTCAAGTTTAACTATTGCTGATTTTCAGTTAGTTAAGCACATATTTTGTATCAACAGTACAAAAACGTAGATTTTCCTCCCTAAAACAGCCCTTTTGAGCCACTGCCTGATTATTTCAGGCCAACGGATAACCGACGTTCGAAAGGATAAAGGTCTATAATCTTTCCCCCTCCGTTCGTCGTGGCTTGATTACCCGTTGTTAACTTTTTTCCGGCACCCCCGGGAGTCATCATACCTCCCATCCAAAATGCCCTCAACTGCTCATTTTTGAATTGCATCTCAGCAGTTAAATTCTTTTTATCCTCCTCAAGGGATGCAACCTTATCACGGAGGTATTTAAGCTCCTCATTTAGTTTCACTAACTCAATCGGATCGACCGCGTTTTCTTTCGGCTCTTTACACCATCCGAATTGTTCAGACAGATTAAACTCAGGATAATGCTCCACCAGACCCATGAAGATAGTCAAGGTAAGGTTGTTACGGCCATTAATAGAATTCTTAACAGCTTGGTCAGACACACCGATTATCTCAGCTACCTTTTTGGGCTTGTCTCTTTCGACAATCGCCGCCGCCGCTTTTCGGGCTTCCTCAATTAGGTTCAACATATCTACAAAGTTTGCTTACAATTGTTGTTAGTTTCACAACGTTTGTATAAGTTTGCTATCGTAACAAAACAAACGTACCACAAACGCTTTGCAAACGTAAACAAACACATGAGAAACGCCAATCTTTCACGGCAAAATTTCAGTGGTTCGTACTCAAAAAGTGACTGCGAGTTATTATACGGTAAACTTGAAGGGACGCGATACACCGCCGAGGTAGCCGAAATCCTGAAAAACTGGGGATTAAACTTTAGTCAGGAGTATATAAGAGGTGTCGCAACAGGCCATTTTTATAACGAACGTATCTGGGATGCCATCACTGAACTACTTGATACACGCCACAAGAAAAAAGTAATAACCTCCTCTCGTATCAAACATTTGTTACAGTAGCCCATGCAATACACTACTATCCTCCATCCGGTAAGGAAGCGATTCGGCCTTAGCTGCAATGACTATTGCGTTGCCGAACTGATATTCTTTGCCGCCAGCAACCCGAGGAATACTTATCAAGGTTGGTGTACCCTCTCTCGTGCCCAGATGGCAGACGAAACCAGCCTATCAAGGCAATCGGTAATAACCATTATCCAAAAACTTGAAAAATCCGGTATTGTAGAGCGAAACGAATTAGACCACCTCCGCACAACTGTAGTTTGGTATGACGCAAAAACCACCTGTCAAGAAACTTTACAGGGTGTAAATAAACTTGACAGGCAACACCCTGTAAAGAAACTTGACACCCCGTCAAAAAACTTTACAGATACCTGTCAAGAAACTTTACAGCACCCTGTAAAGAAACTTGACACCCCACTATATATAAATAAAAAATTAAATAAAGAGGAGAGTAATTATGTGTGTGCTGACGCACACGAAACACACACACCGGATTTGTCTGATTCAAAAAAAAATGGGGTAGTTGCTGACGCAAGCCCAGGAACCCCACCCCCTACCCCCGCCCCTGCTTATCCGCCTGTAAAAACTGTCAACGGTAAAATGAAACTACCGGCCCTTGCGGATGTGACCGCGTACATGGCCAGCCGTGGGGCCGGAGCCGATCAGGCCGAACGGATGTTTGATTTCTACACCTCCAAAGGATGGAAAGTCGGAAAGAACCCAATGAAGGATTGGCAAGCGGCATGCCGGAACTGGCTGCGTGATAACCTGACCCAAAACACCCCAACCAATGCAACCTCAGCAAACTACCGCCCTAACACTGCCTCAACAGTCAAAAAGCCTTTCGTTTTCAACTACGACGACGCAATTAATGAGCTTAACGGAGTCGGGCCAGTTGTCACCAGCGAAAGCCACGATGCAACAAATTTCATTACTCTTGAATGAAATCGGCCGGATGTTGGGCGTTTCCGTCTCAGAGGCTAACGCCGCAAAAGTTAAAGCGGAGTACCTGGTACTGGCCAACTGGCTTATTAACAAATACCCGAATACCCCTTTGGAGGAAATCAAATTAGCCTACGAACTGGCTATAATGGGGGAAACCGAAATAGAGGAGCTGATACCCTCCCTTACTCCGTTACAGTTTGGCCGGGTCTGGAAAGCATACAGGCAGTACAAAACCAAATCGGTCTCGTTCCGCCAGGCACTTGAGCAAAAGCACGCCGATAGCTACGAAAAGCCGGAACTCACAGAGACAGAGATTTTCCAGATCATGTACGACACTTTTCTAAGTGCCTACAAAACAGTACAGGAGGGCAAGGTATACCAGGACATCGGTAACGGTTTGTATGACTGGCTAGACGGTAAGAAGCTTATCCCGTTCACCCATGATCAGAAAATAGAAATCTGGCAGGAGGCTATACAGGAGGCAACGAAAAAAGCAGCGGAGCGGGCCAGCGCTTCTAACCTCAGCCGGAACGAGAAAAAGCCGTTTCGGGAACTGATAGCCGCGCTGGCCAACGGAGGCAGTACCCCTGATTCCGTTCAGTACATCCGCATTCAGGCCAAAAACATTGCCCTTAACCGGTTAATCGGAGACCTCATCAGTATTGAAATAGAGCCTAACGAATACCTATCAGAACCCGAAGAATAGAACGGATTATGCAATACGCTATCGACTTTGAAGAGAAGCCAACCACCCCCGCAAAGCTTACAATCCAGCAATGCGAATATCTCTGTGATTGCTGCGGTAAGCCGTTCAATTGGGATGAAAATTCGGGGTGGTATGGCTCATACGCTGAACTAGACGCTGGTAACTTTCCGCCCGTCTTTTGCTCCGACGAATACGGAAATAAGTACAGAGACCGAGCTTATGCGACAGACAGTTTGTAACTTTAATTGACAATGGGTATCTAGCCCGTAATTATTAACTAACTATGCAAAATAAAATAACCCCAATTAGCATCGAACAGATTTTCTCTGACCTACTTATAGGCAAGAAGATTTTGTTTGGATGCAATGCAAATATGCCACCATTTGAAACAATGGATATATCAAGAACAACCGGGCCACCACGAACAGCTACCGTACTAGCACTAAAAAGGGAGGGTATTTACCTTTGGCTCACAATCCAACCAGAAGACAGCGAAAAACAAATATATCTCGCAATTGAGTTGGCTAGTATCCGTGATATACATTTCGTTGAAAGCAATTAATCCTAAACAACAAAGCCCGGTTCGATGCCGGGCTTTGTTGAATCATTTCAAACCATCTGTTACAAATTTTGCCAGAGAGTCAACCGCCCGAAAAACATCCTCTTCAAGCTGTTTTAATCTACCAATATACTCAGCTTTCGTCCCTACGAAAACACCCTCTATTGGCCGGTCCTTTCCACCTAAAACGAAGTTTCCAAGTGTCAGCCTATACCCATTATCGTTACACTCAACAATAGCAGCACTATTCACGCTTGAGGTAAAATAAATATTTCTGTCACTATCCTTATAGCGTCCGCCGGGGAAATAATAAGAACCTATAAAATCATACAATTTTGTATCCCCCATAGCTATCACTCCGGTAGGATTTTCCACATGCAAAGCACCCCATCTTCTTACCTGCCGGAAAATCTGCTCTTTATTACCCTCCATGCGCTGACTAATCACATAGCTAACCTTGCCATCAACCAAAGGCAAAATACCCTCTAGCTTCCCATCTTTCACCTTTGGCGTGTAATACATTGTTGAGGTACAGCTATAACAGCAAATGGCGAGCAATACAATAAATAATCGTGTCTTCATAAGTGTGTTTATTTTATCGTACCAAAGTATACACAATAGCGGAAACCGGCAACATCGAAAACATTTGCACCCAAAACAATACATTTGTAAAAATATTTTGATTCAAATGTTTTTTATTGACAACATTTGTTGTGATATTTACATCGTAATCTTTTTAGAAACGAAAGGAGGTTTTATGAAATAGCCAGCCCTACCCCCGCCCGTGGCGCTCGTATAAGGGTAATACACTGAGTCAGGAGAAAACACTAATTAACCGTTTTGATAAAGTCCCTGATAGCAGAGATACAGGTTCGACCCCTGCGGCCACACTAACCTCAAAACCTTTATACCATGCTGATTCAAGCCACCGCATTATTACAATGCGAAATTTCAGACAGTGAATTAGGCAGGGCGCTTGCAAAAAAGGCCAGTGAACTGCTAGGCACAGACGTAGGAGACGATATATGTGTCTGGGGAACTGATAATAATGGAGGTGTTTACTTTTTCTTTGACGACGCTCCCGTACAAGTCACAACAGATAAGCTAATTGCTGGCCTGATTGACGTAAGTTATTACCTGCTAGGGTACGAAGCAGTAAAGATTAGCGACGAAGAGGCTGAAAAAGCAAAGAAGCTCGATGAGGCACCGTCGATTCAACCAGTCCCCAATTTTTAAACCTATGGCAGAGATAAAACCCGGCACCGGGGCGCTTCATCCGGTCGAAAAAACGAAGCCCAACAGCCCCGATTTTAAGGGGCAAGTAGTAACTGAGGATGGCAAAAAGATCGAAATAGCCGCGTGGTTCAACAACTACAGGGCATCGAACGGCGAATACCTCAGATTAAAACTTACATCGGTGGTCAGCACTGACCCCGGCTATGATCCCAAACTAAAGTAATCATGTTAAACACTACCATTAGCCGCCGGTCTCCCCTCCGATGGAAAAAGGGCACCGGTAAGAAGAATAACCGGCCTCAGCACAACGACAGAGGCAAACGCGCCTGGGAATACTGGTATCAGGTTCTGTTAACGCCGCTCCGGAACAAAAAGGGAGAACAACTCAAGACCCCGACAGGCATTCCGGCTTTTGTGTGGCGGACAATCTGCCACCGCAACCCCGGCCGGACGAACTAACACACTCCCGACCTATGAGAGTGTACATAAACACCGAACGGAGCGGAATTTGTGGTTTACCTGATTACGGAATTGCCGGTAAGGCTTACAGGGTTTTCGGGTATAACCTCCGCCGGGCATTCTCAGAAACGTTTCATTATGCCATTGCCCGGAGCATCCCCGATGGCTGGCTGATCGCAACGCACACGACAGAATGCGGCACGCAATCCGGCCCCGGCTGGTACGACATCGCACCCGATACAACACATGACAAAAATACGGCTGCCTTATGCGACACCTGCCCCGTAACGTTAAGCGAGCTGGCCTCCTAGCCTTCGCCCTTTGTAGCGCTCTTTTCTGGACTTACATTTTTACGGTTATCAGTAAAATCTAGTCTTCTCCCTGTGTGCGTTAATTGTGTCTGCAAGTCAGCACTAAAAACAGCGCCATAAACAGCGTTTATTTTAGTGCTGACGAGTTTAAAATCTTTTTCCGATCATCCCTATATCAAAATGAAAATGCTCGCCAAATACAGCAAAATCAGCCAGGCCCGGAAAGCGGAGATTAAAGCCGCAAAACGCATGGCCCGACAGGATTACGAATTTAACCGGGAGTACAAGGCAATCCAGCGCGAACGCTACCAGTAACATGAAAGCCAAAGCCATAATCTTACTGGTAATCGTCGTTACCGTCTGCCTGATCATCCCCCTATCTGCCTGGCTACCGCTGCCAGCGGTTAACCCGAATGACGGTTTGTTTGCTGCCGTCCTGCTGACCGGAATCATACTCGTGTGGCGAAAGCTTGGAGGAGGAGGAAACGATTTAATTCTTTAGCGCTCTGATTTACCCAACGTATATGGATAACAGTAACGCCACATCAAAGACCTGTTCCGCTTGTGGTATCGATAAGCCCGTAAGCGAGTTTCGCAAACACCACGGGAGGTGTAAGCCGTGTTACAATCAACATCTTAGACAGTGTCG
>NZ_JBYFCJ010000007.1:0-240316 GCF_057652235.1 Arsenicibacter sp. R0_47 | reverse complement strand
GGAAGCTAATCCGGAGAAAGCCAGAGAGGCAAATAAAAGGTGGCGGGAAGCTAATCCGGAGAAAACCAGAGAGGCAAATAAAAGGCGGCGGGAAGCTAATCCGGAGAAAGCCAGAGAGGCAAATAAAAGGTGGCGGGAAGCTAATCCGGAGAAAACCAGAGAGGCAAGAAAAAGGTGTTACAATGCTAATCCAGAGAAAGTAAGAGAGAGAGGCGAAAGGTGGCGGGAAGCTAATCCGGAGAAAGTAAGAGAGATAAATAAAAGGCGGGCCAAAAAGGCAGTTGCGGAAATTAAAAAATGGTATGTCGCCAATAAACTCAAAATAAAGACCAGCGAGCTACCAGACGAATTTTACCAGGCCAAACACCTGATTATTAAACTAAAACGCGCAGCCCGCGCATAATCATTTTAATCATGAAGTCCATCAAAGTTAATAACTACGAATCATTAAACGAGTTCCTTTTTGAAACCCTCAATGGCATCAGCGACGGTAGCGTAGATAACGAAAAGGCCCATACAGTGGCCCGCGTTTCAGATAAGCTGATTAAAAATAACCTTGCGAAGGTACTGGACGCAAAGCGACGGGGCAACACTGACCCGATAGCGTTCTTTGAAAGCGAGAAGCCGGAGGATTTGGGCAATGAAACGCCCGCCGCCTGATCACCTTTTTTTTTACCCAACCAACACCGTACTATGTCAACAATGAGCGCCGCCGAGTTTCAGGCGCTGATCAAAGGGGGTGGTAAGAAGCCCGCCAAACCACCCCCTCAGCATAAGGAACCCACTATGTCCGCTGCCGAATTTCAGGCACTTATTACTGATTGCGATAAGGAAGAGCGGGCCAGCAAATACGGAAACAAGCCCGTGACCATCGACGGGATTTGGTTTCAATCGACTGCGGAGGGCGAATATTACGTACAGGTCAAACTACGCATGAGAGCGGGCGAACTATCCGGCTATCTGCATCAGGTGCCCTACCCGATTAAGGTTAACGGCCTCCACGTTTGTAATTACATCGCCGATTTTGTGCTGTTTCATGCCGATGGCAGACAGGAGATTATAGATGTTAAAGGCGTTGAAACGCCCATGTTCCGGCTGAAAAAGAAGCTTTTGAAAGCTACCCACGGCCTTGATATTACCCTTGTTAAAAAACCTGCGAGACGACGAAATGCAAAACGAAAACCTTCTAAACGCTAACAAACTGGCTACGCTCAAGGGTAAAGCCGCCACCATCACCACCCGCGCCACCCTGCCCGACAGTGAGGGAAAAACGCTCCGGATGGATCACACCGGCATCTTTGAGGGGGTGGTACGGGTGAATGCAGATTGCACGGAATTATACACCGTGTCAGACTCTGACACCGCAACCGCCGAACGCTTTGCAATGCTGAGAAACCCTCTTACCGGCAAGGCGCAACAGATCCCGCTTACCGGGATTTTCCGCGCCCGTCATGGCATCTAGTACCGTGGTCTGGGTGAAACGTGGCTTTATGCCCTCTACGGGAACGCGCTACACCCTTACCCTCTACTCCGACGAACGGTTAAAAATTGAGCGGCCCGGCTCCCGGTTTGACGACCTGATAGAGCCAGCCAAATTACATAAGTGGTTAATCTATTTTATCGAACAAAACCCGCTATGATTTTCGCTCCTCATCGTCCTGGCAGACCAGGCAGCACCGCCGAACACGTTTACACCGGTATACTGCCGGATCACACCGGCAAAAAGCGCTTTTGGGCGTATGGTCAGGATTTGAAACCGTTAGAGGTTCTATGCCGTCCCGACCGAAAGAGCCTCCGCAAAGCCGCTGCCCGTATCTGGGAGAAACACCGGCTCCGCCTGAAAGCAGACGGAAAGTATATCCCCGTCGATGGCCAGCCGGATAACCCCGACTTTACGCCCGTAGAAATGCCCGTGCCGGTCATGCGCCGGATTCCTTCCACATGTAAGCCGGTTGTGTATGAGGGTAAGCTATACATATCGGTAAAGGAATTTTGCCGGATTCATCACCGCTCCGAAACCACCGGCCGGGCAATGATTCAACGGGGGGATTTACGGCTGGCCACAAAGGAGGATATAGAGAACTACGAACAGGGGGCGCTATGAGCCAGACGGATTTATTCCCCAAACCGGCCGAAGTCCCGCCCCCACGGCCACAAATCGGAGATACGCACTATTGCTTATACAAAGGCCAGTTTATACCCTGCGAGGTCTACCAGCTCACCAAGAACGGATTTTACTTTTTCAACAGTGAGATTGGCTTAGGCTCTACCATTGCAACGCATAATAAGGATTTCAGACCGGAACCCAAACACAGGGAACCCCAACGATTTTGACCATGCAGACTCTTACACTTGCGGAGGCCATAGAAAAGGGCTTTCAATACTGCGTCATCGGGGATGACGAAACGGTAACAGATTTAAGGGACATCAAAAGCCCTGACGACATCGAAGAACTCAGAGAGCGTGGCGCTTTTCTGTGCCACAATGAGCCGGTTTTCTACTCTATCTCTGCGGAAACACTACGGGAAATCATTGCGGATCACGTTCAGGCACAGGACGAAATAGCAGACCCTGACGGTGAGTTAGGCACCGCCGTAGAGGAAATGCCCGACAGCGATTTTGCACCACTTGCCGAGGCCATTAATAAGGCTACCGAATGCGTGTGTAACTACAAATCAGCAAAAATCAACCTTATCCCTTAGCTATGATACCCCGTTTAATTGGCATTTCCGGCAAAAAGCAGCACGGCAAAAATACCGTGGCTGAAATGATTGATAAATCAATGGAGCTACACGAAGAGGAGTATTACGACTCTATGGCGTTTGCGGGCATCCTGAAAGCCGTAGCCGCTCAATTAACACTTGCTGACCCTTCAATTTTCGACTGTGAGACAAAGGAGGATGAAAGCCCGATCTCCAAACCAGGGGGCGGCTTTTACACCTACCGGGAGGTACTACAGAAAGTAGGTACTGAATTTGGCCGGGATATTTTAGGGCCGGACGTTTGGGTAGACGCTTTGTTTGCAACCTGGCACCCCTACAATCAATGGCTAATTACGGATGTCCGTTTCCCGAACGAGGTTGCAGCCATTGAGGCACGGGGCGGAATTGTCATCCGGGTTATTCGTCCGGATGTGCCCGACGACGATACGCACGAAAGTGAAACGGCGCTGGATAACCATGTTTTCTCACACGTGATTGTGAATGATGGCACTTTAGAGGACTTGTCCTATAAGGTCGAAGCGTTTTTAAACCAGCTCTACCATTCAGAGTCACACACGATCATCTGACATGCCCGTTTCATCCGTTGGTACTCTCCTGGCTACGTACAACCTTGCGGAGCTGGGAGAGCAGGTTTCAGAAACCTGCACCAGACTTTCAGAGAGTAAAGCGCAATTACAGGCGCTCCGGATCGCCCAACAGATCGCAAGCCGGGATATTACGCCCGACCTGATCAAACACGTTGCCCGGATAGAAAAAGACGGGTTTACCATTGTAGCAGTCAATAAAGACGGTACATGGATTTACCGGAAAGAAAACGGAGTCGGAGGCTATCAGTACGTTAACGAGTCCTGCGGGATTTCCGGCATTATCTGGGACTCAAGCTTAGGATCACGGGAGGATTTCCGGATAGTTGCAGAGGATTGTTACAACATGAAATTAACCGATGTGAGAGCATGATTCTTGGATTTAAAACACACATTGACGGAAAGCCCACGGGCTTTGTCGAAAAAATCAGAAGCGGCAAAAAGAAACACACCCTCCGCGAAGACCATAAAGAGCGGTGGCGGGCCGGAATGAGAATAGAGTTTGCCACGGGAGTACGGACACCCAACTACCAACAGTTTCTTGAAGGCCGCTGCATATCTGTACAGCGGGTATTTCTGCACATCAGGGGGGCAAAACTAAACGTCTCCATCAACGGTAGAGACCTAAGCCCCGGGGAGCTGTTACAATTCGCGCAAAATGACGGGTTCGACTCTATGCACGACTTTGAAAAATGGTTCTGGCCACTGGTGCGGGAAAAAGAGAAAAAAGGGCTTTCCGGCCTTAGTCTGCGCCTGATCCACTGGACATACTTACAATATCAATAATGGGACGACTTACTAAAGAAAAATTCACCCCTGAGCAACAGATCAAAATCAATGAGTTTAAAAGCTCGTTGCGGAGACAGATTAGCGAGTCATTCCCCGGAGCAACATGTATCATAGGCTACAACTATGGATACATTCTCACGGTAAGGCACGGGGATAAAGAATATAAAGAAATGATCTCCCCCGAGACCATTGCAGCCACCCGGCTAACACCGGACGAAATGGCCGGATTTACTATTAAACAAATAGAAATGGCGTTCCGGCCCCATGACATCACCCGACAACATTTAGACTAACATGCACATCAGACATCTGGTACATTCCGACAGATTTTTTCATTACTATGTCCTGATTGCCGACAATCAGGAAGAGATAGAAAAAGCCAAAGAAGCTTTCTACGAAACTTACCCGTGCGCCGGATATGGATCAAGGGTCAGAGAGCCGATAGTAACAAAAAACGGCCTTTATATCGCCAACGCTGACACCGCACGTAGTTGCGACTAACACAGAACCCGGCCACCATACCGGGCTTCTTTCTCCCCTTAAATTGTAACGTACATTACAAATTATGAAATCACAGCTCAAGCCAACGGAGGCTCAGTTTCTGGCTTACCAACAAATGTTCGATTACTTCAATGCCCGCCTGTTCGGGGGCATCCTGCCGCAATGTATCCTCAACCTGTCCAGAGCGGCCCGCGCTCACGGGTTCTTTGCTCCGGATCGCTGGAACGCCAAAGGAGACGAAAACAAGTTGCACGAAATAAGCCTCAACCCTGACACCATCGACAGGGAGCCGGAACGTGTTCTATCAACGCTCGTTCACGAAATGGTACATCTGTGGCAACAGACCCACGGCACCCCGCCACGGCGCTGTTACCATGATAAGGAGTGGGCAAAAAAGATGTGGGAGGTAGGTTTGCAGCCATCATCAGACGGAACGACGGGAGGCAAGGAGACCGGCCAGCACATGACCCACGTAATTGTCGAAAACGGGCCGTATCAGCGGGCGTTTAAGGATATGCCGCCCCAATACCTCCTACCGTTTATTCATGTGCCTGTGCTTGATTTATCGGGCATTGGTGAAAAGAAGAAAAGCAAATTAAAATACACCTGCCCGACCTGCGACGCGAATGTTTGGGGGAAACCCAATCTCAATGTTGAATGCGGAGACTGTCTGAAACCGTTTGTTTGTGAAGAGGAGGCATAAAAAACGCCCGGCTATGATGGCCGGGCGTTTTGTCGTTTACCTGAAAGAAAACACGCTCAATGTGTGTATATCTCCGGTAAACCGGCGTTAAGCTTGCGATATAACGCCATTATTTTTTTTCGCATAAGTTGCGCCTCCGGGAAGTGGTTAAAACGTTAATTATCAAGCAAATTGAACCTCTAAGAGCTTCCTGCCTAATTCATGTACTACAGATTCAATCTTTTCAGCCTGACTCTTTGACGGATTTTTAACACCAGAGACATACTGACGTACCAACCCCTCATTAAGTCCCGCCATTTTAGCAATCGTATTAATTTTCAAAGCCTTGAAAATTTCAAAGAATGCCGAAAGGTCGTAAGTATATTCAAATTCGATGTCATCTGCGGTAATACCAGCAAATGCCGGATCGTCTTTTAATTCATGCTCTAAAGAGTCAGCAATCAACTCTCTTAGATTTTTGGTGATTTCCTCTACACTATTACCTTCGGTAGTGTGTAAGAAACCTGGCTTGTCTACCGGATCATATTCGACCCGGCCCCATAAGGCTCCGTCGTCTATTTCCAGAACAACAATCAAAGTGGAAGCTTTCGTACGCATCATTAAATTTTTAAATTTTTGAAGTTTAGAGTTGACTATACGTAAGGATTGAATACAAAAAAACAATTAGCGCTGTAGTGAAGCCCCAAAGGGCTTCACTTGTTTATTTTAGCCCAGCCTTTTTAAGTAAAGCATTCAGTGTACCCGTCGCTATATCCTTCTTGCCATGATCCGGAACAGTAATAGTATCTTTATGGCCAGTTTTTTTGAAGGTACGATGACTACCTTTGCGCCTTATCTCTTCCCAGCCCGCTAACTCCAGCTTGCTAATAAGTTCCCTTGCGTTCATACTTGTTAGTTCATATTCATTACAAAAGTAGCATTTTCGCTACCAATAACAAATAACTTGGTAGCATTTTCGCTACCTTTTGATTTTTCAGACAGCTACAAAGCCAAAAAAGCCCGGCCATCATAGCCGGGCTTTTGCCTTAAAACAGGTGGGTTAACCGGGCGATTTGCCCAAACACCGAATGGTGAATAAAACCCTCAATTGCTTTCGGGGAGTGACTGTAACCCGCCCCCGCGTGCCATGAGTCTGTCCCGCTTGGACTCCTCATATACTCCACACATACCGACCCTACATCCTTTGCCACTTTGTGATGTACGTGGCCCGCGTAGAAATAACGGTGTTTACAGTGCCCCCAATCGCTGGCCCGCTCCTCTGTCATAAGCCGGTGTAATGCCTCCGGTTTAGTTTTATCCCCGTGGGTTGTGCCTATGAGATTTCCTCCGTATGTGAAGTACTTTCGGGGAGCGGGCGATATATCAAACGTTACGTCGGGGTGATTTCTGAACCAGGCTTGCAGCACCTGAGCCAGACAAAAACCCAATGTATCGTCATGGTTGCTCCTGTCATACTGAACGTGAACAGGAGCCACGGTTAACAACATTTCCAGTACCTCTACATCCAATGCCTGAGCGGCCATAAAATGTTCGTACCACATCCCGTCTGTGTCCTGTCTGGTGCCCTTTGTGGTCGTGTTACCCTGGGAATCAATATGCAGTTTATCGTTCCCGATAATAAACAGAATCTTTTCAATGTTGTAGGGCTGCGCCTTTGCAAGGATTCCCGCAACCCCCTCCCGTACCCTGCGGGCGGCAATCTCCCGGTTATAGCCGTCACCTGTTTCAAGCGCCACCGCCAGTTTTCCCATGTGTACGTCTGCCGGATTGACCACTAATAAGTGGCCGTCTGTAACCGCTTCTCTCTGAATGGCCGGATACATCGGAGCATAGTTTTTTATCTGCTCTACCAGTTCTGCGGCTACCTCCTCAAAGGTTTTGGTCTGCGGTTTGACAAAAAGAGAGAACTGTTCAGATTTGTACCAGTAGTGCTTTACATCCTCTACGGGCACTCCTTTTTCTGTACATTCCTTCTCAAGGGCTTTATGACGTTCCCGGAGCTTATAGATTAATTCCAGCTCCTGTTCTGTTATACGTGGCCGTGGCATTTCTTTAAAGTTACGTTGAGTATTGATTTAGATCGGGCGGATAAAGCCCACCAGATTGAGGCCGCTAGCCTGGAACGGCTGGCCGGTTTTCCGGTCTTTTACGGCTACCTCTTCCCCTTCCCGGCCTCCTTTGGCGTTGGTGTTACCCTCTACCGTGGTAAAGCTGTTACCGGCTCCGACGCTGACCACAATTCCCAGATGTCCGGACGGCCCCTTACCATGTTTCCAGACGACCACGGAGCCGGGTTCCGGTGTATCAGAGACAGTATAACCCGCCGCCTTAAACCGGTTGTAGGTGTCGGTAGCCATCGGGGAAAACAGCTCCCCGACCTTTGACACCTTTAGCGGGTCTCCGAGTTTCTGGTAAGCCTCCCGCCATACCAGCTCACCGAACAGGGCACACCATGCCCAGTTTTTCACCCACCCGACAACCTTCATTTTGGCTTCAAATGCCGGATCGGTAAAACCGGAGTTGCCGGGCTTTTCTTTCTGGCCAACATAAGAGCGGGCCGTATCTACAATAGTTCTTTGTACGGAGTTCATAACGTGTTAGTTTAAGTATCCGGTGGGATTGTAATTCCATTCTTCTGCATTACCTGTTCGTACCGGTGTAGCTGCGCCTCAAGGTCAAAAACCCGTTTGCGTAAGGCTTCAATTTCAGTGTTCTGTTTTGCGACAAACTCCGCGTGCTGCGTCTGCATATCGTCTATCAGTTCGAAAACATCCCGCTTTACCTTTACCTCACTGCCCCGCGTTTCCGCGTTGTCCTTTCGCTTAAGCCGGAAAAACTGTAGAATCTGAATAATGCCACCGCCCGTAAACAGCGCCACCAGGAACGACCAGACGTTATCCTTTAGAAAGCTTATGATTGTACTTGTTTCGGTCGGTTGATCCATCATGTTACGGTGTTAGAAAATAGAGGAGTTCACCCCAACGCTTACCGATTTCCTTCAATCTGATCTTAGCCTTATGCTTACGCCGCTTAAATAGTCCCGGCTCCGCTACCTCCTGTAAACCGGCCTCCGCAAAAGCGGCCCGCTGAGTTACCCGCACATACGCATTATACATCAGGCTATCCCGTGCCCGCCTGTAATCGAGTTCTTCCAGATCGGCTAAAAGGCTGGCATGTTGGACTGTATCATAGCACACCTGAACGGTAAAGGATAGACTAGGAGGTAAACTCAGATACGTTGGCAGGGGCACCCGTGGCCGTAGTCCGGTAATGGCCTCTACCCGCCTGATTTGCGCCGGTACGGGTCTGGCCTTTGCCGCGCTCCGGACTGAATCCACTGTGGCCCGCTCCCTGACAATTACCTGAGCATAGGCCAGCGCCGTTTTTTGCTCCCTGCCTTCCAGCTCTGCTTTTTCGTGGCGGATCGTGGCCAGCGTGTCACGGGCTTTTAAGACCTCAGTTTTGAGGGCTTTTACCTCCCTTGTGTGTGTGTATTGCCGCCAGCCGAACAGACCGGCCACGGCAAGCGTAAGTAGCCCGTAAATGAGCCATCGGATTGAAGAAATCATGTTTAACGTTGAGTTACGGTTTACATTCCGAATTGGGGTTGTATGGCATTGAGACAGTGGTTTTCATCGAAGAAATCCAGAATACGACAGAGGGTTTTTCCGGCTCCTGTCAGCGTCCCGTTTAGCATATTTTTCCCCAAAACACTACTGATTGTTTCGCCCACCACCCCGAAACGGTATCCATCCGGCCGGATAAGAAAACCGTTAAACAGGTCTTTGGCCAAAACGTTGCCCAGCAAGTCGATTGCATAGGCCATAAGGTATGCCGTCTGGGAGAGATACACCAGCGGCCTGATTGCGTCCCTGTTGCCAACCGAGGCAATTAGTGTGGCGATTATGCCGAAGGGAGCCAGAAGCCCCAGCAGAATAACCGCCACCACAAACAGCAGGAAGTTAAGCCAGACGGATTTCACAGCCGGGTTAAATCCTGTAGGTTTCCGCGCTGAATCATCCGGTTCATTACCAGCGTTAAAAGCTGCGTAATCGGCCCGCCGAAGTTTTGCCAGATTGCTGCCAGTTCGGGTACTGCCCCCTCTCCCGGCTCCACTAAATCAAAGGTCTGCGGATTGATAAACTTGCTGTTATCCGACTGCGTAATAAACGGAAACTGATTCGTGGCCACAAAGCGCCGGTAGGGCACCCAATCACCATATACGGTTTCTACCTCCTCCGTTGGTTGCCCGTCAATCAGTACAGGCACCTGTGTTTCTGTCCGTGTAAACAGCTCAAGCATTAAATTCAGGACAATGCGTTGAGCCTGCATATTCTCGTTAAATTCTACCGTGAAGCCCTTACAAACAAAGTCCTGTTTTACGCCTGGTAAGGTCGGGTCATCCGGTAATGTAATCCTGATAGGTTGCATGGTTAAACGGTTGTGTTATTGACATCTTTCCAGGCTGATCCATTCCACCAGACCGGCTTACTTAACGTGGTGTCGTAATACTGGAATCCGGCATGTAACGCATTCAGGCCCGTTGGGCGGCTACCCGTAACCCCTGACCGGAGGAACTGAGCAATCATTACCGTAGTGGAGCCGGTTTTGATCCAGATTCCGTTAGCATCGTAGACAATTGCGCCGGTTGCCAGACTGGTATCAGAGCCGGAGGTAGGCGTATATGTCCGGAGGAGCAAACGCCGCTTAAACCTCACGGGCACAGGATCGCCGGTAATGATTACGTCTTTCCCGTCATCGGCCGTGGTAGTGTCGGTGTCGTCACGAAAGTAAAAGCCCTGTATCGTGGTGTCTGTAATCCAGACCACCCGCCCGGGGAAATTCAGACTCCCCCTCAACTGTTCGAGGCTCATAACCACCCCGAACATGGTTAGTAAATCCAGCAGGTCAATAAACGCCGCTGACCCTAACAGCCCGTTAGGCGTAATAGTATCGGGCGCATTGCCCGTAGCGAATATTCCCATTATTGAATAAGGGTTTGCGCCTGAGCGTCGGTCAGTTGTTTCGGCCAATAAGCCGCTTTCAGGACGTAATTGTTAAAAACATTAGAATCGTAGTAACTGCCAATGCAGAGCCGTGTGTACAACGCACCTAGTGCCGCGCTATAATTAACGGCGCTGGTATTAACACCTGACGCTCCGTAAAACTTAACTGGCAGGCCATCTTTATACGAAATGACGAAACGCTGTACCGTATTAGGCACGATAGTAAGTGTGCCAGCATCGCCGGATAAACCCTGATCCCTGAACTGACCAAGCATTGTAGTTGCTGATGTCTGCCTAATGCCAATTCCCCACACAGGTCCGACTAACGATAAGGCAAACTGCTGTTGTGCCCCATTCGGGAACCCACGCGTATAGACTTCAACAAAAAGCGTCCCCTCAAATTTGTTAAACCAATTTGTTGAAACCGGCAAATAGAGCAGATCGTTACCGCGTACAGCAGTCGCTCCGCCCGTTCCGGTCGGGTTAGCCGATGTCGGGAATGCACCAACAGACAATTCCACATTATCCACATAGACGGTCTCGCCACCAGCTAGTCCGGGATTTTCGGCATGAGCTGCATTGCTTAGATGTAATCCGGCATACCAGCTACCTTCGGCAACAGTAACCGTCCGGCTCGCGCTGATCCTGTACCAGCCGTCTGAAAGCGGCTCGACAAATGTTGTGTAGTTTGCACCGGAGTTGTTTGCAACGAAACTTAGGGTGTTGAAATCGAACGCTATGCCCGGTGTCGCCATACCCCCCGCCACTCGAATAGCAACATACCTGTAATTGCTGTATTTCACGTCTGCGGAAACCGTATAGACTGTATTGGCGCCAACAGTAGAATATAATCTCCTTACATACGCGAAACCAGACCCGGCAACACCAACCATCGCGTCAGCCGTCGTTTTTCCATCCGGCCCCGCAATTGCATCTGCCGTTATGGTTAGCCCTGCGCCAATAAACCATCCGCTGCCGTTCAACTGCCCCCCGTATAGCTGAATATTCGTGCGGCTCTCCTCAGCCAGATAGCCCAGGCACTTTTTCGTAGCAGGATCAAAGCTGATCCGGGGCACGTTAGCCCCTATCAGCTCCCGAAGTCCGGTACGATTATACCGTGTTGCCTGCCCCGAACGGCTATAGGTCAGGCGGGGGGATACGACACCGGAACCCGCGAAGTCAAACAGCACCGAGGGCCGGATGTCCGGAAAGCCGGTAGTCTGCATACTGACTTTACCCAGCGTGTTATCTGCCCGCTGTATTACCATCTGATCCGTTGCAGCAAGAGGCAATGACAACTGAGCAAAGGCAGAGGCTGTTAATGTCCCCGGATCACCCTTAGCCGCCCATAAAAGCCAGTTCGTACCAACTCCGGAAAACGTTGCTCCCGAAATGCCATCCGTCAAACGTAGGTAGGTGTTACCCGAATCGCTCACCAGATCATCAATGTAATACTGTGTCGTGGCTTGCCAGGCTCCGACCGGATTCACACCCCGCGCAATCCGGGTAACATTGGTACGGCTGAACGGTAACGCCGCCACAAACGGAGTATCTACCCGGTAGAGCGAGCCCCTGAATACGAAACTATCTCCCGACACATAGGAGGCTCCAACGGTATAATCTCCCTTGAAGGTTAACCCAATCGGGCCGCGAATATCAAGGGCCAGCGTAATATCTGACACCATGCCGGTAGTCCCGATGTATAATCCCGTTTGCGGTTTCGTCCCGTAGCCGCTGATCCAGTTAACGACCCGGACAACCACACGGGCCGAATCGGCAACAAGGGAGAACACCGGCACCCACCCCGTAAAATCTGTAGCGATTTGCAGAATCTGGGTTAGCTTATCCCCCGCCGCCGTGGCACTGTCAGCGGCATTGTTTTTAAATCCTTCGGCCTGATTGCGGAACCCCTGAGCATCGTTTTTAAAGCCCTCAGCCGCGTTCTTAAATCCTTCGGCCTGATTGCGGAACCCCTGCGCCTCATTCTTATACCCTTCGGCCGCGTCTGCATGTTCGCCGGAATCGACAGACGAATTAAAGGAGCTGGTTTTATACTGGTTGGCCAGATTCGTACTGTCAAGAACCGTATTACGGTCACTGGCCACGGCCTGACGGTCGGCATTGGTTGCGGCCCGGTCTGATTCCGTCTGCGAGGCGAACACCTCCGCCTCATCGCGCAAATCCTGCGTTTGTTCGCGGAGCGCTTCAATCTGTGCCAGTTTCTGGTTAACATCGCTTTGCACATCCAGCATTTGGGCTAACAGCTCCTCTGCAAAAACATACATTGCGTTACCCATCGCGTTACGCAAAATAACGATGTCGTCCGGCTGGCCCTCTGCCGGTAGCCGGTCAGCCCGGAACGGCCCGCGATACCGTACCAGCCCGCCCCATGCAATCTCTACGTAGAGAAAGTCAATTAGCGCCACCTGTGCCATTTGCGCCGCGCTTACTTCAAGGATCACCGTATCAAAGCGGGCGGTCGGGATAATAGCGGGCCTGAGCGCTGTTTGTTCCGTGGCCTCATCCCCTCTATAGGCTTTTGCCGCAATCCCGCCAGGAACGCCCCCCGGAAACCGGAGAGCGACCCGAAAGGCATTAAAGCTATTCCCATAAATGGCAAATTCGGCCACTTTCTGAGTTATAAACATAAGTTACGGTTTACAGTGTTTCCCGGCACACGTAGAGCGTTCGCCCTTTCGCGTTCGGAATCTGGAAAGTATTTCCGCCGTATTGGGCGGTAATGGTGCGTTTGTCGGTCGATGGCCGCGACGGGTCGAAATACCACCAGTCGAGGGCGTTACCGGCTACCCGCATCATACTGTCACCACGGCCGCGCCGCCCGTTGTTGTGCGGGCCGTCATTGGCTGCGGCATGGTTGAGAATATCGGAGCCGTCCGTTTGCAGCCCCACAAAGGAGCCGGAATCCTCCCGGTAGTTCATGTACTGCCACGGCTGGCCAGCGGTGCGGTTCATCTGACTGTAGTAGTACGCCGCCTCATAACCGGCATCAACCCACTGGCCCGGCTCCTCCGGATAACCCGTCGAACTGACCGGGGCGGGTGTGCCTGATACATCCGGCTCCCAGCCCACGTACCGGTCACGGTTCGGATTCCCGGCCGGGTTTAAGCTTGTCATGTAGTTGGGGTCAGTCCCGTACCGTTCGTCATCATCGAAGGGCACGTAGCCCGAAGAGAGACAGAAACCCATCACAAAGGCACAAGCCACAAAGTAGTTATAGTCTACACGGGGGTGCGTTGTCGTAACGGCATAACCGGCGGGCGAACTAATCCGGCGACGGGTGTAAATGTTGTTATGCAAGTCATGTGCGGAGGGGTCGATACCTTCCAGTTTCCCCCACGGCGTATAGGTCAGATACCCTGGCCCGATACCCCCGTTTTTACCCATACCCCGCCCTACAATCTCCATTGCGTGTTTTTTCACGTAGTAATCCTGTGCGTAGTCGGGGCGGTCACAATAGTACTTGATATTGGTTCCGATACCCAGATTTGCCAGTACCCCGAAGTAGTAGCCGCTCATGTTAATGGCTGCGCTCTGAGAAGCGTACATACCCTTATAGTAGCTGTGTGTCGGGCTTACGTTTGCCCCGCCCGTATCACGCCACCGGCCACCGACACCACCCTGATAGGTCACGGGCGAGCCGTGCCCGCCATGATCGCGCCGGGTTTGTCCCGCCTGAGCATACATAATCCGGCGCTCATCCATCCACCACTGAAACTGAGAGCTGGTTTCCGGCATCGCTAAAATACCCTCCTGAAAGTCGTTCCCCTCCGCAAAGGTCAGCGGCTTGGAGCGGGCCAGACTGCGTACCGTCTGCTCATCATAGGCGCTTGCCTCATTGTTAACGCCGTGTGTTGGCCCGATACCGGAAACCAGCCATTCCGCGTTACGAGACCACATGTATTGCTGACCGGGGGCGGCTCCGGAATCCTTCACCGCGTTTACCCCACACCGGCCAATCATGCTGGCCACGGTAATATTTGCCCTTTTCCGGCTGGTAATATGCACCCGTCCATCCGGTAGGGTAAGCATGGGAGCGGAAACGCTCCCGTACTCTAACCACGGGTCAGAGGGCACAAGAAAACTAGGTCTGGTTACTATCATCGTTACGTTGAGGTATTGTAATTACTGAATAGGCTGGCCGGAAGTCCCCGTAATACACATCCGGATTATCGGTCAGGGCTGCGTAGATTGTTACCTGATCGCCCGGATCATAGAGAAAATCAGACGCTAACTCCCTCTGCGGAACGCCGCCCGAAATCCAGTAGAAAAGACCGTCCGGGGCATCTTTTGCCACGATCCGGGCCTTATCCCCTTTCCATTCAATCACGGGGTTGAAAATATGCCGGTTGCCTACACACTCCACCGATTCAGCGGGCCGGGTAACATCCGGTGTCTTATTGGCCGGGGCCAGTTCTGCGGGAACCGCTGCCGGTGGTACTTCTGCCGGAACGCTGCCGGAAGTCGATACAACCACCTCACGTTCTACCGCTCCGTTCCACCGCGCCTTTATCGTGAAGCTTTTCCCCTCCGCAATCTGATAGGGCGGTACGTAAAACTCCCGTATCGGTGTCCAGTCAGACAGCCCCATAATTCCTACAAAGCAGTCTTTTGAGTCAGGAAAGGGCGTTACAACAATTTTATCACCCGTACATACAGCCGTTACGCTGTACTCAACCGGAGCGGGTTCTACGGGAGCGGCCGGAGTATCGGGGATAGCCGGAGCATCGGGCGTTATTCCTTCGCCGGGCTTGTGCATTCCGACAAGGTTCATAAGCCTGTCAAAAACCAGTACGAAACATTCCGCCGGGTCACGGTCGGTAAGTGCTGAAATATCAAGTTTTTTCATTAGAATAGAATTACTGAGTAAGCCGGATAAAACGTACCTGAAACCGGGTCAGTCGTGTTGGCAATTGCCGCGTAAATTGTCACCTGATCGCCCGGATCATAGTCATAGGTAGCCGGTAGGCTGGTAGACGGAACGCCGCCCGAAATCCAGTAATAGAGGGCATAGCCTGACGGTATCGACGGAGTAGCCGTATTCACTACACGGGCCTTACCGGCGCTCCACTGAATCGACGGGTTAAAGATGTCCTTTGAGCCAACCACCCCCGCCCCGCTGCCTTTGACGTATTGCTGAATGGCTATAATGTAGCCGCACGTATCCGTTTGAACCATATCGACCGATTGGAGCGAACCTCCGGAGTAAACCGGATTGCGTGCCCACCAGCCCGCCTCATCAACATTGTACGTTGCAGGGTTTGGAGCAACCCCCGGATTAGCAACAGCATTGTCAATAATTGTCGGATTATTGCTCCCCCACATCCGGCTACCGATAACCCAATTACCACCGGTTATTGTACAGAAATCAAAATTAACACTCGTATTTGCCCCCATGAGCGTAACCAGCTCCGTAGTGGATGCAAAAGCCCGTGGATAACCGCTCCCGTCGTTATATTCATAAATCAGGTGTGACCCCGCCACGTTATCACCGCTGGTATACTGCCGGAAGTCATTACAGAGCGATATTTCCACCTGAATATAAAACGACTGGCCGGTGCTGGCTCCCTGCGGGTCTGTAGCCGTAACCGTTACCAGATAGTTGTTAACCGCCACGGCCGTAGTGCCTGATATTGTCCGCGTCGAAGCGTCGAAGCTAAGGCCCGATGGCAGACCGGAAATACTGTAGGTTAACGGCTGGCCTTCCGGATCGCTGGCCGCTGGCACCTGATACGACCAGTAGCGTTTACGCGAAAGCCGCTGATTCGGAATAAAGCCCCATATCGGAGCCTGATTACTACCCCCGCCGCCACCGCTATAGGGAGGGTTGTTCGTAATATCCCCGCTACTGTTGACCCCGTTAACCAGTTGTACATCGGCCTGACGGTTGATATTAGTGTCCGTTACCTTCCTGACCCGTTGCCGCCACCAGCCCGCCACCACATCAACCCCGCCCGCAAAGCCGGGCGGATACTGGTAACGCCGGTTATAGGTTACCCCGCCGATTGGCCACGAACCGGCCTCCATAGTCCTGTATGTTTGGGCCGGGCCGCTTTGTCCCTGCAAGGGGATTAAGATTGTTTCGTACCCTACGCTTTCGCTTGCGTCGGTCACCTGTGCATACGACCAGAAGGATTTTGAATTGGTGTCCCACTCGTAGTATAGCCGGTTAATAGCGCTCCCTGTTACGACTATTGTAAAACTTCGCTGGTACGTCCACCCGATTATGTCGGTAGCCGTAACGGTTACTGTATACGTACCAGCAGAGAGGGGAAACCGTTATAGACCCCGTTACTTGAATTTACGGACATTCCCGCCGGGCCTCCCGATATTACGAAACTAAGCGGGTGTCCGGTCGGCTCCTCAAAGTAATCCCCGAGGTAGAGCGTAAGCGCCGCGTTTGTCTCCGAATTTGCATTCGGAATAAAGTACGACGTTACCGACATCAGGTATTTAAAATCGGCCAGCGTACACGCAAACTCCTCCGTCGTTCCTCTGTCCCGTACAACTACATCAAGGCTTCTGCTTGTCTTGAGCGCCGTAGGCATTCCGGGCATGGCTGTAGAGAACCGCCGGGGCGATACCAGCGCCGCTTTTACCTGAAAGCCGCCCGTATCATAGCGCCACGCCGGTACGTAGGTAGCCGGAACGGCCGAATCAAAAACCAGCGTTCCGGAGGCTGTAATTTGTGTTGCCGATATATCAACGACCGCCTGAGAGCTGTACACCTGTAACGCTGCCGAAGCAAACTGAGCTGTACTGTAGAGACCGACAATTACAGAGCCGTCCGCTTGCTGGTACGCTCTGATACTGGCCTGAGACTGTACACCGGAAAAGCTGTAATCATACGTGAAGCCCTCACGGTTTGAAAAGCTGGCCGAGATTTTACACTTATGGTAACCGCCCCACCCGCCGAAAGTACCCTCTACTACCGTTTCGTCATACGTTCCCGCACTGGTTGGCGGCAAGGTAGCCAGACGGCGAAAAACAGGGCCGTTCGACAACAGAATCCGGATTACACTATCCGGCCCCTGCGGGCCTTGTGGCCCCGTAGCTCCTTGCAGACTGCTTAACGCTACCAGATTGCTCCACGTTGTCCCGCCCACGGTACGCCACTGGATATAGGCTCCGGTTGATTGCAGTTCGATATTCTTACCGTCTGCCCCCTTGAGTGAAAAACCGGCTGGCCATGTGCCCGATGACTTAGGGCCGAAAAATATTCCTGTATTCTGGTTATACCAGTAATCACCGTCATTGCCCGCCCCGTTAACCGGATCGACGCTGGCCGAAATAATACCCTTTCCGTCCGTTCCTTTCAGGCCAGCCGCCACCACGCCGTTACCGGCCAGTACGGTAGCTCCCTCTACCCGGTTTCCGGTGTAGCCCAGATTCTTGATTGTAACCGAGCTGATAGAGGGAACCGCTATAACTTCGTAATAGCCGCCCGTCGTAATAAACAGAATCATACCAACGGCTATCCAGCGGGCACTACTCAGCGAAACCGTTACCGACTGCGTGGGAACCGGCTGCGTGAAATTGGCCGAAACCGAAGCCCCGGCCGGGGGAGCCATCAGGCTCATGTTATTTCCGTCCCATCCCCATACGTCACCCGCCACGGGGACTTTGCCGGGGTTGCTTTGTTTTTTCGCCATCGCTTACCCCATTACAACACATTCAAATTCGTTTGCTGCCGGGGCGGTCGTAAAGTACACCGTTACGCTGTTCAGGGTTGTGGATGTATAATCCGGCTCCCATGCCTCATCTGTGCTGACCTTACGCATACCGACGATTACCGCCTTTGTATTCAGGTTGTGAATAATCGTAAAGAACGTACCCGAACCGTTGCCCACCTGCGCCAGTACCTTACGAACGACGGTGTTTGTATCAATCGAAATCTGATTACCCGAAATGATAATGCCCGCTCCCTGCGTAAAGCTGGTAGATGTACCGATAAGCGAAAAGGTAAGCGCCGTTGAGTTAAGCGATATAGGGGCATCCGTTGTACAGACGTACACCTTATTACCGTTGGCCGTGCCCTCCGACACAAAGAAGCTCATCGCAAACACCTCCGCCGATGTATCGGCATCCGTTGCCCTTGACCATGCCCCCGAAGCGGCCACCCAGATACCGTTCTGTGAGCCGGTTGTCTGGCCCATTACGGCCACCCGGTCACCTGCGGCCAGCGTTACGCCATCGAGCGTTTGCAGACCCGACAGGGCAATATTAGTTGTTACGCCCACCCTTGCGGCATCTTTCCAGCGCATACCCGCCACCAGCGCATCGACGTAGTTTTTCGTTACAGCGTCCTGCGGGTTTGTCGGGTCTAATAGATTAATAATCCGCTGGTTGCCCATCGACAGCGCCACATTAGGAGCCGTGAGCTGATCGAGCCGGAGGCCCAACACCTGCGTAAGGGTTGCAAGCTGCCGTACCCCGCTGTTATCGCGTAGGTACAGGTAGCCATCGCCGGTATTGTACCAAATCTGGCCGGGCACCGGACTGGCCGGGGCCGCTCCCAGATTGTGAATACGTGGATTCTGTATTTCACTCTGGTTATAGTCGTGGCCGTTACCTATTTTCTTTGCCATAGCTATGATAATTCAGCCGTTCCCGCAAAGGAGAAGGGGCCGAAATTCAGGATTAAGTTGTTGTTATCGACGTAGGTAACAAGGGGTTCCCACTCATTCCCCGCCGAGTCATGGACAATAATTCCGCCCGGCTTATAGCCGAGATTGTGTTTAACCTGCCAGGCGCTTGAGGGCGTATTCTGTACGTGGGTATAGTGGTAGCGGTCGGCCGGTGTAGAGCGGAAATAAAAATCAACAAAGTTGTTTTCGTCCCACCCCTCACCGTCGATGTGATAATACACCCTGTAATGTTCCCCCTCAACAAAGGGAGAGCCGTTCGCCTGAGAGGTAAAAATGTTTGAAGTCTGTTCCGCCCCTATGCCGCCAAGCGTCATATCAGCAGAGAGAGCATAACGGATAGTATCACCAACCGGAGACGTTATCCGGATTTGTGCGGGCTGGCCAGCCTGGTTAGTGGAGTTAACCAGATACGGAATATAAAAATCGTTGTAGTCCGTTTCATTGAATTCTACGTCCGTTGTCCGCCAGTAAACCCGGTAATAGCTCCCCTCTTGCAGAGGAGAGCCATTCACCTGAGACACGAAGACAGTAGAGGCTTGCTCCGGGCCAATGCCCGCCAACGTCATATCCGAGGAGAGAGCATAACGGATGTTATCACCTAGCGGAAAAATTAGGCGTATGCGTTGCGACATTGTTTTTTAAGTTACGTTGAGTGATACAAACGTAACGCTGCCTCCGTGGCTGTTTTGGCGGAATTTCCGACAAAGACCAGTCCACCCCCTAATTTATCACATGCAATACCAGCCCGTTATTATCTTCTACTACACCCGATCCGGTGCCGGGCTGCAATCCGGAGTAAGCATCCTTAATAGGCTCTACGACACCGGCCAGCTTAACGATATTCTTTAGTACAGACTGCAATATTTTACTGGCCCCGCCTGTCAGACTGCCGGTATTACTGTTTTGCCGTGGCAGATATACGGGGGGCTGCGTCTGGCCAATATCGGCCGAACTGGTAGTTTCACCCATCGGGAGTTTATCTCCGTTGGTATTCAGGTAGCTGCCGGACAGGGGAGCGCCGGACGTTTCGCTGATCTCCATTGCGGTTACCTGAACAGTACGGGCTACCAGTCTGCGGGTATAGCGCAACACAATAGCCTTATAACCAAGCTCCGTAAAATGCAGAACATCCGAAAAGCGGATATTATCCGTTTTTAGCGTACCCTCATAACTCCGATTCTGTCTGCCTGTTATCCTGAGCCGGCCGCGTACTGACAGGTTTTGCAGCCGGTCAGTTACGCCGTTCATTACCCAGCGAACGGTAGGGGTCTGGCCGTCTTCGCGGTAAAGCGCTCCAGTACGGATACCGGCTCCGCCCTGCGCCGTAGTCTGATCCCCGATGTATACCGTATAATCTTCCTTTTTCCGCATGGCCGAAGCATCCAGGTTTGGCGGCTCTGCCGTTAACTGTTCAGATACCAGCTCAAGCGAACTACCATCCAGCAAACCCAGACCAAGCCCACGGTAAACAATCCGGTTCGTTGGAGAAGTGCTCCCGTAAAGCGCCACACCGGCATATAACTGAATCCGGATCGTGTAGGCTCCCTGGCCGGGTACATCCTGCGTAGCCTCTACGGTAAAGCTTTCTCCCGAGGTAGGCCGTGAAACCTGCGTACTACCCTGTTTGATCACATTGGAGTACATCAGATAATGTTCAACCTTTGAGCCGTTACCCCATGTCCCGTCTGCTGCCAGGTCGTAGGCCTCTGCCTTACCGAAGTTGGTCACATATGCCGTAATCCGGATTTTAGGTCCGGCCACACCCTGGTTAATATACCGGCCGGTAAAGCGGATAATATGCACCGGCTGTTCAGTACGGGTAAGGAGCTGACCCCGTACATTGGTTGTGATCACGTTGGCAGTGCGCTGAAATATCACCTCCTGATAAAGCGGGCCGATTGCATTCAACTGCTGATCACCTGACGACGTACCGAATATCTCAAGGCCAAACGGGTTATTCTCCGAGCCGTCACCGACCGCCCCTCCCAACATCTGCACGCCGTTGTTTCGCGTCCACCCGTTCAAGGCTCCCGAAAAATCACCGTTACGCAACAGGTTGACCGGCTCGCCATACTCATAGGTTTCTACCCATTTCCGCTTACTTTCCATCACTCCCAGCATACCGCCCGCCAGTGGTGTGCCCGTTCCTTTAAAGGTTACTGTTTTCAGTATGCTTTCACTGTAGGCCGTGCCGTTAGTCACTGTAGCATCAGTATAGGCAATCCATGAACGCGACGAATAATCCCCCGTAAGTTCATCCCGGCGCATTAACTTCCATACGCCATCTTCCTGAAAAAGTACGGCGTTAAAAGCTTCCAGCACCCGTTCTAAGGTATCCTTACACTTGAGCCATTCTCCGTTACGCTGAAAATTTGCAAGCCTTAGCTTTGCATGTTGGAGCGGGTTGTAAGTTGCCCCGGGCGCTCCGCCTGATAACATAGACTCCTCATAGCAATGCACAGAAACATGAAGCGGGATTTCATAGCCTACCCACATCAGACAGTTCCAGACAATACTATGCAGGGTAGTAAGACCCGTAAGCTGATAGCCGAACGGGTATTGATAAAACGGATACTCAGCCAGTGAGCCAAGACCGCAAACGGCCGTTATCTCTACCGGCCCCGATCCCTTTTTGTATTCCTCCCGTGAAGAAAGCGGAGAGAGCCAGCCGGTAAACCGGACAGTGTACACATTCGGGGCGGTCTCCTCCTCAAGCGTTACCCCCATTTCCCGTTCATTCTCCGTATAGAATCCGGAAAGCCCGACGGTAGCCGGAGGGTAGACGCCTATTTTTACCTTAGTGGCCATCAGTCCGAACGGCTCATCAGCACCTACCTCAACCTCCCAGGGTTCAGCCGCTCCGTTCAGGAGCTGAAAGGGGTTTGTATACCCCTTTCGCCAGAAACGAATCCGGTAAACCTTACCCTTACTTTTCCCGTAGGCCGTAGCGCTACGGGTCAGGCATTCTATTCTGTATTGTTCACCGTATCCCGTTTTCATCTACCCCATGATTTATTATTCCTTTCAGCCCGCTTAAGCGCAACAGCCAAATCAGATCCTCTTAACTCAAATTGTCCCGTCACTTCGACAGAACGCCCGCCGCCGATATAAGACTGCAACTTATCCAAAGGCGCAATCACTTCCGGGTTGCGCCGCGTTGTCCCGATCCCTTCCCCCACAAGTCCCATTGTAGGGCCGAAGACCAGACCGCCATTTGCAAAAGCCGCAATATTTGACCCTAGCCCTTTGATCACACCAGCGGCCAGGGTCATACCTCCGCCAGCCGCAAGTTGTTTAGCACCTATAACCTTTGTAATTCCGGTTGGGTCAGGAGAAAGCAGCATAGCAAGACCCGCCATAATCATTGCCCGGCCGATATTGGCCAGATAAGCCGAGATTACATCAAACACCATTTGCAGCGACCGCCGTAGAATATCCTTTGCACCCAACCCGCTACCGATTCCTTCACCGATAGAAAAGACCAAATCAGCACCGCCCTGTTTCAGCTCCTGCGTAGATTGGGAAATTGCTTCTTTGACCTTTTGCACCGATTCCAGTAAACGGGCTGGCAGTGGCCCGAGCGGATCAAGTCCCGCCACTGCACTACTTATTTGTCTGTTTAGCCCGCCAAGAAATTTGGGCCAGTCTTTCAGGGCGGACTTTAAATCCGTGAAGCTTTGCAGGTTAGCCCCCTGCCGTTCGATTGTCGCGTTAAGCCTGTCCGGAACGGCCTTAATAGCGCCCTGTAACGGTTGCTTAAACACCGTGGAGTCCATGATTTCCGTAAGCTTATTGTTACGGTTGAGTTTCAGGGACAAATCCAGCACCAGCGGTTTACGCTCAATCTCCTCTATTGCGGCCCGGTATCCCTGCGCTACTGCGGCCAGCACATCAGGAATTTCTTTCCCTTTGAGGATAAAGGACTGTATTTCCTTCTCTACCTCCTCTAAGCGCTTTTTGTAGATTTCCAGCAGTGTAGAGACATCCGAGAAACGGGCCTTAAACTTCGCCTCATCATCGGAACCGGCATTACCATTACCTGTATCGGTTTTTGTCCCTGCCGGTTTGCCGGTCACGGCCGGTAATTTTGCAGCCTTTACCGAGCTGGCCACCTCCGCCCCCGCCTGAGCAACGCCCTGTAATTTGAGTTTTAACCCGTCTGCATACGTGCCGATCCTGGCCAGCCCGTCACGGACTGACCCGGCCAGTTTGTCAGCGCCTACCGCGTCAAGGAAGTTGGCAAACAATCCGCCCACCGTAACAATACCTGTCCGGGTTAAATCTATAATGCCATTCCAGAGCGCTATAGTAATGTTTTGCAGCCCCTCCCTGATTAGTGACCAGTTACCGGTTAAAATGCCCGTGAGCGCCTTAAAAATACCCGCCAGCACATTGCCACCGGTATTGAACAGAATCACCAGCACATCAAAAGCCCCCTTTACGATTGTTTTGATGTTTTCCCAGGCCAGTTTTATCACCCCGCCGATACGTGACCAGATAGCGGACGTAAACGCTATTATCGGTGTCCATACTGCCCGGTAGTATGCCGCCAGGGCACCAAAAACAATTTGCGCCGCCGCCGCAAACTGAGTAATGGCCGTCCGGAGGAAATTAAACGCCGTAACGGCCACATTTACCACCGTTGACCAGATACCCGAATCAATCAGGAACGCTTTAAGCTTCTGCCAGGTTGAGGTAACAAAACCAACCAGACTGTTAAACCCGCTTTTCAGCAGGTTAACCATAGCCGTAACGCCCCTTACCACCGCATCCCAGATACCCGAATCTACCAGCACGCTTTTAATTTCGTCCCAATAGGTCACAATCAGGGTAGCGGCCGTGGCAATTACGGCCACGGTAATACCGAGCGGCCCGGCAAACGTGGCCAGCCCTAATTTAAGCACCGGTAAAAGCTTCATTACGCTGCCGACCGCAAACAGCAGAGGCCCGAACGAACCGGCCAGCGTTGCTACCGCTATAATTCCCTTTTGCGCTGCCGGGGGCATTGCGTCAAAGGATTCTGTCAGGCTATCAAACAGGCTTGAGACTGAATTTAACAGCTCCTCTAACCGGAATGTTTTAACCAGACTTTCACCGACCTTAGCCCCGAAAATTTGCAGGGAGTCCCCGGCATTTTCGACAGCGTTCTTAAATCCGCCCGTGGCTTTAGGTAGCTTTTCCAGCTCCCTTACCAGCGCCTCCACAAAGCCTTTACCATCGACTTTCTTAGAAATTTCCGCCGTGTCAACCGTCCCGAAAGCGGCCAGCATAGCTTTTCTAAGCTGTGGTAACGACTGCGAAAGCGTCCGTATATCCTCCCCGAATCCTGATTTTTTGTTGAATAACTGAACGAGCTGCACGTTTACCCGCTGCAACTCTACTTTCCCTTTACCGACCGTGGCCAGTGCGTTACCCACTGCCAGTAGAGACCGCCGGGCGAACTCTGCCGATGTGCCCGCCGCCTGTAGATTTACACTACCCTCTACGGCCTCCTTTAGTCCCAGGCCGGGGAGCCTGGCAACCTCCCGAAGCTTCACAAACTCAGCGTTTGCCGCCTCTGTACTGCCCATTACCGAGGTAAGCCCGCGCCTGAGCGTATCCAGATCACCGAAAAGACCAAGAGCCGCAAGAGCGGCCCCGGCAATAGGTAACGACAGATACCGCGTGAGCTGGCCTCCCACATTTTGTAAACCGCTGCCGAGCCGCCCCAATCCACGCTCAAAAACCCGGCTTTGCCGATCCGCCGAAGCGAACGACTGAGCCAGGTTCGTATTAAGGTCACGGGTAAGGTTACCGACAGCGGAGCGGGCCTGATTCATACCGGCCACAAAGCCCGATACAATAGCCCCGAGAGATATATTAACCGCTCCTATCCCTGCCATTATGAATTGAATCGTTTGGTGAGCGCCTGAAACTTGTCAGACTGTATTTTCTTAGCCTTCCGGGTTGTCTGCTCTTTCGGGGCGAACTGATCCATAAACAGCGGCCACACCTCCGCCCCCGTAACCGGCCGGGCTTTTTCTTTCCGGTGGATATTGCAGAAAAGCGTAAACAGGGAGCGGAAACGGGCGGATTCTTCATCCTGTCTCCGCTCGTAAGCCTCCACCATCAGGGAAAACCCTTTAGGTGTGGTTTTCCAGAACTGAGCCTCAGTAAGCCCGATTTGAAAGGCCCGTATCAGCAATTCGTCCCAGTTTACCGGCTCGCTTTTACTGTGCTTTTTGGCTTTTCGTTTACGGCTTGCGTTGAGGCTATCAAGCCAGAAAAGGCGATTTGGATAAACCCCATTGCTTCTTTATACTCTTCCATAATCCGCCCTGAATCCTCCGGTGAAATGTCCCGTAACCACCGGCTGGCCGTGCGCTGGCTGAAATCTTCCGGCAAGTCGTTTACATCCTCTCCGGACTTGAGACCGCAATAGGTCAGAAGCGGGATAATCTGAAACGGGTTGGTTTCGAAATACGCCTCTAACTCATCCTGCGGAATGATTGCATTCAGGATGGAAAGAAAGAAATAGTCAAAAAACAGGGTACGGGCTTTACCGCCCAAAGTCAATACTAGCTGGCCTTTCATGGCTGTTCTGATTGTGTTACGTTGAGTAAAAATTGAAAAATCAAGCGGGCTGCATGATGTAGCCCGCTTGTGAGTAAAGGAGATTATGAGCCAGGTACGTTAGCCTTAGACCACGCTCCGGAGCCTGACAGCTCAACATCATAGGTTGCCAGACCGGCATTAGGGCCGGAAAGGTTCAAATCCTTGATAAAGAGCGGGCCGGAAAACACAGGATCACCGATGTTCGATGTACCCCATTTCGCGTCTAAAACCTCTTCCGCCAAATGCCAGTCGGAAAAATCCTCATAGCTTACGTTTGCGGCCTTTTCACCAGTCGGGTAGATGAAATAGAATCCTTTGACTGACAAAGACCAGTCCGGGTCTTCGCCGTTGGGTAGTTTACCGGTGCCCGACCGGCACGAGTATTTATCCTCCCCTTTGGAACTCTTAAACTGAATATCCTCAGCACACCCGACCATTACAAAGTCGGTGCCCCCTGGCTTTTTGATGGCAAGGTAAATTTCTTTACCCTTCACCTGTTTTCTGGTTCTAGCGGTTGCCGCCATTTCTAAGTTACGTTGAGTAAGTATGTTTAAAGCTGCGTAGCGTGTACGCTGAACTCTACCCGTTTGTAATAGGCTCCAAGCTCCGAATCTTCCGAGTCGTCACCCTCACGCCCTGAATCAATAGAAAGCGAGTATCCCTCTATTGTCCCGTCGAAGTCATCTAAGGCCCGCCTTAGCGCTTCTGTTACTGTCTGTAATTCCTGGTAGGTTTTGGCCAGTACTCCCACGGCGAGCGTTCCGTAAAACTCCTTATCGGCCGAGCGGCAAGGGATACGCTCAATGTCTCCCGTACTGTATTCGAGCATGGGGAAAGCCTCCCCCTGATTGAATTTTACGGGTTTGATCCGGTCAGCAACCAGTGAGGTTACATCCGCCGAACCGAGCAGGATAGCCACAATGGCTTTTGCTATCATCGTTTTAAAATCCGTTTTAAAATCCGTTTTACGATCCGTTCCGCCGATGTGCCGAACCCGTTCACTACCTCCCCGATTGTCTCATTATAGGCCCGCGTTAAAAAGTCATTTGCGGCCATATGCTTTGTACCGAGGGTCAGGAAGTGAGTACGCCAGCCGACCTTACCGCGTTTTTTGGATGTACCTACCAGCCCCTCTACCAGCGCCTCCCCTGATCCGCGAACAATTTTTATCCGCTGATCCGCCTGGGTTGCCCCGTTCTTGCGGTATTCGTTCGCGTTCGGGTTACGACGGTGGCGGAGGCTGATTTTCATTCCCTCCTTACCGGCTCCGCCCACGGGAGCGTTACGCTGTGTTGCTTCAAGCATGGGCTTTAACGAGTCCCTTAGCGTTCGGCCGGTCACCGTAGCGTCAAACGCCCGCCCGACCTGCGCCAACTGCTTATCGAAAACCCGTAGGTCTGAATCTTCAACCTGAATACGCATAACGTAGCTATCTATACGTTAATCTTTACGGGAGCATTCGAGGAGCGTCCATTGTCTGCGCCCCTGTTCCGATACGGCCAGAATGTTGTATTCCGCGCCGTCACAGAGAACCCGCATAGAGGGGGTTATATCAGACCGGAAACGAACGTAAAAAACCACCTTAGAAAAGCTCGTAAGCCGCCCCGATTCGGTTTCCTTTTCGTCTCCGTTTCCTTCAACCTTTGCGCCCTGGATACGGCAAACCATATCCCATACCGGGAATGACTCATTGAACGCGTTTTTAATTGTTGCCTTTTGTTCCACCACCAGCACCCTATCAAGTACCTGCGTGGGTTTGCGTGCTTTCATCGTCCGAGCGCCTTTTTAATCACGAAATCGGTTCCGGCCTTGCAGTCAGCGAAAACGTGTGTTTTCGGCTCACCGCTGCCGGTTTCCACCACCTCCCATTTGCCTGTTTTTGCGTTCAGTTTCGGGAATGTGTAACTGATTTGCTTTTGCTTCACGGTGTTTTGTGGGTTTTGAAGTTCTTAAGCAGCTTATCCACGACAGTAGGCCAGTTACGGGCGTTATCCCCCCGGTTGTCGTACCATTCACGGACAAGGATTTTAAGCGCCTGTTTTACGGCATCCGGCACAAAGTCAGCCGGAAAACCCCGTTTGTAGGTTACGCCATAGTAATTGCGGGCATGAGGAAACGAACCGAATAACAGCAGATAATCCCCGATAAGCTCATAAGCGCCTTCGTTAACCTCCTCCCCGTCTACCGTTATCTCCTTCACCTCTGTTACATAGCAGCCGGGCAAACAATAACCATCATAGAGATTATCAGTAATAAGCTCCCATTCACGGGAGAAAATAGCCTGTTTGGTTTGCGCCTCTACCTCATCCATAGCGGACAGCAAAAGGGGCAATACTACGGGTTGCCATTCGGAGGCATCAACCTGTACATATGCTAAAAGCTCCTCCTGTGTTACGGGGAGGTCACTTTTCGGGTAATTAGTTTTGGGGCGAAGGTTATACATTACTTAGGGGCGTTACGGGTGCGTGCTGGTCTGGGAGCGATTGTAATCACGGGCGGAGCGGGTGTTTCCTCCACCGGAGCGGGCGTTTCCTCCACTACGGGGGCTGGCTCTGCCTCTACCGGAGCCGGTGTTTCCTCCACTACCGGAGAGGTTGAGGGTGTCTCCTCTGCGTACCGGCAAAGCCCGTCACGGACACACAAACGGGCTGTTTCTGGCTCTAATTCAGTCTGTAAATTGAGCGAGAGTGTAAAATCCACCCCCGCACAATTTTTCAGACCGATGACTTTAACTTTCTGCATCGGCTTTTAGCTGTTAGCTGGCTGCGTTTTTCAGTTTCTTGATAGCCGATGGATTCAACAGTTTACCATCGAAACGCATAAAGCCAACATAACCCACCTGATCGTTTTCAGCAAAACGTTCATCCAGACGACGGATACGGGAGCCGTTTACCTGGCGGATCATGTACGCGCTCATATCACCAAAGACAACCGGAGACTTACCGGCACCGATTTTGTCCATGTCCTGATTGATCGTATACAGATAGCCATTCAGCGTACTTGGCACACCTTTGGTAATATCACCCTGTTTCCAGATGTAATTACCTTCCGCGTCCTTAAGCTTTTTCAGCGCCTTAAGCGTATCATCGTGGAACATGTACCGGCACGAAGCGGCATCCCGGTAAGCCGGATCAACCGAATGTTCCAGCTCAATCAAGCCATCCACATCAATTGCAGCAGCCGCACCCGTAAAGCCGGTAGAACATGCCGTTACCAGCCCCTGCGGCTGACCCGAACCAGTACCGACAGTAGCATGTTTGTTCAATACGCGCTGTAAACGTTCTGCAACTTTCTTGGCTGTGTGGCCCTGAATGTCAATGATTGAATCCTCAACCAGAGAGTAAGGAATCAGGATAAAGCCGGAACTGTAGGTAAAGGCAGAAATCGAAACTCCGCCAAACGTAAGCGGTGTAGAGCCGGTTGTCACATCTGCGTTTTCACCGACGATATAACCCATGTTGGCCGTATCATCACCAGTAGGATAGTTAATGATATTACCATCCGACGTATTGAGGAGCTGCGCCACTTTCAGCATACCGCCAAACTCTTTGAGCTGGTCGATAAGCTTGTTTGACCACTGAGCAGGAATCAGATACCCGCCCGTTGTACTACCCGAAGCGCCGCTTTGCGGAGTAGCCGCCCGGCCTTCAATGTGCGGAGTCAGCAAACTGCGCTGTTCTGCGCTAAGGCTGTGCGCTCCGTAACGCAAATAACGCTCAAACGCTTCTGAGCGCCGCTCATCGTCGGTCTGGCTACCCTTGCCGGATTCATTCCGCTGGCGTTCAAACTCCGTAGCAGCTAACTGGCGGTTACGCGCCTCTGCGTCCTGGAGTCGTTTCACAGAGGTATCAATACTCCGGAACTCCTCCTCTAATTTGTCGTAGATTGCCTGATCCTCAGCAGCCAAAGCGCCCGTGGCCTTGTCTGCCTTGTCATTGATTGAACGTTGCTCTACAACGATTTGACCGAGCCGGTTTTGCAGCTCAAGCAAGTTTACACTCATTTTAAGTTACGTTGAGTAAAAAGAAAAAGTAAAAAAACTGGTAAGGCTATAGCGGCCAGCCGCCCCCGGATTGGAGACCCGCCCCGGGAGGGCTGACCATTCGGTTTATACCTTGAGCATGGCCAATGTGCGTTCGTTGGCCGTTAATTGTCTGGCCCGCTGTTCGGCCAGTTGGGTTTTAGGGGGTTCGATTTCAGGAACGCCGGTCTCCTGTTGAGTCAGTCCGTTTTCACTGTATGAGCGGGCGGCTAAATCACCCTGCGGGTAGGCCGGACGAACAACAGGGCCAATGTCAATCAGGCGCTTTATCTTGTGGATGTGGCGAATAATTGTCCCGTCTGTCAGCCGCTCCCAGACATCAGATTCCTTGTCAGCGATAAAGCGGAAACTATTTCCGCGTATATCCCTGCGGTCGATGTATACGGCCAGCTTTGTAGAAATTGGCAGGGGCGGCAAATCGCATTCATAGCGAACGCCGATCCGGTCAATATTCAGCCGTAGCGTTGCCGGTGTACGGCCCAAAAGCTCACCCTCTTCATGGTCAATGCAACATACTACATCAGTAATATCGCAGCCATCAAAAGCGCCCGGCTCTATGACCTCCCGGAACTCCACGGCCTCCCCTGAATCCAGGATCAAAAGCATGGGTTTCGATAAAGCCCCGAACACTACGCCCGTCCCCATCAAAACCGTAACATTACCGCCATCCGTGGCCCTGCTTTCGGTCGTTATCGCTGACTCTTCCGGACTTAATACGCGCTGATCGTAATTATTCCGGCCCTGGTTGTTTCTGATTACCTCTAGGATTTCCATTAGGTTGAGGTGTTACGGTGGTATTCTTTGGTGCAAAATTTTCCTCTCTCAGCGGCTGGAAACCGGATTGAATAAACGTCTCATCACAAAGCGGGTTGTCTAACTTATTGTCACCTTCCCGCTCCCTGATTTCGTTTGGCGTAATGGAGCCGGTGTTAAACCGTTTCTCAAAATACGTGGCCCGCGTTGCCGGATTAGGCCGTAGAGCATAATCCATGTCAAATTCAAACCACATTGTCAGTTGCTCCGATTCGAGGAGTAGTTTTCGTTTAAACTCCTGCTCTATCCGCTCAATCCAGGGGAAAAGACAATCATCCTTGAAATCCTGGGTTTGCTGTTCGATGTTGTTATTTGTCGAACGTTCCAGCTCCTGTAATTTATGGAGAGGCACCCGGTACATACGGGCGATTTCGGCAATCTGAAACTTCCGGGTTTCAATAAACTGCGCCTCATTGGGGGGTATAGAGAACCGTTCGTACTTTAACCCGCTCTCAAGGAGCATCGGTACATGAGAGTTTTTAAGCCCTGCGTACTTCTCCTTTAGTTGCTTATGCAACCGCTTGAAAGCCACATCGGATAACGCATCCGGCGTGCTGAATCCTCCCGTTGAGTGGGCACCGTTACCGAAGAACCTTGCGCCGAATTTCTGAGCCGCCAGCGCCAGGGAAATACCTTCACGGTGTAAAGCAATCGGGCTTTTCCCAATTACGCCGTTATTACCCAGGCATGTAATGTGGATTATATCCCGCTTTTCCTTAAGCTCCCCGTCTACGTAGTAGTAAAGGTACTTTTGCCGGCCGATCTTAAGCCACACAGGATCACATTCCCCCGGCTCTAAATGCTGAATCTCCCGTACCGCTCCCGTACCATCCCGGATAATATGAGCGTAGCCGTTACCATGCCTGAGCGCATCACTAATCAGCGCCTGAAAAAACTGATACCAGGTCTGAAACTGATTGGGCGTAGTAGCCAGCAGCCGCCAAAGCTTATGATCCCGTGCATGTTCCGAGCCGTTCTTTACCTCACGTTTCAGTGTCAGCGGCAAAACCGCTATACTGTCAGAGATAATCTGGATTGCCGAATAGACAGCCGACAACCGCATGGCTGTTTCAGGGCTTACGTGTTCCCCGGCGCTTGGACTCTCCCCGGTCATTTCCTCCCAGGTATCCATAGCGGTTACCGGTACGGCCGGATTTTCAAGGCTCCGGGACTCTGACCCCAAGCCAATTGCCTTAAGAGTACTTTCCCACAAATTCGTTAGTTTGTTTGCCACAATAGTTACAGTTACGTTGAGCGATACAAACGTAAGCCCGCCGCTGTGGCTGTTTTGGCGGGATTTCCGACAAACACCAGCCTACCCCCGACTTTTCCGGGGGTAATACCACTCTTTGAAGCCGGAAAACGAAAAGGGAATCTGGAAACCGTGCTTTGCCTCAAATTGGGCGGAGGCTGTGAAGAATGCCCGCTCAAGACTTGCGGAAAGGTCAGTTTTGTAGGCTGTTTCGACCATCAGCCGGAAATAATCCTTTAAACTTGGAGCGTCTGCGGTGGTTTGCATTTTATCTTTCGTTGAGTTTGTATCGTACATTACAATTATCCTAAGTCCCTTAATCCCCGCTCTTCGTACACCGAGCCGGTAGCCTGCCAGTTCCAGGTTAGAAATTCTCCAAGTGCCATAATACCCGCCACGATCCCGTCAATTTTTTCGTTGGACTTCTCTTTGTCGGGCCGCTGGTTGCCGCTGGCATCGGTGCGGATGGCCACGTTTGACAGCATCCATGTTAGAACCGGGTTGTTACCATGCTGCAAGCGCTGTTCAAGCACCATCTTTTCAAATTCCTTTGTCGGTGTGGCAAACGTTTTTATCCCCTGGACAAAATCGGTCAACCGGCTTATCTGTTTTCCCTCTACCGTCCGTGGTGGTAGCTCTGCCTCCAAATCCTGTACTACGCTGGTAGAGTTCCACGGGTCACGGGCGATTGATTCCACCTTGTAATACTTGCAATAGGCCAGAATTTCAGATGTAATCTGGTTATAGTTGATCGTACCGCCCGGACAGGTCTTTACCCACCCGTCATTGATCCACTTCCGGAGGTCAGATAGTCCCGCGTCGATACGGGCCTTTACGGTATCCTCCGGTATCCAGAGCCAGACAAGAAGCTGAAACGTGCCATCGGGCATGGGGAAAATGAGCGAAAACGCCGTAAAATCCTGTGTGGCGGAGAGGTCTAACCCTCCGTAGCATTTCCGGCCCCTCAGCGCCTCACGATCAATCGTTTTACCGTATTTTACCCATTTTTCGTGCTGAATCCACGTTTTGGCGGCATCCATCCACTTATTCAGGTTCTTGGTCTGAAAGTTTACCAGCGCCTCACCGCCCCTGTCCAGTGCCTCTTTTGCGTCGTCTTTCAGGTTGTCGAGGTAGATCGAGGCTCCCAGATTGGGGTTTGCTTTGCCCCAAACGTCGGTATTCTGCCAGTCGTCGTCATCATCGAGCGTAAAAATCAAGCCAAACAGAGCGTCATTACTTACCCGCCCCTCTAACACATCCGTTACCAGTTTCCGGTAACCGTAACAGGGGTAAGTCTTGTTAAAACCGGCCGTGGTAATAATGTCTATGAGGGGTTGACGGCGTGCCCCCATCCCCGAAGACATTACGTGTAACATACCGTCCGTCTTGTGCTCGTGGTATTCGTCGATAATGGCATGGTGAGGGTCAAAACCATCTTGTGTTTTTGAGTCACTACCAACGGGCTTGATAAAGGAGCCGGTGTAGGGGACGAAAACGGACTTTTTAAAGACCTCAAACAGCCCGTCCGGATTCTCTTTCCGGAACTCAAAGCCGGGCGTTTTGCGGGCAATTTTCCAAACGTCGTCAAACCCGATCCGCGCTTGTTCCTCTTTCGTGGCGACAAAATAGACCTGTGCTCCCTGCTCACCGTCGAGCGTCGTGGTAAACATGGCCTTACCCGCACACTCCGTAGTTTTACCGTTCTTCCTGGCAACTTCTTTGTAACTCCGCCGAAAGCGCCGCGTACCGTTTTCCCGTTTCCACCCGAACAAATTGTATACATAAAATTGCTGGTGAGGCTCAAGGTGTATCGGCTTACCGGCCAGTTGCCCTTTATGGTGCCGGAGGAGGTGAAAGAAGTTAATTACCCGCTCTCCTGTCTTATGATCGAGAGTTAACCCACGGTCACGCCCTGATTCGATGTCCGACAAAAAACGCTCAACGGCCAGCCGGGTATACTTACCCGCTATTTGTCTGCCGGACAATACCTCCTCACAGTATTTCATTACCGTGGGGTTGTAATTCTTCCGCTGCCGGGCCATTACAGTAATCCGGCTAACGGGTGGGCTTTTTTCTGTTCTTTGGCCGGTACATCCTTACGGGTAGAGGGGGATAAACCAAACTGTCTGCCGAGCCTGTCCGCCCGATCCTGACAATCATTGGCCATTTTCCATTTGGGGCTTGGAGCCTCAACACCGTTAGGCATTGTTATAATCAAATCCTCTTTATTCAGCTCTCCCATGATCCGCATGTAGAGGCCCATGTAGTGACAGTACCGGCCGAACGCTAAAATTTCACTATCTGCCAAAAGACCGGCTTCAAGGAGCTTCGGGCCGTATTCGCGCCATATTCGTTTACCTTGCTCGCAGATGTAATCCGGCAAAACCGGCATCCGTGAAAGTGGCTTCTGTTCGGATTTTTCTGCCTCCTTTTTCGTTCTACATGGCTGATTAGTACCACGTTTACGTTTATCGTCGTCAGTTGTTTTAGATCGTCCCATTAAGTTACGTTGAGTTTGAATTGCCCCGGGGGGTGCCGGGGTCGAAAAAATTTTGCACGCACATCTCTACTCCTGGATGTCCGGTCGGAAAAACCGGCTCGTTTGGGATTTGACCCCACCCCCTCTGCCTCAGCCAGTTAGGGCCGGAAAGCACCTCAGCAGAGAGGGTAATAAAAAAGGCCATAACAATGCACATTAAGCGCTCATTATGGCCTTTCAATACCGTTAAACTGTGTTATTAACTGAATGCAGCATCAGTTAACTGCTCACTAAGTACAGATACCTGATCAATTATTGCCCTGTACTGCACAACGGATAGTTCTTCCTTTTCTACCTTATGCAGCATGTCGATACCTGTCTTTATGAAATTGAGCGCATCCCATACCTGAGGCTCTAACGTCAAACCATCCAGCCGCCTAAAGTCCGGATTATGCAGGTAGTCATATGGCAGGATAAATCTTGTGCCAAGCGGAAAGCTATCATGCTGCACGGGGGTAACACAACCCTTACTCAAGACCTTATTGAAGCAGTCAGTTAGTAGCTCCTCCTCCTCCTGCTCGCTTAACTCAATGGGTGTAGTCAGTCTTGGCTCGCCATGCACAACATTTATCAAATTTCCGACCCTAAACGGATAAAGACGAAAAGAAAAAGAGGGGCTTTCATATTTATCATACACATCCCGTATCACCTCTTCGAATCTTTCCCACTCAAAGCTAAGTGTACGGCCCTTCATATGCCGGATAGCCTTATCTACCTTTTCTTTGCGTTCTGCCTTTGCTGCCTCTACTTTACGCTCAAGCGCTTCTTTTTGCCGCTCTGTGTAGTTGTCCAGTGCCTCACGGAGCGCCGCGCCGCTTACAGTCACCTTTACGGCCGTAGGCTTATGCTTGTGGTACTCATCCATAATGGCCGCTTCCTTTTGCTCAACAGCAACAGGCTTTGCGGTGGTAGTCCCATAAAGGCGCTCAAGCTCTTTGTCAATCTTTTCGCCATAACAGAATAAACCACCGTCCGGGCGTACTCCACAGTAAAAGACTCCTGCAAACCTAAAGATTGGTTCCCCTTTATAAGTCCCCACAAACTCGTGCCCACCTTCACTTATTATTCGTGAAATTCTATGCACCTGAGCAGTTGTTAGCGCGACAGGGAATACATGAACAGTCCCATCTACAAAATACTTCGTTTCCATTGGTCGGTGTAGTTATTTTCCTTTAATATATTTCTCCTCAATACTATAGGCAGTTCCCAGCCACAGAACAGTAAGCGCTCCGCCAAATACCAGAGAGCCGGGACTCCATTTCAGTATGTTGTAAGGCAGGTCTGTAAATACCAGCGCAAACACATAAACCAGCGCCGCATTAAAGGTGAGATTCCAAAGAAGCTTGATAAGCACTAACAGAGCGTTAGACATTTTAGAACAAGTTAAAAGTGAGTAAAAGAAAAGTTGATTGATTATTACCAGGTAATGCCGTAGTGCGGGAAATCGCCACAAATAGAATAACCAAGCGCTTGAAGTTGCCCGCGAACCTCAGTTGGTATACTACCTCTTACACGAGCATAACTAAAACCTATAGAAGCGCGTCGGTTAACATTTACCAATACATCCGCCAGTGTCAGGGCTTCGGCCTTATTCACCTCATCGGTTATACGTCTGGCCTCCTCTGCGGTCAGGTTTGGTAACGGCTCCTCTTCTGCGGTCGCTTTAAACAGGTCTCGTATTACAAAAAACGTAGCAAGGAAAACTAAGGCCATAATGCCAAAAATGCCGTATTCTGTATAGTTCATGTCAATTAGAAAAATGTTGAAGGTAGTCACGCGTTGCGTGGACTATCAAAAAGTTACGAGGTCGTCGTACAAGGTCTTTGCCGCCTCTTCCGGAGACAGGCCATTATCAAAATCCTCCTCTGCGGCTTCTCTGTCAATAGGCCCGAGCCAGCCTAAACCGCGTAGCTGACCTGAAAAGAGGTCAAACCATTCATTAAAGCTTATTTCCATACAAATGCCGCTCCTTTGCGGATTTCCTGTCGTGACAGGGCTTACAAAGCCCCTGATAGTTTGATTTGTCCCAGGGGTCTCCCCCCTGATTGATTGGTGTAATGTGGTCGGTCTGGGTTGCCTCTGTGAGGTTTCCTCTTTCCTTACAATGCACACAAAGCGGGTTTTCGGCCAGATGTCGTTTTGACGCTTCCCGCCACCTCTGCGAGCCGTAGACTTGCCGGTTTGCTTCTTTCCGGCCCTGATTGTTGGAGGATAGATCGACATAAGGCCGGGCCGTCGTGGTAGCGGGTTTACGCTCCCACGGCCTTAGTACCTTATTGGGTGAAGGCATAGTGTTTTCTCTGAGTTACGATGTTAACGGCACAATTATCGGTACGTGATCGCATCAGTTGCAAACGCCGCTGGAAAAAGTGTTATTTTTAGTGCTGATTTGGCCCTAAAGTTCACAAGGTTAAATTTAACACTGTAATTAACACTAATTTTAGTGCTGAAATGGATAACAATAGTAAACTGAAAGCGTTTAATGTAAAGCTGACCACGGAGGAGGTAGACAGCATTAACGAACTGCGGGAACTGAGACCAAAGCCCAGGGAGCGTAAAATAGCAATATCAATAATTGACTGGATTGTAGAGGCCGTACAGGAGAAGATAGAGCGCGACAAAGCGGCCAATAAATTAGGATAAAACCAAGACCTCAGCAAAACAAACCCACGGGATTTACCGAAAGACCGTTGTACTTTTTTAAGAAATGGCAAAGAAGAAGGAGATTAAACCGATTACACCGGAGGAGCTGGCCGAACAGGTGCGGCAAATCAACGAAGTATTCAAGTTTGAAGACTGAAAAGAGGCCCGGCAATCGTCGGGCCTCAGCATTTAAGCGGCTTTTGATCCGCCCTCACTTAATCGCTGCATTTCCAAATCTATGAGCGTGCCGGTGATCTTAACATAGTAGCGCTGGGTAGTCGTTATACTGCTATGCCCTAAAGCCTTTGAGACAGCCTCAAGGCGAAAGCCTCTCCATAACATCCATGCACCTGCCGTTTTCCTGAGAATCTTAACCGTAAGGTTATCGGTAAACCCGATCTTTCCGGCGATCCCCTCAAGGAGTTTGTTAATGTATGTGTGATCGTAAACCCGTGGCCCTGCCGGGTATTCATCAAACAGGGCGTTTAACCGCGTCAATGCTACTCCTGTCACCGGAACCTCACTTTTTACACCGGATTTAAGCCGCCTGATTGCCAGCTTATCACCGTACTGTGTTCTTTGTGTGTATCTTTCCCTGTTGTGTGCAAATACTACCGCATCAGGATAATCCATACCGGTAATCACCATGAGTTTTGCCCACCATAAAGCTATACCGGCTGTACGCTTCAACTTAAGATCAAAAAGCCGCTCTATGTGTTCAATCTCCATAAAGTAAACGTCTTTATCCGGTGATTGCTGTAGCTTAATGTCCCTCAGCGGATTTCCGCCGGGTAATACCTCAAACTCCCTCAGATAATCCAGTACGGTAGAAACCCGCAATACCGTGCGGGCCGTGACGGTGAGGGAACGTGGCCGGTTTGTTTTACTCTTACGCTCTTTAGGCTGGCTTAACAACCATGCATAAAAACGCCTCAGCCAACCGGCTGTTACCTCATCAGCCCTCAGATAGGTATCATTACCAAGAAATGATTTGAGGTACTTTAAGGCATGTTCGTAATCCCCGATAGTAGCACTGTGAAGCCCGATAGGTGTATGCTGTTCTTCCCTGAGTTTAGCAATAAAGGATTCAAAAGCCCGGATCAGCGTCATGCCCTTTACCGGCACCGGGCCAGCCTCCTCCATTACATCAGGTCGTTTACCCGTCTTATACTCGTAATGTACTGTTTTTGGGGTTGGCTTAGGGCCGTTCTGGTTCTGGTATCGCTCTAACTGCCAGTCGTGGATTTGCTCAAGCTTTGTGCGGATTTGGGTAATAAGCCTTGTGACCCTCTGAGCATGATCACCACGGCCACCGGCTTTCTGTCCTTTTTGATCCCATAGATCAGGATCAACGCGAACACCTGTAGCAAATCCCGGATCAATACAGCCATCAACTGTAATTCTACAGGTAATCGGGTGTGGATTAGAGAAAGGTTTTTTATTACCGGCCTTGTCTTTGCCGTGGGAGCGGAGAAAAAAGCGAACCGTAATCGCCATTCTTTTTGTGGAACATTTGAAGTTTATTTAAGTGTGAAAAATACGCCTTTGTACAAATTACATACCAGATTGTGTACTTTGGTATGTACACAATTCAATAAATACCTACAATAAGACAAATCGTACACATAAATAAACGGTAGTGAATAAGCAGGTTATAATAAAAAAACCGCCTTCGGGGCGGTTCCGGCTCACGTTAAACTTTCTAACAAATCTTCGCCCGATTTAGTAAAAAAATTAAGATTGTGCCTTTATTGCAATAAATGCCACTTACTTCGTTCATGAGCCAGAAAGAACAAAACTCAACCACAACAAGCCGCCGGCAGTTTATCCAGGCAGGAGCCTTAGCCGCCGCCGGTAGTTTCTTTATCGTCCCACGGCACGTACTCGGGAAAGGGTTCATCGCCCCTTCAGACAAACTAAATATTGCCGGTGTTGGTGTTGCCGGTAAAGGCTTTTCTGATACCAACAATGCGTTCAATAAAGGCGCTAACAATCTTGTCGCCCTCTGCGATGTGGACTGGGGCCGCGATCAGGTGAAAAAGAACTTCGAGACCCACGCAAAAGCGGCCCGTTATAAGGACTTCCGCGTAATGCTGGAGAAAGAAGCGAAAAACATCGACGCCGTAACGGTATCGACCGCTGACCACTCACACGCGGTTGTGGCGATGGCCGCGATGCAGCTGGGTAAGCACGTGTATGTGCAGAAACCACTGACCCACAACATCTACGAGGCGCGGATGCTGACGGAAGCTGCCCGTAAATACAAAGTGGTTACGCAGATGGGTAACCAGGGGTCATCAAACCCGTCACAGAAAAAAATGGTCGAATGGTTTGATAAAGGTCTGATTGGTAAAGTACATACCATTCATATCTGGACGAACCGGCCGGTTTGGCCGCAAGGCATTCCGGTTCCTGCGGGAGCGGGCGAAGTACCATCGGAACTGGACTGGGATACCTGGATCGGGCCGGCAGAAAAGGTTGGCTTTACACCTGCTTATCACCCGTTTAAATGGCGTGGTTGGTGGAACTTCGGCGCCGGCGCTCTCGGCGATATCGGATGCCACCAGATGGACGCTCCATTCCGGGTACTGGGCCTGGGCTACCCTACTGAAGTAGAAGCCAGCATTGGTGCCGTATTCCTCAAAGACTGGACGCCGGAATACATCCCTGAAGGTTGCCCGCCATCGTCGTATGTGCAGCTGGCCTTCCCGGCAACTGACAAAAACAAAACACCGGTGAAAATGACCTGGTCAGACGGTGGTATCCGCCCGTTCCGTCCGGAATTTCTGCCGGAAAACGAGCCGATGAGCGATGACGGCGGCGCTAACGGTGTTTTTATGATCGGTGATAAAGGCCTGATGATGTGTGGCATGTATGGCCGCGATCCGAAAGTATTCACGAAAAAAGGCGAGAAATTCGAACTGTCGGCCGAAGAAGTTGCCCGCCAGAACGATAAGACTTATCCGGAATACGGCCACCAGGTATTGTGGACCAATGCCTGCAAAGCCGGCTTCAACAGCAAAGAGCACAAAGAGCTGACATCGTCGTTCGACTTTGCCGGCCCGCTGACCGAATCTGTTCTGATGGGTAACCTTGCTATCCGCAGCTACAATGTGCGGACAGCCCGCAACGGTGGTGGTTTCGACTACCCTGGCCGCAAAAAGCTGACATGGGACGGCAAAAACATGAAGATCACGAACTTCGACGAAGCGAACCAGTTCGTTTCCCGTAAATACCGTGATGGCTGGAAGCTGATTTAACGGCAGAGAGCGCAATGCAAAGGGCGTAGGGCCACGGGCAATGATGTCCGGGACTCTACGCCCTTTTTTTGTTAGCATAGGGCATAGAGCGGGGGCATAGCGCCACCCAATCCACTATGCCCCCCGCTCTATGCCCCATCAGCGGATAATCGTCAGCGGCCCTTTGTATTGTTTGGTAGTGTACTGAATCAGGTAAAAATAAGTCCCGACAGGCAGATTGTCGCCGTCCCACTGGAAATCCCGGCTGGTCGACCGGAAGACTTCCTTACCCCAGCGGTTAAGAATCTGAACAAACCGGAACTGCTCCGAACAGTTATCAACCGGTAGAGTTGAAATTCGCCAGGTATCATTTTTCCCGTCACCGTTCGGTGTAATCACATTCGGAATGCTGACATCAACGGCCGTTGCTGCCGGATTCACCAGGCGTACCTGAACAGCCGTGGTAGCGGTATGATCCGGCTGGCAGCTTCGGTCATCGGCAACAAAGTTGATGGTATAAATCGCTTCGTCTTTACCGTTCAGCATGTCGCAGGTCGGTCGCCAGCTAAAGCCGGAGGAGAGCATCGGTACCCCGTTTTTATCCGCAAACGTCGCCCCTAACGCTCTCGGATCGAAGCCCTGTCCCTGCATTTTCATCGTCAATGAATCCCGCTCCGGATCATTGGCCAGCACAGTAAAGCGGATGGATGTAGTATCGGTCGGACTGACTACCATCGTTACGATTGACTGGCTGAGCGACGTGGTAATGACGGGTTGCTGACTCGGCTTGCCAATAGCCGCAAGGTTGACCGTTACGGTGTCGCTGTAGGTGCGGTTGCACCGTTGTTTGGTCACGATAAAATCAACAATATACTCCGGTCGGGTCGCCTGCGCGCACTGTGGGTTCCAGACAAACCTGGGCGAGATCTTACCGGTGCCGCTAGTGGTCGTGAACGACATATTGGCCTGAGAAAGCGTGAAACCCCGCCCGATGGCCTGTACCGAAATGACATCCCCATCGGTATCGGTCCCGATCGCATTAAAACTCAGCGACGATCCAACCGATATACTTGCCTTGTTGTTGGTCAGATTGGTAATAATATCCGGCCGGTTTACCGGTTCCGGCACAATGCGCACCTGCACATAGAGCGTATCACTAAGCCCCTGCGGACAGCTTTCGTCAACGGCCCGGATGGCCAGCGTGACCACTCCTCCGTTCCCGACGCATTTTCCGAAGCAGAACCGCGATTTCAGCGTATCGGATTTACTCCGGATAACCATGTCCGTAGCCGAAAGCGACAATCCGGGGAGCGTGCCGCTGGCATTGACGATGGTCACCCGCTGATTGAGATCCGGATCCGTCACAAACAGGTCAAAGCAATTCTGGTCTTTTTCCTGAATGGTAATGACTGTACCTTCTTTATAAAACTCCTTTTGCCCCTCAAGCTTCATGGCTATTTTGGGCGGATTATTTATCGGACAATCGAGGACTTTCAGCTGAAAATCCCGCCGGACACGACCGATACGCACCGGCGCCTGGCCCGGAATCCGCCGGTATTCGTCTACTTCAACGGAAAAGACATACAAGCCTGTCGTACCGGCAACAACCGTAAGCAAACCCGTTCGGGGATTGATTTGAAGCGGCAACGATCCGGGAATTGAGTTTCGGTCCGAAATACCATTTACCCAGGTTACATTCGGATACGGACCCGCATCGGCCCTTGGAGGTACTGCCTGACTCGGATTCGGCTGGTTGCGGTCACTATACCCATTGTAGGGTGTTACGATTTTATAAGTAAGACTATCGCCGTCGGGATCGGTTGCGGCAAAACTAAATGTGAACGGCCGGTTGATGCAAATGTAGTCACCGATGGCTTTACCAAATATCGGGGATGTGTTGGCAAACGCTGCCCGCCCTACATAAGGTGCCGGAAACTCCAGGTAAAATACAGACCCCGCCCCGCCCGGATCGGTAATGTTGCTGATGATGTTATTCCGGCAGCAGCGCTCCCAGACCATGTAATAGCCGCCTGTGTCGTTGAAATCGGACGGAAAAGTAACATCAACGCTGTACTGAATAAGCCTTGTCCGTAAATCTCCGACCGCACAGGACTGGTTGGTATAACTGATCAGTTCCTGACTGACGCGGGGCATGGTAACACTTGCCATGAAGGTATTATCCCGCTTCCGGAAAATGAAAATCGTTACCGTCGGATCGTTAGCCTGAGCATTACCGTTGATATCATCGAAATACATATTCATGTTAATCCGATGGGAATACGGACTGGTTGCTCCCAGATACCGTAGCTCAAATTCACCTCCGACGATGTGTGTTGCCAGCAATTGACGGGGTGCAAAAAGACCTAACAAACAGATTATAAGTACTTTAAAAATTCGTAACGTATAGTTTTGTTGCATAACAATTGGGTTAGGTTTGCATGTGCCGGCTATCCTCTACACTGTAATAATTCCGCAACTTGAAAGCTCAGCGCACGCAGTATCAAAACGACTCCTTAATTTAGCAGTTTTTACAATAGAATATGCGACATAAGACCCATAAACCAGCCGTCCGGTTGGAACGAATCCGCATCGACGATGTGGCCGCAGAAGGCAAATGTCTGGTCCGTACCGACGAAGGCGTTATTTTCGTGGAAGGCCGGCTTGGCGGCCCTGCCGTTGCGCCCGGCGATCTGGTTGACATCCGGATTACCAATACAAAAAAACAATACCGCGAAGCCGTTGTCGAACACGTTCACGAATATGGTCCGGTCCGGACAGAGCCTTTCTGTGAGCACTTCGGGACCTGCGGCGGCTGCAAATGGCAACACATACAGTATAGCGAGCAGCTCCGGTTTAAACACCAGCAGGTAGTTGACCACCTGACCCGGATCGGGAAAGTAGCTCTCCCTCCCTTCCAGCCGATTCTGCCATCGGAAGGCAAACAATACTACCGCAACAAGCTTGAGTTTACCTGCGCCGACGGCCGCTGGATGACCGACGCCGAAGTACGCTCCGGCGAACACATTGACCAGCGGGCGGTAGGCTTTCACGTGCCGAAGCGCTTCGACAAGGTACTGCCCATTAAACACTGCTACCTGCAGGCAGATCCGTCCAATGATATCCGGCTGGCGGTAGCCAACTATGTGCAGGAGCATAACCTGTCGCTGTACAACCTGAAAACCCACCGCGGTTTTCTCCGTACACTGATTATCCGTACGGCCTCTACCGGCGAAGTAATGGTTACCGTACAGGTCGGCGAAGACCATCCCGAAACCCTGAATCAACTGCTCGGCTTCCTGCAAACCAGTTTCCCGCAGATTACCTCCCTTAATTACATCCTGAACCGCAAAATGAATGACAGCTATCAGGATCAGGAGGTTATCAATGTGGGAGGCCGCCCATACATCGAAGAACGGATGGACCCGGGCATCGGCGAACCGCTGACGTTCCGCATCGGCCCGAAATCGTTCTACCAGACCAACAGCGAACAGGCCTATGAGCTCTACCGCATCGCCCGCGACGGTGCGAAGCTGACCGGCGAAGAACTCGTCTATGACCTCTACACCGGTACCGGTACGATTGCCCTGTTTGTAGCGCGCATGGCGAAACGGGTCGTCGGTATTGAATACGTCGAAATGGCGGTGAATGATGCAAACGTGAACGCAAAAATTAACGGCATTGATAATGCGTCATTTTTTGCCGGCGATATGAAAGCATTGCTGACCGATGAGTTTATGGATACGCACGGGCATCCGGATGTGGTCATCACTGACCCGCCGCGCGCCGGTATGGACGAAGAAGTGACGCGCCAGTTGCTGAAAGCCGCCCCGCAACGGATTGTTTACGTGAGCTGCAATACGGCGACACAGGCCCGTGACCTGGCGATTCTGGATGAACTGTATGAGGTTACGGCCGTTCAGCCGGTTGATATGTTCCCGCACACGCACCATGTGGAAAACATTGTCGTGCTGGAGAAAAGAGCGAACGAGTGAAAAAGCAAAAGAGTGAAAGGGTAGCATAAACGCCACTCTTTCACTCTTTCATTATCTCGCTCTTTAATTTAAAAAGGTGTCTGCTGGGACGGGTCGGCATGGCCGAAGTTTGACAGGTCGTTGGCCTTGCTGCGGAATGTACCACCTACCGGTGGCGCTGCCGGCGCATCAAAACTGCTTAGTCCCGATACGTTGCTGCCGAAGCCGCCGCCCGGCGGGAAGCCTTGGTTTGCCACCGGCTCAAAGTACGTGTCAACGTCGCAGAACTTAGTGAATTTATTGATAAACCGCAGCTGAATCGTATCCAGCGAGCCGCTCCGGTTTTTCGCCACAATCACCTCGCCGATACCCATCGTTGAATTACCGTTCTCATCCTGCGTAATGTTGTAGTATTCAGGACGATACAGAAAGCAGACCATATCAGCATCCTGCTCGATACTGTTATGGACGATAATATCGTTGGCTACAAAATTATGCACACTTGGTACGGTGGCATCGTAAACATCCTCCTCTCCAAGCGACTCTATGGATACAATTTCATCCCACAATACATCTGATTCTGCCAATTGTTTCAACACATCATGGGGCATTGCTTCGTGCAGACGGGACATTCGCTGACGCGAAACGCCTGCTTTAAACATGGCTGAACCGGAATAGGCTGTACCAATTTGTTCAGACAATCGTCGCCAGCTAATCTTATCCTCTGTTTTGCAACCAACAACAACCGAATGCCAGACTTCCTGCGGAATAACGTCTATATTGGTATTTTCCTTCACCTCATCAAGTGCAGCCAGAAGCTCATCAGCCAGCTCACCCCGCTGCCCATAGCTGTTCACCAGCTTCAGGAAGGCCATTTGCTGTTCTTTACCCTGTACATGAACATGATACATCGGGCGGTGCTTTCCGCCTGTTTGCTGTCTGATTGTCGACAGGATTCCTAACCGCAGCAAAAGATGTTGTACCTCATGGGCTAATTGTTCACTCGATGTGGCATAGTAAATAGCAGCACCTGGTTTACGTTTTGCCTGTCGTTTCCAGCTGATATTGCCATCCGTTGCCCAAAGGTGGTGCAGGAAGAGGGCAATACGTGTCTCATCACAGGTAAACAGCGCATGAGGAATACGTTTTTCATAACTACGTACCCGGTCCAGTCCCAGACGATTGTACCAATCTGTAATCGGATGACGGACACCATGCGTCAAGGCATAAGGTGCCGGCAGGTAAACGTGCTGCCAGCCAGCCTCATCAGAGGTTCCTTGTTTTACCCGACGCGGGGTAATGCCGAAAAGCGCTTTTGCCGTTTCTTCAACAATCGCAAGGTTAGCCTCATCGGCACTGGTATAGTGATATGGTTGTTTTGGCAACACGCATCCGTCGCCCAGCAGGTGCGCTAACAAAATTATTTCATGCTCAGACAGCGGGTTTTGTGGGGCTGATACCCGAATCGACCGCGGAACCGCAATCCGGTCTCCAACCGTTAGTTCATCCAGCTGATACCAGCCTGTAAGCCTTAGAAAGGCATGATTGGCGGTTGCCTTGATCGTTCGTCCTGAACGGGTTGTGAGCTTGAAAACCGGTTTTCTTCCTGTCGGAAACACGTGCGTAACACGCTCAGGTCCAACGCGCCAGCTTTCGCTGGTGCCCGGCGTATAGAAATTGTGGGCATTTGTTTCAGCTAATTCCCGAATAGTTGTACGCTTACCGGTCACTGCATCTACCAGCAATGTATCACCAGTCAGGCAGCCCGATTCACGAAGGTCAGACAGCTGTGGTTTCTTATCGCCGCCCCGCGTTTCAACGGCCCGGCTCAGCTGCGACAGGGCAATTACCGGTACGTTCAGCTCCTTGGCAAGGTTTTTCAGCGCCCGCGAAATCGACGCAATTTCCTGTTCGCGGTTACCACCCGACTTCGAGTCACCCGACATCAGCTGGAGGTAGTCAATAACGACCATCTGGATATCATGCTGGGCTTTCAGACGGCGGCATTTAGCCCGGAGCTCCAGAATGGACAGGGCCGGTGTATCATCAATAAAAATCGGTGCTTCCGATAACCGCTGGATTTTATGGTGCAATTGTGCCCATTCATGCGGTGCCAGGCTTCCTTTTTTAATTTTCTCGCTATCAATTTCCGCTTCCGCCGAAATCAGACGATTAACGAGCTGAACGGCCGACATCTCAAGGGAGAAAATCGCCACCGGTTGCCCGAAGTCAACCGCTGCATTGCGAAGCGCTGAAACGACAAATGCCGTATTATGGGTTACGGTCATATCTTCGAGCAGGAACAGGTGATTCCCATCGATGGTAAAGCCGTAATAGTCATCCACTTTATCGTATTCAACCTGAATGCCGGTTACGCGCCAGTCAGCACGGGCCCGTAGCGGCCTTGCCTTTTTGCGCTCAATCCGTACCGGAATTCGGTCCAGATTACCAAACAGCCGTATCCGGTAAACAGTTGTCTCGTAACCAATCGAACTGATCCTCGCCGTTTTTTCTTTTAACGAAACACGGTAGCCAAGCGTGTCACACAAATACTTGATTTGTTCTGCAAACGCCTTGTTTTTCTGGGTGATTTCATAACAGTTGAACTCCTCCTGATAATGGCCGTCGCTATCTATCAAACCGGCTAACAGCCTGAGTCTGTTTTCAGTGGAATTTATCAGGTACGCCTGAGGAATATGCTTGTGCTCAATGACATTCATCCCGCGTAGTTCGTTCTGAATACAGAATTCAGAGCGGACACCCCGCTGACCCGTAGTGATTGCGTAGTTGGCAGTTTTACCGGTCTGCTCATATTTTACCAGCGATAAATTGAGCGATTCAGCATAATCCCCCAGATAGCTGATGACTTCCGGATCTACATTTGTAATCCGGGAGCTATAACTGTGACCGTCACCAAGCCAAAGCCCAACAAAATAAGGATCAAGGGCAAGTGCCTGTTCAGAAAACTCGACAGCAACCTTATATCCTTTATAATTCGTCTTAAACTTATCTGATTTCGTCAGATAATCGCGGATCCCGATATTCAGAACCTCACCTTTTGTATGTGGTCCTTCATTCCGGCTTCGTTTCAGCGATAAGATGTGGCTTTCATTAACCCGGTAACTAATACCCTTATTCTGATGAACCCAATACATTCGTTCCCGTCCGCGCGCCAGTGAAAGCACACGGCGTGGTGTTGAATCATCACCCATCAACAGGTCACCAGCCTGAATATCTTCTACGTTTCGAAGGCTGCCATCGAACATGACTACCTTTGTTCCTTTACCGAGGCATTTACCCATCGCCGGCCGCGCGGCCAGAATCACTAATTCGGAACGCTGCCAGCCAGATGTAAGGCGGTCGAGTGCGCTAAAGCCCGAGGGCACACCCGTCAATCCGTCCTTGTTGTTTTTCTTCGTCTCCAGTTCGGCCAGCGCCTGCCGCACGATACTGCTCATGTCGGCATAGTTCTTCTTAATATTCGATTCCGAAATCCGGAACAGCGACTGCTCCGCCTGATCCAGCAGGGAGAAGACATCGGTTGTATCTTCGTAGGCATCCCGCAGAATGACCGACGCCATCGTGATCATTGCCCGCTTCAGGGCATGTTCCGAAATTACACGGGCGTGATATTCAATATTGGCCGCCGAGTTAACGCGGATCGTCAGCTCTGAAATGTAGGTAGCGCCACCAACGAACTCCAGTTCACCCGCCTTCCGGAGTTGCTGCGTAACCGTCAGCAAATCAATCGGTTCAGAATTAGCGAACAGTGTTAGAATCGCATTATAGATGCGTTGATGAGACTCTTTATAAAATGTTTCCGGCTTTAAAATGTCGACTACGGCGGACAGCGCATCTTTTTCAATCATCAATGCTCCCAATACCGCCTCCTCTACATCTACCGCCTGAGGAGGTAATTTACCCAAACCCGTATCGAGCCAGTGATTGCCTGACTGCGACCGGCTTCCAAACTGAGATGCCGCTTTGCGTAAGTGTTGATTAGGACGTGCGTTTTCCATGACTAATGCAATTTTACGGAATTCATCGCAGTTATGATAGCAACGCTACCGATTGTTTCTTAACAATCCGGTAATACAGCCAACGTAACCGGCTGATGGTAAAACAAATGCAATGTGTAAACGTCTTCAGGAATTGTTTAACCGGATGCGCTCATCTTTTTATCCCGCTGAGCAATAACCATTCCGTAAGACAGTCGTCTGAACTTTGAATATTTTTTTGTTCTTTTTTGTTGTAAAGTTAGCCTGACACTTTAAATTTATCTATCACAATTAACAGCTTGACGCATTTGGTTGAAAAAGTAATAACCCTCGACAATGTCTCGCTCATTGATTTTCTGGGCGTTGAAAACAACAACATTAAACAGATTGCGGCCGCGTTTCCGATGAGTAAAATCATTTCACGCGGAAATGAAATACGCATAAAAGGAACGACACCTGAAATCTCCCGTATTTCAGATATTCTGGAATCGCTCCTGCAACATTATCAAACCTACGGGAAGCTTACGCATGAAAATGTAAAAACATACCTGAATGGTAACCCTGAGGCTAACCGGCTTGCAGCAGACGTTTCGGATGAAGATGTGCTGGTATATGGTACGAAAGGGATTGTGGTACGCGCGCGGACTGCCAACCAGAAAAAGCTGGTAGAGGCCGCCGAAAAAGCTGATCTTGTCTTTGCCATCGGCCCCGCCGGTACCGGTAAAACCTATACTGCCGTTGCCATTGCGGTCCGGGCGCTTAAGAATAAGGAAGTCCGTAAAATCATCATAACCCGTCCGGCCGTTGAAGCCGGTGAAAACCTCGGGTTTCTGCCGGGGGATCTGAAAGAAAAAATCGATCCCTACCTGCGTCCGATTTACGATGCGCTTGATGATATGATTCCGGCCGAAAAGCTGAAACTGTATCTCGAAAACCGGACCATTGAAATTGCCCCCCTCGCCTACATGCGCGGACGGACGCTGAATAACGCCTTTATCCTGCTCGACGAAGCACAGAACACAACGCCGATGCAGATGAAGATGTTTTTAACCCGGATGGGCCCTAATTCAAAAGCGATTATTACCGGTGACCGCTCTCAGATTGACTTACCGAATAAGCAAAAGTCAGGCCTGATCGAATCTGTTAACGTATTGAAAAATATCAAGGGTATATCCTTCGTTGAACTGGACGGACGGGATGTTGTTCGTCACCGACTTGTTAAAGACATTATCAAAGCTTATGAAGATGCAGGCCAGTAAGGCAGCGAGTCAACGTAAAGGGCAGTGGGCAGCCGTTAAAATGGCAGCCTGCTGCCTTTTCTCTCTTTTAACCATTTCACAATCCGTTGCACAAAATGCAGAACCGGTTAATCCAAACCGCTGCGGAACCGCTGATTATGAACAATTTCTACAGAAAGTACACCCGCTGCGCCGCAAGCAGATTGAAGCCCTGAACCAGAACATTCAGCGTTTCTCGGATCTGAAAGCGCAGGGACGCATTGCGCAATCAACGGATGAGACCGTTTACCGGATTCCTGTTGTTGTGCATGTCATTCACAATAACACCTCAAATTTTATCGGCGGCAGCAATAACCCTAATATTTCGGATGCCCAGATTCAGGATCAGATCGCGGTACTGAACGAAGATTTTCGACGAAAAGAGGGCACTAAGGGCTATAACACCAGTCCTATTGGTTCCGATACCGGGATTGAATTTTATCTGGCGACAACGGATCCGTCCGGAAACGCCACATCGGGCATTACCCGAACGTATTATAACCGGAGCGAATTTAATGTTAATTCTGATTGGGAACTGGCATCGAGCATTGCCTATTGGCCAAGTGACAAGTACCTGAATATCTGGGTAGTTCCCAAACTCAATAACGACTACCTTGGCTTTGCCAAATACCCCACTGCCGCCGACACATTGAAGGGGCTTAGCATTACCACTGACGAAAAAACGGATGGTTTGCTGATCAGTTCCCTTGTCTTCGGACGCGTTTGCCCGTCACAATACCGGTACAACTGTCTGGGACGGACAGCCACCCACGAAATCGGTCACTGGCTGGGGCTGATTCACACCTGGGGTGATGCTTTCTGCGGGAATGATTATGTGTATGATACACCGGTTACCGAAAGCAGTTATACCGGTACGACCTGTACCGATGTTTACTCAAATTGTTCGGGAACCCGTACCCGCAACCTTATCGAGAACTACATGGACTATTCGCCTGACTTTTGCATGAATATGTTTACTAAAGGTCAGCGGGAGCGGATGCGTGCCGTTCTGCAGTTAAGTCCGCGCCGGGTGAAACTGGTGCAGGCTTCCAGCGGGCCATTACCCGAAAGCGATGCGCTGACGGTAAATATTGCCAATCCGGTTACGAATTCAACGGCGGATGCGCAAATTCTGTTTAAGGGTTCCAAAGCCTTTACGGTAGAATTGTATGACGTAACGGGCAGACTGGTTTATCAGAACGGCTATGCTGCTACGACCAGTACAACGATTTCACTGAGCATGGCTAATTACCAGGCAGGTTCGTACATTTTACGGGTAAAAGCCGATCAGGAAACCGTCAGTAAACGATTGCTGGTTCTTTGATTTGTTGTCCGGATTCGGTACTTTGCCTTAAACCATCCGACAGCATTGTCAACTGTATGATTGACGTTATCCGTATTTCACAAAAAGACCATCTGGACGATGCTTTTGCCATCCGCAGGGAAGTTTTTGTGGATGAACAAAAGGTTAGCCCGGAAGACGAATACGACGAATTTGAAGAAACCAGCCGCCACTTTCTGGCGCTGATTGACGGTAAACCGGCCGGTACGTCGCGCTGGCGCCGGACCTCAGGGGGCATTAAACTCGAGCGGTTTGCTGTGCGAAATGCCTTCCGGGGAAAAGGAGTCGGGAAAGCGCTTGTCAAAGCCGTCCTGGACGATGTTTTCAGCGAACAGCCCGAACCGATCGAACGGATTTACCTGCACGCTCAGGTATCGGCGATGCCGCTATACGCCGGCTTTGGTTTTGTTCCGGTAGGCCCGATGTTTGAAGAATGCGCTATTCAACATTTTAAAATGATTTTGCCGCCTGCGGCGTATCCGCATAACTAATGACATATCCGGTTGTTCGTTTTGTCCTTGCCCTGCTGACGGGCATCGTCGCCTACGAAACCATCCCTTTACCAAAATGGCCTATTTACTTGATTGGAAGTATAGGCCTTTTTGCTTTTCTACAGGGCTTTATTCACCTGAATAACAGAGCAGTAACAATAAGAAAACTGATTCAGGAGTCCGGCGCTATCATGCTGTTTTTTATCGTAGGATGGTATACAACATGGCAGCATGATGAGCGGAATTTTCCCCACCACCTGACACAGATAACGGACACGCTACAGGCTTACGAAGCTGTTATTACTGAACAGCCCGAGGCCCGTGCCAACAGCTATCGGGTCATTCTGGCTCTGCATCGCGGGAAAACTTCCCGTGGGTGGCAACCGGTCAGCGGAAAGGTCATTGCCTATCTCGATAAAGCAGCTGCGGCCGGTGAGCCGGTTTACGGTCAGCGCTGGCTTGTCTTTGGTGCCCCTTCGAGCGTAGAACCACCTAAAAATCCCGGCGCCCTTGATTACCAACGCTACCTGCGCCATCAGCAGATTTATTACCAGCAGTTTATCCGGCCCCATCAGCGCCTGATACTCGGTACCGGAACGGCGAATCCGGTAAAAACGCTGGCGATCAGGCTGAACCAATGGGCAGACAGTGTGTTCGCCCGCCAGATCAGCAGCCGTACAGAATACGGTATTGTCAAAGCCATGCTGCTCGGCGCAACCGACGCGCTCGACACCGATACGTACAAGGATTACGCCACTGCCGGTGCGATTCACATTCTGTCAGTCTCGGGTCTGCATGTCAGCATTCTGTTTCTGGCCCTTACGTGGATAGTGGGCTTATTTAAACGTAGAGCCCGGTATCCGTGGATCTGGCCCGCCATCCAGCTTTGCATCCTTTGGTTTTATGCCCTGATGACCGGGCTGGAACCGGCCGTGCTGCGTTCGGCCGGCATGTTTACGGTACTTATTGTGGCCAAAGCTATGGACCGGCCGCAGGCACTGGCAAACAGTCTGGCTGTTTCGGCCCTGTTTGTGCTCTTTTTCAGTCCTTACACCTTATTTTCGGCAGGATTTCAGTTGTCTTATCTGGCTGTAGCCGGCATCGGGGCATGGCATCCGGGGTTATATCAATCCATCACCTTTAACAATACATGGGCCAACCGGCTCTGGGAAGTTTCGTCGGTTGCGCTTGTAGCCCAGTTGATCACCTTCCCGCTGGCGATTTACTATTTCCACCAGTTCCCGACTTATTTCCTGCTGGCGAACCCGGTGGTTCTGGTCTTATCAAATCTATTACTTTATACCGGACTGGCGGCCTTGCTCCTCTCCTGGATACCCTTCATCAATACGCTGGCGGGTTTTCTGCTGCAAAAAATCGTATGGCTGATGAACGGTAGTGTCCGGCTCGTCGGGCAACTACCTGATGCAGCAATTGAAAACCTCTGGTTGTCGACAGAAGAACTGATTTTGCTTTACGGGCTGATTTTCGCGGCTGTTTGGGCCATAACCTCCCGAAAAGTTATGGCGCTCGGTTTGGCTGCCTGCCTCAGCTTCTGGCTATCGGGTTCACTGCTGATAGACCTGTACCAGCAGGACCGGCAGCAACGGCTTACAGTGCATTACCTGCCTCACTATACAGCCATTAGCCTTGTCAACGGCCATACCGCTACACTACTGACCGATCTTGACGCCGCCAAAGATCAGAAAGCGTTCGATTTTCATCTTAAAAATACGTTTGGTCAGTGGGCAGTGAACCGGATTGCGCTAATCAGCCCGGTTGACGACAGTACACGAACAGCCACTCCTATTCTCCGTACAGACGCCTATACGCTTTGGGTTGTCCACGGTAAGCGTATCCTGCTGATAAACAAGTTAAGCCATACGACATTCTGGCGTTTACCAGCGGTGGTTGACTATGCAGTTATCCGCAAAAATGCGCTCAGAAACTGGCAACAGCTCGATGGCCGCGTTGTAGCCCGTCAGGTGATTCTGGATTCGTCAAACTCGCCCCGTTTAACGGCAAGACTTTTGTCAGAAGCCAGCGCGCTGACTATTTCTTGCTACGCGGTCAATCAGGAGGGAGCCTATCTGGCGGAGAAGTAGGTGCGGTATAGCAGAACCATCCCGCTAAATCACCCAGACATCATCTTTCCGGATGTAATAAAGCCGGTCGTTCCAGAAAACGCGGAGCCAGATATCAGCACTGCCAAGGATGTTAATTTTGTTGCCCCGGCTTATGACCTCCACAACCGGAGCGGCCGAAGAAGGCTCAGCCCGCAACAGGACCTTATCGCGGTTAATAATGCCGGACTGGTATCCTTCAGGGAGATTTACGAAGATAAACAGCATGAATAGGTATCCGAAAGCAACCCATTTGTAACGCAGCGGAGCCCCTTCCCGATTGTAAATCCGGATGACAATTATGCCAAACACATACATGCCTAAGGCCAGCAGCGCCAGCAAGACATACAGTCCGTATTGCTTGTAAAAAAGGTAAAAATAGTTCAGGTCGTCAGTCTCGTACCCAATCAATCCATTGGCGCGGGCAATGTCGTTCATCTTTTGCAGGATAGACTCATTGGGGTGCCGCTCGAAATACATTTCCAGAAAATAGAGTAATCTGGGAACGTCGTTGTTTTTTTCGGCTACATAAGCCAGTTTGAGAATCATTCCGTCAGTAGCAACCTCTCCTTTGGACAATTCTGATTGATATAATGTGGCAGCGTCATTGTACAAACCTGCCGAAAACAGCGAATCAGCCCGTTTGGTCGCAGAAAAATTTTGTCCCTTAACTACAAGACAGACAGGCAAAAAGAAAATAAATAGTATTTTTTTTAGGGTATACACTTGCATTTACAAATCAAAGAGCATAGTTTTGCACCGCGATTCAGGGAAAGCACAACGCTGATACATATCGCAGCCAGTAACGATCTGGTAGCTCAGCTGGTAGAGCAATACACTTTTAATGTATGGGTCCTGGGTTCGAATCCCAGCCGGATCACGAAAAAAGCCCCGAAACCGGGGCTTTTTTGTTTTAGAACGGTAAATCATTCGATTCTTCTTCAAATGACATGCCGAACGGTGAGGCTGCCGGCCGTTCTGCCCGGGGAGCCGGTGACGACGACTCCGGACGCATTGAATCACCCTCAGCCAGTTCGATACGCCACGCACGGGCTTCCGTAAACCAACGGTCATTCCACTCCCGGGACTCAATGTTGAATGTTACTTTCAGTGTATCGCCGGGCGTAAATTGTTTCAGATCATTTGCCTTGTCACCCCACGCAGCCAGACACACCTTTTTAGGAAACTGATCGATGGTTTCGATAACAAACTCCTGCTTATTCCAGGCACCGTTACGACCCTGCCCTGTGACCTCTGCCAGGGTTTTAACTAATTTACCGGTTAATTCTAACGCCATGTTTTAGTTGAAATTAACAGTTTGTCTACCACTGTTTACCTGCCTTTGCGCTATCAGAAGCCATTTCTGCATGATCAGAAACACCAGCGATATGACATTGACAGTGCGGTAAACCGTGTAGGACAACCTGTTTGCTGTTTTATAAACGAAAGGTTAAAATTACGATTTTTCAGCGTTTTTTCACGATATTCCGGCCAAACAATCCCATTAAACTACATGAAAATTGGTGTTCTTTTACACGGTTCCGGCGTCTTCGACGGCACCGAAATTCAGGAAGCTGTCTTTACGTTACTTGCACTTGCCGAGGCCGGCGCAGAGGCCGTTTGTTTTGCCCCGAATGTAGCTCAGCATCATGTACTGAACCACATAACCGGTGAAGAAATGCCGGAAACCCGCAATGTTCTGATTGAATCAGCACGGATCGCACGCGGTCAGATTGCGGATCTGGCAACCATTTCGGCAAATGACCTTGACGGCCTTGTGATGCCGGGCGGCTTCGGCACTGCCAAAAATATTACAAACTGGGCATTTGCCGGCCCGGACGGAACGATTCTTCCTGCGGTTAAACAATTAATTCTTGACCTGGTCACCCAACAAAAACCGATCGCCGGCCTTTGTATGAGCCCGACAACGATTGCCAGGGCACTCGAAGGATCAGGTATTAAAAGTATGCTTACCGTTGGTACTGATGCCGAAGCATCGCCTTATGACATTGCGGGAATTGCGGGTGGTATGGAAAAAACCGGACAGATACCTGTAAAAAAATCTGTTCGTGAAATCGCGGTTGACCCGGCAACCCGCATCATTACAGCTCCCTGTTACATGATGGAAGCCAGCATTTTAGAGGTACGTACTAACATCCGGCAAGCTGTTGAGGCCATGCTGGCGTTTATACCTGCCGCCGTATAAACCTTGACTTTTTGTACAGTGGGATTGACAAACGGCACAAAAACGTCTATATTTGCACCCACTTACAGGAAATGGCCACGTGGTGAAACTGGTAGACACGCCATCTTGAGGGGGTGGTGCTTCACGGCATGGGAGTTCGAGTCTCCCCGTGGTCACTTTGCAAACGGTTGTAAATCAGGCATTTACAACCGTTTTTTTATTGCTGACTGCTTTTATGGCAGAAAAATGGCAACGTTCCATACACCGAGAAACCAAAAGAGATTCCAGAAAAGTGAAGTACCCCTGGAAAGAACCGAAGCTCTCTAAACCCGCCAATAACGATCTTTCTAAGCAGTGGTGCGTCGAATACGGCGCCTATTCTCAGGTTAGAGACAAAATAATCCGCAAACGGGTAACTTTATCCGGCGACACCATAGAAGAGCGTCTGAAGCAAGCTGACGAAGTAATCAAGTACCTGAACGATTACTTTAAGAACGGTGATGTGTTTGTTGAGCCTCTCGGCGAGCCTGAAAAGGAAAAGCAACCAAAGCCATCAGAAGGCATTACCGGCAAAAGCACGATTAAGAAAGCGCTGGAATATTACCAAGCGACCAAACTGCCTACTCTGAGTAAACAATCCGGCCGGACATATACGTCCATTGCTAAGCTGTTCGCCGAATATCTGAAGAAAAACAAACTGCAAAACCTTCCCTTAAATCGGTTCGATACACATCAGGCAAACCTGTACTTTGACCGGCTCCTGCAGGCAGGAGGCTCAAACAATAAACACAACAAGCATCTTGGCTTCATTAGTACGTTTTTCAACTTCTATCTGAAGCGGAGAACAATAACAGAAAATCCATGTGAGGCAATTTCTGAACTTGCGGAAAATGCTGGCAATCACAAGCCATTCAAGCCCGATCAGGTTGCCGAAATAAAAACGTACCTCGAAGAGACAAACGACCGTCAGCTCTGGCTTTTTATCAATTTCATCTACTATACATTCTCCAGACCGCATGAGGAAGTACGTCTGCTAAAGGTTTCCGACATAGAAAGGAACACAATCCGGATTGATGCATCAACCGCAAAGGGTAACCGTGTTCTGTACAAAAAAATTCCGCCTGGCTTAGAGCAGCTACTTCAACAATGCAGGATTCGGCTGGCTCCCTCCCATTACTATGTTTTCAGTCGAAGCGGCATTCCGGGACCGGAGCCGGTTGGTGAAGCCTATTTTTATGATCGCCACAAAAAAATGCTTGACGGTCTGAAGCTCCCCAAAGGATATGATCTGTATGGCTGGAAACACACCGGCGTTATCAGTTTGTACATAGCCACCCGCGACATGAAGGAAATTCAACGACAATGCGGGCATACGAGCATAGAGCAAACAGATCAATATCTACGCGACTTGGGGCTTTTTGCTGAATTCGAAGACTTTAATAGCTTTCCAAGCCTATAAAAGACATATACAAATAAACCCTCCTTTTATTAAACTAGACTTAGACATGAAACTCTCAGCTTTAAAAATTAGTAGTGTTCGTTGTTTCAAAGATAAATTCGAATTAGAGCTTAGCTCAAAAATCAATGTATTTATTGGTGCAAATAATTCCGGAAAAAGCACCATATTAAATACTATAAATTGCCTACAAAAAGGAATTTATCCCCAAGTTACTATAGGTGAAAAGCTTTCGTATGTAAAATATACGATTCAAGATCCTATTTCATTATCCTTATCTGATGTAAAAGGAACATATTCACCCATTGTAACAAAATATATTTCATTAGAAAACAGTACTACAAAAAAACATTCTCCAAGTGTAACTATCGCTGCTGAAGATACGAATATTCGAAAATTGGTTAGACCGGAACAGCCTATCTTTGAAATAAATAATCTTAAATATCATCTAAATATTATCAATTATCTTTCAAGAAAAAAAAGCTCAGAACTGTCTGATAATGCAAACATCTCAATAAGCAGTAACCCTTTCCAAAACCTAGTCAACAAAGTTAATGAAATATCTAACCATCCTGACGATGAAGTTAGAGATAGATATAAAGAGATTTGCATAGATACTATAGGCTTTGTCATCAGGAACTATACAACTTATGACACAAATGCAAATAAAAAAAACTCTATTGGCTTATATATTAATAGCGAGCAACAAATCCCGCTAAATGAAATGGGGGAAGGAGTGACTCAAATTCTTGGCCTTATTCTCAATCTAATTCTTGCAAAAGACAAAATCTTTATCATTGAAGAGCTAGAGAACGATCTACATCCCAGTGCGCTAAAGAAACTTCTCACGTTAATTGTCGAAAGTGCTCAATATAATCAGTTTTTTATCTCTACTCACTCACATATTGTTATGACAATGCTCGGTTCAGAAACAACCGCTAAGATTTTCAAAACAAATAACCTAAAGAAAAGTCCTGATATACCTAAAATGACTATCTCTGAAGTATTTGAAATATCAACTTCGGAAGAAAGACGTTTGGCATTGGAAGATTTAGGTTATGATTTCATTGACTATGGTCTTTGGAGTGGATGGTTAATTCTAGAAGAGGCATCCGCTCAAACAATTATTCAGTATTTAATAAAATGGTTTTTTATAAGAATATCGAATAAAGTAAAAATTGTTTCTGCTGGAGGAGTAGATAAAGTTAAGCAAAGATTCAATACAATGAAGGAGATGTTTTTGTTTTTACATTTAGAGGAAATGTACAAAAACAGATCATGGATAATGATTGATAGCGGCCCTAAAGAAGACAAATTAATTCAAGACTTAAAAGAAATATATACAAAAGCTGGATGGAATGAAAGTTCTTTTGTTCAATTTTCAGAACATGATTTTGAATCATATTACCCTGATCATTTTTACGCAGAGCGAAAAAGTGCTTTAGCAATTATAGATGACAGTAAAAAAAGGGCTGCCAAAAGGGAGCTGCTCTTAAAAGTAAAAGAATGGATTATTGAAGATGAAGAGAGAGCAAAGAAAGAGTTTGAAAAAAGTGCTTCAGAAGTAATTGAAAAGCTGAGAGCTATTGAGCAATGTTTAATTAAACTAGACAAGTAACTACAATACTGGCGAAAGAATTTTATTCCTAAAATTCTTTCGCCAATTCTTACTACCATCGCCATAGCGTTGTTTCGCACGGGATCAAATTACTGTCGCTTATACCGGCCTTCATATCGCCAATCACATAATCGACTCCCCTGACATGAATCTTTTGCCGCATGCTGAAGCTGGCCAGATCGGCCGGTGAAAGATAAAGCATTTTCTTCAGCGCAAACGTTCGTGATCGGAATCCTTCATACACCCTCCAGTATTTTTTTGCCAGCCCGTTGGCTCCTGACCAGTTGAGTATCATATTGCCATCGCCGGCGGTAGCTCTCGGGGCTCCGTTCTGCATACCGTTCCAGATCAAAAAGCGCACGGTGGCCACCGGTTTACTGTCTTTGTTCAGCGGGCTGTAGCCCTGCTGATCCGTATGGGCAAACCCTGATCCGCCATCGGTTAACAGCGTCGAGAACGCACACTTCACCGAGATCAGTGCACCGCCTTCATTTTCGGCCGTTTCCGGCGTGGTATACTTATCCAGCACCAGCGGAAGCGGCTTCATGGTCGCATCGTTCTGATCAATATCAAACGAAAGCTCCAGACGGCCGTGCAGGTCAGGCAGCTTGGTATGCCGCGGATCACTCTTTTCTGTCCAGTTGTATAAGGTCGGTTGCCGTAATACATCATCTACGAAATCCATCGTAATTACTTTACGCCGGACGTCAAAGTCAAGGTACAGGTTAAACATCTTCCGGAGTTCCTTCAGCAGATTCCGGGGGGAGATGGGCGGCAAATGGTTGCAGTAAGTCATCGTGGCAGCCTGATCCAGACTATGCAGGTTGTAAAAGATCAGCCGCTGCCCGACATTGCTGTCCCACCAGTCGCCCCGGAAGGTCCAGCCCGTCAGCTGACCGATCCGAGCCAGCACCCATCGCACAAAGAACATCGGCACACGGGCATTGGTCATATAACCCGACGCATACTGATTCATGATGCCGTTATAGCCCGCCACGGCGACGTTACCGTAAAACGACGGATTCAGGATGCTCGGCAGGCAATATTTAGCCGTAGTCAGATCCGGATCAGCCACCGGTGCCGCCGGTGCCGCTTCACTGCCCAGCTCCAGCATTTCCGACAACAGCACGTCCTGATAATCCCCGAACAGCTCCCCCAGATTCTGGGTAAAATACAGGTTGTATTCAGGGTTAACCTCACGAAGTTTGATAAACCCGCGCTCAATGAGGTTTGTGCTCAGATACTTCTCGCAGTACCACCGGCGACGCGGGTTACCCGCCTGCGGCAGATGAGCATACCCCAGAATCCGCCGGTTTGCCGGTGTATCGGGCAGGTTAAAATCCAGCACTTTGGCTCCCTGAATGGTATCAAAATCAAACATCGGGTTAAACCGCTCCAGCACCAGTTGTGTACCGGGTTTGATATCTACCGACTCGCCTTCCAGTCTAATGTCTAACATGCTTAACTGAGCTAACGCTGCAACTTTTTGAAATTTTGTAACGCTGTAACGGCCTACAGATTCGAATCCCGGTTGACCGCTTCAATGTTATTCTGAATGTTAATGATATTGGTGACGCTCACATTGAGGTTCTTGGCCGCAATCTGTGCCAGATAACCATTGGCTGTATCGAGCTTAATGGAGATGGCTCCCAGAGCAAAGTTGGCATTACCAAGTTTATCTACGGTGTCGGCCGTATTCGTCTCAATGCCTTCCATCAGTTTCTGTGACTTACCGATTTCCTCATTGGTCATAGATACCGTATCATCGGCAGAACCGGCCGTGGTACTGCTGTAGCCGCCGTCATCTCCGCTGTAATCGCCGCCCATGTCCGACATTGCAGCATCCGCTTCGGCCTGCGCGGCCGCCGCCGCTTCTTCGGCTTCCCGCTTTTTCTTGCTGCCAAAGAGATACATCTGTCCTTTCCGGAGCGGCTCCAGATAATCGCGGTAACTGCCGCCGTCTGACCCAACGATACCACCGGCTTTATAGATCGGTGCACCGTTGCGGTGCAGACTGGAGTGTAGCAGCCGGTCAATGATCGGTCTGTTGTTGGCGTAAGTGTTACGGCTCAGAATCATAACCGGCTCCCCGCCTTCCATCTCGCCTTTTTCTTCGCCATAGGTACCATCCGGATTACGTTCGACGATGGCCAGACCGGCTTCCCCGTAACGGGAGCCGTGACGCGGACCCACCGGCACCCCGCCGTTGACAAACCCGCCACGGGCAAAATCCGGTGGTTTCTGGGATTTGATGATCCCGATCTGAATCGCGGCCATCGCGGCCGAAGCTGCTACCCCGATCAGACCCAGCGGAAAGCCCATCGTGGCCAGCGATTTCAGCGCCGCCATTGCTGCGTTGATCAGCGCCATGGCAATCTGTAACTTCTGGTCCCGCTTCCAGGCGGTTAGTTTGGCTTCCTTCTCTTTGGCCGCTGAATCCTGATTGATTTTATCTACCTCCTTATCAAACTGCTCTTTCGAGATCTTGCCGGCTTTATACTGATCCTCCCAGCTCTTGACCTGCGTATCTTTTTCTTTCTGGATTTTCTTCAGCTGGGAATCCAGAAACTTCTGATTCAGCTGTTGTAAGGACTGCACCACCTGACCGGCCACCTCCAATGTTTCGGTACCCTTCTGCGTGAAATCCTGAAGTTTCTGGTTATTGGCCGCTTTATCATTGGCCAGCTTCTTGTTCAGGAAGCCCATGAAGGCAGTGTAGTCGCCATTCATCAGGCCATTGATACCATCGAAAAACTCTTTGGTATTGGCCCGGCGTTTCTCCAGATGTTCCTGATTCAGGGCCGTCATATCCTGCGCGTGCTTTTGATCGGCGGCCGACAACTGACTGTTCTTCCATTCATTCAGGGTTTTGATCGCCTTCATGCGCTCATCATTGTCGCGCACGTTATCCTGAATCTCTTTTACCTTATCGGCATATTCCTTATTGATGGCCGCCGCCGTTTCGTTATACGACTGCTGGAGCTGCTGTTTACGCAGGTTCAGTTTCTGGCTTTCGGTCAGCGTGGTCAGGTTCAGCTGAAACTCCGAGTTGGTTTTATTGGTCGCCTGCTCATACTGGATCAGCTCATCAAATAACTGCTTCTCCTTCTGCTTTCTGGCTTCCTGATCGGCCAGATATTTCTCCATGGCCGCTTTTTCTTCAGCTGCTTTCTTATCGCGGAAGTCTTTCTGCACGGCCGCCACATCGGCTTCATACTGTTTTTCGACCAGCTGCATCTGCCGGGTTTTCAGCGCATGATCGGCCTTCGATTCAGCAATCCGTGCCCGTTCCTTATCCCGCTCAAATTCGAGCTGTGCCAGCTTGCGGGTCTGCTCATCGGCAATGAGTTCAATGTTTCGGCTCCGGATATCATTAACCGCATCAACATTGGCCTTTTTCTTTTCTTCAGCTACCTTTTTGGCATGTTCGGCTTCTTTTTGCTGCTCTTTCGTGCGGTGGCCGTCATTATCGGAACCCATACCTGTGAGTGCATCCTTATTGGCATTTAACATCGCCTGAGCTGATTTCAGAGCAGCGGCGCTATCAGCACTGGTTTTCTTCGTTACATGAGCATCGTGATCGGCGGCATCTTTCGTCCGGGCAGCGGTCAGCTCCTTATCATAGGCCTCTTTGAAAGCGGTTCCCATCTTTTCGCCGGCGGCTTTGGCTTTAGCGGCCACGTCGTCGAGTCCCAGGAAAGCGGCTATTTTACCACCGAACTCCAGCAGTTTATTGCCGAAATCAGCGATAGCATTCCAGAGCGACATGATCGCATTTTTGGCCGGCTCATAGAATGCCCCCAGAATCGCCTGAAGGGCACCGGCCGCAAAACCGACGACGGCCTGTTGCAGATTTAGCCATAATGCAACACCTTTTTGCAACAGCGAGAATAAACCGGAAAAGGCATCCTGCACCGGCGAAAGCATATCCCACAGTACCTTCAGCGCAGCCCATACACCATTGACAATTCCACGGAAGGTTTCCGATTTTTCATAGGCAATGACAAGACCAGCCGCCAGAGCGGCAATTGCCGTAATGACGATACCGATCGGGTTGGCTTTCAAAGCTGTATTGAGTGCATTCTGAGCCACCGTCCAGGCATTGGTCAGCACCACTTTTGCCTGTGTCAGTCCGTTACTGATGGTGGTCTGAGCGTTGGCCAGTGTTTCCTGCAACGTGCGTGATTTGGTAGCAGCACCGGCAGCCGTCTCAGCCGTCGTGGTAGCAGCTGTGCGCTGGGCCCGTACCTGATCAGCAGCAGCGGCCAGCGTAGATGCTGCGGCTGCCGCCTTGTCGGCCGCGACTTTAGCCAGGGTGGTTACCTGCGCCTGAATCATATTAGCGTTCAGCGTCACCAGCCCCAGCGCCAGTAAGCCGATCGCTGTTTTGTTCTCGGTCACAAACTGCGGAATGTTCCGGATTGCATTTAAAAACAGGACCAGACCGGAAACTGTCGTGGTGACCACCGGCATGAGGCCCACACCCAGTTCAGTCTTGAAGTTTTCGACCTGTTTTTTGGCTTTCTCCAGCTCGGCAGCGGCCGTCTGATTTTTCAGGTTAAACTCATTGGTCAACGAGGTACCTTCAGCCATCGCTTTGGCTGCCAGCTGTTGCTTATCACGTACCACATCGGTCTGGCTGGCCAGCAGACTCATCACCTTAATTGACTCCTGGGAACCGACCTTCATTTCTGCCAGTCGCTGGGCCACCTGCGTATTACTCAGCCCCTTGAAAGATTCGGCCAGTTTCAGCAGAAACTCATTCGGATTGGTGTTAATTAGCCCCTGAACTTCTGATTTAGCCATGCCCATCTGCTTGGCAAACGCGTCAATCTCGTTTGCCCCCGTCAGCATGATATTGGTAATACCACCGGCGGCGATTTCGGCCGATAGCCCAAGCTCCTGCATGGCGGCACCCAAACCCATCGTTTCCGATATCTGCGGAGCGAGGTTGCCCAGCTGACCGATCCGTGTGGTAAACTCGGCCACTACCGGAGCGGTCGCCGATCCGGCCGCCCCTAGCTCGTTCATGGCCGAACCGATCTGGTTGATAGCTTCGCCGGCGTTCAGGTCTTTGGTTTCCTTAAAAAGCTGCGATAGCGTTCCCATTTTAGACGCCACTTCTTCAGCTCCTCCCGAGAACTCATCCCCCAGCGCAACGTTGGCTTTGTCGGTCATCTCGACGAAACCGCGCATTTCATCGGTGGCAATACCGATCTGACCACCTACCTGCGCAATATCCAGCAGCGCTTCCTGACTACTGCGGGTATCCAGATTTTTCAGCGTTTCGTTCAGCCCTTCGACTTCTTCGGTTGTCATACCGGTGGCCTTCCGGATGTCGGCAAATGCATCGGACTGCTTAGCAGCTGCTTCTACGGACTCCTTACCGAAATCGACAACGGCGTCGATGACGTCATCGAGCTGAATGGCGGCAAAAGTGCTCAGGAAATCATCTTTCAGCTGTCCCCAGAGGCTGCTTTGCTGATCAACGGCATCATTGAGATTGCGCATTTCCTGCCGGACGTCGGCAATTTTGCCGTCGACATCCTTGACCTGCTCCATCTTTTCCAGCCACTCTTCCGAGCCGATCTTGAGTTGGTTTAGTTCCTGGTGCAGCAGCCGGCTACTGGCCCTGAGCTCGTTCAGACTGGCATCATTCAGATCAATACTGCGGGTATACTCCTTGATTTCGTCGGTCAGATCAGCCTGACGTCTGCGCAGCTCGGTATAGGCTTCTTTCTGCTCATCGGTCCATTCGTCCGACACCTGCCCCATTTCCCGGAGCTCGCCTTTAACCTCACGCAGCTCGGACTTAAGGCCTTCCAGCGACACCGACGCTTCATCGGTATCTATCTCAGTCCGGAGCTTTACGCTTTCATCTAATTGTCCCATTGGATGTGAATAAAAAAAGCCACGCTGCAAGGTGCGGCGTGGCTTTCGGGCAAAACAGGACAATATTTCAGTCAGTATCTTCTTCTGCAGTCATTTTGATCTGTGCGGCAATCCATTCCGAGGTACGCCAGGCAAGTCGCTTCTTACCGACATTCACCATATTCATTTTGGTTTCGTTGTACCACGTTCCGGAATACGGCCGTTTAGTGGTATACACCTTCCGGCTGAAGCTGATACCGGCCGCAATCCTGCGCACGGCATTAGGTACGGTTGCAATGCGTGATCCGGTGCGGTCCCAGTAACCGGATACATAAGCAAAATTTCCGATACCCACTTTCTCCACAAAGAATTCCATCGCATCGATGGGCGGCATACTGCCCCGATAGCGGAGCTGGCGCATATCCTTGAACCGGCCATAATTCAGCAAATCTATTTCAGCGGCCACCTGCGTAGCCGACCGCACAATATGATACCGGAATGAGCGCATCAGCTCTTCGGTCAGCACCAGCCGTTTGGCTTCCAGCGCCCGCCGGAAGTACAACAACGCGTCGGCCGTCAGCTCCTCGAGCACTTCCGTCGCAATTTCGTCGAAGGTTAAATCCATGATCAGAAAAACGTAAAGGAGCCAATGTTTTCCGTTGCAGCATAAACACCACCGGTGTTCTGATAATAGTGTGCCGTCGCTGCCGGTACAACAGTTCCCCGCAGTGACGCGGGCAATTGCAGTATGTATTGGGTTACGAACGCACCAAACGGCTCATTGATCACACACGGACCCGCCGACCATTGCATGTTGGTCATTGATGCCACAAACCGAAGCTTCATTGTCAGCGTGTAGCTCTGATCCGGATTGCGGGTTAACAGAATATAGATGGCCGTCCCGTTATCATAAACCGACTGGGTGGCATTGACACAGGCTCCGCACTGATCGGCATACGCCTGCGTGTTAATGGCCGACCAGGCTACTTCAGCCTTCGCATCGGCATCGGCCTGACTGATCCCGGAACCATACTGACCGGCGGCTACATTGATTAAGGCACTCGACCCGATGGTTCCAGTCCCACACCCCTGCTTAACATAGGTCCCATACCGGTTAATGGCCACGTTCAGATATGGAGCCAGCGTACAACCCCCGTATTGATTTACATACGCCTGACTATTGAAGGAAGACCAGGCCACTTCCGCTTTGTTGTCCGCATCGGCCTGCGAGATTTCAGAACCATAGGTACCGGCTTCAATCACAATCAATGCCGTTGACCCTACCTGATTTGGCTGACAGTTATTCCGGTGGAACGTTCCGTACCGCTCAATCCGGACATTGAGAAACGGAGTCACCGCACATGACTCCGCTTCCTGAGGCGGAATGTAATCGGTACTGTCCGGCAGATTGATCACAATCACCGGCGGGATAACCGGCTCTCCGGTATTGAGATAAATCTGACGGCGAAGCGTGGTAATCTGACGACCGGTACGCTTTCCGTTGGCGTCCAGCTCACAGGCAAACGTAAAGCTCTCCCAGGCTGTCGGCTGGGTACTGGATGCCACCGGCGTGGGCAGGTTAGAGATATTACGCTCCTTATTGGCATACAAAAACGAAAACTGCCGGCCGATCAGCTGCTCGTCGTCATTTGCGGCCAGATAGCTATCGCCCTGAAGCACCAGCGGCAGATGGGCACGGTCGGTTACTAGAAAGATATCATGCGACATGGCCAGCTCCTGAAGCCACGTACGCTGCAAGGGGGTCAGGTATTCGGTATTGACAATGAGCTCACGGGTTCCCTGCACGTCGGTAACCACCTGTTCGGTATAGCTGGCAACACCATAGGTATCCCCCGCCCGCTCGGCTACCGATCGCGCCGGTTTCAGGGATTCGCTGCCGGTACCGACCAGGCTCAGCGTATCGACCCCGCCTAATGAATTCGAAAAGAGAATAAACCGGCATTGCCGGTAATACCGTTGATCGGGATAATACCGGCGTACTGCGCTGATCCGTTCCGTACTCTCGTTCGATAGCCACACCTGATAGAACTTAACCCGCTTTTCTTTTGCAAACGCCCCCACTACAGCTGGCCCGACCGGTATACAGTACACCGTCATTGATGATACATCAGTTGCTGTCAGCAGTGTTACTGTCTCCGTCGTATCATCATCGAAGGTATACTGCACCCGTAACCGGAGCTCCACTGGCGACGGACTCAGGTTATTGAGAAAATACAGGAACTCCGGTTGACCGGGCAGAACTTTCTTGCTGTCAGGTTGCCAGGTCAGGAACCTTCCGGCCAGTGCAAACGGGCTTACAAATACGCCCATTCCCCAGAATGCATAATCGCGCTCAGCAATACCGGCTTTGATCATCCATTCGGTATTTGACTGATCAGAGCTCGCCGTATTATTCTCGTAAATAATCGTCTGAATGGTGTAAAACTGCCGTGTCATCTGCTCGCAGATGCTGATATACTGCTGATTGAACTTAGGCAGCGAGACGGCCAGCAGTGAATCAGCAATATCCTGAAGCTCAAACGACGCACCGGCATACACCAGATTCCCGCCAAACTGCCGGGGTGGTGCTTCGGAGGCCTCCAGCGGATTGGCCGTCATTTTGGTGAATGTGTTGGCGCGGAAAAACTCCTGCACGTACAGATCGGCCGTGTAGCGGATTTCGGCCCGGTTGGGATAGGTCACAGGGTCGAGCGAGGCCTGCCGGATAACCAGATAATTCCGGCTCAGCCGGACCGGCAGATACATAGCGGTGGCAAACGGATCAATCATCACTTATAAACGGTTGACAGGTTAAACGTAGCCATAAACTCCATCCGGAAACCGTAATGACTATCCAGCCAGAGCTGACTGACGGCCTCCTTTTTAATACCCGTGACCTCACAGATAATTGACCCGTCTTTTGTGTCTTTGTGAAGCTTGCTTTGCAGCCGGTACAGAATGGACAAAGCGCTGTCATACGCCCTGATCTGCGCGTCATGATCATCCTGAGGGGCATCAAAAAGTACGGAGATACCCGACTGAAAAACTTCGTTGAAGTTATGATTACCGGTCGAGTCGGAAATGATGGTCGGCTGCTCCAGCCAGGCAAAGGGGTAGTTAAAATCGGGGTGCGAGCGGGGCGCTTCCAGTCCGAGTTCGACTGACCCGAACATAAAAAAGGTTAGTTCCGGATCATTGTCGGCCCATTCCTGAAAGTAGGCCACATAGTTTAGCAGGGTACCTGTCTTCATACAAAATCCTGTTTCCGGCAAAGATGCCAAGCGGCAATTGCCGGAAACAGGACATAATCTTTAATAGTATCATGTCAAAAAAATAATTTCTTAAATTTATAGCGCTTTGTATAGCGCTTCACAGAGGCAAACTCTTTTACAATTAGCATTATTAACATTCTTTACCCACTTTTAGACAAATGAATAATTACGACTTACTAATTTTATCTGCTGATGAATTTGAAAACTTCACTAGAGATCTTTTACAAGCCAAGCTGAATGTATTCATTGAGAGTTTTACAAGTGGCCCAGATGGTGGTATTGACTTAAGATATGCCACAGATAAAAATAAAAAAATAATTATTCAAGCCAAAAGATACAAAGACTACAATTCACTGATAAATAACCTAAAAAAAGAAATCAAAAATCCAATAAAATTAAATCCAGAGAGATATATAATATCAACAACAGTTGGGTTAACACCTAAAAACAAAGAAGATATCCTAAAACTATTCTCCCCTCACATAAAATCAACAGAAGATATTATCGGAAATGATGACTTACAAAATCTTCTAAGTTTACACAAGAAAATTGAATTAAAATATTTCAAGTTATGGATTACCAGTACAAGGGTACTTGAGAAAACCTTACACAGTAAAATTTACAATCAATCAGAATTTGAAATCGAGGAAATACGTAATCAGGTAAAACTATTTGTTCAAAATAGAAGCTTTCATAAAGCACTAAGTATACTAAGTAAGTACAAATATGTAATTATTTCAGGGATCCCCGGAATTGGAAAAACAACCTTAGCTAGAATGCTAACATTACGTTTTCTATCCCAAGAATATAATGAGTTTATTTATTTAAACAGCTCAATTGATGAAGCTTATCAATATTTCAATATTAATACTAGTCAAATTTTTCTATTTGATGACTTCCTTGGAAAGAATTTCTTTCAATATGATAACAATAAAAATGAAGACGCAAAAATCATTAAACTAATTAATAAAATCAGGAGCAGCAATAATAAATTAATCATTTTCACTACTCGGGAATACATCTTAAACCAAGCTATGTTTTCATTCGAGGAATTTACATTAAACCATATTGATATAGCAAAGTGTACAATTGATTTAACATCTTACACAAGTATAATCAAAGCAAAAATACTATACAATCACATGTTTTTTGCTGAAATACCTAAAAGTCATTTAAGTGACCTAATGAAACATAATAATTTATCAAAAATAGTAAACCATAAAAACTATAACCCGCGGATAATTGAAGCAATAATTAATAAAAAAATTTGGACTTTATGCAACAGCACTGATTTTTCCAATCAGATTAAATCTTACTTTGACAACCCAGAAAGCGTCTGGTTGCATACATTTCAAAAGGCTCTTGATCCTATCTCAAAATACACCTTGCTTGTCTTACTAACACTTGGAACTCCTTTGCTACTAGAAGATTTAGAGGAAGCATTGACATCATTTTTAAAAAACAATCAAAGTGAATTGAATTTATTTTTCGACCCTTTAAAGTTCAATAAATCAATAAAAGAATTGGAGAATACATTTATTAAAACCCAAATAGATGAAGATAAGTCTATAATTATCGAATATCAAAATCCATCTATTCAAGACTTTCTATTAAACTACATTAGAGATAAAAAATATTTAATAAAAAACCTAATTAATGGAGCAATATTTAAAGCACAATTCTTTACAATATTCACTTCTTTAGACGAGGAATCAGAAAATTATTACTCCAAAATAAAACTTTCTCCGGAATTAGCGAAGCAAGCATTCGAGAAAATAAAAAGCAATTATCATAATTTAAAAAACTTAAATTTCAATGTACAACATTCCCCTTTTGACGAAAATGAATTCTGGAGTTTTTCTATTGAAAATGAATACAGTTTCTTATACACATTATTAATTGAGTTGCAATCAATCAAAAAAGAGGTCGAAGAATTTGTCAGAATCGAATTTAACAAGATAATATATATACAAACTTATGATTTCAATGAACAAGATAAATATATTAAAATTTTCGAGATGTTAAAACATTATTCTCTAGAGTTTGATGGACTAATGGTAATTGATAGCTTTTTTAAAAATCTCATTAATCTCAACAATTTTATCAATTTTATTTCACTAAGAAATATTTTACCTGACACTTATAAAACATATACAAGCTCAAGGTCTTTTGAAGAAAATTTACGCATTATAGTCAACGAAGAATTAAAATCAGCAACACCATATGCCCTTGAAGAATTAGCAGAGAATATGATAATATTATCGAAAGAATTCGATTTTGATTTTGAGCAAGAGTTTTCAACATTAAACTATAAACTCAGCGAAAAAAGAGATTCATATAATGAGTATTATGATGAAGAAAGATCTCATGAAACTTATGCTCATAGTGAGTATCAAGAACTTGACGAAGAAAAACAAATCGAAGACTTGTTTAATGGTTTACTTAATCAATAACTAAAATAACGTATATTCTATTACACATTAACTTGATTCGCACTGTTTCGCTTTAAGGTCCTGTGCTTCAAATACAGCCAGATCGTATGGCAGTTTTCAGCACATACCTGCTGAAACTGTCCATGTGTCCCCAGCTCAGCCACCTGCTCCAGACATGTCAGCCATCCCTCCCCGTTCTTGTACAGGGGTGGCGCTTTTTCTTCCGGATCACCGCCGAATACTTCCCCGTACCGCTCCAGAAACGAGCGGTTCAGGCTTTCAAAGTATTGAACTACCGCAATAACTACCCCGAAATGCAGTCGTGAAAATTCAACGGCTCGTTCGTCAGCCAGTACCGAGTTGTATTCTTCGCGGGCATCACCGTTCCATTTCACTGACTGGCGAAAACTTTTGATATCCGTCCGCTGCGGGCGGCATAACGTGGCTACCAGCTTCAGCGCCGCTTCCTTGTGGCCTTTGGCAAATTGCAGGTAGTATATGTTGGCCATCGCCAGCTCAATGGCCGACGTATTGGCAAAGCCTTCGGCAGGCAGCAGGTAGTCTTTGCCGTTGAGCGTAAAATGCCCAAATGGCTGGCTGGTAACCGGCGTTTCAAACGCCCACTTTACCAGCTTTTTCAGCCGGTAAAGCTGCTCGCCGTTCAGCTGCGAAAGCTGCTTTACCGGGCAATCTGACAGAATCCGGAGCATCATTACCGTATAATGCGCCTTCCGGAGTTCGTTCTTCTCAACGCTGGCAGACAACTGGAGCACCAGTCCGTTCTTGAGCTGCTCAGGGCTGCATTCCTGCCAGCTGCCTGCCACATGATATTCCCGCTCACTGATCCAGAACTTTTTCATCGTAATAAACCAAACTTAGCTGCAACAAAAACCACTACCCCGATCCGCCAGCTCCAGTTCTCCAGCCGTGACATACGCAATTGCTGCCGAGTTTGCCGGCCATCCCCTTCGGCCTGCTGCTGCAAATTGCCGGTAGCCTGCTGCTGGCGGTTGATCCGTCCGAACTCGGCATCTTTCTGCCGGATCGTATGATTCAGGTAAGCGATAGTTGAGTCTTTCAAAACCGTTGCCTGCCGGCAGGTTTCCAGATCGATCCGCTGTTTCAGGATCAGCCGCGCGCCGGCTTCGGTTAGTACGATGGGACGGCCGGGTAACGGCCGGATACTGTCGGCCAGAATCATTATAGTACCGGTCGATTTCCCGCTGCAGGTCATCACCGTGCAGCTGATCAATATCACGCTTAAGACTATCTGCATATCCGAAAAGAAGTAAAAGTTGCTTATCCGTTGCGGCCTGACGCCAGAACAGTTCCTGATTGATGGAATCCTGCCGGTGCAGGTTTTTGTAGTAGGCCGTCGAATCATACGGCAGTGTCTGTACAACTGACCGGCGGTGACCGTTGATCAACACTACCAGCAGGACTGCCAGCGCCACGATCAGTATTACCCAGACCTTTATCCGTATCGTCTGACCCAGCATCTCTGACAGACTTTCTGTATACTGCGGGCGGTCAGGTGAGGGCGGCGGCGGTGGTACTGGTGGCGTTGTCATAGTACCAGCCCTCTCAGTTTCAGGTACTGCTTTGTCTCCGGATGGTCGAAGTCTACCGTTAGTTTAGCGATGCCGGCCACGGTTGTTGACAGGATGGTCAGCCCTTCGGCTATCAGTTCCACAACCGCCGGTACAGGGATTCCGGCGGCAGCGAGCTGTGTCTGAAAAGCCACCAATGCCGCAGCCAGGGCCGCCACCCAGATACCGCCGGTGACCAGCGGTTTGAAGAACTTGCTGGTCGGCAGCTTGAGCCGCTCCGTCAGCGTGAGTTGATTGTTCATGAAACATGTGTAGTGAAAAGTGAAAAACTACTCCTTGAAAAGCCGGATCTGGTTCCGGACAATGTTTTTGGGCCGCACCAGATCAGTATGCACCCCCTGATTGGGACTGCCGGTATTACCGCCCACCGCTCTGAAAATGCGTATGCGCGGATCAAGCGGCCAGTACTTGTTAAATTCTACATGCGACCACGTGCGGTAGGTGACGATATCACCCGGTAAGGGCATTTGGCCAGCCTTCAGAAAAAAAGGTTTGAGCGTGTTCCAGCCTGCTACCGACGCCATATTGATCTTTCTGACCGCTCCGCTGACCAGATCACACTGAATCAGCACCCAGCCCACAAAGGCCCCGCAGTAAGGCTTTGCCCTGCCCGGAAGCTTTTCCGGACTTTTCCAGCCGATTGCCCGGAAATACACATTGATCTGTTTGTGATCGTTGTTGTTGGTCGCTTCCCGGACATAGGTCTGTGACTCAGCCGTGCTGATGATGCATGCCCGTTTCTGCTGGATGCTGTCTAGGCGTACAGGGCCTGATAGAAGCTGGCAAAAAGCTGGGTGAACAGCCAGACAAGCAATAAGATAGAGCCCAAAACCGCCCACGCGGGCGCTTCGGATAATACACTCTCGAACGTACGTTCTGATTCGACGCGGTTGTGCCATATGCGGTATAGTTGTGGAAAGAATAAGCGGATAAACAGCACCCCGACCAGTACCGTCAGAAACGTCAGCGTAAAGGAAAGCAGCGCCCGTACCGGTGCATTCTGGAACATGCTGTGTCCCATCGCATTGTTGGGATCAGCGGCTACCTTGCTGCCGAAGTAATACGTCGCCAGCGCACTCAGCAGAAACATACCTATGGTGTACCAGATCGCCCGGGTAGTCGAGAGTGCCGGTTTGCGGGCCGTCTGACCGGCTACCTCAGGGGCTTTTTCTGCAATACCCAGATCGGCCGCCAGCTCAGCCGCTTCGGCTTCAGCGGATTTGGCCAGATTCAGGTAGTCTCTGGCCACCTCGGGCTCACTCCGGAACTTGTCGGCCATTTCCCGCCAGTCGACGGCATCCGAACGCAGACCGTTCAGCTTCTCCAGCTTTTCCTGACGGATCGCTTCATTGGCCTGCTGGCGCTTCTGGGTCAGCTCCTGCAGCTTGGTGCTCAGGGATTCTTCCTGCTGATCCAGATCAGACAGTACTTTCGAAAATTCATCGGCTTCCGGTTTGGTAGCCTGCCCTCCATTACTGTGGATCCGGCGGAATGGCTGGTCTTTGTGGTTGTTTTTTGCGCTCATAATCATAGCACGAATGGTTGTTGTGGATCGTTATTGGCCGGTAGCCGGTATGGTTTCTTTTCGGACACCGTATAGGCATCTGACTGATAGTAGGCAGGAAAAACCGTTGGTGAAGCCTTCTGATCGAGGTACTTCTTCAGCTTCATGGTCTCGTTGCGGGCCTCCCTGTTGCACTCAGCCTTTATCTCGGCACGGCGGTTTTCAGGCAGCACATCCTCATTGACAATCCCGTCCGTTTCGGACAGGTAGCGCAGATCGGCATTGATATTGATAAAGGTCACCGCGCGGCTGAAAGCATCATTGGCCACAGCCGACCGAATCATTTTAAGCGCTTCTGACTCCTGAGCCGTCCAGCTGTAGGTCCGGTCAGGCAGTTTACTTTTCAGATAGGTATAGAAGCTCTCCCCGATCAGCGGCCGGATCAGGTCGTTTTCCGCCTTCACAATGTAGGGCCTTAGCGCCACATATAACCGGCGGCTGTTCTGGACCGCTCCGAAGTAATCTGTATACTCGGTGGCCGTTGCCAGAAACAGCGAATGGCTGACGGTATATGCATCTGAACCGACCCAGACCGGAAAACCACCGGCATGTTTTTCAAGGAATTGCAGCACCCGTTCCAGCGACCGATCAGCCTTATCGCGGGCTTCCTTGATCCGGGCGACAATAGCCCACTTGCCGGGTGCCTGCATATTGGGCGGACTGGCAACGGCAACGCCTAAATCCCCTTTCTGGAGCATAATGGCCAGCTCACTGTCCATTTCCACAAAGTGGCACAGGACAATCCGGATGCGCTCAATCAGCACTTCTTCCGAAGGGGTTGCCGTAACCACATCTGTGGCTGCATTAATCTTCGTCAGCAGATGCGCATACAGCTCTTCCCCGATGGCAGGCACAATATGATCCAGCTCTGCCTGACGCACGAACGGTGCCCAGGTATCCCAGGTCGTTTTCTTCTGGATACCGCCTAACAGGCTTTTCAGAACGGGCAGCGTGTTAATTAGCATTGTCAGTGTTGTTGGGATTTGTACCGGCATCCGTTGGCGTTACATCCGGGTTATAGACTTCGATATCCTCAAACCAGAACTGAATATCAGCCGCCCAGCCATTGAGGCGACGGGCAATCCAGAGCGGCCGGAGCAGTAACTGACGGTCGGCAAACGTGCGGAACTTCTGCTGGAAATTAGCCGCCACTTCCAGTTCCTTTCCGGAACCACCCAGCCGCCCACCGGTATCCACGCCCGCCAGTGCCGGCAGGATACCATGGCCACTGGCCTGAGCGGCTTTGGCCGTGTTGTACAGCTGCACGTAGGCATCGTCGGTCATGGTGTTTTTCAGCGGGATAATTTCCACGCCTGGCAGGGCTTTCATGCCCACTAAATCCTGTTTGTAGAAAGTCACCACGGCCCGGTCAGACTCGCCGGCCAGACTATTTTTCATCTGCTTGAGCACCGCATCCCGGAAGGCATCCTTTTCTTCCTGCGTCTCAAGACCTTCCTTTTCGAAATAATCATCCGGTATCTTGATCAGATACTTGATGTTATAGCCGTTGGTCAGCCCCGACATGTGATAGGCCGGAATCTTGTTGGCCACTTCTGTCCACGAACGGGTACCCCACCACGCCGCAAACGAGTAAAACGGCTGACCGGGCAGGCGGTGTTTGGCGTGGTAAATGGACGACGGAAACGCCAGCGGCCGCGCTGGATCATAAGCCGGTACCGTAACCGAATCATCCACCCTGAAATGTCGGGTACCATATCCGGCATTCAACAGGAAAGCGGTGGGCCTGCGCTCATTCGGCTGCAAGGCCCGGTAACGGGTTTCAAAACAGTCATTCACCTCAAAGGGCAGTACTTTGCCGTCACGGTCGAGCGTGATCCGGGTAAAATGCTGGCCGGCGTAACTGACCTGCCCTGCCGTATCGATCCAGTACCCCGACTCGTCGAGCGCCGCCGTGAAGTCACTGATGGCGGTATAATCCGCATGGGTCGTGTCCAGCTCTTCATAAATGCGCTGCTTGCCTTCCTTGCGTACTGTACCGAACCGGAGACCCAGCCCAACCAGAAAATCACGGCGGGTATTGATCAGCTCCCACTTGACGTCGTTGTCGGTCGCCAGCCGGTGCATGAGATTCGGCTGGTTATCTTTCAGGCCCCAGGGAATATGATCGCTTAAACCGGGGGTGCGAAGCGGGGACGTGCGCGGGCCGTAACCGGTATCACTTGCCCCCGGATATACTTCCACAAATGCACCCAGTTTCGATGGCTCATCCCTGAGCAGAAAGATGTTATTGCTTATCTGAACAACTCCTGACATAATTAATACGGGTGAACGACGGTCATTTCATTGAACTCGACCAGGCAGTCAATGTACACATCGAATGTGTGGTCAATGGCAGGCTGATACAGGCGAAGCAGTCCGGAGCGGTTTGATTGTTTCTGATCACCCAGCCCGTTGGTAGTCGGCAGACGGGTACAGCCCACCTTTACCGAAATGTTACCGTCAGTCTTCCGGAACTTCACCGAAAAGACGGCGCCGGGTTTGTTAACCAGGGCCATTACTCCGCCTTCTCCGACCAGATTAATCTTCTTTTTGCCTGTCATTTGCGTGCTGAAATCCGGTACAATCTTAGTTTTTAACCGGTCAAGGCTACAGGACGGGTTTGTTTAGCGGCCAAACGGGGGTGGTTTTCAATGCTTTTTCCGGCAATTGTCAGCGATTCAGGCGGTTAAATGAAAAACGGCGGGCAAAACAGTGTTTTTCCCGCCACGAACTGGCCCGCACTTTACCGGATGCGGCCCTTGCCGGTTCAGTTTTTCGGAATATAACATTGTCACTTTCGAAAAAATCGGATTGATTTTTGCAGACCATGCCACTTACATGCTGGCAATATGATTCTGAAGCGGACCACGGTTGCCGATCAGATTTCTGTACTTTCCCCAGAGCAGATAATCCAGTGCATCAGTGCCATCGGTTGCATACTCACGGTTGCGGGCCTGCTTTTCACTGCTCTTGTCTTTCTTAAAGCTGCCGTCGGTCTTAACCGGCGTTGACTTCATAGCGATCAGCAGTTCTTTGTTGTAGTGGCGGTTGAAGCGTACTCGTGGTGTCCGCGGGTTGCTCTGCTCCATAAGCAGACTGATGAGTGTGTACTTGTCTTTATGACCTGGGTTCTTTCTACTGCCTGGCTCCTGATAACGGCGTACGATACGCCACCCCTTACTCTCCAGTACTTTACAGTAGGTCTCAAAGAAAGGCCGGTTTTCCTGATCGTTACCGGCACTGCGGTTTTTGCCCGATAAATCACCCCATACGTGCACCACTTTACGCTCATGGGAAGCATAGGTGTCACACCATTTTTCGGCCAATGCCTTGATCAGGTTTTTGTCCGTATCGGTCAGCGTCGATTTTTCAAACATCGACCGGATCACCCTGAATTCACTGCCCACCTCCTGACCGGTCACGCACCAGCAGATATCGGCGTTAAAGTCCAGACTTATTTCCAGGTCTTTGTCCGACAGATAATCGTTCGAGCGGTAAACGTGCAGCTTCAGCTTATCATCCCACTGATAATCGTAACACTGCGTATAGTAGTGGATATTTTCTGACAGAGCGAAGTAAAAACAGTTGGGTAATTTGTCGATCCGCTTGTTGAGCACTTCGACGTCAAACTGTAAATCAGTCAGCACATCCCTGAGCGTTTCGGCATAGTCATCGGGTAACACGTCGGCGTTATCCAGATAGGTACTCTCCAGCCAGAGGTGTGTTGGCGGAATCTTTTCCTTTTCGGCAGGGGTCATTTCCGCCCGGAGCGCCATCATTTTCAGATACGCTTCTTCGGTTTTGAGAATCCACTTCCCCTGATCGGTCCAGGGAGCAGACGTAAAATCGTAGAAAGATTTCCATTTCCGGCTTTTGGAAATCGCCCGGTATCGGTTGGCCCGCATGGTCGGCAGGAGCACTTCACCAATAAAGCTTTCCTTGATCTGCGCCGATTCATCGGCCCGAACGGCATCCGAGTTAATCCCCCGGTGCGTCTGGGCGTTATCTTCCGACACAAACTGATAGGATAAGCCATTGATAAAACTCATGGTGTACGGTATGGCCCGCTTGCCGACAGGTTCCCATGGGCGTTCCCAGTGATCCGGCGGCTGAATACCGACAACGTACACACCCCAGGGCGTATGTTTGGTATACTCGTCGAATCCGCAGGCCTTGAGCCCTGCCTTGAGTCCGGGCAGCACAACCGAATCAAGCTGAACATAGCTGTTACCGGCTAATACTACTTTGCCTTTGGGCAGCTCAAAGAAGTTTTCGTAGGTATCAATGGCCAGGGTACGGGTTTTGCCCGAACCACGGCCGCCCATAAACGTTTTCCGCTTTGACCGGGAGCGCAGGAACTTGGTTTGCTTGTCATTGGCGTAGATGTACCGGGTATCATCCCGCTGAGCCATCCGCTTACTCATCGTCGTCACGCTGCTGCTGCTTAAGGATATTGACGTTGTTGACGAAGACAATATTCGGTTTCACCATGAAGTCTTCCGGATCAAAACCGGCCGCATCTTCACGGTACAGGCCTTCCAGACGTTTGGCTTCTACCCACGCTTCCTTGGCGGTTTTGTAATCCTTATCCGCACGGGCCAGGTTACTGAGCATCTCCAGATAGAGCACGGCCGCGCGGGTTTTGCCTTTTTTATGAACTTCACGGGCATTACCGTAAATGTGGTAGGATTCGTCGATAATCACGCGGGCCATGCCTTCCTTGATACCGAACTGTTTCTCCAGCGATGAGCGTACCATTTCATCCGTGCGGCCAATGGATACCATGCCCCAGGCAAACGAATACTTCAGAAACATATCCTGCTGGGTAGCGGTCAGGGATGGTTTCCGGGGCTGCTCCGGATCAGGTTCCCAGGCAACTTCATCATTGAGGTACTGTAAGTAAACCGACAATTTATCCGTGTTGACGCCCAGCTGACGGCTCATACGGCGAATGGATGTCCCGTTCTTTCTTGATTTTGGCATGGTCTCTCTACATAAAAGCCTGCTGCAAGTTGCAGCAGGCTTCATGCTCAAAACAGGACGTTATCAGTCAAACAACCCGTTTCCGGCCGGATTACTGATGGCATCCTGCGCCCGGCTCCGCATCTCATTTTCCCGTTCTACTTCCCAATGCGGGTGCAGCAGCGTTCCCTCGGTGAAAAAATGGTACCACGACCGCCCTAGCCGGCGGCCACGTTCATTATGCTTATCCAGGGCGTAATCCGGTATGGAAAAAAACCGGAATTTATGAGTCAACCACGCCCAGATCAGCGTCCAGTCGATCATCCGGCTTTTGCGCGCGCGGCTGAGTCGCAGAATGGCGTGGGTCAGAAACAGACGCTGTGGCTCGTTTTTGTCCTCTTTCTTTTTGGCCTGCTCCCGGTGCATTTCGTATAACGCCCAGATTTCGGCCGGCAAACCGGGTTCAGCCAGACCAACATCTTCACTACACAGAATCCGGAGCCGCTTCCAGGCATATTCTACAAACCCTGAATTATAGAGCTCGACGGCCCAATACAGGGCTTCATCTTCCTGCCCCCTGCGGATGCATTTAATCATGGCGCTGGATACCTCAAAGAGGTCATACCCTTTATCTGTTTTTTGTTCGTATTTACCCATTTTTATTGTTTCTTTGCCTTGTCTGATGATAGAATTGAACATCCTGTATTCAGATTAATGCCCGGCGTGACAGCGCCGGGCATTTCCATTTAGAACAGGGTTACCTGAGCGACATTAATCAGCTTTTTGCGGACACCCGTTTTGATATGCATCCACGCATCCCGGAGTGCTTCACCAAAAAACAGCCAGCGGCCGGTCTTAAAAATGCGCCATGCTTCGCGCATTACGTGTTTCAGAAATGACTTCTTCTTCGTCATTTTCGGGTTCTCAAACCTGCGGGGTTTTCTTGTGTAAATTCCCATTGAACATCCTTGTAATCAGGGGTTTGTTTGTGACTGATTACATATAAAAATCTCCCGACAGAACGGATAAAAAAAGCGTTTTCCCGAAAAAATTCACCGGCAAAACGCTAATTTCCAAGCAGTTAAAACAGTCTTAGCTGGCCGTGTTTCGACATCTTTACAGCCGGTGGTTCCGGTGCAGGTGTGGCCGGATTTACTGCCTTTTTCTTTTCCCACTCAGCTTTTTCCTGCTGCCACAACCGCCATGTATAGCACTGTTCTTTCTGAATGGGCACAATGCTCAGCCACCCGCCACGATTCAGGTATTTGTTGATTTCGTAGCCAAACCGCCAGTCATCAGGGTTTAGTGAATCCATACAAACGGCCTGACCAACGCACCCATGCAGGCACATGTTAACAGCCGTCATTTTCGCGCAGATGGCATCCAGATCAGCGCCGTACTGGAAATTGCCCGAAGCATGGGCATGGTACGAGAGCAGGAGCCTGCCAGAGCCGCAGGCCGGATCATTGATTGTCTTCCCGACCGGCTTCGGGTCGGTGAGCTGTAGGGTGGTCATAAAGTCACAGATACACTCCGGGGTAAAGAATTGCCCGAGTGCGTCCCGCTTACCACGGCTTGATAAAATCTCATACAAGGTCCCTAAGGAATCATACCAGCCATTTTCGCGGTCGTTAATCATCCGGTGCTGCACCATTACCCATTCGTTGGTCATCCGGACAAACCAGTCAAGATCCTTGTGCTTCTTCTTTAATCGCTCGTACTCTCCCTGCCGGACGGGCATAAAGGACTCGACCAGAAAATCAATCCAGTCGCGGAACGAGTCCGCGTAGTCCCAGCTGTAATCCTTTTCCGAAAATATCTTATTGAGCGCCCGCAGCTCGTGCGGCACGTCGGTTGTCTTTGCCATGTCTGTAAAATGAAAAAAGCCGCCCGGTCGGGCGGCTCTGGTGGTTAGAAAGGAACTTCGTCGAAGGTTGGTACCACGTAATAACAGCTCTTAAGCAGGTGCTCCGCGTAGTAGTCCTTTATGCGGAACGTCGTGATATTTTTGAAGCGTTCTTCAATGTATTCCAGCTGAAGCTGAGCAGGATTTTTGTACATGCCTGGTTTGTGGGCCCGGACAAAATCAATGGCATCCTGAAGCGTAATCTGCCGGCCACTCATGGCTGACATTTCTTCGATCTGCACATCCAGATTCAAGCCGTCTTTTTTGAACCACGATTTGGCGACGTCGGGTAACCAGTTCGGATCGCCATGTAGTTCAAAATCGCTTTTAGGAAATGGCCGCAGGTTATCGGCTAGGATAGACTGAACACTTACCCAGCTTTGGGAATCCGGTTTGGTTTTAAGCCAGAGCTGGGCCAGTTCCAGCGGGTTTTCAGTGCGTTCTGCCAGATACTTATCGTACTCATCGGCGGGCAGATCAATCGGGGTTGGTGTTGGCAGGTAAGCCAGATGCGACACTGTGTAGATATTCAGCTTTGCACATACCAGCTTATCGAGGTTGTTAATGTGCATACGCCGGCCAACGTCTGTAGCCCAGGCCTGATACTCGGCTTCACTCTTACCCGTGTTCTGAACAAAGCGCTCCTGATTACGGAGCCGCGCGGTAGTAGTCTGATTTGCTTGCATTTATCTGAGAATGATTAATTGAACATCCCCAGTAATTTCTCCCGACAGAACGGATATAAAAAGCAAGGACCCTAAAAGTTTAGGGTCCTTTCATACGACGAATTTTATTTCGTCTGACTGTTTTAAAATGCCTCGCAAATTGTAAACAGTAAAGCTTGTCTTTCAAACTTAAAGTGACATCTAAGGAATTATTTACCTGAGCTTGCTGCTATCTCAGCTAAATATTCCTTTATCATTTTCAGTTCTTTCTGCTCTGTCGATTGATTCCATTTATTCAATAATGCTTCCATTGCTCCGTGGTTAGGAGAATCCGAGAACATTCTATTAACAGTAGTGCGCACTACTGTTTCCAAATAATTGACATTTAAACTCCATTTCGTTCCATTCTGAACTATTAGTTTTTCTACACCATTTAATGATGAGTCATATAATATCCCCAGATCTCCTCCCTTTGGAAAAAAACCATGCATCATACTATTTCTGAATAATTGATTAATAATACCAGACTCTGCATCCGTTATAGTCTTACCTCCATAAATAAAAAAGGCTTTAACATGGTCGCGAAAGCTACTATTGTATTCAGTTCTCAAAACAAGCCCCCCCATAATATCTACTAAACTCAGTAATGTCATTGCCATCGGAACGGTACATCTCGCAAATCTTACATCAAATTGATTATAGTAATCTACCGTAGTTTCCGCAGAACCAGTTGTATTCGCGACAGCAGGAGTTGGGTCTGGTATTTTAATGATTACAGATTCAGACTTTTCTTCTTTTTTTTCATCCTCCTCACTATTTGCAGCAATAGCTTTGAGTTTTTCCAGATCGCCTTCAATTACTACCTTGATATAGAAGGCAATAAATTCTCTAACTTTAAGATTGATTGGTGGAACTGTCGTCATTTTAAAAAGGGAGTTTAAGAGTTTTTTGAAAAGGATGCTTTAACTGGCTTTTCCCGCCAGCCTTTTTCAAAGTAACAACATCTGATCCAAATATTTTCTGCAAGTAGTTAAAATCCTGCTCTTCAGCGCCAAAGTTCCTGAACTCAGCTAAGCCCCCGGCGTTTACGAACGTATTCCGCTGATCGAAGTAAAACCGCGTATCCTTCCAGATCAGGCGATGTTCATAGGCATTCAGGCAACTAATCCAGTAATCTTCATTACAGCGAATCTCCGGCGAGTACCAGAGCTTTGAGCCCTTCAACAAACCATGCGCGCAGCCGGTCACATAGCCACTGAGCTGAACCGGATTCAGGCTGTTATACGACACCGGTGCCGGACTGGAGCTGAACCCAAACAGATAGGCCCCTGCCTGCCGCGCCGCATCGGCCGTCGCCTGAATGACCTCATAAGCGTCTTTTGCATCCACGTCGGCCGACTCGCCCTTTCCGGTGTATAACCGCCGGAAGCCGTCAATATCGTCATCGAGCATGAACACCGAACCGAAATGGTTAATGATCCAGTCACGCTTTCTGGCCAGACCAACAACGCTATCCGGATGCGTCACAATCTCGTCAATCGGGTTACACATCCGGTATACCTTCTCCTGGCTTTCCGGCACACAGATAATACAGCCATCCACCACCGAGGTCGTCGTTACGCGCGTATGGCGCTTGTGCGAAGGAATTACAATTTTGCAGATTTCCATAGCTCCTGAAACTGTTTAGCCGTTACAACATGCGTACTACCCACCTTCGATGACTTATAACACTGCGCCCTGTCGACACGCAGCAGCTCAGCCACATTGTTCTCGTCGATCTCATTCGTACAGACAATGATAAAGGAGCTGTACTTCTCCGAAAACTTCGGCACTATCGGCATTTCGGCCACCGGTGCAGGAGCCGTCAGTTCAGCCACGTCAGCGTCCATTTTGGCGAAGTCGATCCCGAAATCAAAGTCGTTCAGAAAACCCGAGAACTCCTCTTTCAGCAAATGGGCATCCCATTCGCCCCAGTGGTTGTTCTCGATCAGCATCACCTCCTTCAGCTCGTCGTCGGTCAGCTTCCGGACGGCAACGCGCACATCAACCACCTTATCGGCAAAACCCATCTGCACCAGCCGCTCACAGCGCTGCTTACCGGAAATAATTGTATTGTCGGCATCGACGACTGCAATACCGATCAGGCCATATTTGCCCAGGCGCTGCTCTAGCTCACGCTGATTGGCAGCCGAAATTTTACGGGGATTTTTTGCATGCGGGACCAGATCGCCAAGCCGGCGTTGTTCGGTCCGGAATAATTCATTCATGATTAACAGATTTGCTCACAGCAGCAAACCTATTCGCCCATCAGGAACCGTCACAGGACAAAAAAGGCTGACTAATACAGCCAGCCTTTTAATACTTACTTGAACTTGTAAAAACACGCAGAACCAGATTCAGAGAGTAGCTAATCTGGTCTTCAACTGACTAATTTCCGCAGTCCATTTGGCAATGGCCAGCTCATTACGTCGTTTGGTTAATTCCTCTTTCGCCTGAGCCCTGCGTTTTTCAGCCTTTCGGATGTTAGACTGAAGACACTGAATTTTGTAACGCAATTTTTCCGGATCCGCAGTCAGTTTGGTGATATCCGTACCCGGTTCCGCTTTTTCCGGCCCGGCGACCGGAATTACTCCCAGCTGCATCGTTAAGCGGATATCGTCCTGAAGCAGCTTCCACTTTTGCCGGTAAGCCAATATTTCCTTGACAACCTGCTTACAGTTGACCGAATCGGGATAGGTATGCAGGCTATTGCAAAGCTTTGCCTTTTCGGCATGAATCTGGTTTCTGGCGCTTGTAAGCTGCTCAATGTGCTCCTGCACCTGCTTTGGGAGCTGCTCCAGAGGTGTCTGTACCTGCTTTTTTTCGTGGACTACGTTTTGCACGGGTGCTTCCAGTTCTGCCTTGCGGGTGGTCAGCGCCGTCAGAAACGCCCGCGCCTGCTCCAGCTCCGAGAGCTTTGCGTTCTGGCGCTCCAGACTCCTGATCTTTGCTTTTTGCCGGATTATCTGTTCCTGTCGTTCCTGCTCGTTCATACCACGAAGCTACTACCGGCAATTGCCTGTTCACTGGACGATTCACCTCCAGCATTATGCGCAGGTCATTCATTCCATTCAGGTAATCGCGTGCTTCCACGTAGACAAGCGGCTCATTCATATCATCAATTTCCTTAAACACATGCTCCCGGAGCAAGCCAATATAGTAGTCGGTAACGTCCTGTAGTAGCTTGATATCATAACCGGCCGTGGCCAGATAGGCCGCAAATGGCGGGAAGGTAGAAGGAGGTGTAGGAGACATAAAAAAGCCGGCTGGTCACTGCTCACACATAGGCAACCCTACCTGTTGGGTACTCACAACCCATTGCCAGCCGGAATATCTCCGGCCGGTAGGGTTGTGATAATCATGTGTGAGCGCTCAAATATAACAAAAAAGGTTGCCTACAACGTAAGCAACCTTTCAGGTATTAACCCAACTGAGCGATTTACTCAATAATCCGCTCCTCCTTTTCTGCCATAAGCTCCTGATTCTTTACCCCATCGATCAGACTTACCAACCGGCGCGCCGTCAGTCTTTTTTTTGCGCGTTGTTTCAACACATCAGCCGCTGATAGTACCGGTTCCGGCTGATCCGGCTCCGGAACCGGTGGTATGGCCGGCGTCGGGGCGTCGGTCGTCACTGGCGGTATCGGTTCCGGCTGATCCGGAGCCGGTGGTGTCGCCGGTTCGCCGGCGGGAATCTGTGCGGTTTGCTGAACTACCGGTGTTTGTTCCGCTTCCGGAACCGGCTTTTGATTTCTTGTTGCCATTTTTTTTACGCGTAAAGTATTTGGTAATACCTGCTTCAATTAGTTGGTCAATCCGTTCATCGGTCAGTTGCGACGGGATAATATCAAACTTCCCTTTGCCCGGAATGATATGGCTGACACCCCCGTCGGGAATGCCAGCCACGTCATAGCGCTGCAGCTTCATCAGCGGTTAGGCCGGTTCCGGGACCGGATCAATGGCCAGGTCTTCGACCAGAGCCGCCGGCAGAACAGCCAGATCCCACATCATGCCATCCACATCGCCTTTCAGCGTGAAGCCACGCTTGTCATTGCCTTTCTTGCCGCCTTTAAATGACGATTTCAAGAAGATCGGATCATCCGAAGAACCGGCAACCAGAAACTGGCCATCCTTCATTTCCATCACAATCACGCAACCGGCATTCTTGTGCTTCTTGATCTCCGCCCGTACGTCTTTCGAAAGACCGGCAAGAGCCAGCTCCGCCACGTGCTTAAAGCTCTGGTAACCCGGATCACCGCCACCGTCCGAATCCAGGGATGCCGTACCGTCCGGAAAAAGGTATTCCGCCCACTTGTCCTGGGCATTCTTCAGCACCGGGGCAACCGTGATTTCATTGTCGGCATTGATGCCTTCCAGCGTCGGCCACGGATTGGCGAACTTGCGGGACAACATGATCAGTACCCGGCGGATACCGCCCGGATTGGCTTCCTGATACGACTGCGCATCGATACTCGCAAAGTTCACCAGCGCTAACCCCGTCACAACGGGAGCCCCTACCGAACCCAGCAAATCTGCATGGCCCAGCACCTCATTGGGCAGTACGATACCAATCAAAAACACCAGGAGTGCCAGCGCAAACTCCCCCATTTTGTCAATTGAAAACTTCATTGTCTGTAAGAATTATGGTATAGAAAACTTGTGCAGATATAGCAGAAAGCTGTGATTGCCCTGCCGGTCAGCAGGGCAATCAGTTAGTCATCAATTTCACCCATCCAGATTTCTTCGGCCAGCGCGAAATCCGTCGCCGCCTGGAACTTCAGGATATAGGCCAGATCTTCCGAACGCTTGTTGTAATCAAACGTCAGCGACATGGTTGTCAGATCGTCGTCGTACAGCCAGCAGATATTACCCAGGGTGGTAATGAACGGCGAGTCGGCTCCGGTCATGCCCGGCTCGACAAAGAACTCAATCATTGTCCCTTCCAGCGTCCGTTTATTGTAGGCATTGTTGTAGATCAGTGCCCCGCGCGTTGACTGATAATTGGCTTCGTACATCTCCAGATGCTCCGGTGAAAGCACCATGATCAGTCTGTCCGAAAACTTGTACTTGGCCGGTACCTTTTTGGCGATTTTCTTAAACTCGGCTACCGCATTGGCTTCCGTAATGGCATTGATCGTTGCAATGTTGGCCACCGGAATTTCGCCGTCGGCCAGTGCTTCGTCAATCTTGATCCGGATACCGTCAAACACACCTTCAGGCGACGGGTTGTTGATGTTCTCCACACCGTTGTACAGCGAAATATTCCGCAGTTCAGCGCGGGCCGTATCAATTATCCGCTTGTTAATGTAGGCCTCAAACACCGGCAGCCGGTCAAGGATCAGCTTTGACTCAGGACCCTTAATCATTCCGTAATAGCTCTTGTTCAGGGTAACAAGCTGCTTTTCGGTGAACTTCAGGTTGATCTTACACGGCTTTACCTTCGCTTTACGCGGCTTGATTTTTACCACGTTGTTTTTCGGCGTAAAGCCTTCGCGCTTGTCTGGCTGCAACACCGAACCAATCACGATTTCGGTCAGTACCACCTCGTCCTTGCCGGGGATCGGGGTTACGTAGTCGGTCAGCGGCCGGATCGGTGAGCCCGGAATGCCGCTGAAGCCCGGGTTAAGCAGTTGATTGAATACGTGATCCTGATTGTCACGTGCATAGTCGGTCGCGGTTGTCGCCAACAGACTCAAATCGAGTGAATCCATGTTACTTGTGGTGCAGTGATAAAAAAAGCCCTACAACGAATCAGTACAAACCTCTCCGTTCCAGGGCTTTTCACTAAGGACGGGTTACGTCCTATTTTTTGGCCTGATGCTGGTTCCAGGGCGCTTTCTCGTAGCTTTTCAGCTCCGGAGCCTGCCCGGTTGTGGTGGCATCAGCCTTAGGCGGCGTTACCGATGCGCTGCGCATGGCATCGGCCTGCTGCAGGGCCAGATCGGCCTGTGCTTTCCAGGCTGTGCGGGCTTCCTGGCTCGCTCCGAATGTCTTCAGCTCCGTCTCCAGGGCCGTCGCACGCTGTTCGGCCGCCTGCCGGGCAGCTTTTTCGGTAACCAGCTCAGCAGCTGCATCCGGAGCCGCCGGTGTGGTGACGGCTGCCTGTACAACTGCCCCGCCTGTTGCCGCCGGTTTGGGTATCTCCTGCGGGAATTCGGCGGCAAGGCGTGTTTCCAGATTAGCGGCTTCCTGTTCGGCCGCGTTGAATTCTTCCGTGGTTGCGTGCTCGGACGCTACCTTGAATAAAGACGGAAAAAGCCGGGCAATTACACTGCCCGACTGCATTGGCTTGTTCATAACCTATTTTTGTTTTGATAATTGAAGAACCCGGTTGTAGGCATACGGCAGATCGCCTTTTGCATCGGCCAGTCCCAGCTGAATGGCTCCGTCTACACCGTACATCTTTCCGGTGTAAATCTCATCGCTGGTGACTTTGGCCCCACGGCCACGGCGGACGTCAGACTTAAACGCCTTATTCGACGAATCAAGATCACGCTGAATTTCCTGCTCCAGTTCCGGATCAAGCTCCTCAATGGGATTGATCCGCGCTTTGTCACTGCTTCCGGTCGAGCGGAAAATCTGCACATCATACCCCTGCTGATCAAGCGCCTTCCTGATATTGGTGTGGATATAAATTGTACCGATTGACCCAACCCGTGAAACGCTGTTGGGCATCATAACCAGCTCCTTATTCTGAGAGCCCACCCAGAAGCCCGCCGACGCGCAGTAGTTGATCAGGCCGACAGATGGCTTTACCTGGTTGAAGGCACGGACCGCAGCCGCAAACTCATCGGTCGAGTCCACCGAACCACCGCCGGTATTGTAGCGCATAATGACCCCTTTTTTGCTTTCGTCTTCGGCAATGTGGGCCAGCATGCTCATCATGAACTCGTTGGAAAAGTAGTTGTCCCACGTCCAGCCGCGCGACATGGTACCCTGTACCGGAATCACCACCACATCTTTGGCTTTACCGATGCTGAAGGCATTGGCATAGTAACCCTCCCAAGTGAAACCGCTGGCGGCCTGCTGCTCGGCCGATGCCATCAGCGGATGCCCGGCGAGCTTTGCCGAAATACCGCCCCCCAGGATCGCAGCCTTTAAATTGTTCTCCAGTTGCCTGTCGACGGCATAGAGCCCCGAAAAAATAACGCCGTTCATACTGCTAATTTTCAGCAAGTATGAACGGCGCAGGCCGGATAAAACAGGACTGATTACTTCCTGTACCGCACCCAGCCCAGAGCACGGACGTAGTAATACATCAGCAGGCGTTGCCAGACCGGTACGCCTGCCTCCCACAGCAGCTGATTGAATACCTGATCAGCCTCTTTTCGGGATACAATACCGGTTTCGCACAGATAATCATGGGCGGCGCTGGGCATCGCACTCAGACCGGATTTAGGGATCAGCCAGTCGGGTACCCACGAGGGCCGCGACGCATAATCCGTCTCGTACCCCGCAGGGATCACTACCCCCCTGCTGTTACACGGGACCAGCGCCGGTTCGGTGAATGCCCACCAGTCCGGCTTTTTACCGTATACTTTTTTAACACTGGCGTGGAGAACGTGAACCGGCATGGCTACAGCTGGCTTAAATCGTTGAAATTACCCCGCTGATCCATCCGGCTCAGGACCGTCGTAATCAGCTGCACAATCGGTGGTCCCAGCTGGCTCCAGATAGCCGTCAGTTCAGGGACAGCCCCTTCAGTACCGGCCGGAACCAGATTGAACGTTGCCGGATCGATGAACTTACTGTTATTACTTTCCGTAACAGCCGAGACCTGATTAGAAAGTGACAGTTTCCGATAAGGCTCCCAGGGACCGTAAACGGTCTCGTACTCACCGGTTTCCTGACCATCCTCGATTACCGGAACCTGTGTTTCGCTGCGGCTGGTGAGCTCGATCACTAACGGCAGGGTGATGGACTGATGATCCGGATTGTCGGAAAATTTAACGGTAAATTCACTGCAACGTACCTGACGACGGATTTTCTCAAAATCCGGATGGGGGGAGAGTGTAATGATAATTGGCTGCATAAACCTGTTGAGCAAAAAGTTAAACTGTTGTACCTGACGCATCTTTCCAGGCCGTGCCATTCCACCAGATGGGTTTACCTATCTGCGTATCATAGTACTGATAGCCTGCCGGCAGACCCACTGTGCCCGGCCGACTTGCCGTGTTACCTGAACGGGCAACCACAGGCTTATACCGCCGCCCGTCAATTGTTACCAGTATGGTTGCATTGTTGTCGGCTGTCGTCGTGTCACTGCTATCGTAGCGGTACAGGCCGATCACGTTGGCATCATCCACGATGATGTATTTCGACAGCATACCCGGCGTCCCCCGCACCTGATCAAGGGACATTACCGGCGCAAACTGCACCAGATCGTCATCGGTTTGGCGGAATGCCGAACCACCCAGGTGGCCGGCGGTAGGCATCTGATTCGGGTTGTTCCCAGTCGCTAAAAGTGACATAATTTACAGGTTAGAAAGTGCGGTGAATTCTGAATCTGATGCATAGCGCGGATAGTATAGCGCAGATACAAGGTGTCCGTGCATATTGCTGCCACTTCCGCCATCCAGACCACCGAGCTGTAGTTGTGTGACTGTAGGAAGTGTTAGCCCGCTTACCGTTGCAATCGTGCCGCCCTTTTTCACAACAGACACCTGACCCAGCGCCTTGCTGTAGCGGAAACAGTAGGTATTCAGTAGGCCCTGTGTATATGCAGTTGCATTAACGGGGTTGCCGCCAACGCCGCCAACGGCATAAAAAAACTTTCCGTCCAGCCGAACATCCATCTTATCAGCAGCCGTCCCCGCATTCAGTGAGAAAAAACCCTTGTTGGGTCCGGTCACCGAATAAGGAATTACTTTTATCAGCAGCGTCCCTTCCTGCTGATTGTACCAGTCTCCAACAGGGATTGTGATCAGATCAGGATATCGGTTGTAGTCCTGGAACGGCGATGCAATGCTGTTGATTTCTACCTGCGGCAACTGAATATCAACACCAAAACCTATAGTTCCGGTACAGCTGTACGATACCATTGTGGCGGCGCCCGTGAGCGTGAATGTTACACTTCTACGCACCCAAACGTCTTTTGGCTGCGCAGCCAGCGCTGCGGCGGAAGCCAAAAGAATTGAGTCAGGGCCGGTGTAAATCCGAAGATCGGCTGGAGTCACGCCCGTTGTTACTCTGGTAAGTACACTTACAGTTACCTGTGTACCTGTTCCAATACTTAGCGCCTGCTGTAGGCCCTGTAACCCCCCGCCGGCCATACGAATCTGAACAATACGGCTTCCTAGGAACCCACCAGCCGCAACCGTTGTTGCACCTCCTGTCCCCGTTGTGCCCCATCCCGTCGGGAGCTGCGCCCCTACTGCACCCGTAAAAATCGGGACCGGAAACAGGTTCACGAATCCGGCCAGAATTGGCACGCCCAGCGGAGCGCCGGTCGTCGGATCATAATCAACCGCTGCCACGTTATTGCCGACCAGATCCACCCCGTTCAACCGGTTTTGCCGAGCTCCCTGAGTAGGCCGGTATACTGTACAACGAGGCGAGAGCATACCGGCATTGGCAGGGTCGATAATCAGTGAAGGCCGCAGGGCAGGTGTGCCCACCGAGGCATAGTCCAGCAGTGTATCCCGCGTAATACGCTCCAGCGTCGTTCCTTTTTGTAGAACTATTTTATGAGGAGTAGCCGTATCGAACGTAGCAGCATCAGCAAAGGCAGTGGCGGTCAGTGTGCCGGGATCGCCCTTCGGTGACCAGTTACCCCAGTTGGTACCGATACCGGTGAAGGTAGCTCCGGATAACCCATCCGTCAGACGGCGGTAGGTACTGCCTGAATTATACACAATGTCATCTTCATAATATTGTGTATTGGCTACCCAGTCACCGACCGGCCATGTCCCTCTTAGTATCCGTGTCACATTTGTCCTGGTAAATGGTAAAGCGGCTGTAAATGCGGCATTTACACGGTAGGTAGAGCCTCTGAACACAAACGCATCGCCGGATGCATAGGTTATACCGGCAGTATAATCCCCCCGCCAGTTAAAGCCAATCGGGCCTCTTAAATCAGTTGCCTGGCTGATATCGGTCGTGAATCCAGTCGCACTCAAATACAAGGCCGCTCCGCCGGCTCCGGTGGTAGATGGCTTCGCTCCCGTCCCCCCTATCATATCAATTACCTTCTGAACAACGCGGGCACCATCGTTCATATTCGTGCAAACCACTGTCCAGCCGGCGTATCCCTGAAGACCGCGTATGTTCGTAGCGTTTGCCTGATTGGTTGTTAACCCGGTTGCTGATTCGTAATACGGATCACCATTTGGGGCCGTAACAGCCGGTTTGGAACCCGCTCCGCCAATCCAGTCAACCAATTGCCGGAAAACATTTGTACCGCTGATAACAGCGGCATAAACGGCTGACCAGCCCTGATAACCCTGAAGGCCGCGGATATTGGTGGCGTTTGCCTGATTGGTTGTCAGGCCGGTTAACGATTCATAATACGGATCACCATTGGGAGCCGTAACAGCCGGTTTGGCACCCGCTCCGCCAATCCAGTCAACCAGTTGCCGGAAAACATTTGTACCGCTGATAACAGCGGCATAAACGGCCGACCAGCCCTGATAACCCTGCTTTCCTCTGAAGTTTTTGGCGTCAGCAATGTCTGCAACAAACCCATCCTCACTCAGATAGAGTGCATTTCCCTCTTCATCAGTTATGGCAGGCATTTCCCCTTCACCACCAACAAAATCAAATAACTGAAAGACAACATCTTCGCCGGACTCTACCGGCATACAGACAGGAGACCAGCCCTGAAAGCCGCGATCTCCCTTCACACCTTTGTTCAGGATTATATTGATCATAAAACGGTAAAAGCTATGTGTAGAAAATCATCCCGTTCTCCTTCGCGCAAACTATAGAGCTCCATACGATAGGCTCCCGGTAGCAGACTGCTCATCTGAGCAGTGGTGATCGCCGCCTGTAAAACGTTGCTATTCTGCTTGAGCAGTCCGCTGCCCTCCTGTAGCTGGAGTTTGATGTAATTGAAGCGGTCGAACACATCCAGATAGAAGGTGTGCGCACTTATGTCCTGCGGATTGCCGGCCGTATCCTTAAAGGCAAATTCTTCATCATACCGCTCTTTCCGGAAGGCGGTTATCCTGACGAGCGGAACAGATTTGTTAATCAGCATAATCAAGTGATTTAAATTTTCGAGTAGCCAGGGTGTATGCTTCTGCTTAACCTGCAATTCCAGACGCTGCACATTACGGCCGGCTCTCACGCCCGTTGTCGCTGAACCGGTCAGCATTGCACCGTTATCCGGATCACCGAACAGGTAGCAGGTCCCGTTCAGGTCTTCGGCCAGCACCACCCAGCGCCGGGCCCTGTTCAGGGAAAACCACCCCAGAAGCGTCTGATGCAACCGTGGGATCTCCAGCGTAACCGATACTGTGTATATCTCGCCGTTAGGCGTTTCATCGACTACCCAGCTATACACAGCCGTATCACGTTGAAAGGTTAAATCCAGTATCGTGGCATTATCGGCCAGCTCCAGATTCGTAATAGCAATGAAGGGATAAGGCAACACATCCGGATGCAGCTCCGGATCGAGCAACGAAATGATATCGGTTGTCGGAATCAGCTTCAGGCGGCGGATTCCGCCGGCATTATGTTCGCCGTCCCATGCTCCAAGTTCCTGTTCCATAACCCGAACCTACAGTATATATATAGGCCGGAACAGGACATAAAAAAAGCCCGCACAGTGGCAAAAAGCGCTCACCATGAGGGCATTCGGGGTATGCTGTCCAGCAAAACGGGGAAGCCGTCCAGAATGCGGGACAGCTTCCCCGAAAAACTGGACGGCTTCCCGCCACTGCTGGACAAAAAAAATCAGGCCGCGACTCTTGTCCGGAAATCCGAACGCTCCCGGCGTTCCCGCTGGGCCATCTTGATGGCAGACTCTTCGGTTAGTTCGTCCTCCGGAATCCGGTATTGTTTCAGAAAGATTTTAACGGCCGACAGCTCGGAGTTGAACAGGGTGCGACGGCCGATGCAGTAATAATGCAGCGCCGTCCGGAACTCGGCCAGCAGGGCGTTCGATAACATCAGCCGCGTCTCGGCCGACAGCGCCGACCGCTGGAACTTCTCCCCCAGCTGAAAACTAATTTCAACCATGCCTTTATGGTCGGGTAGCTCCTGATCGGTCACCTCCAGCACGTCGAGCGGGATACGTTCGCCACGGCCGAAGCCAAGCAGGAGTTTGGCACCCAGATCAGAATTAGCCCGCACGCGGATCGGCTCCGGACCAAAGTCATGCAACAGCCACCGGCGGACATACGGTTTCACTAAAATCGTAAGCTTCATGTGAATGGGAAGGGGTTACTTGAAAAGCGTGAGAACAAAATCAATAACAGCGTTACGGGGGGCTAAGCGGTTGGTCCGCCCTTTCAGATAAGCCGTTGTCATGGCATCGGCCAGCGGATCACGGCGGGCCTGCTCCCGCCGGTATCGCTGGTAGCCGCGCCAGCTACCGGCCAGGTAAATAATCAATAAAAACAGGGCAAACCCGGCAACAATAAGTACTGTGATGTAGAACATATTCATGCCTTTAAGTTACAACTCCGAAGCCTTTCGTACAATAGTTTGACCTGATTTCTCTAGCTTCTTTTTGTACTTTTCTGTACTTATTACCTTGTCCCTGGTTGTTGCTCAATTTAGCTATTCAGTGCAGTGAGTTTTACAATTAAAACAGTCAACCGGCAAACCCGTGTAATTTTTTGTAATGCTGTAACAATGTAATGACAGCCGGAAAACAGCTGACATTAAGTCAGTTAGCTGTTACAAAAAAGTTGTCTTTACTGAAACAGGGGCCAAACCGGTTTGTATCAGGCTGTAACAGGGCTAAATCAAAGATTTTCAGCGGCTTATTTATTACAATTATTTGTAACAGTTATCTTTTTGTTACAAATCATAAATAAACTTTGTAACAGTATAAATATCTGATTACTACCTCTGTTACCCCGTCTCGCTTTATGACTGTTACAGAATTACAAACGTTTTGTCAATTTTAAGGTAAGAATCCAAAGGAAGCAGCAAAGCCCCCAACGCCCAAAAAAAAATGCCCCGTTTCCGGGGCATGCGGTTTAAGCGGATTTTGTACTATTAATAGAAACGTGTTAGTGTGCCGTCTTTGATCAGACGCTCGACCTCGGTACGTGGCCGGCGTATCTTCTCTTCTGTACTCAGGTTCAGCAGATCGACATATGCCTTGAGACCATGCCACGCGTCGAGTACCACGAAAATACGGCCGTTTTTATCCTTCCATTTGGAGTACTGGAACAGGATCACCGTACGCCCGTCGGCCGTAATCCCTTCTTCTAACTCAACTGCCTTTTCCATGTAACTGCCGGTTTATACGGAGCATCGACTGATCTGCAAGGTCATGGTATTTCTGGTGGCCCAGCATTCGGGAGCTCAGGCGGATTTTCGACATATTCAGATAAGCGTCGATTAATGCCATTCGGTTGGCATTGTCTGTCTTTTGTGTTAGGTTTGCCATGTCAAATTTGGTTCTGGCCCGGATAATTGTTGGTAGCAATGTCCGGGCTTTTTTAGTTAGGTTTCTGGACCGAAGCATCGTTCTGCTTAGCCCGTTTGGCGTAAATCATCTGCTGGAGCCGGTTAACCGTCAGCCGGTCAAGGAGCTTCGGGCAAAACAGCATAAGCAGCAGTAATACCAGAAGCATGAAAACAGTAAGCAGTAGCCCGGCGGGTGCCCAGAGGAGCATCCGGACTATTTTCGGTGAGCTGACATGTGGCCACATAGCGCATGATGACTGTTAAAGGATCGGTTACATTCGGGGCAGATAAAACTACCGGAGGGTACGGGAGGAACCACCGGCTGAACGGCGGTGGCCACAGTAAGCACCTGTGTGACGGGCAGGTGCAGCGCACGGCAATCCGATAAAATCTGAAAGGCGATATCGTATTGCCGGCGGGCATCCGTTTCAACGGCTAACGCTTTTGTATTGCGTTCAAGCCGGTTCCGGCGTTCATCATCCAGCCGCATAGGTAATCACGGCCGATACGCTGTCGGCAGGGCGGTCTTTTAATGCGATCCGGCTCGAAATTTCAATCTGCCGGTTGTCCACAAAGCGTAAGCCTACATTGTCACAGCTACTTTGATTGTATAGACGGTACAGCTCAATTTCCCTTTGGAGCTCTAAATAGAAGTCCTCCAGTGTCGTGATCCTGACGTAGTTTTTTCGTTGACACCATGCTTGGGCGACCTCAATTAAATGCGATTCAATACGAAGTTGAAAACGCTCCCTGACCTCAATAACAAATTGAGGAACGGCCATAACGGTAGACATAAGCTATAAGAATTAAGGTGAACATTTTAAAATGGCATGCCGGCAGGTTCATCCCAGAAGCGCCGTTCCGGAGTGATCTCGGCCGACGTCTGGATGTACAGGTACTCGTCTGAGGCTGACTTATCGCTTTTGACCCACTCCCCCCGCTGATTGATGTACTTTTCGTGGCGGGCCATGATCCGGCCGTCTTTACCCTGTAGCTCGACAGGGTTCAGCACATAGCCGTTATACCGGCAGAATGCCTTCAGCTTATCCATAAAGCCCTGAGCCGATAATTGCGGCTGGAGAGTTTTGATATAGGTTTCCTGCGCCATATAGCGGGGTACCAAACGGTCCAGACGCTGATCTTCCGAATTGAAATAGGCATCGGCCCAGGCGTGAAACGTCGGCCCCATCTGCGCCTTATACGTGTTCTGCATCACGTTACCCATCGGCGGCTCCACTACGCCGGTCGTCAGCCAGGCCTGCACACAACGCGCCATCAGGTTCAGATAGCTGTTCCATTCTGCCGCGGTAAACTCCGTAAACAATGACTTGCCGAACTCATGAATCGGTAACCGTTCTTCACGGTATTCACCATTTGGATTTTTGTGGTAGTAGTCCGAAAAAGCCGTGAACCAAAGCCGGCGCATCGTTGATTTATCGGTCTTATTCGGCGGGTAATTACTCGTAATACAAAGCTTAGGCGACAGGCTGAAGGGAATGGTATAGGCCGTCATCCCCTTCGGGTTAACCGGCATAAACGCGTTGATCATGGAGAAAAACGTGTCAAAATCAAGGTATTTGTTGGCATCATCAATCAGTACAATATCCGTGTGTTCGGTGGTACCCTCCATAAAGTGCGGATCATCCGTTAGCCGCTGCTGGCGACCGCTGAGCAGCTTATGTTTCATCAGCTGCGACAGGCTCATGTACGCCATCGACTTACCGGTACCACCGTTACTATCATCCGTGCTCTGCATGGCGTAATCCATAACCCACAGACAGTAAGCATTTGCAGGGTCTTTGAACCGGTGCAACAGGTAGCCAAACGATACCAGTTTATTAATCAGATGCTGCTTTTGCTCCCGGATCTCGTCTGCTGAGAGTAAAGGCCCGTCAATGCTCCAGCGGTACTTCTCGCGGTATTCGGCTTGTTCTTTCAACGTCAGTTTATCCAGTTCTTCTTCCAGCTCCTTTTTCCAGTGCACACGACTGGCATTGATCAGAAACCGAAGGAACATACAATCCAAGTTATGGATTTCGATATCCGGATCACCCATCGCATCACGCTTAATCGTAAAGGGGGCGGGAAGCACCTTCACATCATGCGGAATCACTTCTTCCTGCCAGACATACACCTGACACTTTTCGTTATCGAATACTTCAATAGCATCTCCGGATACCCGCCAGCTCTGATTCTGAAAAAACAGATACTGAAAATCGCGGCCGAAATCTTCGAACGGCACCTCTATACGATTCAGGTTCGACATCGAGTCCTTCGAAAAGTATTTCGACCGGTGGAAGGCATTCAGCAGGTCAATCGGCGAATAACGATCCTTCAGAAAATCCTTGACGTACCGGTTGATGTTGCTGAACTCAATCTGGCGGACCACATTACCCCCGACCTGTACCAGCACTTCCCCTTCTTTGGCATTCGGCATATCCATCAACCCAAAACCGTTACGATACAGAAAGTTGTAGATCAGCTCATTGTTCGGCTTGTACTCATACAGAATCCGGCCGAACTTCCTGACCGGCATCCCTTCACGGTCGAGCTTCGGCTCTTCGTCCCAGAACCGGAGCGGATATGCCTGTTTGAGCAGGTTGTCAAAATCCTTGTTCGAATAATAGTTGAAATAATCCCGCACATCCTTACAATAGTTGCCGCGCAGATCATAGCGTTGCCGTAGCAGATCAGGCAGATAGATCGTATGCAGGTCCAGATATTCCATACCCAGGCGCAATGCTTCTTTCTTTCCGGTCTCGTCAATATCGCCCAGATAATACACCCGTTCCGCCAGACCACGCAGTTTGGCAAACTGAGAGCTGTCAAGCATCGCCGTCTCTGAGTTCAGCCACACCACAGAAAAACCAAGTGCTGCAATATTCAGCGCGTCCGATCCACCGGTGCAGATAATAATTTCCGGGAGCTTATTAAACAGTGGCTTATTGGGCTTACCTTCATTCGTCTCAGGATCAAACGTTTCGCGACCGTTCGGATAAGCCATTTCCTCCAGTCTTTTTTCTGCCTGAGCCAGACCGAACATGTAGTTTTCCGGTTTACGGCCGGAGCTGAAAAAGCGCTTTGACTTTTCCCGCTCGCGGGGCTTGTAATACTTCTGCCAGCTGCCTTCGTCAAACATAAACTGCGGAAAGCTCTCCGTGCTGATGTAAGTAAAGGCGGTCCGGTCTTTGATCCAGCTGTACTTCTCCAGTGAATGCAGCCGGTAGGTTTTGCAAATGGCCACCGCCGCCCGGAATGCTGCTTCGTCAGACGGCATTTCCCCGTCCTTTGTCTTTTTAGACAGATACTGCCAGATGTTTTTACTGAAGATGGTCTTGAGCTCCGGTACGGTAAAGTCCTTCGTACTCGGGTAGGCTTTTCCGTCTTCCTGCTCCGGATCGGCCGGGCCTTTCCGGAACTCATACCGTGGCTTTGTCTCCTGCCCGTCTTCGCCAATAATGGCGAACTTATCAGCAATCAGCTTCATGGCGCCGGAAAAATCGAGGGATTCTTCCTTCATCACGACGTCGATGGGCGACATGGCCTTATCCGAAGAGCCGTAATCCTTTACCCACCATACACCGCCATACTCACGGACAATGGCAGATGGCGTCTTTTCATTCCGTATCGCAAACTTAAAATTCCTGTGTTCAAACGATTTTTCAGCCTGCGGATAGTAGAACAAAATAATTGTTTTACCACCGTCGGTCTGCTCATAAACATGTTGGGGTGTAACCTTCATGGGGTCAATGTGTTAGATATTGGCCGGAAAGTAAGCCCCCGGCCGGGTAGTGAGAAAGGACTGAAACCAACCCGCTGAAGCTCATGCCCGATAAAATCAGGCACAAGACTTAGTGTATGTATCTGATTTAACCACTCACAACTAAGCTCTCGTGAGATTCAGCGGGCCGGGGCAAACGGCCTGTTTCAGCCAGATAAGATTCAACGTCACTTTTTGCTGCCTCCAGACCAAAGCGTCTGCGCAGATCGAACGGGGTACTGCTGTAGACGATATACACTGAGGCTAAAAACAAACCGTTTTCATCCTTAGCCACCCGACCCAGATAAAGGGTATTGACTTTAGAAATACCATCTAAACGGGGTTCTTCAACCGGCTGTACGAGGTAGTGAATACCTGACAGCTCAATCCATTTGGTTGCTGCTTTTGGCTGCATCTGATTTGTAGATTTAAAGGGTGTGCTTACTTCGAAAGTTTCTGACGTTTCAACGGTTTTGGAGGCTCTTCATCCGGCCTTAGCTGTTTCATCAGATTTACAGCTAAAGCAGTACGCTTTAACGACGCTCTTCCTGCCTGTACATTTCTTAACCGCAGGAATCCCTTTGCCCCATCAAACTGTGAGTCTAGTGGGCTTATCATTTCCCATATCTCAGTTAAGTTTTTAAAGCGGGGATATACACGACTAAACTCATTACGCCACCAGGTTACATCCAGATTAGTAACCGTTCCGTCATTATGGCGTTGACTTGAACCTTTTGTCAACATATATTTACACACCAATGATTACACAGTAAAAATTACACACCACAAAAGTAAACAAAACATCGACTTGTCAATATTTTATTGACAACAATTTTTCTATGCAAGAGTCATCGCCAGGAAAACGGATTATGGAGTTGAGAAAAGCCAAAGGTTGGTCTCAAGATTATTTTGCCGAACAACTAGGTTTGGAGAGCAAAAACCGTAAGGCGACAATATCAAGTTGGGAGAACGATAAAACTGAACCATCATTCAGTGATACCAGGAAAATAGCTGAAGTCCTTGGCACTTCAGTTGGCTATATTATAGAAGGTACAACCGATAAAGGCATTGCCACACCGCCAGTCGGGTATGTTTTAAGGTCAGCAGAAGAAATCCTACAACAAAAAGACGAGCTTCTGGAGATGCAAAGAAAGCTCTTGAAATATCAAGAGTTAGAAATTAAGCAGCAACAAAAAAACAACGCTGAGAAAGAGGCATTGCCCTGATCAGGGCATTCATACGTTTCTTTATCCACGACAACTGACCCTTTCTTATCTTATCTACACATTATCATAAAATTTATAATCAATCCATACCTGAAGGTAAAACTGACAATCCGTAATGGCAAATGGCTACTTTGACCTCTTCAAACATTGTTATAGATGTCATTTGACCCAAAAAAATGGCAAGAAAATGGCAAACAGACACATCCAAAATGGCATTCAATTTTGCACTAAATTTGCCCCTGAGATAGCCCTAAGCGTATTCTTATTGATTTACTATCGGAGTTCGAGTCTCCCCGTGGTCACACAAAAAGCCGCTTAGAGTAATCTCTAAGCGGCTTTTTCTATAATTTCCGGCTTAAGATCTCCGATGCCAATGGCAGCCTCCCCGTTTACATATCGCTTCCGGGTCAAATGGACCGCTTTGCTGGGTTCATTGTCGTTTGGAATCGTGGTTCCTACGTTTTTTATCCCCACCGGCTTCGGCACAACGGCCCATTACCTGTCTATTCTTGTCGCTACCATCACCAGCTATGTTATCTGGGAAGGCAGCAAGTTTATTCAGGCCCTGACACTCTACTACTTTCCGTGGGAAAAAAGCATTGCCAAACACCTGGTCTTTGAAATCCTCGGCATCTTTCTTTTTTCGTCCCTGGCTCTGATTACCGGGATTGTCATGCACAGTAAGCTGGTTTCGTCCGTTGTGATAACGACCGGCATTGTCCTACAGAATAACTTTGTGTCGTTTCTGCTGGCGCTGCTGTTCATTGCGTTCAACGAAGGCGCTTTTCTGTTTAATCAATGGAAGTTGTCGCTCATTGAGCAGGAACGGCTCCGGCAGGAAAATCTGGTGGCTAAACTGGAAGGTCTTAAAAAGCAGCTGGACCCTCATTTCCTGTTTAACTCTCTGAGTGTACTGAGCGGAGTCGTCTACAAGGATCCGGCGCTGGCTGATTTGTACATTACGAAACTGGCGCAGGTTTACCGGTATCTGCTCGACCACAACGAAGAACGGCAGGTACGGCTTCGGGAAGAGATCAGCGTGGTACAGGCCTATTGCTTTTTGCTGAACGTCCGTTTTTACAACAAAATCACCATGTCGATCCGCGAGCCTTTGCCGGACGTGTTTGTGCTGCCGCTCTCGCTGCAATTGCTGGTCGAAAATGCGGTGAAGCACAACTTTATTTCCGATGAACACCCGCTGGTTCTGTCGGTTTATACCGAAGAGGGAATGCTGTGGGTGGAAAACAGTCTGAACAAAAAAGAAGCCACTGAACGCTCCCCGCAAATCGGTCTGAAAAACCTTCAGGCACGGTATGCGTTCGTTACCGACCGGCCGATTGTCATTGATGAGCAGCCGGCGATGTTCCGGGTCGGGCTTCCCCTTTTACACGAATACCATGAAAGTGCTGATCATTGAGGATGAGTTTTTTTCGGCCGAGAAGCTCCGGCACCTGCTTCAGCAGATTAATCCGGCCATTGAGGTACTGGCCATCCTGCCGTCGGTGGCTAAGGCATTAGCGTGGTTCCGGTCGAACCCGGAGCCGGACCTCATTTTTTCAGACATCCGGCTGGAAGACAAGGAAAGCTTTGCCTTGTTTAATGAGCTTACCATCGATGCTCCGGTCATTTATACGACGGCCTATGATCAGTACGCCATTCAGGCATTCAAACAAAACAGCGTTGATTACCTGCTCAAACCAATCGACAGTGCCGAATTAAGGGCTGCCCTGAAAAAATTCGAACAGCAGGAACTACGGTTACTGAAAAAAACGCTGGAGAGCGCTCCGCCCGCGCCACAGAATAAGCCCAAAGAACGTTTCCTGGTGAAAAAAGGAAACGCCATGACATTCGTCAAAATGCAGGATGTGGCGTATTTCCGGAGCGACCAGAAGCTGACCTTCCTCGTTTCGTCCGACGGTCAGAAGTACATCATTGATACCTCGCTCGACGACTTGCAGGATCAGCTGGATCCGCACCGGTTTGCCCGCATCAGCCGCAGCCGCCTGATTTCAATCGACAGTGTTCAGAAGATACACCCGCATTTCAACGGCCGCCTCAAACTCGATCTGCTTCCGGCCGACGAGGAAGAAGTATTTGTCAGCCGCGACCGTGTGCAGGCATTCAAAGACTGGGTCGACTCCTGAACTGTCTCCGGACAGGCATGCAGCAGGAACCGGAGTTGGCAATACATCATGTCCATCCTGAAATCATATTAATCCTGTCCGGAAACACGACTGCGATTCGGTCTGAAAAATCGACCGGTCGTCGGCCGGAAACAACCAATGGTCGTTTATCCGGCGGTTTGGGCGCCACCGGGTCAAATCTTTGTCAAAAAAAGAACAAAGTATGACCACTATTCTGATCTTCTTCCTTCTTCACTGGTACGGCTCTCTGTTTTTTCAGACTGTCTTTTTACACCGATATGCCTCCCACCAGGCCTTTACCATGTCGAAAGGCTGGGAAAAAACCTTCTTTGTCCTGACGTTTATCTTTCAGGGCTCAAACTACCTGAGCGCCTATGCCTACGGGGTTATGCACCGCATGCACCACGCTTTTGCTGACACCGACAAAGACCCGCACTCGCCGATGTTCAGCTCCGGCATTTTTGATATGATGCTGAAAACAGCCCGTTTTTACTCAGCAATCCGTAACCGTACTATGGCCGTTGACCCCAAATTCACGACCAATGTTCCTGACTGGCGCGCCTTCGACGACTTTGCGTCGAACCGGCTGACCCGCTTAGCCTGGGGAACGCTTTACACCTTGTTTTACATTTATTTTGCCCCCTCGTGGATCTGGTTTCTGCTGTTGCCATTCCATTACCTGATGTCGCCTATTCACGGGGCGATCATTAACTGGTTTGCCCATAAAATCGGCTACACTACGTTCAAGGTCAATGATACGTCCAAAAACCTGATGCCGGTCGACATTTTCATGATGGGCGAAGGTTTCCACAACAATCACCACACGTATGGTAACCGTGCCAATTTTGCCTACCGCTGGTTTGAACTTGATCCGTCGTACCAGATCATGAAGCTGTTGAACGTACTGCACATCATCCGGCTGCCGGAGAAGAAAAAACAGGCTCAATCGTTCATGAAACGGAAGGAACTGGCAACTGCGGAGTAACCGCTGCGTAGTTCATAAAAAAAGGGGAACAGGACGGTTAGTTCTGTTCCCCTTTTTTTATATAGTCTTTGGCTGACTAAGCCCTGTAAAAACAAAAAAGACTACCCTTAAAAAGTAGTAGTCTTTCCGCTATATCCACACCATTTAAATCAGTGATAGGATCACTGACTTGCTAATTTAATCATTTTGATACAAAAAAAATTCCCGAAGGCGTAAGTTTTTTTTATCTACGTACTTGCACATTACCATTTATACGCTCCGGACTACACCAAAAGACACTAACCGGTCATCCTGCTCAGTTAAAACCCTGTTCATAGCCATGTAAGGTTACTAGGCCCCTTCACTCTTCCGCAAGGGTATGTCGGGTGGGTTGCTGACTATTTCTGATTATGACACGATACAGATGTACTGACAACACTTGGCTGAAACACTGGCCTTGAAAGCCAGTACATAACCAGTCCGGTCAGTCTCCGCATTCAGCAAAAGCAGCAATAAGATACGTGCAGGTATGCCTCCATTAACAATTACGGCCCTCTTTCTCTCGCTCTGGCTTGGTTTACTAAGTCCTGTACGGGCGCAGGTCTGGCAATGGTCGGTACCGGTCAGCACCCTGCTTTCGCCCGAGACCAATGCCCCGCCGCAGGCTTTTCTATGGATTCCGGACAATTGCCGGTATGTGCGCGGCGTGGTGGTGGGCCAGCACAACATGCTCGAAGAAGGTATTTTTGAGCATGCTGCGTTCCGGAAAACCCTGGCAAAGCTGGGATTTGCCATCGTGTGGGTTACGCCGGCCATCGACTTCACGTTCGACTGGCACCCGACGCCCGGAAACCCCGGGGCCGGTGTCCATTTTTCCGGGATGCTAAACCGGCTGGCCGACGTTTCGGGCTACGCTGAACTAGCCATTGCCCCTGTCGTACCGATCGGCCATTCTGCGGCGGCCAGTTATCCGTGGAATTTTGCTGCCTGGCAGCCCGGGCGCACCCTCGCCGCCATCTCTGTAAAGGGTGACGCGCCGCTAACCAACCTGACCGGTAACGGAAAACCGGCTCCCGACTGGGGAACGCATACGATCGACGGTGTGCCGGGACTGATGGTGATGGGCGAATACGAGTGGCGGGAAGACCGGCTGGCTCCTGCTTTTGCCTACGTAGCGGCCCACCCGGCCACACCGTTCAGCCTGCTGGCCGACGCCGGACACGGCCATTTCGACAGCCTCGATGCACTGGTCCGCTTTCTGGCCCGCTATATCGAAAAAGCAGCAGCGTACCGCCTGCCGGAACACGCCGGGCAGCAGGATACAGTGATCCTGAAACCCGTTGACCCGCATGCAGGCTGGCTGATCGACCGCTGGCGGAAGGACAGTCTGCCAACGGCAGCGCCAGCCCCGTACAAACGCTACACCGGTGACCGGCGCACCGCTACCTGGTGTTTTGACAAGGAAATGGCCGTCGCAACCGAAGCGGTTTACCGCCAGGCACGCAGTAAACGTTCCCAATACCTGGGTTACCGGCAAGACGGAAAATTTGTAAAACCGGTAAAAACGCATGGCAATTACCAGCTGGCCTTTCACCCCCTTGCCGACGGCATTACGTTTCAGGTGAGCAGCGCCTTTACTGATACGTCCCGCATCCGCCCTGCTACAGACTCCCCCCAAACACCGGTCCGCATCGACCGCATTTGCGGGCCGGTCCGGAAGCTTAACGATACCACGTTTCAAATCAGCTTTTACCGCATGGGACTGACTAACCCGAAACGCTCCGGCGACATCTGGCTATTGGCGCATAACGGGGGCGACGGCACCTACAAAAGCGTGGTGCAGCAGGCCAACCTCCATTTTCCGGTCCGCCAGCAAGAAGGATGCCCTCAGGTGATCACGTTTCCGGCGCCTGCCAGTGTCGAACCCGGCACCACAACCCTGACCTTGCAGGCGACATCAGACGCCGGTCTGCCGGTGTCTTACTACGTAAAAGAAGGCCCTGCTGTCATCCACGGAAACCGGCTTGTATTTACGCCCGTGCCGCCGCGGAGCAAAAAACCGGTCAAGGTTACCGTAGTCGCCTGGCAATACGGCATCAGTACCGGCGAAAAAATACAATCCGCCGTCCCCGTCGAACACTCTTTTTATCTGAATTAACCTTTGCCTTTCAACGCATATGCCTGAAAATAAACAACATAAAATTACTACAAACTCCCCCCTGTTCCGCTGTTTGCTGATCCTGCTGCTCTTACCGGTTTTCCCGGCAACGGCGCAGAAAGCACACCCCTATCTGTTCTATACGCCGCAGCGTACCGAACGGCTAAAGGTCCGGATCAAAACCGATACGTTGCTGGCGAACCGCTGGCAGGCCATCCGGCAGCGCTGTGACCAATGGATCGCAACTCCCAAAGGCGGCAATATGGAGCAACTGGCCTTTGCGTACACCATGACCGGCGATACCCGCTACGCGGAACGGGCAAAAACCTTGCTGAACGACCTGACCAACCGGCCGTTCTGGGACGGTATGGACGACCGTACGCCCCGCTGGAATGCCGGTCTGGCTACCAGCCACAACAACTGGACTGCCTCCGTCACGTTTGATGCCATCTATCAGACCTTGTCGGCCGGCGAACGCAAAACCATCGCCGGCAACATCTATAAACTGGGCATCGGGCCGTCTGTGGCCGACTGGCTGTCGAACGACAAGCGGATTCAGTCGCTTGATAACATGGGCCATAACTGGTGGGCCGCCATTGTATTTGAAGCCGGCATTGCCGCACTTGCCGTGATGAATGAACGGCCGGAAACGCGGCAGCTGGCCGAAAGCGTCATGCGGGACAGCCGGCAGTGGTTTGCTTTTACGGGTAGTGTACTCGAAAACAAACCCGCCAACTTCGACGCCGCCGGTGGGTTTTACGAGAGCATCAGTTACGCCAATTACGGCGTTTCGGAGTACCTGCTTTTCCGGCTTGCCTATACAAATGCACTTGGCCCGGTAAAGATGCCTTATGATCCGCTGCTGCAAAAAACAGCCGACTGGTTTATACAGGCGGCCTATCCGCGCTCAGGCAATAAACCGGTTCTGTCGCTCAATTTCGGCGACAGCAATGATTTTGCCAACGGTGACCGTCCGGCGAAGCTACTGATGGCGTTGGGGTTAGGCAAAGATGACTATTACTGGTACCTGAAACATACGGCCCGCAACCCGTTCCGGGAAGACCTGAGCGTGCAAACGCCCATGGGCCTGCTTTATCAGCCGGAAAACAAACCGGTACCGCCCCTGCCGTCGCTCCCCTCCTCGGCGCTCTACGCGGCCATGGGCTGGGGCATGCTCCGCAGTTCGTGGCAACCCGATGCCACCTTTCTGGGAATCAAAAGCGGCTACACCTGGAACCACGCCCACGCCGACGCCAATTCGTTTGTACTTTACCACAACGGCGAATACCTGCTGATTGACGGGGGCGATGTGGGCTATGGCAACCCCGAATACAGCAGTTATTTCGTCACCAGCCGTGCCCACAATATCCTGACATTCAACGGCGAGGCGCAGACACCAACGGATCAGTACAATGCCGTTAAGCACCCCGGTCACCTGTATAACCTGATTGACGGGGGACAGCTGAAATATATCCTTGCCGATGCTGCGGGCCCAACTTCCCGGAATTTCCTGCGCAACTACCGGAATTTCCTGTGGATCGGTAATGTCATTCTGATTATTGACGACGTAAAAACCTACGAAAGCGGTAAGCTCGATTTTCTGTTGCATTATGCCGGTAAGGCCGTTAAAAAAGGGCCCGATTTTGAAATAACCAAAGACAGTGCAGCCATCCTGTTCCGGCCGTTATACCCCGAAACGCTCCCGCTCGGCTACCCGCATGACTTTCCCGAAAAAATGAAATACCGGACCGAATACGGCCTTAAGGACCGGACGACGGATGTGCAGATTCCGTATCTGGTGGTATCCCCGCCCGAAAAAACGGACCGGACCAAGCTCGTGAATGCCATCCTGCTGCTCGATGCAAAGAACAAGCCGGTGCAGACATTTACCGGCTCCTCAGGCGCTAACGGGGCGGCGGGCCGCACTAACCTGCCGGTCATCGAAAAATTTGACGGGACGAATTACCAGGGCATCCGGATTACCCAAAACCGGCAGGTGACCGACGTCTATATCAACCTCTTAGCCGATGGCCGGCTTATGCACCGCAACGCCCACTTGCTGCTGAACGGATCAACCGCCGGCTGGGAGACCGATGCGTACCTGTGTGCGCTCACGTATCCGGCCGGTGCCGACCGCAACGATCCGTCGCAGATTACATCCTTTTTCGTCGGCAACGGCAGCTATCTGCGGCACAACGGCAAACCGCTGCTGAGTTCACTCGCCAAGACATTCCTTTATGCGGCACGGACCGGCAACACGCTGGATGTTCAGATTGAGGGGCAGCCGTACATGAGCGCATCGCTTGGCGTTGAGAAAATCAAAACCCTTACCGTTAACCGGAAGCCCGCCACGCCCCGCTACGATACCGGCAACCTGTTACTCATTGAACCCGATGAACAACCCTGAAACTATGCGACAAAACACAAGCCCTCAACATCGCCTTGCCTATACCCTGTTTTTCAGCTGGCTGCTCAGTGCGTTTGCCGTTTCAGCCCAACAACCTTCGCTCTCGGTTGTCAGGCTGCAATCGCCGGACGGGAAACTGGAACTTACGTTTACCCAGCGGGAAGTCAGCCCCGGTAAACGTAGTCTTTCCTACCATGTTAACTATGGTTCCAAACCGGTTATGCTGGAATCGGCCTTAGGCGTTCAGATTGATAACCACGTGTTCGAACATGCGATGGCCCACACGGTCACCTCGGCGCCCGGCTCACAGGGAGCAGGCTGGTGCGATAATCTGGTCCTGAAAAATATCATCCGGACCTCGAAAGACACAACCTGGAAGCCGGTCTACGGCGAACGAAGCCTGATCCGCGACCAGTACAATCAGGTGGCCGTTCAGTTTACAAAGCCCGACAGTCCGGATTATGAACTAACGCTCATTTTCCGCGCTTACAATGCCGGGGTAGCATTCCGCTACTTCTTTCCGGAGCAAACCAAGGGGCTGTATTACCGCGTAATGGCCGAAAACAGCGAATTTACCCTTCCCGACCAGACCAAAGCCTGGTATACTGCCTGGGCCCAGGGCCCCTACCAGGCGCTCCCGCTCGCAAACTGGCCTGAAACAGCCGAACGCCCGCTGACGCTGTCGCTGCCCAACGGCCTGTATGCCAGTCTGGCCGAAGCCGGACTGACTGACTATGCCCTCACCAAATTTAAACTGTCCGGGGAGAAGCCAAACACGGTGGTCACCTCGCTGTATGAAAGCGTGGATCTGATGTCAGACGTTGGCACACCGTGGCGCGTCATCATGGTAGCCGAACGGCCGGGACAATTGCTGGAAAACAACGACATCCTGCTAAATCTCAACCCTCCCGCCACTGCCGCGAATATCGACTGGATTAAGCCCGGCAAACTGATCCGCGAAGTAACGCTGACAACCGAAGGTGCTAAAGCCTGCATTGATTTTGCGGCGGCGCATAACCTGCAGTATATCCTGTTCGACTGGAAATGGTATGGGCCGGCCTTTACCTTCAACTCAGACGCGCGGCAGGTAGTAGCGCCCATCGATATGCCCGGCATCATTGCCTATGGCAACGCGAAAAACGTGGGTGTGATTCTGTACGTTAACCTGCAGGCGCTGTACAAACAGATGGATGAGATTTTCCCGCTCTACAAAAAATGGGGCGTTAAGGGCGTTAAGTTCGGGTTTGTGGAGGTAGGTTCCCACCGCTGGATGACGTGGCTGACGGAAGCCAAACGGAAGGCGCTGGAAAATAACCTCATGGTGAATATTCACGACGAATACCGGCCAACGGGCACCAGCCGCACCTTCCCCAACGTCATGACCCAGGAAGGGATCCGTGGCAATGAAGAGTTTCCGGACGCTACCCACAATACCGTTCTGCCGTTTACCCGCTACATTGCCGGCGCCGGTGATTATACGATCTGTTATTACGATAAACGGCTGAAAAACACCCATGCCCATCAGCTGGCCATGAACGTGATCTCCTACAGTCCGTTGCAATCGGTGTTCTGGTACGACAAACCGGCACAGTATGGCGGTGAACCGGAGATCGAGTTTTTCGCCAAAGTTCCCACCGTTTGGGACGACACCAGGGTCATTCACGACGCTATCGGTGAATACGTCACCATTGCCCGCCGCAGCGGCGACGACTGGTTTGTGGGGACTATCACCAACAACGACGCCCGTACGCTGAAACTGCCGCTTCGGTTTCTGACGGAAGGCCGTTCCTATACCGCCCATATCTATGCCGACGACCCGACGGTGCAGACAAAGACACAGGTGCGCGTGTCAACCCGATCGGTAAAGGCGGGGCAAACCCTTGACCTCACACTCTTACCCAAAGGCGGTCAGGCGATCTGGCTGACACCCGACAAGAACTAATACCATGAAACAATTACTGCTAACCGGCAGCCTTGCCTTTGTGCTGACAGCGTTTACCGCAGCACCGTCCCTCAATGTCGACGCCCAGCTCAATTACTGTGTCGGGCAGGCGACGAAAACCGCGGCCATGCTGCCAAAATCAGCCCCGAATCTGCCCCGCAACATCCTTGCGGGCAAAACCAGCTGGAACTATATCCGGTATACCGACTGGACAAGCGGGTTCTGGCCGGGGACGCTTTGGTATCTCTACGAATTCACGAAAGACCCGAAATGGAAAGCCAAAGCCGATTCATTCTCCCGCGAGCTGGCACCGCTTGCCCTCCGGAAAGCCATTGACCATGACATTGGGTTTCAGATGTACTGTAGTTTCGGCAACGGGTTGCGGCTCACCGGTAATCCCGAATATAAGCAGTTATTACTGGCCTCAGCGGATACACTGGCCACGCTGTTCAACCCGAAGGTGGGTACCATTTTATCGTGGCCACGCTCCGTGCCGAACATGGAATGGCCGCAGCACAACACCATCATGGACAACATGATTAACCTTGAACTACTGTTCTGGGCGGCTAAAAACGGGGGTGGCAAACGGCTGTATACCATGGCCGTTTCGCACGCAGCCACCACGATGAAAAACCATTTCCGGCCGGATTACACTTCGTATCACGTCGTAGTCTACGACCGTGAAACAGGCAAAAAAATTAAGGGTGTCACGCATCAGGGCTATGCCGATCATACCATGTGGGCACGTGGCCAGAGCTGGGCCATTTATGGGTATACCATGACCTACCGCGAGACCAAAGACCCTGTTTTTCTGGACTTTGCCCAAAAAGTTACGGATGTGTACCTCGAACGCCTCCCCGCCGACCTGATTCCGTACTGGGATTTTCAGGCACCGGATATTCCGGATGCGCCCAAAGATGCGTCGGCGGCGGCGGTAACGGCCTCGGCCCTGCTCGAACTCTCGACACTGGTTAAGGATAAAGCCAAAGCCAGCCATTACCGGAACAAAGCGGAACAGATGCTGGAAAGCCTGTCGTCGGCGCAGTACCAGAGCCGTTCGGTCAATCCTGCGTTTTTGTTACACAGTACCGGCCACAAGCCCAACAACAGCGAAGTCGATGCGTCGATTAACTACGCTGACTACTACTACATTGAAGCCTTGCTGCGCCTGAAAAAGCTGCGCGCCGGCAAACCGGTTCTGGCAAAACTGTAGGGCTATACCACACCGCTCCGCAAGGAAGACTCCCGGATGATCAGCTGAGTGTCGAAGACAATGGTCCCGGCACGGACAGCGTCATCCGGGTTTTCTATCTGGTGCACCAGCAGCCGGACCGTTTCCTGAGCCATCTCCGCAATCGGCTGGCTGACACTGCTCAGCGTCGGCGAAAAAAAGGCCGAAACCGGTTCATTATTAAAACTCACCATGGCCACGTCGGCCGGTACGGAGAGGCCTTTTTGCTGCATCGCATAGAGCGCCGGATAGGCAATGCGGTCGCTGATGGCAACAACACCGTCGGGCGGCTGGGGCAGACTCATCAGTGACAGTGTCTGGACGATGGTGTTTTCACTCGTGTAATCGCAGTGGCGGATATATTGTTCGCCGGCCATCACACCGTATTCGGCCGCTGCCTTCAGGTACCCGTCTACTCGCTGACGGCTCAGGGCAAGCTGTGCCGGTCCGGCCAGAAACCCGATCCGGCGGCAACCCTGTCTGATCAGGTGCTCGGTCGCCTTAAAGGCGGCGGCCTGATTATCAACAATTACCCGCGTAGCAGCGAGACTCTCCGCCGTCCGGTCGACCAGTATTACGGGAATGCCTCGTTTGATCAGTTTTTCGACATGGTCCAGATGCACCGTATCGCGGGATAGTGAAATGATCAGTCCTTCGACACGACTCCGCAGCAGATTTTCGATACAGACCGTTTCCCGTACATACGACTCATTCGTTTGGGTGACCAGCACGCTGTATCCCGCCTGCATGGCTGTTTCTTCAAGGCTGTTGAGCATGGCCGAAAAGTAGTGATAGCTCAGATTCGGAAATACCACCCCGATTGTTTTCGTCCGGCTTTTTACCAGATTCTTTGCCAGCTGATTAGGCTGGTAATCAAGCTCTTCTGCCAGCTTTTTAACGGCATTCCGCGTGTCCGGATGAATCTCCGGCAATCCCCGTAACGCTCTGGAAACCGTTGAGATGGAAATGTTCAGCGTCCGTGCAATATCTTTGATGGTAACGGGTGCGTTTTTCATAGGTGCTGCAATAGCTCAATTATCACTTATCTAAGAACATGAGGCTGATTATCAACTATCGGCTAGTGCCCTCTTCACCGTGAAGTGAAACTTGTACTGGAAAAAATTTAATGATTTTTTTTCAATTTAGCGCTTTGCAAACGTTACCGCAAACGTTTGCAATAAATATTCTTCCTTAATACCGGACATTCAGCCTACGTACCCGTTGACAAATTGGACTTGACTTGTATCTTAGTATAACATATTCAGGATTCAACGTCAGGCAGGTTTATCTGTCCGGTATCCCTACCCGACCAGCTAGTCTCTGAAATTGCATTATACCTATATAACACACACAGACAAGGAGGTCAACTCCTCCTTGTTTTACAGATACCTGTAAGAACTAACTATTTACTTTATCGAGTATGGAATCCTCAACGTCCATTCCCGCGGATGAAGTGCTGATGGCGCAGTTATGGTCGCGCTTTAAGCAAGGAGACGAAAAAGCATTTGATCAGCTTGCGCAGGCACGGTACAGGTTGCTGTTTAATTACGCCAGCCGGTTCACGAAAGACCGTGACCTGATCAAAGACTGCTTACAGGATCTTTTCCTTGAACTCTGGAATCGCCGCAAAGCGGTGGTTGAGACGCCGTACGTGACCATTTACCTGATCAAAGCCCTGCGGAACAACCTGTTCCGTAAGCTGAAAAAAGAACAGGACTGGCGGTCGTCTCTCGAACACGGTATCGAACCCGAAACGCCGGTTACGGACGAATACACAGCCGAACTGGACTGGATCATGAGCGAGGAAACGGCCGAAACCGAGCAAAGCCTGCGGAAAGCAGTAGATCAGCTACCGAAGCGGCAGCAGGAAGTTGTGTTCCTTAAATTCTATCAGGGCCTGTCAAACGACGACATTGCCCAGGTTATGAACGTGGAAAAACAAACGGTTGCCAACTTTCTGTACCGTGCTATGATGCAGCTCCGCACCTGCCTGCCTGCCCGGATCTTCAATTAAGAAAACTTCATATCCAAACGTTTGGACAAACCTGAGAAGGACTTTATATTTGTAGTAATCCCGTCAAAGTATGCCCCACTCTTCGCAGGAGTGGAGCACCTTTAACGGTAGGTTTACGAATGTCGATACCAGTCGATCAACATCGCAAAACCAGTACGTATTGCGCCAAAGATTGTTTGTATCAATGGCTGATACGTTTTGAGCCATTTCAGGAATTGTCCTCCTGACTGGTTCTGTTTCGCTCTCTTCATAGTTGTGTATGAGTTGAGTGTGAAACAAATGCCTCCACCTCCGGGGAGGCTTCGGGCTGATCGGCTGCGCTAACAGTTGATCAGCACCGCAAATTAATCCTTTTTCATATAAAACCCCGGTCTGTTCTCAGACCGGGGTTTCTTTTGTTTACGACACTTATTTTGGCCGGAAAGGTTTTGATCACGGCCATTCCCTGCGCAATTTTGTCCTGCCGGCCTATGTGTTTCTAAAAAAATCACAAAAAAATTCAGTCTGGAGAGTATCAACAGCTCGCTGCACGCTATTTCCATATAAAGAGGCCGTTGCAGACCATAAGATGCCTGATTATATCCATTATACGTTTGACGACTTCGTTCAGGACGAACGGTTCCGGAACTGGGCCCTGACAGACCCGCCGGCCGACCGCGAATTCTGGAGCAGCTGGTTGCAGGCGAATCCCGATAAGCTCGACCTCGTGCTGGCGGCAAGGCAGTTTGTGATCAACATGCATCACGCACACGATGAGTTAACGGAGGACGAACTTGATACGGAACTAAGCCGGTTGCGGATTGCCAGGGAGCAGTCGCCGGTTGAAGAGGTACCGGTCCGGCCGAAACGCTTCGGCATGTGGTTACGTGTAGCCGCTACCGTTACCCTGATTGCCGGTCTGGGAGGCTGGTTTTACTGGCACGAAACAGGTAACCGTTCACCAATTACCGGCTTTAAACAAATGGCCGCGCAACAGGCTGGCGGGGTGAAAGAGGTAACAAATGATGAAGATGCCCCGAGGCTTGTTCAACTGCCGGACGGTAGTCTGGTAACGCTGAAAAAAGGCAGCCGGATCAGCTTTCCGGCCACATTCGGCCCGCAGGAACGCAGCGTTTTTCTGGCAGGAGAAGCCTTTTTTGACATCGTCCGCCGCCCGAAACATCCGTTTCTGGTGTATACGAATCAGCTGACAACGAAGGTGCTGGGCACCAGTTTTACGGTGCGTGCCTATGAAGGTGATAAAGAAGCAAACGTAATTGTCCGTACGGGAAAGGTATCGGTTTTTACGACCCCGCCCGACGGTAATCCGGCGACACTGGATACAAAGAATCCGGCGGTCATTCTGACCCCGAACCAGCAGGTAACGCTTGAGGATAAACAACTCAAACGAACACTGGTCAATAACCCGGAACCCGTCCTGAAACCGGCAGAAGCTACCGGGGGAAGTGCCCTGAAAACAATGGTTTTTGAGCGGACTCCGGTTGTGAGTGTGTTTAAAAAGCTTGAATCAACGTACGGCATTGTCATCAACTACGATGCTGACCTGCTGACCGGCTGCGAGCTTTCGGCCGATTTTACCGACGAAAGCTTCTTTGACCGCCTCGACCTGATCTGCCGTGCTACCGACTCCCGGTTCGAGGTCATTGATGCACAGGTTGTTATTTATAGTAAAGGTTGTCGACAAACCAGGTAGGTATGCATTCTTCTAACCCCGTTGCCAATATGTGTTAAACCCGTTAAAACAGGCGTTTTGTGTCTTCAGGCAGGCAGTCCCGTGCGGCATAAGTCCTTTCATTGATTAATCTTTCTATTGTTTCCAGACGATTTCAGGACCCGCCTTGCCGGGTAAGGGGATCTTTTTGCTAAAACTTCTGATCTGTTCTATACTTTTATGAGTACGTATACTGAACCAAGGGTGATTTTCCGGAAAATCATGCGCACAACATTTTACCAGATTTTGATTTTAGCCTGGTGCTCAACCTTTGTCCTTGCCTACGATGGCAACGGGCAGGAGGTATTAAACCGGCAGATTTCGGTTACCATTGAAAACCAGCGCGTTGAACAGGCTATCAAACAGATTGGCCGGCTCGCTTCGGTGCGGTTTATTTACAGCCCGCAGCTGATCCGTGCTGATCGGAAAGTCAACCTGTCGGTGCAGGGCCAGCCGTTGTCGTCGGTACTCAACTCCCTGCTTGCCCCGCTCGACCTGACCTATGAGGTCGTTGGATCCCAGATCATTCTCCGCAATGCACCGGCTCAGCCTGCCCCGCGTGCCAATGATCATAAAGAAGCGATGGCTGTCCCCGCTCCGGCTGACCGGACGCTGACCGGTACGGTTTATGATGACCAGAATGTGGCATTGCCCGGTGTTTCGGTCAGCATCAAAGGCACCACCCGCGGCACCACCACCGATGCCGGCGGGAAATACACCCTGACCCTGCCGGATCAAGGTGCAGTCCTTCTGTTTTCGTTCGTCGGATATGTCACAAAAGAGGTTACGGTCGGTAACCAGACCCAGCTTAACGTTACGTTATCGGCTGATACGAAAAACCTGAGTGAAGTTGTGGTGGTCGGGTATGGTACACAGAAGAAAGCAACCCTGACGGGATCTGTGGCCACCCTTGACTCGAAAACGTTCAACGACCGTGGCCCTATCGCAAGTCCCCTGGCAGCTTTACAAGGCCAGGCGCCCGGAGTAACTGTGACACGGACCTCCTCTCAGCCCGGACGGGAAGGCTGGAACTTTCAGATCCGTGGCGCTACTTCAGTAAATGGTACAGAACCGCTTGTGATCGTCGACGGGATTGCCGTACCTAATCAGGGAGCTCTCAACTCGTTCAACCCCAGCGATATCGACAATATTTCGTTTCTGAAAGATGCGGCGGCGGCTATTTATGGTGCCCGCGCCGCAGGCGGCGTGGTACTGATCACGACCAAACGCGCAAAAAACGGAAAAGCAACCGTTGAATACAGCGGCTCTGTCTCACAGAAAATCGTAGGCTTAAAACCTGATCTGGTTGATGTAAACGGCTGGGGTCCGCTGATCCGTGAAGCACGGCTGAACGATGGTTTCGGACGCTCTGATGTATGGCTTACACTGGCAGATATGTCTATATACGCTAAACAGAACGGCAAAAATTACCTGACAAGGTCCGAATGGCAAGCCTTGATTGCGCCGGGCGGACAATTTGCCGGTGGTGGTATTTTTGGTGAAATCCGTGATTACATGTTCTTTGACGGAACCATTTACGACCAGATGTGGGGAACTGCTACGACCAATCAGCATCAGTTGACTGTTTCAGGGCGTACTGAAAAGGCAGGCTACCGCATTTCTCTTGGTTATCTGAATGACGGAAGTATCCTGCAGGTCGGCAATAACTCCAACAAGCGCTATAACCTGCGCCTGGGGCATGACTATCAGATATCTCCCAAGCTGTTTGTACAAAGCAATATTTCACTTGAAAAGAATGATATCATTCAGCCGACAGGTATAGGCACGGCCTTGAACAACGGTATTCAACCGGGTCAGCCGTTGCATACAATTGACGGTAAAGCATACGGTTGGGGCGGTCCGGGGGTTAGCCTTAACAACATTAATCCGTATTCAATTGCCGAACTCGGAGGCGACAATAAAGAATTCAATACGCGGATTAATACTAACTTCAATCTGACCTATACGATCACAAAAGATCTTAAAGCGATTGCCAGTACCGGTTATTACTTCCACAATACCGACTATAACACAACGGAGAATCTCATTGACTGGTATGATTATTCCGGCAAAGAGCTCCTGCAACAGCTTACGGCATCCGGTACATCGCGCGGTTTCTTCCAGCGATCTGCCCGCAAAGAATCGTATTACAATGTCACCGGCTACCTTGAATACAACAAAACGCTGGGAGAAGACCACGAAATCAAAGCCATTGCCGGTGCTCAGTACGAACGAGATGAAGTAAACCGCTTTTCTGCCCGGACACTGGACCCGGTTCCCGGCGTGCCGCCAACACTCAGCAATAATACTTCTGTTGATGCCAGCTCCAAAACAATTGCGGAAACGGCTAACCACTACGCCCTTGCCGGTTATTTCAGCCGCTTGAACTATAGTTTCAGAAATAAATACCTGCTTGAGGCGAATGCACGCTATGACGGGTCATCAAAGTTTACTGCCGATAGTCGCTGGAAACTGTTTTATGGGGTCCTCGGCGCATGGCGTCTGGGACAGGAAGAGTTCCTGAAACCTGTTACCTTCATTAGTGACCTTAAATTACGTGCTTCTTACGGGACAGTCGGTAACCAGAGCGGTATTGGTCTCTACGATTATATTACCCAGCTGAACCTGAATTATTCAACGGGACAAACCAGCTCAGGCTTTCCGATTATCGGCACGGCACCGGTCATTCGGGTATCGCCGGGCGGCATCGTAGCCTTTGATCGTACATGGGAAACTATTGCAACGACTGATTTTGGCCTCGACTATGCCTTCCTGAGAAACCGGCTGTCCGGCACATTCGATTATTTCATCAAGGAGAATAAGAATATGCTGATTGCACGGACTTATCCGGGCGTATTAGGCGCATCCGCACCGGCCGGCAATAATGGTGAATTAAGAACATGGGGATGGGAACTGTCGCTCAACTGGCGGGATCGCATCGGTAAATTCAATTATCATATCGGAGGAAATATTTCTGATAACCAGAACAAACTGGTTGGCTTTGGCGGTCAGACCATTATTTCCAATAGCAACCGTGGTTACAACACAGCTGTCGAAGGTTTCCCGATCGGCACGTATTTCGGACTTGATTATGCCGGACGTATTCAGACAACCGAACAGCTTGACGCCTACAAGAAGCTTTTCTATGCAACAGGAACGAACATAAATACCGGTTTTAATCAGACCAGTACGTCACCACAATCACAGCTTCAGCTTGGCGATAACATGTTCCGCGACGTAAACGGAGACGGCAAGCTGACTTTCCCTGAAGATGCCGTAGCCATCGGGCGCGATGATCCCCGTTACTCGTACTCGTTCAACGGTGGTTTCGAATGGAATGGTTTCGATTTTAATTTCATATTCCAGGGCGTCGGCCAACGGACAATCATTCGTGACGGCAACTGGCGCATCCCGGCGGCAGTCCTGTTCCAGTCACAGAATGCAGCGTTTCTGAATCAATGGTGGACTTCTGAACGTACAGATGCCTTTCTGCCACGGTTATCAAGTACCGGAACCATTAACAATTACAATTATTACCCGTCAAACTGGGTTGCTGAAAACGGGGCGTATTTACGGTTGAAAAATCTGGTTATCGGTTATACTATTCCTCAGCGAATTACACAGAAAGCCAGAATTCAACGGCTACGGGTTTATTTCTCCGGAAACGATCTGTGGGAAACTACAAAAATCCGCGACGGCTGGGATCCGGAATCAACCCGGACAGTGTCTAATAACGGTGATAGCAATAACAATAACGTCAGTACATTCAGCCAGCGTTATCCGTTCTACCGTTTCCTGACCTATGGTGTTAATCTTACCTTTTAGTCCGAAAATCTTTAGCATTCATGAAAATCAATATTCGTAAATACATAACGATCGTATCGGGGACGCTGCTGCTGTCGCTCAACAGTTGCAATAAACTAATTGATCTACAGCCAATCAGCGAGATTTCAGATGCCAGCTTCTGGAAGAACCCGGATCAGTTCCGGCTTGCAGCCAATGAGTTTTATACGTATCTCAGGACATTTACTGATATCCTCAATGATGGTCCCTATCATGTCCTGCGCGAAGACCTGTTTTATTCAACTGCCGGGGTGAACCCTTACAGCAGCGGCACCAATGCTGTCCCGAATGCCGACGGGAACTGGACTACTGCCTACACCCGCATCAGGTCGACCAACTATCTTCTGGCAAAGGCGGCAGCTTATCCTAACCCGTCTGACATAGCCTTGTTTGTGGCTGAAGCACGGTTTTTCAGAGCCTATGTTTATTTTACGCTACTCCAGCAATTCGGTGGTGTACCCATCATTGATAAGCCGCTGACTACGACTTCGCCGGAGCTGACCGCCCCCCGCAATTCACGGGACGAGGTCGTCGATTTTATTATTGCTGATCTGGAAGCGGCCATTGCAACGCTACCTACCGAAAATAACATTGCAGCGGGTGATAAAGGACGAGTCAGCAAAGGGGCTGCTCAGGCCTTTCTGGGACGTGTTACGTTGTATGAAGGAACCTGGCAAAAGTTCCGCAGCAATACCGCGAGAGCAAATACCCTACTCGACAAGTCGGTCAGCAACAGCGGCGCGGTTATCAGCAGTGCTCAGTATGAGCTTTTTGCACCGGCGGCCTTAGGTACCACGGCCTACCGATACCTCTTCATTCTGGAGAATGACAAATCGAATCCTGCCGGCATTGTGAAATCAGCAAACAAGGAATACGTATTGGCCAACCGGTATGATGCCGCTCAACGGCAAATACGGCTCAATATTACCCAGGGCACCTACGACAACGTTTATTGGCCTACCCGTAAGTTTGCCAACCTTTTCCTGACGCAGAAGGGATTACCAATTGACAATACGGCCTCCGGCTTTCAGGGCTACGCCACCCTGCGCTCCGAATATGCCGGCCGGGACAACCGGATGACGAATGATCTGGTCATGGACGGACAACGGTATTGGCGCGGCTCCCGGACCTTGTGGACGGGTGATGCCGCCGATTCAACCTCAGCTTCATTAAATAATAATGCCAAAAACTCTGGCTATGCAAATATCAAGTGGGTTGCCGAGCGTAAGGTCAATGATAATGAAGAAGGCTATGACTATCCGGTAATCCGATATGCCGAAGTTTTACTGAATTATGCGGAAGCGGTTTACGAACGAAACGGTTCTATTTCCGATGCGGATCTGGATAAATCACTGAATCTGACCCGGACCCGGATCAACAAGACCATGCCTAAACTTTCGAATACATTTGCACAGGCTAACGGACTGGATCTGCGCACGGAAATACGGCGTGAGCGTACCGTGGAACTGTATTTCGAAGGCTTCCGGCGCGATGACCTGATCCGGTGGAAAACCGCAGAAACAGAAATGGTTACCAATCTTCAGGGAATCAAGTGGAAAGGAACTGCATGGGAAACCCGCTGGAAACAGTCGAACGGTAATTCTCCCTATCCGTTAGACAGCGAAGGAAACCTCTTGCTCCAGTCGGCTTCCGGCCGCAAATGGGATCAGCGTAATTACCTGTTACCGCTTTCAACCCAGCAGATCCAGCTAAATCCGAAGCTGGAACAGAATCCGGGCTGGTAATACAGCTACAGCTACGCACAGAGGAAACATTCGAACGCCGTACCGGAAGCCTGGTACGGCGTTTTTAGTGCTGGAGGTTTCAGATCGGTTTGATGTACTGAATTACCCGTTCGACCTCCTCAAAACCTGCCTTCCGGTGAAAGGTCTCACCGGCAACGTTGCCGAATGTCACGTCGGAAGCCAGTTCGGAACAGCCATGCGCACGGGCCCATGCCTCAGCCTGCCGGATGAGCGCATGGCCGATCCCCTGATGCTGACAGGCCGGCCGGACATAAATGCCTTCCAGAAACGCTACCGGGCTGGCCGTCGCGCCGGGTACATAATCAGTCCGCAGCGACAGGTCCATAAATCCGATGGCTTCTCCCTCTGCATCCCGCACGATAAAGCCGTCCTGCGTCGGCGAGGCCAGTATTTCCCGCAGAATAGCCTCCATCTCATGTTGTTCGTCATCGTCCGGCCAGAGTTCCAGCGCCAGCCGGGTCCAGTCGGGCAAATCAGCTTCAGTTGTCCGGTTAATTGTCATATAAAGCGTATATTTCCAGAAACCTGTTTGAGAAATTCTTCCAAATGAACAAAAAAAGGCAAAAAACCGGTTTCTCCTGAAATCATGCTGCAACCGGCCCATGACGCAGGACCCCGACTTTCTGACCCGTACACCGACACCGGCTCTGGCTGACGTTGTCGAAAGCTTCTGGATGCTGACCAACCGGTCCGCCGATGACAAGCCGGTTATCATTTTGCCCGACGGCCGGATTGATTTATCCTTCTCCTCCCGCCAGCCAACCCACTTCTCCCTGCTCGGCCTGGAAAGTCAGCCCGGCAAAGGCCTTATCCGGGGGCATGAATGCATGATGGCCGTCAGCTTCCGGCCGCTGGCGATTGAGTACATGTTTGGTAAGCACACAACGCTCCTGACGAACACGTTCTATCAGATCCCACTAGCCGATTTCGATTTCCGGACAGACAGCATCTCCGGTTTCGACATGTTTGTTGAGCGGTTTACGGAACAGTTAGTCAGGCGGTTCTATAAGGATTGCCGCCTTCACATAGCCATTATCGGCGGCGGCCCCGGCGGACTAACCCTGGCCCGGCTACTGCAACAAAAAGGAATCAGCGTTTCTGTGTACGAACGCGCTCCAACTCGCAAGGTGCCTGACCGGCGCTTTCCCGGATACCTTAACAGCTATTACGGCCTATGAACAAGCTATGCGGAAATACGCAGCAGACACGACCCAAATGACACTAGAGCAAACATTTAAGTTACATCAGGAGGCCTCATTAGACCATTTACTCAATTTGTTTAACCAGCTCTAAACCAGAAGTGACTTTCTGACAACAGTAATCTGATAATCAGCAATCTACACCGGACAAAAAATATATCTGCGAAAAATTGTATCTGCTACTTTTTTTGCAGTTGACAAATTGGTTTGTACATTTTTATTTTTTTTTTGATTTATATTTACACCATGGTAGTTAATGAATCACAAATGAAAAGGAATTACGGCCCGCTGATTGGCTTGTTAACGCTGATCATTGGTACGGCTGTGTTTTGGGCAATCATTTTTTTACTTGTCCGTTTCCTATAAATCGAGAGGCTCAACCGTAAACCGTTGAGCCTCTTTTACATTCTCCTCTGTCAGATGTTTGCCGGCTTACTTCAGCGGTGCTATAACCAGAATCATCTCAAACAGCATTGAGCCCGCAAAGTCGCTGTCTTCAAACAGTGCCGTTACCGGTTACGCTTACTAAGCTATTAAGTATCGTTTTCATTGGTTTACGCTGGGTAGTGGTTAGTTGATGCTTGCCTGAAAACTTCCGCTGAATGAGCTGGTTTTAAGCACACTCTTCGATTTATTATAGTTGTACAGTGTAGCCGTAAAGTTTCCGGTGATTTTGCCATTTTTACCGGTATACTCCTTAATAGTTACCGACCCGTCAGAAAATTTATTTTCAACACCGGTTTGGTAACCATATGAGTAATTCAGCCCGTCCTTCCCGCTTTCCTTACCCCCAATGGACACCTTAGGGCTTGTCCAGGTCGGATCAATTGTATACGTTCCGGGGCCTTTAAAATTCCGGATCTGGAAATGAGCCGTTGCCGGATAGGTCGGGTCTTTCGGATTTGGCTCCGTCAACGACAGAAACACATAGTCCGGCTCAGCGACCGATACCGCCACTTCCGCATTCTCGTAGGTTTTGCCAGCGGCCGTAAATTTATTCGGGGAATGCATCGTCAGGTTGGCCACCAGCATCACACGGCTGCGGCCACCGGTTTTCAGGTCTACACTGATGGCTGCCGGATTCCATTGCGGAACACGATTCGGGGCAACAAACAGTGCTTTTTCACCACTGTTATGGACATTTAACGTCCCCCATGATGCATTTGCCGATGTTGGTTTTTCACCGTTCAGCCGCCAGTTGTCCAGGTTTTCGGCTCCGACCGGTTTCCAGGCATTCAGCGGAGCCAGTAATTCTTCCCGGTACTTCGACTCGTCAGCATCACTGTGGTTGGGCTGGAAAGCAACGTACAATTCCACCGACTCATTCGGCACCAGATTGTCCTTATGGTACTTCAGGTAAAAGTTCTGATAAAACGCGACGGGATATTTCAGATCGAATGTCGGGCGGGTGGCGGTCAGTGTTTTAACAGCGTCATTGGGTGTCAGGTTACCGGTACCCGCCCAGGTTCCGTTTTCTTTCTGATAGGCGATACCCACTGCTGCCGGTCCCGTTCCGTTCAGCCCCGTCTCGCCGTATTGCCAGGTAATGGTTACCGGTTTTTGCAGCGTTACATCTTTCGGCGAAATCTCAATGGCCGGACCGATGGCACCCGGTGCTTTGTTTTCTACCAGCTGAATCTTAATAGTCGCCGGCGCTGACAACGCTCCGGCAGGGAAGTTGACGGTTAACGTTTCGGTTGAGGTTGCCGAAAGGGGGGTTGTGATGCTGCCGCCACCGGTACCGATGGTCTGTTGCACCGGCGTACCAACGGGTTTGCCAGCTTCGGTTACCTGGGCCGGTTCATTGCCGGTTGACGGCGGTGTTTCGGGCGAAAGCGTTGGCTGGCAGGCAATCAGCAGTAAAAAAGCCGACAGCGTGCCCAGCTGTTTCCATTCAGGGATAAGGTTCATGATCGTCGTTGTGTCTGTTCAGTAGCCCAAAATTGGGGGTCTGCTTCAACTCCTCCCATCAACACCTTACTGAATTGCGCCAAACGATACCTTAACGCTCCATATCAACCGACTAATTGTAAGGATCCTGCTATCTTGCAGCGATTCCGATCAATGCCGCTGCCAAATGAACATTACCAAAATTCTCACATCGACACTCTTGTTTTTAGTAGGCTCCTTCGGTCACTGGTACATCATGTACTGGCAGTTTAAGGCTCCGAACTGGATAAAATCACCGATACCCTACCTGCTGGCACTGGGCTGCACCTGGCTTTGGATCAAGGCCTCTGACTATGGCGTAGCGGGTTTCAACGGGTCCATGTGGTCGAACCGCTTTCTGTTTTTTGTCACGGGTGTGATTGCGGGCAGTATCCTCTACCCCATCCACTATGGCCAGCCATTTACGCTCAAAGTAATGGTGCAATTGCTGCTGGCCCTGGCAATCATTGCCGTTTCGGTTCTCTGGAAATAGACCCGAAGTCCGCTACACCGTTTTCCGGTACCGGAAGGAGGCCAGTGCCAGTACGCCGATAACCATTCCTGATAAGGTCAGAAACTGGGCCTGCATGTCTTGCAGCGTACTGCCTTTCAGCATCACATTCCGGCCCGCTTCAATGATATACCGGAGCGGGTTTATGATGTTGAGGTACTGCGCCCACTGCGGCATATTTTCGGTCGATGAAAAGAGGCCGCTCAGCAGGATGAACAGGACCATCATGAAAAAAACGGCAAACATGGCCTGTTGCTGCGTTTCGGATATAGTCGAAATCAGCAGGCCGATGCCGACACACAGAATCAGAAACAGCAAGGCAAAGCCGTAAATCAGCAGCGGACTGCCCACTACCGGTATGTTAAAGGCGAGTTTGCCCAGGATCAGGCCCATCGTAAACTGCACCAGCCCGATTACCACAAACGGGGTTAGTTTTCCCAGAATGAACTCATGCTTGCGGATAGGGGTCACGTTCAGCTGCTCCTGCGTACCGATTTCTTTTTCCCGGACAATGTTCAGGGCCGAAATCATGCCTCCGACAATCAGCAGCAACTCGAACAGAATGCCCGGCACCATAAAGGTTTTATAGTCAAGCTGCGGGTTGTACCAATACTGATTCTCCACGTCGATCTGCACACGGCCGGCCGGGGTGATGCCCATGGTTTCGGCACGGATCGCCTCGTTGAAATCCCGCAGAATGGTCTGGGCATATCCCAGCGCAATGCCGGCCTTCGACCCGTCGATAGCGTTGACCATCAGCTGCACCTGCGCTTTGTTGTCGCGGGTCAGGTCCCGTTCAAAATGCGCCGGCACCACCATGACCAGGTCAACTGTTCCGGCCTGTAGTTCGCGATACGCTTCCTTATAGGCGGGCAGGTACCCGACAAACCGGAAGTTGTCGATAAACCGGAACTTACCGGTCATGCGCTGAGCATAGGTCGTATGGTCCTGATCGACCACGGCAATGTTCAGGCTTTTTACCTCAAAATTAGCGGCCAGGGATAACAGAATCAGCTGCATCATCGGCGCCGCCAGCATCATCCGTAACAGCACTTTGTTCCGGAAAATTTGCTTAAATTCTTTTTCTATGATAAACCGTATGCGATACATGGCTTGTATGTCTAACTCATTTCCGGATACTCAGATTACCCCAGTCGCGTTTTCAAATTCCGCAGACTAACGGCATTAATGACGGTTGCCATCCCGAAAAGCACCAGCGTCTCCTTCCACAGGTATTGCAGCCCTACTCCCTTGATCATGATGCCTTTAACGATGCTGATAAAGTATTTGGCCGGTATAATGTTCGACAGGATTTGCAGGGGCTTCGGCATACTTTCGATTGGAAAAATGAACCCCGACAGGAAAATCGTCGGCATCAGCATAATGAGCAGCGACGCAAACATGGCGACCAGCTGCGTTTCGGCAATGGTCGAAATCAGAATGCCGATCGACAGCGCCAGAAAGATAAACAGCAGTGTTTCGGCCAGCAACAGGCCCAGGCTGCCGTTCAGCGGAATGCCCAGCAGATTAATGCCCAGCACAATGATCATGCAGCCGTTCAGAAACGATAACAAGAGGTACGGCAGCACCTTACCGAACAGAATCTGCATCTGGGTCAGCGGCGACACCATCAGCACCTCCATCGTACCGGTTTCCTTTTCGCGGGCAATCGTCACGGACGTCATCAGCGCCGACACGAGCAGCAGTACCATGGCCATTACCCCGGGCACAAAGACAAAAGCGCCTTTCAGCTCCGGATTGAAGACCATCCGCGACTGCACGTCGAGTTGCATCGGCGGATTCATCCCGACCGGATTCAGTTCGGCACTATAACTCTGGATTATGTTGGTTGCATAGTTGGTCAGGCTGATGGCCGTATTCTGCTCCGAAGCATCGGCCAGAACCTGAATCTGCGCCGCCTGATCATGCGCCAGTTCAGCCGTAAACCGCGCCGGAAACACGATGACCATCTTTACCTTACCCTTACGGAACGCCGGTTCGATTCCTTTGTAGCTATCCAGTTGCTGTTCCAGTTTAAAATAGCCCGAAGACAATAACCGGCTGGTTATCTGGCGGCTGTGCTGGCTGTGATCGAGGTCCAGGATCGCAATCCGCGCGTTTTTGATCTCGTTCGTGAGGGCAAAGCCGAACAGCAGTACCTGTACAAACGGCAGGCCGAACAGGATCAGCAGGGTTCGCCGGTCGCGCAGAATATGGAAAAACTCCTTTTTAACAAATGCGAAAAAACGTTTCATGTTCGCTGATGGTCAATGTACCTACTTCGTTGAGGTGCCCCGCGCCAGAATCTGAAATACGCCGTCCATCGAATCGACCCCGAACGACTGTTTCATGGCCGCCGGTGTATCCAGTGCCTTAATCCGCCCGTCGACCATGATCGACACACGGTTACAGTATTCGGCTTCGTCCATGTAGTGGGTCGTCACGAAAATGGTCGTGCCCCGGCTGGCGGCTTCATAAATCATGTCCCAGAACTGCCGCCGCGTGATCGGATCAACCCCGCCGGTGGGCTCGTCGAGAAAAACAATCCGCGGGTCATGCACCAGCGCGACCGAAAAGGCCAGCCGTTGTTTCCAGCCCAGCGGCAACGAAGCCACCAGTTTATCGGCCACCCCGCCCAGATCGAGCTGCTGAATAATTTCATCGGATTTCCGGCGCAGTTCAGCCTTGGGCAGGCCGTAAATACCACCGTAAAACCGGATGTTCTCCCGCACCGTCAGGTCCTCGTAGAGCGAAAACCGCTGGCTCATGTAGCCAATCACTTGTTTGATTTGCTCGGTCTGCCGGTAGACATCAAAACCGGCAATGGTTGCCGAACCCGACGAGGGCCTCAGCAGCCCGCACAGCATCCGGATGGCGGTTGTCTTACCGGCTCCGTTAGCGCCCAGGAAACCAAAGATTTCGCCCTGCGCAACGTCGAACGTAATTTCGTTGGTCGCCACAAAATCGCCGAAGCGTTTGGTGAGTTTATCCGTGCTGACTGCCTTCTCCATGATGTTGCATAAGGGCCATGAAACTGTCTTCAATACCGGCCTTGATGGGCTTGATCTCAACAGCTTCGTGATGTTTTTGAATCAGATAGTCACGGATAATTTCTTCTGTGACTGATGGCAGGGTGGTCAGGTGCAGGTACTCCCCGAATGCATAGCAGGTTTCGGTAAACGGTGCCGCCCGCAAATCCTGAATAAGCCGGTAGGTCTCCCGCGCCTTAACGGCAAACAGCGGTTTCTGAAACAGGTTCTCCACACCGGCAGGTGTATCCACCGCCAGAATCTGTCCGGTCTGCATGAGCGCAATCCGGTCGCACTGACCGGCTTCGTCCATGTACGGCGTCGATACCAGAATCGTCAGACCACGTTCGTTGAGCCGGTGCAGCATATCCCAGAATTCCTTGCGCGACACCGCATCTACGCCCGTTGTCGGTTCATCCAGAAAGAGCACATCCGGTTTGTGAATCAGCGCACAGCACAGGGCCAGCTTTTGCTTCATACCACCCGACAAAGCCCCCGCCCGCCGGTTTTTAAACGGTTCCAGCTGCACATAAATGTCACGGATCAGTTCATAGTTGGCGGCAATTGTTGTTCCGAAAACGGTGGCAAAAAACGACAGGTTTTCTTCAACACTCAGGTCGGGATAGAGCGAAAATCGGCCCGGCATATAGCCGATCAGCGGCCGCAGTTTCCGGAAGTCGCCCACGACATCCATGCCGTTAACCTGCGCCTTTCCCTGATCGGGGCGCAGTAATGTGACCAGTATTTTAAACAAGGTTGTTTTGCCGGCTCCGTCCGGCCCGATCAGTCCGAAGAGCTCTCCTTTTTTTACCGTCAGCGACACGTCATTAACGGCCTGCGCACCGGCAAAAGCTTTCGACACCCGGTCAATCTGTATGGCGTCCATAGATGCGTTCGTTTACCGGAATTTCACTTCACCCGGCATTCCGATTTTCAGACTGCCGTCGTTTTTCACCCGGATTTTCAGGGCATACACCAGATTCACCCGTTCGTCTTTTGTCTGAATGATCTTGGGCGTAAACTCGGCTTTGGCAGAGATCCAGGTCACGGTACCGTCGTATGGCTTCAGCTGATCATCAGGCGCATCGACAAAGACCTTCACCTGCTGACCGGTTTTGACATTAATCAACTGGTCGCCGCTCACGTATGCCCGCAGCGTAATGTTATCCAGAGCAGCGATTTTATACAGCGCCTTGCCAAACGAAACGACTTCGCCCGGTTCAACGTATTTGACCGTCACCACACCGGCCGCCGGATTGATGACCGCTGCCTTACTGATCTGATCGTCGATTTGTTTGACCTGTTCGGCTAATGGAGCCTGCTCCGCCGACGTACCGCTGCGCTGCGTACCGAGAGCCGACGCCTGGGCCACACGCTGCTGTCTGATCAGGGCAATCTGCCGCTGAACCAAGTCCATCTGCGCCACAATATCGTCCAGTTGTTTGGCCGGTGCAGCGCCCGCATCCAGCAGATTCTGTGCGCGTTCCTTTTCCCGTTGCAGGGTTTTCAGCTGTTGCTGCTGCACGGCAATCTGCTGATCATAGGCCGATAACTGCGCGGCAACGTCCGGTGTACGACTGCGAACGGCCTGCTCCGAGGCCAGTAGCTGGGCCTTACGCAACATCAGCTGCTCGGTGTCGATGCGCCCCACCCCTTGTCCGGCGGTCAGGCTCTGCCCTTCTTCCACCGTAAACTGCTGCAACGCACCCGTTGCCTCGGCCGATACAATGGTTTCGACCGCCTCAAAATTTCCGTAGGCGTCCGCCTTTTCTTCCGTTTGCTGACAGGCCACCGGCACTATCAGAACACTACAAATCAATAGGTTATAGCATAATTTCATGACTATCGTTACGTTTGAATATCTGTCAACTCGATTCCCTTAATTTCCGGTCAGCGTTCGGTATGTGATCCGTGCCATCAGCAACTGAAGCTCATGAAGTTTCTGGTTCAGCTGCGCCTGTAGTTCGTTATTCAGTTCGGTGGTGTAGTCGCGGGCCGCAATCACCCCGTTGTCCAGCTGCACGGATGCGGCCTGCCGGACCTTTGCCCGCAAGGCCACCAGTTCGGCATCTCTAGCGATCTGTGCTTCCAGCCGGTCAATTTCGGTTTGTTGCTGTCTTAATTGTACCGACAGATTTTTTTCAAACACCGCCTGCTGAACATCAACTGTCTGCCGGTTCAGGGCCAGCGTCTGCCGGTCATTGCGCAAGGTATACGCTTGTGAGATGGTCCAGTTCAGCCGCAGCCCGCCGATGAAAAAGCCGCGGAAGTCGTTGTTCAGGAAATTCAGCGCGGGCCGGCCGGCACCACCCTGGGCAAACAGACTCAGTCGTGGCTTCAGCCGGTTCTCCAGCAGACTCTCCTGCGCATCGTATACCAGCCGCTGGTTTTTAAAGAGTTGTAATTCCGGACGGGCAACGGGTAAGGCTCCGGCCTGCGGTACGGGGCTGACGGTCAGCCGTGTGCTGTCAGTAATCGCCAGACTCGTCAGCAGGCCCAGGGTCTCCCGGATACCACGTCGTGAGACTGTCAGGTCGGCCATCCGCTGATCAGCACGCAGGTACTCCGCCTGTAGCGCATCGACGTTCATTTGTGCCGCCGTCCCGAAAGTCACATTTGCCGTCAGTTTCCCGATCCGGTTCCGGAGGTCGGTCATCGCTGCCTGATTGATCCGGATGTTCTCTTCTGTCAGCAACGCATTCATAAACAAGCCGTTGACCTGATCTTTGAGGCGATTCAGCTCAACCTCAACCTGTTGCTGCGCCGAGGCCGATGCAGCCTGCTGCACCGCCACCTGCCGTTGGGTCAGATTCCCGTCGTACAGCGTATAACTGGCATCCAGCGTTAGTTTATACTGGTCCTTGCTGATGCTGGGCACCTGAAAATTGGGAAGCTCTATCGGTAGTTTCGTTACCTCCGACTGCCAGGTTGCCTGACCATTAACCGCCAGTTGCGGAAGCTGCCGGTTTGTCTGCAAACTGGCAACGGCCAGATCGGCGGTCTGCTGAATAATCCCCTTCTGTTTCAACAGGGGGTAATTCGTCCGGGCGGCTTCGTAACACATAGCCAACGTGACGGGCTGGGCCTGTAGCTGCCCCCACAAGAGTAACCCAAGTCCGGTAAAAAGCGCTTTCATGATAACATAAAAAGTTGTTTTAAACACTTGTTTAATTGACGGGCAAAAAAAATCACCCAGCCCGTAAATAGGTCATGATCATTTCCGGAATGATCTTTTTCCGTGCCTCAATAAACTCACGGAATGCCTTCTCGTCGAACGTTCCCACGTACGATAAAACACCGCCCGCCATAATCGGGAAAATGATGCTGCCCATCACCGAAATGACAACCTGCAGCGGGTCAATAGCCCGGATCTCACCTTTGGCCGATGCCTCCTGCAATTGCTTCCAGAAATACGACCCCTGAATAACGCTCCGGACATCCAGATCCTTAAAAAACGCGGCTCCTTCTTTCCGTTGCTGTGTCAGGATAAACGCCGGCATCATCTGATTATCAAGGATAAAATCGGTATACCGGTCAACAATTTTCCATATTTTTACTTCCAGCGGTGTCTTCTCGTTCAGCAATACCATCATCTTTCCCACAAACTCAGCAAACGTTTCGCGGTAAATGCTGTTGAAAAGCTGCTCCTTACTCCGGAAATAATAATTCACCAGGGCAATGTTAACATCAGCGGCTTCCGCAATCTGCCGGATTTTTGCGCCTTCAAAACCATACTCCAGAAACACACGCTTGGCGGCTTCCTTAATTTTCTGCTCGGTATCCAGTTCTGCCTCTCCCATACTGTTCATCTCGCAGCAAAGGTAAGGAGCAAGTCCAATTTTAAACAACTGTTTAATTAAATTTATTTTTCATGTCCGGTTAAAACTTTGTGTCAGGCCACCGGTTTTACGTTGTTATGGAAAATTCACCGGTCAATGCAGGCTATGCCTGCATCAATCTGACATTACAGGCCGACAAGGTTTTTACGAACCGTGGCATGATAAAAAAAACCTTTATGCAGCGGGGTATCACCTATGCCTCGGAACTGGCGCTGAAAAACGTACAGGATTTATTGACGATTGTCGACTGGAATCTGGCCAACGGGTTCCGGATTTTCCGCATTTCCTCGGATATTTTTCCCTGGGCTTCTGAATACTCACTGAACCAGCTGCCCGATTTTACCGATATCCGGGCAACGCTCGAAGAAATCGGTGCCCGCCCGATCCGGCTGACGACCCACCCGGGACCGTTCAACAAACTGGCCGGCGAAGGTACCGTTCTCGACAATACCATTAAGGACCTCGAATACCAGTCCGAAATCTTTGACCTCATGGGGTTGACGCCTTCGCACTGGAACAAAATCAATATCCACGTTGGTGGTACCTATGGCGACAAACAAGCCTCACTGGTCCGGTTTGCCGAAAACGTAGGCAGGTTGTCCGAAAATCTGCGCGCCCGGCTGACCGTCGAGAACGATGACCGTCCCGGCCTGTATACCGTTGCAGATCTGATGACGATCTATGAATTATCGGGCGTTCCGATTGTGTTCGATTACTTCCATCACTCGCTCAATCCGGGGCAACAGACAGAGGAAGAAGCGTTTCTGACGGCCTATTCCACGTGGGATGTGCGGCCGGTGTTCCATTTTTCGGATTCCCGCAAAGACCGCGAAGATCCGGGTGCCCGCCGCGAAGCCCACGCCGACTGGATTTATTCGCCGGTTAATACCTACGGCAAAGCGGTTGACATAATGTTTGAGTCAAAAATGAAAGAGCTGGCTATACTCAAAATCCGTGGCGGACTGACCGGCTTACCGGCATCCTTTTCCGGCCAGGCAGCCGGTTGATGATGTGCCGTCGTAATTACAGGACTTTATATGCCTAATTCTTCCTAGTTTTGCGCCGACATTTTGCTAATCCTTTTTCATGATACGTTACGCACTTCTGACTGTTCTTTTGGTTTTCTTCTTGTCAGCCTGCAAGCAGGATAAAAAAGAATCAACAACCAATACTGCTACGGAAACCCCGGAAAAGCTCCCCATTGCCAGTCTGACAAAATTAGCCGGCAAGATCGGCGATAGCCTTGCGGTACACCTCTCAGAAGCCGTCAGTGACCTGAAAATCAGTATCGACGGTACGGCAAGTACGGGTTTCCGGCAGCAGAAAGATACGCTCCGGATTAAGGCAAATGCACCCAAAACAGGCTGGCACCAGCTGATCGTCAGCGGTCTTAACGCGCAGAAAACCGCCTTTGCCGACACGCTTGCCTTTGAGTTATATTCAGACATTACCCCGGCCAGCGTCGGTTTTACCGTGCTCCAGACCTACCCGCACGAAAAAAGCAGCTTTACCCAGGGGCTGGAATTCTACAAAGGCGACCTGTATGAAGGTACCGGGCAAAACGGCCAGTCAAAGCTGATGAAAGTAGACCTGAAAACGGGCAAGCCGATTCAAAGCCGGCCAATTGATGCGCAATATTTCGGCGAAGGCATCACCATTGTCAACGACAAAATCTACCAGCTGACCTGGACATCAGGTGTCTGCTTTCAGTATACTATGGACTTTACGCCGGTAACCACCTTTAACTACCATACCCAGGGCTGGGGACTTACGCACCGGGACACGACGCTGATCATGAGCGATGGCTCAAACAAACTTTATTTCCTGACACCAACCTTTCAGAAGACCGCCGAAATCGCAGTTTATGATGACAAAGGGCCGGTTGTTAATCTGAATGAGCTGGAGTACGCAAACGGCTACGTATATGCCAATATCTGGCAGACCAACCGCATCGCGCAGATCGACCCGGCTACCGGAAAAGTCACTGGTTATCTGGATATTACCAAAATCATACCGCCAACTATTAACGCTACTGAAGATGTGTTGAACGGAATAGCCTACCAGCCGCAGGAACGGCTCTTTTACATTACCGGTAAAAACTGGCCGACCCTGTTTAAGGTGCGGGTATCCCCTTCTGCTAAGTCGTCAACTGTGGCCGGTTTGTAACGTATACCGTACAACTATTTGATATTCCGGCGACTTTTTATCATATTCGGGCTAAGAACTTAGTCGCTTTATGTTTCTTGTTTACACGTTTTTGACTTTTGTTGCTATTGGATTCATTATAATACTCATCAGGCGAAAAAGTAAACTCCGCCGGCTCGATCAGTTGCGGAGAGACTACCGGATTGCGCTGAACGGTAATGATCTGGATGAAGCCATAGCCATCGGTCGGGCCTATTGTTATCTGATGAAAGGATTTACCGGTCCGGACGACGAAAAAAAAATCCGGGACGACTGGCAGGCTATTCAAAAAAATAAGCCCTCGGCATCGAGGACTTATACAGCAGAAATCTATACCTGCCTGACCGGCGAACGCCTTTAAACCAGTGTTGTACCGGCGTTTACCCGGGCCGCCAGATGCTCATCGATCTGTTGCGTTACAAACCGGAAATCGTCCGGCCGGTCGGCATAATTCAATTCGTTCACATCAATAATCAGCAGCTCACCAACTTTATAATCAACCGCAAATTGTTCATATAGGGCATTCAGGCTTGCCAGATAGTCTTCACTGATCGACAGCTCATACGAGCGGCCGCGTTTCTGAATCTGACGAACCAGTTTCGGCAAGTCGGCGCGCAGGTAGATCATCAGGTCGGGCGGGCGCACCAGACTCAGCATGTTTTCAAACAAACCCCGATAGGTTTCGTAATCACGCGGAGTCATCTGGCCGGTTTCGTAGAGGTTTTTGGCAAAAATAAAGGCATCCTCATAAATCGTCCGGTCCTGAATGACGCTCCGGCCCGAATCGCGGATGGTTTTTACCTGCTCGAAGCGGCTGTTCAGAAAGTAAATCTGCAGGTTGAAGGCCCAGCGTTCCATATCGCCGTAAAAATCGGCCAGATAGGGATTCCCCTCTACGGCTTCAAACAAAACGTCCCATCCGTAATGATTCGCCAGCATCTGGGCCAGCGTTGTTTTCCCTGCGCCAATATTTCCGGTAATGGCCACGTGCATATCACTCTGTATCAACGGCGTAAAATCTGTAAAAGTTACGTATATATTCTCTTTCCCGTGGCCTAAAAGCGAATTCTTTTGCGGCTCAACGTGTTACATTCTGCAAACGAATACACAAGAAAGCACGCATTTGGCAAAACACCAAAAGCCGGTAAGCGAATTAAAGCCTCTTGCGGGCAAATTTTGTAACTTTGCCGGCTGAAGTGACAGCATCTGAGATTTAGAGTTTATGAAACCGTATCGCGTCTTACTATATTACTGCTACACCCCTATCGAAAACCCGGAAGAGTTCCGGGACGAGCATCACCGGCTTTGCCTCGATCTGAACCTGCTGGGCCGGATCATTGTGGCCCCCGAAGGGCTGAACGGCACTGTTTCGGGGCTTCCGGAAGATTGTGAAACGTACATGCAGACGGTAAAGGCTGATCCGCGGTTTGAGGCTTTGGAGTTTAAAGTGGAAGAACACGAAGACCACGCGTTCAAAAAACTGCACGTCCGGCTGAAAGAAGAAATTGTCAACTCCGACCTACCCGTTAATCCGCTGGAACAGACCGGAAAACACCTCGAACCGGACGAGTTTCTGAAACTGAAAGACGATCCGGATGTTGTCCTAGTCGATATGCGGTCGAACTACGAGCACTCGGTCGGTAAGTTCAAGGGCGCGATCACGTTTGACATGGAGAACCTGCGCGAACTGCCGGATCATGTACACGAAATTGAGCATCTGAAAGACAAAAAAATAATTACGTACTGCACCGGTGGCATCAAGTGCGAAAAAGCCAGTGCTTACCTGCTGTCCCGCGGTTTTGAGAATGTGTACCAGCTACATGGCGGTATCATTAAATATGGCCTTGAGGCTGGTGGTGAAGATTTCGACGGTAAATGTTATGTGTTTGATAACCGCGTCGCTGTTGATGTCAATCAGGTTAACCCTGAAGTAATTTCAACCTGTTTCCGTTGCGGTACAACGACTGACCGCATGATCAACTGTGCGAGTCCGGTCTGCAACAACCATGTAACCTTGTGCGAGGCCTGCGGTTGGGATCACCAGGGAACCTGCTCGGATGCCTGTAAGCAGGATCCGCTGCTCCGGACATACGACGGTACCGGTTATTATGCCAAAAATTCAGACGGATACACCCCGTTACAAGGCTATAAGAGTCTGGCAGGCAGTCTGGTTAAGTAGCCTGCGGCGAACGATATTTAATTACCGGGCCCCGCCATCGTTTGATAGCGGGGCTTTGTTATGGCGTTTCCCTGAAAAGTAGGCCCTTTTTTGTAACTTTGACGGCTCTGGCCCCGAATGTATGACGTTCCCTGCTCCACAGGAACAACCGGAAGGGTCGAAAATGTCAATATGAGTTATGTCAGAACATAAACCGCTAATACTAGTAACAAACGACGATGGCATTACTTCCCACGGCATCAGAACGCTTGCCAATCTGATGAAGCAGCTGGGCAATGTTGTGGTCGTTGCCCCGAACAGTCCTCAGTCCGGTATGGGTCATGCGATCACTATTGCGCACCCGCTGCGGCTGTATCCAACGGATATTTTTCCCGATTTTCCGGCTTATGAGTGCTCGGGTACGCCCGCAGACTGTGTAAAGCTGGCCAAAAATCATATTCTGAAAGACCGTAAACCCGATCTGGTCGTTAGTGGTATAAACCACGGCAGCAATACCTCGATCAGCGTACTGTATTCAGGGACCATGTCGGCGGCGATCGAAGCAGCGATTGAAGGCATTCCGGCCATTGGCTTTTCCCTGAATGATTTCAGCCGCCAGGCCGATTTTTCGCATACGGAAGAACACATACTGGCCATTGCCCGCAATGTGCTGACGCACGGAATGGCAAAGGGCGTTGCCCTGAATGTAAACTTTCCGGCGAAACAGCCCGAACCGCTGAAGGGCATAAAAATCTGCCGCCAGGCTGATGCCAAATGGCAGGAAGTTTTTGATGAACGGCGGGACCCGCACGGACGCCGGTATTTCTGGCTGGCCGGCGAATTCGTTAACTTCGACCCGCAGGCCGAAGATACCGATGAGTATGCACTGGCTCACAACTATACGTCGGTAGTACCCTGCAAGTACGACCTGACGGCATACGACACCATACAGGAAATGCAGGATTGGAACCTTTAACCGTGGTTTGAAGCGGGCGCGAAGCGCGCTCTTTTTGATAACACGCTTAACAGAAAAAGATTATGTCTCTGCTAGGAAACGTGCTCAAGAGCGGCATTAAGTTAACAAATGTCGTTCAGCGCAAGAAGATTAACCCATTTAAGTTACAGAAGAAAACATTTTCGAAACTGGTTTCGAAAGCCCGCTACACCAAGTTCGGCGAAAAATACCACTTCGAAGTCATACAAAGTGCATCGCTGTTCGGTTACGAGCGTGAATTTTACGAGTTGTACAAACAGCATGTACCGATTTACGATTACAACACCATTTATCAGGAATGGTGGCACCGCACGCTGGCCGGCGAAAAGAATGTCTGCTGGCCGGGCCGTGTGAAATACTTTGCCCTGAGTTCGGGGACGTCAGAGGCCGCGTCGAAGTATATTCCGGTGACGAAGACAATGTCGAAGGCGATTCAGAAAACCAGTATCCGGCAGATTCTGACCCTCGGACGCTATCAGCAGCTTCCGGCAGCGATTTACGAAAAAGGGTTTCTGATGCTTGGCGGCAGTACGACGCTCAGCTACCGCGATAACCATTTCGAAGGCGATCTGAGTGGTATTACCGCCAGTCAGATTCCGTTCTGGTTCCAGCAGTTCTATAAGCCGGGCCGTGACATTGCCAGTGAACGCGACTGGGCCCTGAAGCTGGATGAAATCACGGCTCAGGCCTCGCAGTGGGACATCGGCTTTATCGTGGGGGTACCGGCCTGGCTACAACTTCTCATGGAAAAGATCATTGCCTATTACAAGGTCAATACCATCCATGACATCTGGCCGAACCTGAGCGTTTTCTGCCACGGCGGTGTATCGTTCGAACCGTACAAGAAAGGCTTTGAAAAGCTCCTTGGCCGGCCGATTACCTATATTGAGACCTATCTGGCGTCGGAAGGGTTTATCGCCTACCAGACGCACCCGAACGCTGCGGGCATGCAGCTGGTGCTCAACAACGGCATATTCTTTGAGTTTATTCCGTTCAACGAACGCAACTTTACGGCCGACGGACAGGTACTTCCGAATGCCGAGACCCTGATGATCGATGAGGTGGAAGAAGGGAAGGAATATGCCTTGCTGATGTCGACCTGTTCCGGAGCGTGGCGCTATCTGATCGGCGATACCATCAAGTTCATTTCCAAAAAACGGGCAGAAATTGTCATTACCGGCCGGACCAAACATTTCCTCAGCCTCTGCGGGGAGCACCTGTCGGTCGATAACATGAACAAGGCCATCGAGCTCGTATCCAGCGACCTGAACATCGATATCCGCGAATTTACCGTGGCCGGTGTTACGAAAGATACCCTCTTTGCCCACAACTGGTACATTGGTACGGACGACAAAGCTGATGCCAACGACCTCCGCGACCGTATTGATGCTAAACTAAAAGAGCTGAATGACGATTATGCTGTCGAACGGCGTCATGCCCTGAAGGATATTACGGTAACGGTAGTACCCGCGTCGACATTCTACAAATGGATGGAGTCGAAGGGAAAACTGGGCGGGCAGCATAAATTCCCGCGGGTGCTGAAAAAAGACCTCATTGCCGACTGGCAGAATTTCCTTGAAAAACAGAAGGTTTAGCCGTCTATTAACTTCTAACTTCCAGGAAGTTTAAAACTTCCTGGAAGTTAATTTTTCCAGTTATCAAGTATCTCTACTTATCCATCATCGCCATTAACGGTACGTATACACGCAGGTAAGCCAGCTGGATAGCCACCGCCAGAAAAATCACCCCGGTTACGCGGTTGAAAATCAGGATTACCCGCGGCGTGAATAACCGCTTCAGTTTGTGGGCAGAAACAGCAATAGCGGTCTGCGTCAGAAAGATCGCCAGCACGCTCATGGACAGAAAGCCGACCTGCTCGTCAAAATCGTAGTGCAGCGATTTCCGTAAATAGGCTGTCAGCCCCACCCAAGTCAGGAAATTGACCGGATTCAGACCGTTGAGCAGAAAACCAATCCAGAAGTAATACAGAAAATTGCCGAAGCGGGTGGTCGGATAGGCCAGCCGGGGCGCTCCTTTTACCAGGTTAGCAATTCCCATAACACTCAAAAAGACCACGCCAATTATCGAAATGCCCAGTTCGAACCCGTCGATTTTCGGTAAGAAGGAGGTTCCGAATAAAGCCGAGGCGATAAACAGGGAGTCGCAGACAACCACCCCGAAGGCGATTTTCATCCCTGCCTTGTAGCCATTATCAACACTATTCTGTAAGAGCGAAAAAAAAACCGTGCCGAAGGTCCAGCACAGTAGAATACCGGCAATCAGGCCGTAAAACAGCGCTTCAATCATATTAAATACCTTTTAGACGGGCAACCATCAGAATGGCGCACATACTTATAGAGTCTGTAATTTCACTGGCCATAACCATTCGTACTGCCTCTGACAGGTGCACCTTTCGTACCATCAGTTCTTCTGTTTCCTCAGGCGCATGCTCGCCCTGGCTCAACCCTTCGGCAATGTAGATAAACCCTTCTTCATCGGTAGCAGAATTCGAGGTATGTATCCGGGCCATTTTTGTCCAGCGTTCTGCCATGAGGCCGGTTTCTTCTTTCAGCTCCCGTTTTGCCGACTCCAGAATATCGGTGCCGACCGGACTGCCTCCTTCCGGAATTTCCCACGAATATTCATTTAGCGGATAGCGATACTGCCCGACCAGATATGTATAGCCCTCCTCATCAATCGGGAGTACGCCGACAGCTTTGTTTTTAAAACTTACTACGCCATAAATACCAGGTGTTCCGGCAGGGGTAACAACCTCTTCATGTCTGATTGTCAACCAATTATTATCATAGGCAGTCGTGGAAGAAAGGGTCTGCCAGGGATTATCCGTTTTATTCATATCCACGAATGTACAAACTTTTCCCGTCTTACCGCGTAACTTTGCATCAGAACAAATGCCCGCTGCGTAAGGGTTAGAAGCAGTCCCTGTACCCCCTTCCTCCTTGCGCAGGTTACCCATGAGTACACTTCAACAGACTAAATTCCGGTGGATGACCGTCTCTCTCGGACTGAGCATCACACTGCTATTACTGAAAATGACCGCCTGGTACTTAACCGGTTCAGCAGCAATCCTTACCGATGCCCTTGAATCGATTGTCAACGTACTGGCCAGTGCCTTTGCATTGTACAGTATTTACCTCGCCGGTCAGCCCCGCGATTTTAACCATCCTTACGGTCACGGTAAAGTTGAATTTCTCTCTTCCGGCTTTGAAGGTGCTCTGATTATCTCAGCCGGTTTCTTTACCGTTTATGCGGCAGTCATGAGTTTTCTGCGGCCGCACACGCTCGAAAATCTGGACTGGGGCCTGTTGCTGGTTGCGTTATCGACAATTGCCAATGCTGCTACAGGCTGGATGCTGGTCCGGACCGGCCAGCGTACCGACTCAATGGCACTGATTGCAGACGGCCGGCATCTGCTGACCGATAGCCTGAGCAGTGTCATTGTTCTGGCCGGGATCGGTCTGGTTTTGTTGACCGGGCGGGTATGGCTTGACAGCGTTTTATCGCTTATTCTGTCCTTTGTGATTTTCTACAACGGATTTCATCTGGTCCGGCATGCTACGGCGCGTCTCCTCGACGAAACCGACACCCCTACCCTCGACCGTGTCGTTACGCTGCTGCGGGAAAACCGGAATACCAGCTGGATTGATGTCCATAACCTGCGGGTACAGAAATACGGCGCGGACCTGCACATCGACTGCCACCTGACACTGCCCCGCTACTGGGAGCTTACAGGTGTACATCAAACCGTCAACCACTTTGAAAATACGTTGAAAGGAGGTTTTACGAGTGAGGTTGAGATTTTCGTCCATGCCGATCCCTGCCTGCCCGATTGCTGCCATTACTGTCGCGTAGCCGATTGTCCGGTACGGTCATTTCCGTTTCTGCACGATATGATCTGGAGTGCAGACAACCTGCCGCTGAACCAGAAGCATTTTGTCTCTCTTGAGTTACCGGTGCGGGAATCGTAACATTTTTCATTAAAATTTTACTCTTTTCTTGCCTTTTTCATTTACGCACAGTACATTTATCGAAATATTTAAAAAAAATCTTATATACTTATAATTTTTTAAATATTCGGATAATTCAGGTTGTATTCAATACTGGCAAAAAAGCCCTCATTCCCAGCGAATTTGAGGGCTTTTTTCTTTTATACTAGAACATTACTAAAACACCTGCTAGTCCTGATAATTGTCCTTTTCCGGCAACTCGCCCGCATAAAACCGTTTTCCGCAAATATTAAGCCTCTATACAGCCGGGCGCAGGAAATACGTTTGAATATTCCCTGAATTTCGTAGATTTCGCCCTTTAACTCCCTTAGCAACATGACTACCGATCGTCGCTCCTTTATTAAGCAGGCGGGGCTGATACTGGCGGCTGCGCCATCCCTGACGGCTTTTGCCGAACCGGCAAAAAAACGCTTTTTTGAGATCTCACTGGCCGAATGGTCGCTGCATAAAGCATTGTTTGCCAAAAAAATTACGAACCTCGACTTTCCCGTTATTGCCCGTAAGGAATTTGGTATCCGGACGGTTGAATATGTTAACCAGTTCTTTAAGGACAAAGCTAACGATACAGCGTACCTCAACGAGTTACTGAAGCGCTGCAAAGACAACGGCATTAAGAACCACCTGATCATGATTGACGGCGAGGGTGGTCTGGGCGAAACCGATGCAGCCAAACGAAATCAGGCTGTCGATAACCACAAAAAATGGGTTGAGTGCGCGAAATACCTTGGCTGTCAGACCATCCGCGTAAATGCCTATGGCACCAGCTCCGGAACAGAGGTTGCCCGTGCAGCCGTTGAAGGACTCGGTAAACTGGGCGAATTTGCGCAGCCGCTGGGTATCAATGTGATTGTTGAAAACCACGGTGGCTACTCGTCAAACGGGGCGTGGCTAACCGATGTCATGAAAGATGTAAATAAACCAAATGTCGGTACACTGCCGGATTTCGGTAACTTCTGTCTGCGTCGCGGAAAAGACGGCTGCGAAAGCGAGTACGACCGCTATCAGGGGGTTGAAGAGCTGATGGCATTTGCCAAGGGCGTTTCGGCGAAAACGTACAACTTCGACGAAAGCGGCAACTGCATCGAAACCGATTATAGCCGCATGATGAAAATCGTAAAAGACAGCGGCTTTAAAGGCTATGTCGGGATTGAATACGAAGGCGACAAGCTGGACGAATACGACGGCATTAAAAAGACAAAAGCGCTGCTTGAGCGCTTTAAGTGATCCTGCTGTGTGGAAGCCGGCTGGCCGGCTTCCACGTTTCTTTTCCGGTTATTTCACACTACCCATACCACCGTCGACCCCGACAATCTGGCCGGTTATCCAGGCCGCCTGATCCGAGAGCAGAAAGGCCGCCATGTTGGCAATATCAGCCGACGCGCCGTACCGGCCCAGCGGATGGCGCTTATTGGCTGCCTCCCGTTTCGTATCATCCCCTAACAGAAACTGCGCCAGCGGCGTATCAGTCAGAGACGGCGCCACGGCGTTGACCCGGATCTGCGAGGGTGCAAACTCGGCTGCCAGTGATTTTGCCAGCCCCTCAACCGCCGATTTGGCTACCCCTACCGATGAGTGCAGGCTCATACCTACTTTCGCCGCTACCGTACTGAACAGAACAATACTGGCTCCCTTAGCCTTTTTCAACGCCGGAAACGCAGCCTGAACCGCCGCAATAGCACCCAGTACATTCACCTGCAAATCGTTCTGAAAGTCAGTCACTGACAAGCGCTGAAAGGGTTTTAAATTTATGGTTCCCGGACAGTAAACCAGTCCGTGCAGGGTGTCCGGCAGTTGCTTTGCTAAATCACCTGGCGGCTGGGTAACGTCCCAGTTCAGGTGCGTAGACTGAATGCCTTCCGGCTGGCGGCGACCGGCCGTAATCAGGGTTGCTCCCTGTGCCTGTAGTGTAACGGCCAGGGCATGCCCGATGCCGGAGCTGGCTCCGATAATAAAAATGGTTTTTCCTTGCATTACGGAGATGGTTTTCATGAAAAAAAGAAGGCTGCCAGATTGAGCAGCCTTCTTCATCACAATAACTAATATCTCCCTACAAGGTTGCGTTCATACCCGAAATATACCGCAGAAATTCCTGCCGGGTCGCTTCCTCTTCAAACTTACCGTGGTAAGCTGCCGTAACGGTTGAACTATGTACGTCACGAACGCCCCTTGTTGATACACACAGGTGTTTGGCATCAATGATAACGGCCACGTTTTCCGTTTCCAGCACGTCTTTCAGCTCATTGGCGATCTGAACGGTCAGACGCTCCTGCACCTGCGGACGTTTGGCATAATACTGTACAATCCGGTTTAGTTTTGAGAGGCCGATTACCTTGCCGCTCGATATATAGGCAACGTGTGCCTTACCGATTATCGGAACAAAGTGGTGTTCGCAGTACGATTGCACCAGAATGTCCTTCTCAACCAGCATTTCGTTGTATTTGAACTTGTTATCAAACAGGGTTGGTTTTGGCTTATTAGCCGGATTCAGCCCGCTGAACGCTTCTTTTACATACATCTTGGCGACACGCCGCGGCGACCCGTTCAGGCTGTCGTCGGTCAGGTCAAGGCCCAGAATGTTCATAATCTCCCTGAAGTGTTCAGTAATGAGTTCAATTTTATGATCATCGTCCATCGCAAATGCATCCGGACGCATGGGCGTTTCAATCGACGTAGCAGCATGTGACTCGCCAATTTCCTCGGCATGCAGGTCATCGGCAAAGTCAGTACCGGCATGTTTGCCATTCTTGCCATTACCGTTAAGCGGCCGGGTATTCAACAAAATTCCGTTCGGTTTCATAAAGTCTGATTTTGAGATCCAGCGAGGGATCCAGCTGCTCACGTAAAATTTGATAGATAACGATGGCAATGTTTTCGGCCGACGGGTTTAAGTCTTTAAACTCTTCGGTATCCAGATTAAGATTTTTGTGATCAAACCGGTCGAGTACAAACGTTTTCGTTATATCACTAAGTACTTTCATATCAATGACATAGCCCGTTTCCGGATCAACCGGCCCTGTAACCTGAAGTATCAGGTCATAGTTATGCCCATGGTAATTGTAGTTATTGCATTTACCGTAGACGCGTTCGTTTTTTTCGTCTGACCAGTTCGGGTTGTTCAGCCGATGTGCCGCATTAAAATGTTCTTTCCGGTAGACAGCAACCCTATGGCGCGTATCCGGTACAGAAACTGCTTTTTCCGGGGCATGTGCCAGAGGTTGTGGGTTACCGCTGGTATCCACCTGATTTGATTCACTCATGTTTTCGTTCAGAACTGACTTTCAGTTCGCATGTCGTTACAAAGGTTGTGTACAACACATGCAAGCCGCCGGGCGGGTGGCCATTTCCGCCCCAGGGAATGCGATTGCTACCCTACTAACATAAGGGTCGGCTTTTTTGTTTAATCATTTTTCAAAAAGATTAAACAAACACATCCGTATCTATCTCATAACGATGAAATCACCCGGTTTCGTTCCCTGATTTACGTAACGCGCGGAGACATAATATCAATAAAAAACCCGGCAACTGAATCAGCTGCCGGGTAAATAACCTTCTTATCAGATTAGAAATTAGTTTGGATAACCAGGGTTCTGAGGTTTCAGATTCGGGTTATTCAGCATTTCCTGACGAGGCAGTGGAAGCAATAAGTGTTTCTCTTCCAGTGCTTTGTTGGTGCTCAGGTTAATGTGACCCACAAAGTTGTCAAAGCCTTTTGTCTTCTCATTGAATACTTTGCGTAAACGAACCATATCAAACCAGGTAAGCTGCTCGTAGCAAAGCTCATACCACCGCTCGCGCCATACAGCTTCACGGAAGCTCGCCTGATTGAATGTACCTAAGGCAGGTGTTGCCAGCTGGGCACGGTCACGGATTTTTTTCAACGCGTCGTATGCTGCCTGGTTAGGGCCACCTACTTCGTTTTGTGCTTCAGCATACAGCAACAGTGTTTCTGCGTAACGAATCATCGGCACGTTCAGGTTATTCAGACGTGTACCGGCAACGCCAGAGGTACCGTTCGCAATCCGGTTGAAGTGTTTGAACACATACGGAGCGCCCAGCTCAAACCGTGCACCGGTACCATTCGTAAAGTACGTGGTATAGAAGTAGCCATCCTGATCTTTTGTCCGGAGGTCACCTTTCTCATACGAGTTGTAGAATGACGACGTAGGCACCGAGCTACCTGTTCCTGTTGGACCGTTGTAGTTAATCGGCTTAAAGTTACCGTAGAAGTTATCCATCGGATTACTTGCCACGGTAGCGTTATACTGCAACTGGAACAAATGCTCAATCCGGTTTTCTGTCCGCTCGCTATGTACATCTTCATAGGTTGTGAACAGGTTGATAGTGCCCGGGTTAGCATTGGCGTACGTAATTACTTCCAGTGCTTTATCAGCAGCCAGTTTGTAGTGTGACGCTCCTTTACTCAGCGGGAAGCCAGCCATTGTCAGGTATACTTTTGACAATTGTGTTTTTACCGCAGCCAGGTTCGCACGACCGCTTAAATCCATCCATGACAAGCCTGCACTTTCAGCAGCCAACAGGTCTTCTACAATCAGTTTGTAAATCTCTTCCTGTGAAGCCCGGGCCGGGCGGAAATCTTCCGACGTTGCTGTTTGTGGCTTAGTCACCAGCGGGACATCTCCCCACAGACGAACGGCCGTAAAGTAAGCCCATGCGCGCAGGAAGCGTGCCTCTCCCAGAATTTTCGTTTTCTGCGCTTCCGGCATCGGCGTAATTGGCGGTACTCTGTCCAGCACCAGGTTAGCCTGTGCAATTACCCGGTACAGACCGTTCCAGTAGTTTACCACGTGGATCGTATTGCCATCGTGCGACATACTGTACAGGTTGTTAAGGTCAGAGTTCTGGGCTGTCTCTGTTGTCGACGTTCCGGTCATCGCTTCGAGAAGCTGCCAGTTCGACGAGAAGATATTGGCACCATCGCCGATAAAACGCATGCTTGCATAAACTGAGGCCAGTCCGGCTTCTGCGTGGTCAGGGATGGTATAGAAACTTGAGGTTGTCAGGTTAGATGGAGCGCGTTCATCTAAAAAGTCCGTACAGCCAACAGGTCCAAGCAAAACAGCGCCGAAAAGGGCAGCAGTACCTGCTCGTTTAATGATATTTAACTTCATGTTGAGAATCTCTTTTGAACGTTAATGAGTTTCGTGATCGATTAGAAAGCAACCTGTAAACCTAACATGTAGGTTGTAGGCTTCGGATAGTTGTGCCAGATCATACCCTGAGAGAACGCGCTGTTGCCGTCACCCTGGTTGGTCGGTGTTACTTCCGGATCACCAACAATCGGATCTTCCACTAACAGGAAGAAGTTCTGTGCGCTGGCATACACCCGCAGTTTACTCATTTTCAGGCGGCTTGTCAGCTCGCTTGGGAATGTGTAGCCAACCAGCAGGTTACGGCCACGCAGGAACGAACCATTTTTAATCCAGTGGCTGTCCACGTTTGTTACATAACCGGCACGTGTTTCACGGATTTCAGCAATCATCGTATTCTGATTCTGCGGTGTCCATGCGTTCAGTACCGATGAGTAGCTGTTAGCCAGCGCCTGACGGTCTTCACTTGGGTGCAGGTTCATCAGCATAACGTCGTTACCATACATGAACTGCAATTCCAGTGTAGCATCAAAGCCCTTGTACCGGAATGAGTTTGTCATAGCACCCCAGCCTTTAGGGCTACCGTTACCGATGATGCTGCGGTCAGCGTCAGTGATTGCCTTATCGCCGTTAACATCAAGATATTTGATATCGCCCGGCAGCATAGTCAGGTTGTTCCGGTAGCTGGCAAACTTAGCGGCTTCTTCACGCTCGGCTTCGCTCCATACGCCCAGACGGGTCAGACCCCAGAATGAACCTACCGGCTCACCCACGCGGATCACGTTTGTCGGGTTGGTAAAGTTAGGACCACCTACGTTGAAGATATCAGACGGCGTTGCCAGTGAAAGCACTTTGTTCCGGTTCAGCGACAGGTTGAACGATGTGTTCCAGCTGAAACCGCCACGGTCAATGTTCACTGTGTTCAGACCAAATTCAAAGCCCTGGTTCTGCATTGAGCCTACGTTCCGGCGGATTGTACCGTAACCGCTCGTACGAGGAACCGGTGCATCAAGAAGCATGTCCGTTGTCTTACGATAGTAATAGTCAGCTTCCAGTGTTACACGGCCTTTCAGGATACCAACTTCAACACCGATGTCAGCCTGAGCTGTTTTTTCCCACCGCAGATCCGGGTTGGCCAGACGGTCAATACCAGTACCACCTACGCGGGTATCGTTATAAATTGTTGAATAGTTAGAGCTTAACAGGGCCAGTGACGAATACGGCGGAATTTCCGAGTTACCCGTCAGACCATAGCTTGTCCGTAATTTCAGGTTCGAAATGAGGCTGTTGTTTTTCAGGAAGCTCTCTTCAGATACACGCCATGCAAACGCTGCCGACGGGAAGAAGGCATACTTGTGGTTAGCACCGAATTTCGACGATCCGTCCATACGACCGGTTACCGTAAACAAATACTTCTCCATCAGGCTGTAGTTAACCCGGCCAAAGTATGAGTTAAAGGCAAAACGCGATGCGTTTGACGAAACCTGCGGGTTCGTAGCCCCTGCACCCAGGTTATTGAACCCGAAGTAGTCCGTCGCAAAGTTCTGCACAGTAGCCCCCATACTGAAGAAGTTGGTTTCCTGCCACGACAAACCTAATAAAGCTGTTAAGTGCTGGTTATCACGAATCTGCTTGTTATAGGTCAGGTAATTTTCCAGTGACCAGAAGCTTTCCTTACGGTTCCGCGTTGCGGCGTTACCTAACTGCCCGGGGTTCAGTGTACGGGTTTGTGATTCGTTGTTTTCCTGCGTTAAAATGTTAACACCCAGCACTGTACGCATTTCAAGCCCTTTCGCAATATTGATGTTGCTATACAGGCTACCTAACGTTGTCTGCGTATTCAGGATATACCGGCGATCCATCAGGCGGTGCATAGAACTGAATGTTCCTTCTGCACTTGGATAATCACGGTTGCTGGCATAGCGGCCATCTGCATATTTAACCGGCAGGAACGGGAAGTCTTCCACAATCTGACGGGCAACGGCGTCATTGATGTCGACTAAGTTCTCAGTCTGATTGTTGTAGCTCAGTGTACCACCGACTTTCAGCCATTTCTTGATCTGATCATCGATTGTAAAACGGCCTGAATAGCGTTTCATATACGATGTTTTGATCAGACCCTGATCGTCGCGGAAGCCCAAGGATAACGAGTATTGTGTCCGTTCGTTACCACCGCTGAAACCTAACTGATGGTTCTGAGACAGCTTGTTCTGTGTTGTTTCCTTAAACCAGTCTGTATCGTACAGCGGGTTCAGGTTCGCATCGAATACACCAGGGTAAGCAGCGCTGTACGCTTTTCTCCGAGCAATCGGATCTAAGCTTGTATACTTACCCGCAGCCCAGCCAGCCGGGTCATATTTCTTAATGTTTGCGTAAGCCAGATCTTCCGTAGCCAGATACTCTTTCGCATTCAATACGCGCGGCCGGTTTGGTCCGATTGTATTTACGCTGAAATCGGCGTTGTAGGTAACCGTACCTTCGCCGGCTTTCCCTTTCTTCGTAGTTACCAGGATAACACCGTTGGCACCGCGGGCACCGTAGATCGCTGTCGACGACGCATCTTTCAGTACCTCAATGGATACGATGTCATTCGGGTTAATGTAGTCAATCGCCGAGCTGAACTGCGCCTGGTTACCTTGCGGCAACATCACACCGTCGACCACATACAATGGGTTGTTCGAGGAGTTAATCGAGCTGAAACCACGGATACGTACTGTAGTACGGCCGCCGGGACGACCCGAGTTATTGTTCACCTGTACACCCGGCATACGGCCTGCCAGCGCCTGGTTCAGCGAAGCAGCAGGGCGTTCCTGAAGCTGTGCCTGTTTTACACCCGCTACCGCACCCGTCAGATCGGACTTCTTCTGCGTACCGTAACCAATTACGACGATCTCGTCGAGCATTTTGTTATCGGCCTGCAGCGACAGGTTAATGGCCGATTGATTACCGACCGGTACTTCCTGCGCCTTGTAGCCTACAAAGGAGAATACGAGTGTTACGTTACCGTCCGGAACATCTAACCGGTACTGACCGTTCGGATCCGTCACAGCTCCTCTGGTAGTACCTTTAATGACAACACTTACACCCGGCAACGGCGCATTACTTTCGTCTGTCACTTTACCGGTAACTGTTCTGTCGACCATGTTGACAGAAACTGTAGTGGCTTTAATGGCTAATTCTTTGAATTCTGTTCCTTCTGCGTAGGAGAAACCCGTACAGCATAGTGCGAGTAACAGTGGGGTTGTGGACAAGCTCACAATCCTGCGTGGCAGAGAACGTGATCGTAATGGTTTTACCATAAGCTTGGGTTGCCGGCTAACCGGCAGTTTAGGTTTGTTAACAATTGAGCGATAAGAAGATTATTTATTAATAAACCAACCGCCCTGCTTTACCTACTCATCACTTTTTAATGTTTGTCAAAAAATCTGCATATTCTGTAAAGACTGCACATATGCTTAACAGTGTCATAATACACAAAAAACAACATAAATAACTGAAAAACAGTAAACTAAACTATACAGTAAGACATTAAAAAAGGGATGCAAAAATTGCATCCCTTTTTTAAAAAATGATTAAATAATATTACAAATTCTGTTTTTTCAGTTCTCTCACTGCAAAATCTGCGGCTCTCGCCGTTAGTGCCATATAGGTAAGTGACGGGTTTACACAAGACGATGAAGCCATCGCTGCACCATCTGTTACAAACACGTTTTTGGCTCCCCAAACCTGATTATTTCCGTTCAGTACCGAGGTTTTCGGATCGCGACCCATACGGGCCGTTCCCATTTCGTGGATACCAATGCCAGGGTTTTTCGTCAGGTCATTACGGGTTTTAATGTTTTTGGCGCCGGCAGCCTCCAGCATATTCGCCGCTTCGTTCATCATCGCAATCCGCATACGCTGCGCGTTTTCGCCCCAGCCTGAGTCGAACTCAATGACCGGCAGGCCCCACTTATCTTTCTGGCCCGACAACCGCATCCGGTTATTCGAATCAGGAAGTGTTTCCCCGAAACCACCGATGTTGAAGGTCCACTTGCCCGGCTCGGTCAGCGCTTCTTTAAAGTCGGCGCCGAATCCTTTCATACCGGCTCCACGTTCCCAGCCCTGACGGCTGCCGCCGCCCTGATACCCGAAGCCGCGTACAAAATCACGTTTGTTATCGCTCCCCCAGTTGGCAAACCGCGGAATATAGATACCGTTTCCGCGACGGCCATAATAGTAGCTGTCTTCCATGCCCTCGAACTCACCCGACGCACCGGCGTTCAGGTGGTGGTCCATGATGTTGCGGCCCAGCTGATCGGAGTCGTTGCCCAACCCGTTCGGGAAGCGCTTCGACGTCGACTGCATCATGATCCAGGCTGTATTGATCGCCGATGCATTCAGGAACAGAATCTTTGCGTAATATTCGTGGTGTTGTTTCGTGTTCTGATCGATCACACGGACGCCAACTGCCTTATTCAGCTTATCGTCGAAAATAACCTCGTACGCAATCTTATCTGTAACGATGGTCAGACGACCGGTTTTGGCCGCCGCCGGCAAGGTGGCTGACTGGGTACTGAAGTAAGCCCCGAACGGACAACCCCGGCTACACAGGTTCCGCGACTGGCATTGGGCGCGGCCCAGATCCGTATGAATTTTAGTCGGTGACGTCAGGATCGCCGGACGACCGATGGTCATGTGGCGGCCGGGGAAATGGGTTTCAATCGCTGATTTTACTTTCTTCTCAGCGCAGTTCATCTCCATCGGCTTCAGGAACTCACCGTCCGGCAACACGTCCAGACCCTCTTTCTGGCCGGACACACCCACAAACCGCTCTACGTATGAATACCAGGGCGCAATATCCTTATACCGGATCGGCCAGTCGGCACCGTGCCCGTCTTCGAGGTTTGCGGTAAAGTCGCGTTCATTGAGCCGGTAACTCTGACGTCCCCACATCAGGGAGCGGCCACCGAGGTGATACCCCCGGATCCAGTCGAACGGACGTTTTTCGAGGTATGGGTTTTCCTTATCGTTTTCGAACAGGTAGCGGGTTGGTTCGTTGGCGGTATAGCCCGTCCGGACGCTGGCCCAGTACTCTTCCCGTGCGATATTATCGACGCGGCTGCGGTGCAGAAACTCCCACGGATCTTTCATGGCCGTTTCGTAGCCCGATACGTGTTTCAGGTCACGGCCGCGCTCCAGCATCAGCACCCGCAGGCCTTTTTCGGTTAATTCTTTGGCAGCCCAGCCGCCGGAAATGCCCGACCCTACCACAATGGCATCGTAGGTCGCAGCTTTTTTGGCATCTATATTAAGGTACATGTTTCTGTAGTTAAAGGGGGTTGTCTGAACATACGGTTAACGGGGTAATCCAAACCCCGGTCAGGCTAGGTGGCCCAGGCTTTCTGGCCTTTTTCGTATTTCACGCAACCTTCATACCGGCCCGGAATCGCGATATACCGCAGGGCTTTGGTCGCCCCGATCTCCGACGAGAAGTACCCGAGCAGGGTCAGCTCTTTAGTCAGCGAAAAGAACGGCACCGGCGGATCAGACTTTTTCTTTTTCTCTTCTTTGATCTGACCGGTTTCGGCATCAACATCCTTTGCTTTCGCCGCCTGACGGCCTGCTTTCGCCTCTTCTTCGGCAGCGGTTTCAAACTGCGTCAGAACAGCATGTTTCTGCTCGTTCGACAAGGCCACAAACGGCTTGCTGTAGGTTTTCTGACTGGCTTCATCTACCGCGACCAGTCCTTTCCGGAAATGATCCTGCTGTTCAGGACTGTAACAGTCTTTCACCATCAGTTCGATAAACGGCCCGACACCGGCGGCTTTCGCTCCGGGGGTTGTGGTCGTCGGAATAATGGTTTCCGCAATATCAGCCAGCATTGTCTGCTGATCTGCCGTCAGCGAAAAGGTAGAGGGGGCGGCTTTACCCGGCTCGCGCAGGATAGCCGCCATGGTTGGGGCCGACAGGGTACTGCCCATCAACAACGCGACCCGTTGTAAGGCATCTCTTCTGTTCAAGGTAAAGTAGATTTAAATTGTGATCGACTCTTATACGCTTATAAGACAATTTTTTCAGCGTTTTACTTACTTTATTGTCTCACCTTCGGGCAAACCTGAGTTCGTTTGACCTACCAAATTACTCCATTTTATTCTATGAAAAAATCATTTTTGTCACTTATTCTGTCCTGCCTTAGCCTGTCTGCACTTTTTGCTCAGTCCGGTGCAAAAAAAGAAGACTGGCAGTCACTCTTCAACGGCAAAGACCTGAGCGGCTGGGACATTAAAATCGCCAACCAACCCCTCAACGACAATTATAAAAATACGTTTCTGGTCGAAGACGGTATGCTGCGCGTCAGTTATAAAGAATACGACAAGTTCAACGATAAATACGGCCACATCTACTACAAAACCCCTTATTCCCACTACCGCATCCGGTTCGAATACCGCTTTCAGGGTGATCAGGTGCCGGGCGGGGCTACCTGGAACGTACGCAACAGCGGGATTATGTTTCATTCGCAGTCAGCGGCGAGCCTGACCTTTGAACAGCACTTTCCGGTATCGCTCGAAATGCAGTTACTGGGCGGGCTTGGTAAAGGCACCCGCCATACCGGCAACCTCTGCTCACCAGGTACCATCGTGGATATGAACGGTAAATTCGCCAATGCGCATTGCATCGACTCAGATTCTAAAACCTATGACGGGGATCAATGGGTTAAAGCAGAAGCGATCGTTCTGGGCGACTCAGTGGTCTATCACCTCATTGATGGCGATACGGTACTGGCCTATCAGAATATCCGCATTGGCGGTACGCTCGACGGCGATTTCCGGAAGATGATGAATATCACCAATGCCGATGCCTGGGCGCCGAAGCTGAATAGCCAGCTGAAAGAAGGCTATATCGCTCTTCAGGCCGAAAGCCATGCCATTGATTTCCGTGGCATTGAGCTCCTGAACCTGAAAGGCTGTATGAACCCGAAGGCGGTCAATTATAAATCATATTATGTCAAACACGATCCTTCGGCCTGTAAATTCCGGAGGTAAACAACCACAAATACCATGAGTCATATTGATTTCCAGCAAGTTGCTCAGCAGTTACGGCAACCCGAAGGTGAGATGGGCCGCGATGTCGGCCAGAAAATGAACCGGAGCAACGCATTTATGTATGCGCTGACGATGAATCACCTCGACCTGCAACCCGGTGAGCACTTACTGGAAATCGGTATGGGAAACGGGTACTTTACCGGCGACCTATTAGCCAGCCAACCGACGGCGACCTACGACGGCTGCGATTTCTCGGAAACCATGATCACCGAAGCAACAGCGCTGAATCAGCCCCTCGTCGATGCCGGTCGGGTACGGTTTCACCAAGCTACGGCCGACCGGCTGCCCTTTGCCGGTGAATCGTTCGACAAAATTATTACCATCAACACCATCTATTTCTGGGAAAACCCGGCTGATGAGCTGCGCGAAATCCTGCGGGTATTGAAACCCGATGGCCTTTTTTTTATCGGCATCCGTACTAAATCCAGCATGCAGCTGCTCCCCTTTACGCAGTACGGCTTTCATTTGTACGATTCGGCCGAGCTGACTGACCTGCTTAGTGCGCAGGGTTTTGTCATTGAGTCCGTTATCAAGGAAGAAGAACCGGCACATGGTATTGCGGGCGAGGTATTTAACATGGTAACTATTCTGTTAAAAGCCCGGCGGCCAACGATTATCGGGGCGTTGCAGTGATAATACCGTCGAAATCCTCTATTTTCATGGTTTCATTTCGACGTATTTTTAAATCGACGTACTCAATTACTTAATCTGAAATGGTTTCATCTCCAAAACCTCAAACCAGCAACAGCTACATCGGGCCGTTGCTGATTATCGGTGCCCTGTTTTTTATCTTCGGCTTTGTCACGTGGGTAAACAGTGTACTGATCACGTTCTTTAAACAGGCGTTCAGTCTGAACAACCTGCAGTCTAATCTGGTGGCGTTTGCCTTCTTTATTTCCTACACGCTGATGGCCATTCCGTCGTCGGCGGTTCTGAAAAAGACCGGTTTCAAAAACGGGATGTCAATCGGTTTGCTGACAATGGCCATTGGTACACTGATTTTCGTACCGGCGGCCAAAGTGGTTTCCTACCCGCTGTTCCTCGTAGGTCTGTTCCTGATTGGCATCGGCCTGACAGTGCTCCAGACGGCTTCGAACCCTTACGTCACCATTCTGGGTCCACGCGAAAGTGCTGCCCAACGGATCAGTTTCATGGGGGTTGCCAATAAACTGGCCGGTATCTGTAGCCAGCTGGTATTCGGCGGTATCCTGTTAAGCAGCGGCTCGGCCAACCTTGACAAGGTAGTAACTCCTTACCTGATCCTGACCGGCGTACTGGTTGTACTGGCGCTGTTAATCCGCTTCTCGACCCTGCCGGAAGTTTCCGAAGAACAGGAGGACGACGATACCGCGAGCGAAAAAACGACCTATACCAGCGTATGGCAGTTCCCGAATCTGGTTTTAGGCGTACTGGCCCTGTTCTGCTACGTGGGCGCCGAAGTAATTGCCGGTGATACCATTATCAACTACGGTACAGCCATCGGCTTCTCCAACGATGAAGCCAAACACTTTACCTCGTACACGCTGGCGGGCTTGCTGGCCGGTTACCTCCTGGGTATTGTCCTGATTCCGAAATACATCTCGCAAACAACGGCGCTGCGCTTTGGTTCGGTGCTGGCCATTATCCTCACGGTCGGCGCGCTGCTGACATCCGGCTTTTATTCCATTCTGTGCATTGCCCTGATGGGTTTTGCCATCGCTCCGATCTGGCCGGCCGTGTGGCCGTTAGCCCTGAACCGCCTCGGGCCCTTTACCAAAATTGGTTCAGCCCTGCTGATTATGGGTATTTCGGGGGGCGCTATTCTGCCGCTGGTACATGGCTACCTGACCGATGTTACAGCATTTAAAAACGCCTACGCCTTGCTGCTGCCGCTGTTCGGCATCATTCTATATTACTCGCTGGCCGGTTATAAAAAGACCCGCTGGTAATTTGTCTCCTTCGCGGAAACGGCGGGCTTCAGTCCGTCATTTCCGCGAAGTTCTCCCCCCCGCTCCCGAACAATTCTCAACCGATCTGGGTTTTACATCTAGACCAGAATACCGCTTAGCTTCGGCTTTTTCCGTACCTTTGCCGGATAACGAACCTGGTTCTGTTAGGTATGCCCGACACATTGTTGACATCGCCCGCCGAGGCACTCATTCCCGCTCTTTACGCCCCCTCACTTACCGAATATAGTCGCCGGAAAACGGTCACGGTTTCCGTTGGCGACGTACCGCTTGGTTCCGATTACCCGATCCGGGTACAGTCGATGACTACTGTTGATACCATGGATACCCTTGGCTCTGTTGAGCAGTGTATCCGGATGATCGACGCCGGTTGCGAGTACGTCCGGATTACGGCGCCCAGCGTAAAGGAAGCTCAAAACCTTGAAAATATCCGGAAAGAACTGCGTCTGCGCGGGTACAATACCCCGCTCGTAGCCGATATTCACTTTACGCCTAATGCCGCCGAACTGGCCGCCCGCATTGTCGAAAAAGTACGGATCAACCCCGGAAACTATGCCGACCGGAAGCGGTTTGAGCACATCGACTATACCGATGCGTCCTATGCCGCCGAGCTGGGGCGTATCCGTGAAAAATTCCTGCCACTGGTCCGGATCTGTAAAGAATACGGTACTGCCATGCGGATCGGGACCAACCACGGTTCGCTGTCTGACCGCATTCTGAGCCGCTACGGTGATACGCCGGTTGGTATGGTTGAATCCGCGCTCGAATTCCTGCGCATCTGCGAAGACGAGAACTACTACAATATCGTACTGTCGATGAAGTCGTCGAATCCGCAGGTGATGGTTCAGGCCTATCGGTTGCTGGTGCAACGGCTTGCCGAAGAGGGCATGAAGCCGTATCCGCTGCACCTCGGTGTCACTGAAGCAGGTGAAGCTGAAGACGGCCGCATTAAGTCGGCAGTCGGCATCGGAACGCTGCTCGAAGACGGGCTGGGCGACACGGTCCGCGTTTCGCTGACGGAAGAACCCGAGTTTGAGGTGCCGGTCTGCAAAACGCTCATTGACCGCTACACACACCGGTCTGCAACCGCTCAGCCGATCGAGCCGCTGACATCGGCGCTGCCACACAATCCGTTTCAGTACAGCCGCCGCACCACGCAGGAGGTAGCAAATTTCGGGGGCAGTAATGTGCCTCGTGTGATAGCCGATTTCAGTCATCATCCGGTAACGGAACACGACGATCTCAAATCAATCGGGCATTTTTACCTGCCGGTTCCCGACAAGTGGCGGATGAACGACCTGGGCGCCGATTACATCTATACCGGTGCAACGCCGGCGGCCTTTATGCTCCCCAACGGTCTGAAAGAAATTCAGGATTACGCCGTCTGGCAGCAATCTGCCGATCAGCAGAACTGCTTTCCGTTATTAACGGAAGAGGAATACCTGAACGCCGGAAAAGAGGCCCTGCATCCACGGCTTACGTTTGTCCGCATTTCACCGGAAACGGTTTTGCAGCCGTTACTGGATGCGTTAAAGCAGGATCAACAGGTGGTCTTAATGGCGCAAACAGCGAACACACACGCCATGCCTGCCCTGCGCCGGTTGTTTATTGAACTGGTCAATCAGGGAATCACAGTACCGGTAGTGCTGGTTCGTGGTTTTGCGCATGCTTCTGATGATGACCTGACGCTCTATGCGGCCACCGACTTTGGTGGTTTGTTGGTCGATGGCTTCGGCGATGGCGTCATGCTGACAAGCACCGCCGACGCAACGGCCGACGACCGGAAACGATACAACAGCGTTGATTTCGGTATTTTACAGGCTGCCCGGACACGGATTACCAAAACCGAATACATTTCCTGCCCGTCGTGTGGCCGTACGCTGTTCGATCTTCAGGAAACCACGGCAAAAATCCGGCAGCGGACCGACCACCTGAAAGGCGTCAAAATCGGGATCATGGGGTGCATCGTGAACGGTCCGGGCGAAATGGCCGATGCCGATTACGGCTATGTGGGCATTGGCCGCGATAAAATTGCGTTGTACCGCGGGCAGCAGGTAATCAAAAAATCCGTACCAGCCGACCGCGCTGTTGATGATCTGATTGAGCTGATCCGGGAAGATGGCCGCTGGCTGGAACCCGTTGCCGCCGAAATCTAGTTCATAATACAGGAACCGATCGCTAGTCTTCACGACAGAACTGTATAATCTATACTGCTGTCGTAAAACTATATTCCCGTTTACCACATAGCCACATAGAAAACATAGCTTATTAAATCTTATGTGCTTTATGTGGCTATGTGGTGAAGAAAAAAGTCAGTGGTTAAATCAAGGTTTTATTAACCTGCGTAATTCAATTTGTTGACCATGAACAAGTTTGTTGATTACTTTAAAATAGGGCCGGTATTCAGCTATTTTATCCGGGTATTCCGGAAACCGGATCCGAACGCGCCGACAAGTCAGAACCTGCGCATGATGCACGGCATCAACCGGATTTCGATTGTCATGTTCCTGTTTTGTCTGGTGGTGATGATTGTCAGAGCCTGCACCCGATGAACATTGAATCGCTGCGTGATTATTGCCTGAGCCGGCCGGCTGCCACGGAATCGTTCCCGTTTGGTGAGACGACACTGGTCTTTAAAGTGGGCGGCAAAATTTTTGCCCTGACCGATATCGAATCCCGGCCCGTACAGGTTAACCTGAAGTGTGATCCGGAACTGGCCGTGCAGCTTCGGGAGGAGTTTGATGCGGTAAAGCCGGGGTATCACATGAACAAAAAACACTGGAACACAGTCATCGTTGACGGCGGTATCCGCGACAGCCATGTACGGGAATGGATTGACCACTCGTATGAGCTTGTCCGGAAAAGCTTACCCAAAGCGGTTCGCGACAGTCTGGATACCGGCCCCGCAGCATAAAGCCTGACATCTGACGGATAATTGCTCCGGAAATTGTATTTTCGTAGACGCGCCTGGACAACCGAGCTTATGGAAATCTCGCTTATTTTTTTGCTTTATTTCTTTTACCTGGTCATACGGTATTTCACAATGGATCACGATACCCCTGCCGACAAGGACCGGATCCGTTTCGAAAAAGGCATTTTATTGCTTCAACAACGTGAGTTTGAACAGGGATACGAATATTTTAATCAGGCTGTCAAACAAAACCCGAAATCGGCTCTGGCCTACGCGTTCCGGGGAAAATGTCAGCTGGCTAATCAGAACTACTATTCAGCGATTTACGACCTGACACAGGCTCTGAACCGTGATAATACACTGGCCGACAGCTATCTGGATCGCGGAATTGCGTATTATTCCGTCGAACAATATCAGGATGCCTTCCGGGAGTTCGACAAAGCGGTCTGGCACTTCCGCGGCGAACAACCGGACGCCTACCGGTGGCGTGCCATTGCCCGGCTCCAGCTCAGCCAGCATACCCAGGCAGAAAGCGACCTGAACCGCGCCGTTATGCTCGGCGACGAAAACTCAGCCTATATGCTTCAACAACCGCCGTTTGTGCGCGGTGTGGTTAATCAGTAAACAAACAGAGGGCCGGTTCGCTGAAAAGCAGACCGGCCCTCTGTCATGTATACACTTTTCCCTTTACTTCAGCTTACTCAGCTGCGTAGTATTCCGCTTCGTATCCATTTTAGCAGCTTTTGCCATTTCCAGAGACTTCTGAGCCGCCTTCAGCCCGTCTGCTTTTTTACCGGCCCGGCGGTACGCTTCTGCCTGTTCATAATACAGATCAGCCTGATCGTTCGTCGTTGGCTTCATACCCAGCGCCTTATTGCTCCATTTGATAACCGTTGGCACATCGGCCGGATCAGGACTGTTCTTGTTAAAATACCGGCAGATATAAATAAATTCCGGTACGGTCAGCGGAGCCGTGTTGGCCTGCTTATCCATCCGGGCAGTGGCCTTTTCCGTTTGTTTTGCGCGGAAGTAGGCACCTACCTCCGGCAGCAGAGTCCGGTTAGCGGCAACTTGCGGCGGAACACCAATTTTCACCAGCTGATCCCTGATCCGCAGAATGCGCGACGGCTCATAGCGGCCGGCACGGCTGCAATACAGCGACGACATAATGATGTTTTCGGCCACATCATGCACCGGTTGCGGACCGTACTGCTTATAGGCTCCCTGATTATTGATAAAATACACCGCGAGCGGGTTATCGGAATCCATAATCAGTTTTTGCAGCACCAGCCAGTTCGTCTGGTTCGCGTAGGTACTGGCCGGCTGCTGTTTAGCATAGGCCTCCATTGCTTTCAGATTACCAACAGTATCCGTCGTCACTTTGGCATACATTCCGTAATCGATCAGGAAGTTAGCTTCGCGCTCCCCTTTCTCAAAACGCTGACGGAAAGTCTGCGCCCGCTTTTTCGGATCAGTAGCAACGGTGCCGTGCCGAATTACTTCGTCGGCCGAGTTATTGCTCATCGCGTAATGAATCAGGGTCTGCTGTCCGTCGAAATACAGGAAGAGCGGCAGCGACGGCACATACAACCGGTGTGCTTTCAGCCAGTCCTGTGTCGACTGATTCATCAGTTCGAGCTTTTTACTGACAAACTTTTCGTTGTAAAACTTACCCACCCGCGGGTCTGCCAGCGTCGGCATAAAGCTTTGGCAAACGTGGCAGTCGGGCGAATAAATCTCGACAAAAACCGGTTTCCCCGTGCGGCGGGCATTCTGGAAAACCTGATCAATTGATTCGGACCGGAAATCAATTCCTTTCTGGGCAAATACCGTCGTGACAGAAAGCAGTACGACAAAAAACCAGTTTAATCTATTCATGAAAAGCGTTCTCAGACGGGTCTACGGCTTAGGATTTTATTTCTGACGACGGATCTCGTCCTGTACCCGACGGCTCAATACCTTACACAGGCTTAAGATGTCATCGGCCATTGCCTGATCACCGGTTGCATTGGCGATATTGGTGGCCAGTCCGTCCATCATTTCGATGGCAAACCGCTTCATATCAAACACTTCCATATCTTTTGTCCAGAGTGCGATCTGTAGCGTACTGTTGTGATAATGATCCCATACACCGATGGCCACGGCGCGCGAGTCGCTCAGACCGTCATTTGGGTTCTCGGTAGCATCCCAGTAGATTTTTTCAGGGACGCTTTCATTATCTAACTCGATTGTAAAATTGATTTCTGACTTTTTCATAAACACAAAAGTAAAAAGGAACGCGGACATTCCTGCCCGCGTTTGCCATTACTCATCCGGTTTCCGGACTTATTGCGCGCCGAATACCTTTTTCAGGAGGTCCGTAATCCGCGCCTGCGGATTTTCCCGGATCTGTTTTTCCTCCTGCGCAACCAGCAGGAAAAGACCGTCAACCGCCTTATTCGTTGCATATTCCGTCAGATTCGGGTTTTCCTTTTTCACTAACGGCAACTTGTTGTAGGCGTTTACCAAATCTGCGTAATATTTTGTGGCATTATTTTTTTTGAGTGCCCCGTCGATAATGGGGGTAAAACGGGTCACCAGTTCGCTGCCGCTGGTCTTACGCAGGTATTGCGTAGCGGCATCGTCCTGCCCTTTCAGAATCTGCACCGCATCCGGAATGGTCATTTTGGTAACGGCATTCAGAAAGACCGGTTTTGCCTCCTTGGCCGCATCCTCGGCAGCGCGGTTCATCGACAGGATAAACTGATCGACCTGTGGCCCCAACCCGATCTGCCGCAGACGGGCCTCTACTTTCTGGGCTTCCGGCGGGAACGCCAGCTTTATCAGCTGATTTTTAAAGAACCCGTCAACTGCCGACGCCTGATCAGAGCCTTTGCTTACCCCGATTTTCAGGGCCTCTTTCAAGCCTTGCCCGATCTCGTTGCTGGTGAGCGAGCCGGAGCCCGATGAAACGGCCTGCGAAGCCTTTTCAAGGAACTTACCGAACTTGTTCAGACCACTTTCTTTTTTCGTTGAGTCCTGAGCACTTACCTCGTGGATACCAATCAGGCTACCAAAGGCAACAAACCAAATAATCTTTTTCATCGCACCGAATGATTTTTACTACCTTTGAGACGGGCAAAAGCCCGTAAAGGTTTAACGAAAACTTAGCTTTTATCCGTGAAATACTGAAAAAAATATGGTTTAACCCACCCTTTCGGGCTTCTATCATCCTTTTTCAGTATCACTTTTTCTGTTAATTACACATGGCGGCTAGCATACGCGCCGAAGTTATAACGATAGGCGACGAAATTTTATTCGGTCAGATCACGGATACAAACACCCAATGGATCGGAACCGAGCTCACAAACATTGGCGTCCGGGTCACCCGCAAGGCGTCGGTCGGGGATCAGGCAGAGGCCATTCTGGCCATTCTGGCCGAAGCCCATCAACGGGCAGACATCATCATTCTGACCGGTGGTCTGGGGCCTACCAAAGACGATATTACCAAACAAACCCTTTGCCGGTATTTTAACACGGAACTGGTCCTGAACGAGCGGGCACTTGCCTTCGTAACGGCGTTCTTTGAACGCCGCGGCCGTGCCCTGACCGACATCAACCGTACGCAGGCTTTTCTGCCGGCCAATGCTACCTATATCGAAAACAACTGGGGAACCGCCCCTGGTATGTGGATCGAGCACGAAGGGCGGGTTTACGTATCCTTACCGGGCGTTCCGTTTGAGATGAAAAATCTCATGTCGCATGCGATTCTGCCCCGGTTAAAGGAACACTTTAATCCGCCGGTAATCAAACACAAAATTATCCGGACGGTCGGGATCGGTGAATCGTTTCTCGCCGAACGAATTGAGGCCTGGGAGGATGCGCTTCCTGCCCATATCCGGCTGGCTTACCTCCCCTCTTTCGGTGGTGTGAAACTGCGTCTGACGGCAACCGGCACCGATGAAGCCCTGCTTGACCAGCAACTGGAAGCGCAGACGGCCAACGTATTACCGCTGATCGAAAAGCATGTCTATGGCTATGGTGACGACGAAATCGAAGCCGTCGTCGGCCGGATGCTACAGGAGCATAACCTGAGCCTGGGCATTGCCGAAAGCTGCACCGGCGGCCATGTATCGGCGACAATTACCAAAGTGCCGGGCGTTTCTGCCTGTTTCTGGGGCAGTATCGTCAGCTACAGCAATCTGATCAAGGTAAATCAGCTGGGCGTCAGTCAGGCAACCCTGGACAATTTCGGGGCCGTCAGCGAGCAGACTATCATTGAAATGGCCGAAGGCGTCCGCCGTGCATTGGGTACAGACGTCGGGCTGGCCACGAGCGGTATCGCCGGTCCGGGGGGTGGCACCGACGAAAAACCGGTCGGCACCATCTGGATCGCCTGCGCCACCGGTCAGCGGACCGTTACCCGGCTCCTGAAACTGGGACCTTACCGCGAACAGAATATTCAGCTGACCACGATGTATGTCCTGAACCTGCTGCGCGAAGAACTGTTAAGCTTATAAACAAACGAACAAACCAATAACCTATGGCCCTCGTTGACATGGTGATGCCCCAAATGGGCGAAAGCATTATGGAGTGTACGGTCATTACCTGGCTTAAAAAACCAGGCGACCGTGTTGAAGCCGACGAATCAATTCTGGAAGTTGCTACCGATAAAGTAGATACTGAAGTGCCCGCCGCCTTTTCCGGCATTCTGAAGGAAGTACTGTTTACCGATGGTGATGTCATCGCTATCGGGGCTACCATTGCCCGCATCGAAACCAGCGCTGAGGAGGTCTCCGATGTACCGGCGAACCAGCCCGCGCCGGCTCAACCCGAAGCGGAGCCATCGGCAGAAGCGGCCGCGCAGGACCTTGAAGCGAGCATTCTGGCTATGAGCACCCGCCCCGCCCCTGCGACTCCCCTTGCCGATAGTCCGGTCTTTGCCAACCGGTTTTATTCCCCGCTGGTGCAAAACATTGCCAGGCAGGAAGGCATCAGCCGCGAAGAGCTTGACCGTGTGCCGGGTACCGGTGCCGAAGGCCGGGTAACAAAACAGGACATGCTGGATTATGTGCAGAACCGGCAACCGGTACAGGCCCCGGCTACGCCTGTTGCAGCACCGGCCCCCGCGCCTGTTCCGGCTCCTGTTCAGCCGCCTAAAGTACACACAACCTCACTGAGCGGTCAGTCGGATATTATCCAGATGGACCGGATGCGGAAAATGATTGCGCAGCGGATGGTTGAGTCGAAGCAGATTTCACCCCACGTATCGTCCTTTGTTGAAGCCGATATGACACCCGTCGTGCAGTGGCGCAATAAGGTGAAAGACGTGTTCCGGAAACAAACCGGTGAAGGCCTCACTTACACCCCGATCCTGATCGAAGCCATCGTAAAAGCCATCAAGGACTTCCCGATGATCAACATTTCGGTCGATGGCGACAACATCATCGTCAAAAAGTCGATAAATGTCGGGATGGCGGTTGCTTTGCCAAGCGGTAACCTGATTGTACCCGTCATTCACAATGCCGATCAGTACAACCTCGTCGGGCTGGCGAAGAAAGTAAATGAACTTTCGAACCGCGCGCGCGAAAACAAATTAACCGCCGACGACCTGTCGAACGGCACCTACACGGTATCCAACATCGGCACGTTTGGTAACCTGATGGGGACGCCAATCATTATGCAGCCGCAGGTAGCGATTATGGCTTTTGGCGCCATCGTTAAAAAACCGGCCGTAATCGAAACCCCGCAGGGCGATCTGATTGGTATCCGCCAGATGATGTTCCTGAGCCACTCCTACGACCACCGCGTTGTAGACGGTTCGCTCGGAGGTCGGTTTGTACGCCGCGTCGCCGATTATCTGGAGCAGTTTGACATTAACCGGCAGTTTTAATCATTTTGCAGCACACAAGACCCAGACGTCTGATCACTGTTTATGAAAAGAAAACGGATTGCTATTGACATGGACGATGTATTGGCCGACACCAACGGCAAATTCATCGATATTTATCTGGCAGGAGACGCGCCCCGCTACACACTGGATGAGCTGAAAACCCAATCGTTCCACGAACTGCTGGATGAGCACGAATTCAATGCCCTGCTACAGCATGTGTATGAACCGGGCTTCTTCCGCGACATCCGGGTGATGCCCGGCGCTCAGGCGGCCATAGAGCAGTTATCGGAGCGGTACGACATTTTTGTTGCTACGGCGGCCATGGAGTTTCCGAATTCGTTCCGCGATAAATACGACTGGCTGGCAGAACACTTCCCGTCAATTCATTGGCGTAATATCATTTTTATGGGTGATAAAAGCGTCCTGAACACGGACTATCTGATTGATGATCTGCCCCGTAACCTGGTTACTTTCCAGGGAGAAGGTCTGCTGTTCTCGGCGGTCCACAACCGGACCAGTCAGGACTTCCGCCGGTTTAATACGTGGCCGGAGATTGAGGCGTACTTACGTTAGTGGCTGATAACAAAAAAGGCGGATCATGGATCCGCCTTTTTTTGTTAGTATATTCTGTCGTTAGCTTATTGGGCATCAACAACGCGCTCGTGACCAACTTCGCGCTCATGTTCTTTTCCTTTTTCAGGCGCAATGCGGATGATCTGCAGTTTGTCCAGCACGCGGATTACCGGATATGTCGGATCAAACTCCCACCACCGGGCACCGAAGTTCGCATCGTTCGGACGCTTGTGGTGGTTGTTCTGGAACAGCTCTCCCAGCATCAGCAAGTCAAAAATCAGCGAGTTACGTGACTTGTCGTGGTTATCGAAATTCTGGTAACCGTACTTGTGACCGCTCCAGTTAACGATAGCACCGTGGATAGGGCCCATCAGGAAGTGAATCGGCAGCAGGAAGAAGAATGCCCAGTGCATATCCAGATACAGGTACGCAAAAATGTAGAACAGGGAATACAGCGTGCCCCAGGCAACCCGTGAAACCCATGAATCACCGATTTTCTCGATCAGGGTCCAGTGCGGGTAATTGCGATCAAACTGTCTGGCAACGGGAGCACGGCGGTGTAAAACGGCATTATAAATATCTTTGGTCTTCCACATCATCTGAAACACGTTCGTTGAGTTATGCGGAGAGTGAGGGTCTTTAGGAGTATCGCTGTAGGCGTGGTGCATGCGGTGCAACACGGCATAGGCGCGTGGGCTCAGGTACGACGAACCTTGTGACAGATACGTCAGGCAGTAAAAGAAACGCTCCCAGAATTTGTTCATCGTGAACATTTTGTGGGCACCGTAGCGATGTAAGAAAAATGTTTGGCAAAACAGGGACAGATACCAATGCCCGGCTAATACTACCAATACAACAATCACAGTGAAATATATTTAAGTTTAACAATCCAACTAACTAATCTCTACAAAAATAAGGAATTATCCAAATGTTTTGCCTGGTTATGGCTAAAAAAGATGGTTAAATCCAACTATTCCACTACGGTTGTAGCATACTGCAACAGGTTGGCACCCATCCGTAGGGCCAGCTGCCGCAGGTTTTCAGGGTCATTATACACGCTCTGGTCCTCCCAGCCATTACCCAGATCACACTCGTAGGAGTAAAAACAAACCAGCCGGCCCTGATAGATTAATCCGAAGCCCTGAGGCGCCTTGCCATCGTGTTCGTGTACTTTCGGTAGTCCGTTCGGGAATTTAAATTTCTGGTTATATACGGGATGATTGTAGGGCAGTTCCACAAAATTCAGTTCCGGAAATACCTTTTTCATCTCGCGGCGGATGTATTTATCCAGACCGTAATTATCATCAACATGCAGAAAGCCCCCTGACACCAGATAACGACGGATGTTCTGCGCTTCGGCATCTGAAAACACCACATTGCCGTGACCGGTCATGTGTATAAAGGGGTACGAATAGATATCCGGGCTACCCGGCTCAACAATGTCCTCTTCGGGGAAAATGTTCATGCGCAGGTTCTGGTTGGCAAACCGGATCAGGTTCGGCATGGACGTTTTATTGGCATACCAGTCGCCGCCCCCGCTGTATTTCAGCTTGGCAATTTTATAGGACGCCTGAGCCAGCACCGAACCGATTACCATGAGCTGTAATCCGATGAGCAAACACACTATTCTTTTCATGAGGCTTAGCTGCTTTTACTACCTTTAGGATAATGATGACTAACAAATATACAACGATTGCCGCTTCGCAGACATTGCCTGACCGGTATTTTACTGATTCAGCAGATTCAGAATCTGACAGGCGGCCAGTGCGGCGGTTTCCGTCCGGAGCCGGCTCGGGCCCAGCACCGCCATCCGGAATCCCGCCTGAACAGCCTGCTGAATTTCCGGCTCTGAAAAGTCCCCTTCCGGCCCGATTAACACCGTGTATACTTCATTTGTTCGGGCGGCTCTGAATAAATGTTCCGGTACTTCATCGTCAGGCAGATGGGCAATAAACCGCTGCCCTTCGGCGGGTATCGCAGCCAGCAGCTGGCTAAACGGAATGGCCTCATCAATCTGCGGCATCCAGCTCTGCAGGGATTGTTTCATGGCCGAAACGGCGATTTTTTCAATCCGTTCGGTTTTCAGTACCCGCCGTTCGGAATGCTGGCTGAAAAAAAAGCTGATCTGCTCAATGCCGAGTTCAACGGCCTTTTCGACAAACCACTCGATACGGTCCAGGTTTTTGGTGGGTGCAACACAGATACGGATGGAGAACGGACGGGCAGGCGTTGTTTTTTCACCGGTAATCCGGAATGCACATTGCCGGTGATCGGCTTTCGTGATCACGCACGTAAACTGCTTTCCCTGCCCGTTGGTAACCAGAATTTCCTCGCCCGTACCCAGCCGGAGCGTCTTCACGGCATGGCGTGAATCGTCTTCCGTTAAGGCTGAAATGGCCGGGGCGTCAGGTTGATAAAAAAGATGCATGAGCGCAAAAATAGGCGGTTTTACAATGTCAGCTGCCTTTAACCGCTCAAAGCGGTAATTTTGGCCGGTTAATGCCCGTCAAATGTAATTTTAGGATTTTTCAGGCAGCGCATGGCCTGCCCGATACCGCTCAGGGTCAGCGGAAACATCCGGTTGCCGCACCATTCCCGCACCAACTGAATGCTGTGGGTGTATTTCCAGTAGCCCGCCACTTCCGGATTCAGCCAGACAATGTGCGGATACCGGGCTTTAAACCGGTCGAGCCAGACAATGCCCGCCTCCTCATTATAATGCTCAACACTGCCCCGGGCGTGTGTAATTTCATAACTGGCCATGGAGGCATCGCCTACAAAAATAATCTTGTATTCCTTATTATAGGTATTCAGGATCTCCTGTGTCGACACGCGGTCACGACGGCCGTCGCCATGCTCACGCTGGTTGCTCCGCCACAGGCTTTCGTACACACAGTTATGAAAATACAGAAACTCCAGATGTTTGAACTGATAGCGGGCCGCCGAGAATAGCTGGTTACACAAATCGACGTGGCCATCCATCGAACCGCCGACATCAAACAGCATCAGCACTTTTACCTGGTTCTTACGCGACGGCCGCAGCTGAATGTCCAGCAAACCGCCCTGCCGGCTGGTTTCGGAAATCGTCCGGTCAATATCCAGCTCATTTTCAATGCCTTCGCGCGTCAGAATACGCAACTGACGGAGCGCCATCTTCATGTTGCGCGTATTCAGTTCTACATCGTCGGCGTAATTTTTATAGGCACGCTGCTCCCATATTTTCAGCGCATTACGATTGCCGGTTTCCGTCTTATCCATCCGGAATCCTTCCGGCGCCTGTCCCTGCGTACCAAAGGGTGAGGTGCCGCCGGTCCCGATCCATTTGGTGCCGCCTTCATGCCGTTCATCCTGCTCCTGCAGCAGGTCGCGCAGCCGTTGCCAGAGCTGATCAAGACCGCCCATACCGGCGAGAGCCGCCTGTTCGTCTTCCGTAAACTGCTGGTGCAGCGCGTCTTTCAGCCAGTCGGGTGGTATGTCCGGCAGTTCTTCACGCAGTGTCTGCTGCATCCCGTTATACCACTTGCCAAACACACGGTCGAACAAATCAAGGTGTTGTTCGTGTTTGACCAGCGTGGTTTTACTGAGGGCATAGAAATCACTGACCGACGAGATTCCGGCCTCCGATCGTAACACGGCCAGTAGTGTCAGATACTCAGGCAACGTCACGGGCAGATTATGCTGGCGCAGCCGCAAAAAGAACTCAAGAAACATAGCCTGTGCGTTTAATACGGACGCTTCCCTTTTTGCTTCAAGGCCGTTAACAAGACCGTATCCTGCTCGTTTTTCAGGAGCGATCCGACATAAGGCGGCAGTTCGTTCAAGGCTTCCAGATCGGTCAGATCGTCTTCCGTAACCCCCGAAACCAGCAACAGCCGGATCCAGTCAATGAGCTCACTGGTGGAGGGCTTTTTCTTCAGCGCCTTCACATCGCGGATGCTGAAAAAGACCGACAGGGCTTTGGTCATTAATTCCTGTGATAAAACCGGAAAATGGACCCGTACGATCTGTTCCATTGTCTCCTTTTCCGGAAACCGGATGTAGTGAAAAAAGCACCGACGCAGAAAGGCATCCGGCAGCTCCTTTTCGTTGTTGGAGGTAATGATCACAATCGGCCGGTGGCGTGCAGAAATGGTCCGCCGGAGTTCGTAGCAATAAAACTCCATCCGGTCCAGTTCCTGCAAGAGGTCGTTCGGGAACTCAATATCGGCCTTGTCGATTTCGTCGATCAGCAAAACGGCCTGCTCACCGGATTCAAACGCCTCCCACAGTTTTCCTTTTTTGATATAGGCCTCAAGGTCCCCGATCCGGGCATTGCCGAGCTGAGAATCCCGCAGGCGCGAAACGGCGTCGTATTCATACAAACCCTGCTGCGCCGTGGTCGTTGACTTAACATGCCAGGTAAACAGCGGCTTTTGCAGGGCACCGGCAATTTCGTAGGCCAGAAGCGTTTTTCCCGTGCCGGGTTCCCCCTTAATCAGCAAGGGTTTCTGCAGGGTGATCGCCGCATTGACGGCAATGCTCAGTTCGTGGGTGGCAACGTATTGATTCGTTCCGGAAAAGTGTTGTTTCATGACCAGAAAAGAGAAAAGGGAAGTAAAGGAGACTGCGTACCGGCAGTCTTACCTCATACTTCCCTTTTTGTATAAAAGACTATTCCTGCCCGTTATCGGAGAACGAGTACATGGTCTGATCCAGTGTCAGCGTGTTGCTGTTGAAGTTTTTGATGAAGTTTCCGATTACATCTTCATCAATTTCTTCCACGTTCAGACAAACATCCAGACTGATTCCATACTCGAAATCGGTATCTACCTCGACGTATTCCTGCACCTTAACGGCTTCGGTTTCTTCGAGTTCTTCGATAATTTCGGTCAATGCGGTTTCGGCATCTTCCTCTTCTTCTGCCGTAATTTTGTAATTGGCGTTCCGTTCCTCCACCGGAACATAATTCGGATATGACTTTTTGAGTTCTTCAATGGCCATTTCATACACCAGGCTGCTATGGTGCAGACGGAGTGTATAAATCAGGGCATCGTAGATAACTTCCTTACCCTGGTACGTACCGACAAACTGAACATGCTCACACTCACCTGTTTCGAGCATTTCAACTTCTTCGTCTTCTACGTAAACGAATGACATGCCTTCAGCCTGACACTCTTCCTTGAGTTCGGCAATTTCCTGTGGGTCGAAACCCGGATTATTTTTAATATCCATCAGTTCTCTGGTTTGTTCGCAAAATACGGTAGAGACGCAATATGTTAGGTCTCTGTTTTATACTATTTTACTAATCCCCGTCAAAGTTACCAGATTCCCGGGAATTCTGTGCACCCATGTAGAGACGCAAGATCTTGCGTCTCAATTACCTTTCATTTGACTACCTGCTGCTGCTGAGACGCAAGATGTTGCATCTCTACCATTATTCCCTGCCGCTGCTGAGACGCAAGATGTTGCGGCTATACCATTATTCCCTGCCGCTGCTGAGACGCAACATCTTGCGTCTCTACCATTACTACCTGCTGTTGCTGAGACGCAAAATGTTGCGTCTCTACGTTACCATTAACATAGATTTCACACACTTTTCTTTGTTGTATGTAGTTTTATTTGTTAATCGTAGTACATTAAAATTCCTCATATGAAAACGATTCTCTTTCCTACCGACTTCACCTCCTCTGCGTCGCTGGCGCTGCAATGGGCCAAAACATTAGCCGGAAAGTATCAGGCAACCCTGATTCTGCTGCATGTTCACCAGCCGCCTTTGCCCGATACTACCTTACCGACTGTCGGTGATTTAGGTGTTGGTGTGGCGGCGGCGTATGATCTGGAAAAAATCGGACACGAACAGCTCGATCATCTGGCCGCCCAGCTGCGGGCCGCCGGATTAACTGTTGATACGGAATGGCGGATGGGTGGTATTGAGGATGAAATTCTGAGCACCGCCCGTGACCGTAATGTTGACCTCATCATTACCGGCCGTCATACTATGAGCACATTTTTTGACTGGCTGGCGGGAAGTGCGGCCACGGATGTTGCCCTCGATGCCTCCTGCCCGGTCCTGGTTGTGCCGGCCCCTGATGAGCACGAAACCGCTAAGCCGGTGGCTCTGAGCGAAGTAATTTTTGCCACACAGCTTGAATTCGACGAGCGGTCGGTCTTACAGCAGGTCTCTCAGCTTACCGCTGATTTCGGCGGGCGCCTGCATTTTCTGAAAGTCAATGCCGATAACCAGCCGGATGTTTTTGACGACGAACAGTTTAAAGCACAGCTTCAGCGTACATTAGGTAACGATCCGCTGCGGGTTAATCTGATCCATGCCCGTACCGTTACCGGCGGCGTTTCGGACTATCTGGATAAACACCAGGCGGATCTGCTGGTGATGACCACCCGAGAACGGGGTTTTCTGGATGGCCTGCTGAACCCGAGCCTGACGAAACGTATGGTATTGCGGGCCCATATTCCGGTGCTGGTCTACCATTCACCGAAAGTTGAAACCCCTTAAAAACGAAGAAACCGCACGCCAAAGGCGAACGGCTTCCCGGAGTACAACAAAACCACAGGGTTAAGTGCCAACAAGGCCGGCCTGTGGATCTGTCAGTTTTCAGGTTTGTTGATACAGGTTGTCCGCTGAGTCGTCAGTGAACAACCTGTATCAGTTTATATTATGCCTCGATCAGGAATTCGTCGTGCTGACTTACGTCCAGACCAACTTTTTCGTCGTCTTCAGATACACGCAGCGGCAGGATCAGGTCAGTAACTTTCAGCAGCAGTAATGAACCACCGAAAGCGAACGCTGACACGATGAACAGCGCCTTAACGTGCTCGATAAACAGGCCGGTTTCGCCGAATGCCAGACCTTCTACCGTTACAGCTGAGTTAACCCCTTTTGAGGCGAAGATACCTGTCATCAGCATACCTACGATACCACCTACACCATGGCAAGGGAATACGTCAAGCGTATCGTCAAGCGTTGATTTCGTACGCAGGTGAGCAACGAAGTTACTGATCATACCGGCAATCGATCCAATGAAGATTGACGATGGGATCGTTACAAAACCAGCCGCAGGCGTGATGGCAACCAGACCTACAACCGCACCGATGGCAAAACCCAGAGCAGATACTTTCTTACCTTTAGCCGCATCGAACAGTACCCATGACAGACCGGCAGCCGCCGCAGCTGTGTTTGTTGTTGCGAACGCTGAAGCTGCCAGGGCAGATGCACCAACCGCAGAACCGGCGTTGAAACCAAACCAGCCGAACCACAGCAGACCGGTACCTAACAGTACGAACGGGATGTTGGCAGGCGGGAAGTAGTTGGCTTCCATGTGTGATTTACGGCGCTTCAGGTAGATTGCACCGGCTAAGGCAGCCCAACCGGCAGACATGTGTACAACAGTACCACCAGCGAAGTCAAGAACACCCATTTTGAACAGGAAACCATCCGGGTGCCATGTCCAGTGTGCCAGCGGCGTGTACACAAAAAGGCAGAACAGAATCATGAACAGGACGTATGACCGGAAGTTGATCCGCTCAGCCATTGAGCCTGTTACCAGCGCCGGCGTGATAACCGCAAACTTCAGCTGGAAGAAAGCGAACACAACCAGTGGAATAGTAGCAGCCAGTGACCAAGGCTTGCCGTCAAGTACGCCTTTGAACATAAAGAACGTAGTCGGATCACCGATGAAACCACCGATATCATCACCAAACGCAAGGCTGAAGCCGACAACCACCCACATGATGCTGATTACACCCATCGCGATGAAGCTTTGCAACATCGTTGAGATAACGTTTTTGTTGTTAACCATACCGCCGTAGAAATATGCCAGGCCGGGAGTCATCAACAATACCAATGCAGAAGAAACCAACATCCACGCGGTATCACCGGTATCGATACCTTCGGTAACGATTTGCGTTGGAACAGAGGGCATCAGAATACCCATTACGCTGACAATCAGCAGCAGAGCGAGAGGGATGTAACGTGACATAGACTTACTGGGTTTTTGTTGTACAATAGATTAGCGATTGGTAAGGGTTAACTGCATATGTTTATGTTAAGAAAATCAGAACTTGAAGATGGCAGCCATACCCAGCGTCGTCTGCGACTTTGAGAATGAGCCATCATTTTTCTCAAACTTATTAGCCGAGTAGCTGTCGATACGCAGCTCCGGCTTCAGCAGTACGTGACCACCACCCGTTGTGATATTACCGGTGAATGTGATTGAGTTAACGCTTGCACCGTTACCGGCTGCGTCTGTCAGCGCACGAACACCGCTCTTGTTATCGAATGATTCGTAGCGTGCGCCCAAAGCAAACTTATCCGAGAATGCGTAGTTGGTATAGAGCGCGAAACCACCCCATGTCTTTTTCTCAGACGGACCGCCGCCATTCTGATAGTCACCTTTCTGTGAACCGGTTGCGGCATTCAGGCCTACGTAGAATTTAGAGGTAATCTGATAAGTTGTTGTCAGGTCAAACAGCGCGTAAGAAGCATCGTCCGCTTTCACACCGTTCACATCCTGAGATGCTTCGTTTGAGGCGATGGCGTTCAGATAAACGTTCCAGCCCGAAACCGGCGAGAAGAAGAACTGACCGATCAGGCCTTTTTTCTTGTTGTTATCAAAAATGTTATCAATGTTGTTCACAACACCGAGCATTAAATATGCCTTGTCGCTGAACGAGTACTGGCCTTTCAGACCGATGTGATAGAAAGGACCGTTGTTAAACAGGTTAGACAGCGAGTAGTTAAAGTTCACCGGAGCATCAATGACCTCATAGCCAATGTGCGTACCGAACTGACCGGCTGTAAAGCTCAGTTTACTGGTTGCTTTCAGGGTTACGTAAGCCTGCTTAATGGCTAAAGACGTTGAGCCTGCACCCAGGAAAGCAACATTGTTGCCGTAGTTGCCCAGATCCGCGAAAGGACCGAATGCCATATCCATTACAGCATCTACCTTATCTGAACTGTAGGCCGCTTTTGCCTGAATCAAACCAATTCCGAACTGACCTGACTTCTGGTCAAACGCCCGGGCATTTGAGCTACCCAATGCATTCAACCCCATATTCGACTGACTTTTCGGGTTATTGAAGTTCCCGAAATAGTAGGTATCCATGTATCCGGAAAAGGTAAATTTCCCAGAATCGGTTCCGGTAGAATCCTGTGCTTTCCCAGACAAGGCACCCATGAAACAGGCAGCTAGTAAAAAGATCTTTTTCATAATTTACTTTGGCTAAACAGTGGTTTTGTAAACTTTTATTGAACGGCACAAAGTTTATTACAAAATTTAATTGATGCAACAGGTGATTCAACCTTTAAACCTATTTCTGGTCATTTTCCACTAATTTTGTTTAAAACATCTTACTTTTTAAACCTAAAATCCAAGAAAACTTAACATTTTTTTGAAATTTTCTAAGAATTCATACCTCGCTATAGTTATAGGTAAGTTCTGTGTTTCCCCGTGATTATCCAATTTGATTTGGCAGAAGCAAATTTTCACCAAACAAAAAACCCGACCAGGTAGTTGGTCGGGTTTGGCAATCGGTAAACGTATGTTCCGCTTATTCTTCAGCGTGCAGCCAGGCTTTCTTGGCTAACAGCGTATCGTCTTCTTCTTCATGCTCAGGATCCGGCACACAGCAGTCAACCGGGCAAACGGCAGCACACTGCGGCTCTTCGTGGAAGCCTACGCATTCCGTGCATTTATCGGAAACAATGTAATAGAACTCGTCGGAAACGGGTGCTTGCGGCGCTTTACCACTTACAATGGTTCCGTCACCAAAATCAACTTCATCAAGGCTTGTCCCTCCGCCCCATGTCCACTCAACGCCACCTTCGTAGATAGCAGTATTCGGACATTCGGGTTCGCAGGCACCGCAGTTGATGCACTCGTCAGTGATCATGATAGCCATGAGCGTACTAGGTTATGTGCAGAAAAATAGGTTCGACTTTTGGACAACAAATATAACTATTTAAAGGGTTAGGGCAAACTATTAGTTATTTTTGTGGTAAAATCAGCGATTGCCTGACACGAATGACGCAAAACGAACGCATCCAGACTTTTATCGCTCTCGGAGACTTTTTACGGTCTGAACAGGGGCAAACCGAAATTGACGATATGGCCTGGCGGGCCAACGGGCAGAATAACTGGTTTACGCCTGCCAATGTGAAACGGGCTTTCCATGCAATCAGTGACCACATGCTGACGGCTGATGCGCTTACGGCATGGGCAGCTCAATACCCGTCTGAACCGCAGACGCCAAAAAGCATCGGCGTTGTTATGGCCGGCAATATTCCGGCCGTCGGCTTTCACGACTTACTGTGTGTATTGGTCAGCGGACATCGTATCCTGGCGAAGCTTAGCAGTCAGGATATTGTACTAATCAATTATTTAATAAAAAAAATAACAGAAATAAATCCGGCATTCGGCGAGTACATTACCATTGCCGAACGGTTGAATGCCGCCGATGCCTTTATCGCAACCGGCAGCGATAATACGGCCCGCTACTTTGATTATTACTTCGGGCAGCGGCCGCACATCATCCGCCGCAACCGTACATCGGTCGGGGTGCTGACCGGCGTAGAGTCCGATGAGCAACTGCTGGCGCTGTCGGAAGATGTACTCAGTTATTTCGGATTAGGGTGCCGGAATGTGTCGACGGTACTGATTCCGGACGCGGAGATATTGCAGCGCTTTCTGCGTGTTACCGAGGCGCTGATTCCGGAATATACCAGCAACCATAAGTACGTCAACAACTACGATTACAATAAATCGATTTATCTGGTAAACGGCGTACCGCATCTGGATAACTGCCTGCTGCTGATGACCGAGGATGACCGGCTGGTATCACCGATTTCTGTCTTGTATTACCAAACCTACGCGACACAGGCCGGACTTACCGCTTTTCTGGAGCAGAATGCCGCGAAAATTCAGGTGGTTGCTGCTGCGGATGGTTGGTATCCGGGCAGCGTGCCCTTCGGGAAAACGCAGTCGCCCGGCCTCAACGATTATGCTGACGGGGTTGATACCATGGCCTTTTTAACAAGTCTGTAAAAAAGGAGCACGGCGCTGAACCGTGCTCCTTTTCTTTTTAATAGCGCCAGCTAGTCAGGTCAGCGCCTTTGGGGGCACTGGTTTCAATCCGCTTCAGGATTTTTGACAGGTACAGTGTATTATACCGCAACCGACTGATGTAATTTGGCTGGGTATGATCGCCGTTCCAGCAGTGTTCGGCCCGGTCGCCGTAATCGACTTCTCCGTAATAATGCGGCGCTTTTGTCTGTTTCAGGAAATCCTCCATCAGATAGACCGCATTATTGAGGTAATAATTGTCCATATCACCGCAGTAGATATGAATTTTGCCGGTCAGTTTAGGGCCCAGCTTCGCCCAGTCGCGCTTCAGGATATGTAAGAGGTCGTAATGCTCCCGCCAGTAAGCGGCTACGCTGCTGTCAATATCGCCGGTCAGTTTATCCCAGATCGGTTTCGGGTATCCGTCCTGACCCATTGGCGAGTATACCGCCTGCCAGATGTCCCACTGATCGCCGGATCGGGAGTTTGACCCAAGTGCCAGCTCACGGTGATTCATGTCCTGCACGGTACATTTGACATGGCCGAGGTAATTCCGCTGACCCGGACGCAGCATTTTGCGGAAAGGTCCGTCCATGTAATAGGCATTTTTGTCTTTGTAGATATCAACAACCGTGTAGGCATTGAACGAAATCGGGTCCGGACAGGCAGCAAAACAGCCGTTATACTCCTCCGGATAAAACACCTGTGCGGCCAGCGACTCCCAGCCACCGGTTGAGCCGCCATACAGAAAACGGGCCCATCCCTGGCCAATCCCCCGGAACCGGCGTTCGATTTCCGGAATCAGTTCATAGGTAATGGCATCGCCGTATGGACCGATGTTTTCAGAATTAACGGCGTAGGAGTCATCATAGAAAGGGTTGGCATGCTGGATTTCTACGATCAGCATGCGCGGAAAGTCCTTGCCGGTCCATTGTTTATAAAAATCATAAGCCTCCTGTGCCACCCGCTTTTTATAACCGTAAATTTTAAACCGGTCGATGTAGTCGGTCGTATCCATGTTGGCAGGTGGCGGCGTCTCGCTGAAACCACCGAAATCGTCCGGAAAATGCCCGTGAAAGACACACAGCGGATAACGGGCTTCCGGATGCTGATCAAACCCGTGGGGCAGCAACACGTGCGCGCCGATGTACATCGGCCGGCCCCAGAATTCGGTGAGCAGCTTACTCTGAATCCGGATATGCTTAATGTATTTCGTGTCTTTGGGTTCCGTTATAGACGGGTTAATGCGGTTGAGCGACAGCCGGTACCATTGCTTTGAACCGGCGGTGATCCTGATTTTTTGCGGCACACTGTAGAGATTACCGGGAGCCGTGCGCCAGTTTTGCCCTTCCCCCCGATCCATTGGGAGCTTAACGGGCGGGCCATATTTCCGTTTGAACGTTTCGTATTTGTGGAGAACTGCCTGCACGTAATATTCGCCCGGCGGCAGGCTCGCCACATCGTGTACCGGATAGCCCAATGCCCTTGAGTCGATCAGCATTTGCTGGCCCGGCCGCATTCCGTCAACATCGCGCCCGAAAATCTGGGCCGTTTTCACCTCATCGTTAACCTGAAAGCGGGGCTCGCTTTTATCATTGGAGGCAACAATCAGCAGCAGCCGGCCATCGACAGGCTCTTTGCCGACAGAATCCGGAAAGGTAACGGAGAACGTTTGTCCGGATGCGCCGGAGTATATCAGCAACAGACAGACAAACAGGCAGGTAACGTAATTTCGCATAGTTGTTCAGGTTTCAAGTCAGGACGTAAATATGCATCCGAAACCTGAAACCTGCCATACCGCTACACGATTCTTTTACTGATAAACCCGTACGTAATCAACCTCCATCCGGGCCGGAAACGCGGTTTCATCTACCCCTTTCTGTCCGCCCCAGTTACCACCGACCGCCAGGTTCAGGATCAGGTAAAACGGCTGATCAAACGGCCACTGCTCATACAACGTCCCCGTCTCTTCTTTAGTGATGGTATAATACAGCTTCTCGTCGACATAAAACTCGATCCGGTCTTTATTCCAGTCGATGCCATACACATGAAAAGTCGTTGTCGCGTCCGGTACCGGAATGGTTTTCGACTTCTGCGTTTTTCTGACGTGATTATAGGCTTCGGTATGAATGGTTCCGTGAACGGTCCCTTCGTCGTAGCCGACATGCTCCATGATGTCGATTTCCCCGTCGCGCGGCCAGCTCATGGGTTCCTTGGCTGCCAGCATCCAGATGGCCGGCCACGTACCGCGCCCTTTCGGCAGTTTCGCCCGGATTTCGAAATGACCGCCTTTCCACTCAACTTTACCCTTTGTCCAGAGTTTCGCCGAGGTATAGTCACGGTTCTTGTAAGTCTCCTTCCGCGCCTCAATAATCAGCACGCCGTTTTCGATACGGGCATTTTCCGGCCGGCTTGCCAGATAATACTGTAGTTCGTTATTTCCGAAGCCGTGACCACCTGTGTCGTAATTCCATTTGGCTGTATCGGGCAAACCCGCTACATCAAACTCATCCGCCCAGATGAGCGTACGTTTTGTCAAACCGGTCGTACTGACCGGTGCTTGCGGCGCAGGGCTCTGCACCGGTGTTTTATCACCCGAACAAGCCAGCATAGTCATCAAAAGCAAGCCAAACATAGCCATGGTAGTATCAGAATACATCAATAGGTTAATCTCCGGCGAAGATACGATTTCTGGCTTGTTTCACGGTCTTTGTCTTAATTTTACGGCATGGCAAGGCAACTAACCGACAATGAAGTCATAAACGCATACCTGACACTGAGTGCAGACTCTACTGTTATCATGCGGGGGAAACGCATTTTTAATCAGGGGCGGTACAGGTTAATCAGGCTTGACACTGCTGACTCCGGCCTGGCAGAATTCCGCGTGCAAAGTGACGACAGCACCTCAAAGTACCTTGTCATGTTGCGGAACTTTATGTCCGGTCATATTCCGGCCGGGGCCTGTAGCTGTCCCTATAACTGGGGGCCTGCCTGTAAACATCAGGTAGCGGCCTGGCTGGCGCTGGCACCGATGATTACCGAGCCGCCGAAGCTGCTTTCCATGCTCGATTCAACGGTAAAACTACCTGTCGTTGACGATATGCACCTGCAGTTACTGGTAACCGAGGCCGACTGGAAACTCCGGAATTCAATCAAACTCATCACCCTGAAGGGTTCAGAAGGACAATCGGCTGAATTGACTGTCAGCTACAAGAAAGAGAGCTTTACCGTACGGCTGTCGCAGGTCAACGCCGATACCATCCATACTTCCTGCACCTGTAATGTGGAACAATATCAGCCGCTTTGTGCCCATAAACTGGTGGCCTTACAATTTCTCCGGAACACGTATGGTAAACGCCCGCTAATAGCCATTAACCGTGACTGGACCAGCGATAAAAATAAGTTGCTGGCGGAGTACGGCTTTTCGATGAATGATAACCTGAAAGGGAAGTTTGATTTTAAGGTTGATACCAGCGATGAACTGAGTCTGGTCATTCTTGACCCGTCGATTCAGAAAGTTAATCAGAACTGGGAGCTGCTGGGCAAGCGGTTCAAACTGCCCGAAACTGGCCATAAGCTACCTGTAAGCCAGCCGGATAGCCGCACACAACCAATTTTGCTGTATGCGCTTAGGCCCAGTCCGGCAGGCTCTATCCCTGGTCTGGAGATTACACCGGCCTTTGCCAACGAATCGCCGAAAACACTGAAATTAACCTCCGTCAAAGAAGTGCGGTACGGTGGGTTTGACCGGATGCCGGCTATCACCGAAGCCCAGTCGGAGCTGATCACCCTGAGTGGTAAATTTAACAGCAGCACTCTCAACAGTGAACTCAGCAAAAAAAACCTGCTTTCCGGCTATTATTACACGTCCGGACACGTCATGATGACGGCGGAAGCCACCGAATATGCCCGGCAATGGGAGGCTGGTTTTATGCAGGTAATGCATCCGTTACTGGCCGTTTCCCGCCTGTTTCTGGCAAAGGAAAGCCATTACCTGAGTGCCAGCAATCTCGAGCCGGTTCAGCTCGCACCGGAACCTGTTCATCCGCACCTCACCTTGCGGGAGAAAGACGGCATGACCGTTCTGGAGGTACACTTTATCCTTGATGGTCAGAAGATTATACCCGATAAACAAAACCGGCCAGCCGGTCCGTGGTTCATCCGGCGGCAATCGACGCTTTACCGGATTGCCCGGGCGTCGGATGTTATCCTGGTCGATCAGCTGGCGGCGAATGGCAGTATGCGGGTCCGGTCAGCATATGTAGATGCCTTTTTCAGAGACTTCATTGTGCCGCTTACCGAACAGTTTGATATAGAGATCAAGCTCGAACGCCCCATGACTGATCTCCCGCTTTTCTTTCAGGACATGCGGATTTTTCTGAAAGAAGATGAGGAGCACATTCTGTTCGTCCCCGAATTTACGTATCAGCTGCCTGATGCCGGCCACACAACTGCAAATGAGCAACCGGAAAACCTGTATTTTTCTAACGACGGCCGTCAAACCCGGCTGACCTACCACGACAACCACATACAGGTCCTTCACCGTGATCCTGCCGCAGAAGCCAACCGGTTAAACCTCTTTATTGACCAGCACGCTGATTTTACCACACAGAAACACCAGTCTCAGCTGGCACTTCCGTTTAGTAAACTCCTGGAAAACAACTGTTTTCTCAACTTCTTTGAGGCCATGAAACAGGCTGACATTCCGGTTCTTGGCGTCAATGATCTTAAAAAATTCCGATACAATCCAAACCGCGCCGTGGTACAAATCCGGGCGGGTTCCGGCATCGACTGGTTCGACCTGAGCATGACCATGCAGTTCGGTGATCAGTTTGCGTCCCTATCCGACATCCGGAAAGCGATTGTCAACCGTCAGAATTATGTGCAGCTGTCGGATGGTACCCTGGGGCTCCTGCCGGAAGATTGGCTGAATAAATACGGGCAGGTGCTGAAAGTCGGGCAGGTAAACGGGGACGACATCAGGCTCTCGAAGCTCCATTTTGCGATCATCGATGCCCTGTCGGAACAGATCGACAATGCCGCTGTATTGGCCGAAATCGCCGAAAAAAAGCATAAACTGCTTAATTTTAAGCAGATCAAGGATGTACAGATGCCTCCGAACCTGAACGCCACCCTCCGCGATTATCAGGTAGAAGGCTATAAATGGCTTAACTTTCTGGACGAATTTGGCTGGGGTGGTATTCTGGCCGACGACATGGGGCTGGGCAAAACCCTGCAAATACTGGCCTTCATCCGGATGATCAAGAACCGGACACCGGATGCTACCGTCCTGGTAGTAGTACCCACTTCACTGATTTTCAACTGGCAGGCCGAGGTTGATAAGTTCTGTCCAGAGCTGCGGGTTTTGGTGCAGCGCGGCCTCGGCCGGGCAACATCTGCTGATACATTTGCAGCCTATGACATCATTCTGTGTAGCTACGGAACGGTACGCTCTGACATTGAGTGGCTACGGAATTTCCGGTTCGACTACGTCATTCTTGATGAATCACAGGCGATTAAGAATCCGACGGCTCAGGTCACCAAAGCGGTTAAGCTGCTGCAAGCCAGCAACCGGCTCGTGATGACCGGGACGCCTGTTGAGAACAATACCTTTGATTTATACAGCCAGATGGACTTTCTGAATCCGGGCTTGCTGGGTACCCAGGAGTTTTTCCGCACCGAATATGCCACGCCCATTGATAAGCATCAGGATGCAGACCGGGCGGCTGATTTGCGGCAGCTGATCCGCCCGTTTATGCTCAAGCGCACGAAAGAGGAAGTGGCCAAAGACCTGCCCGAAAAAACAGAAACGGTCCTGTTCTGCGAAATGGGCAAAAAGCAGCGGAAGGTCTACGAAACCATGCGCGAGCATTACCGGCAGCGGATTACCACGGAAATGGCCGCCGTAGGCAGGGAAAAAGCAGCATTTCTGATTCTGGAAGGCTTGCTGAAACTCCGTCAGATCTGTGACTCCCCCGCCCTGCTCTCCGACGGCGCAGACTACGGACAGGAATCGGCCAAACTGGATGAGCTGGTCCGCGAGATTGAAGAGAACGCGTCAAACCATAAGATTATCATTTTCAGCCAGTTTCTGAAGATGCTTGATCTGGTAAAACATCATCTTGAAAAACATAAGATCACGTACGAATACCTGGACGGACAGACGACCGACCGTGCCTCGCGCGTGAACCGGTTCCAGACCGATCAGGATTGCCGCGTGTTTCTGATGAGCCTGAAAGCGGGTGGTGTCGGCCTCAACCTGACCGAAGCTGACTATGTGTATCTGGTGGATCCGTGGTGGAATCCGGCCGTTGAGCAACAGGCTATCGACCGGGCGCACCGGATTGGACAAACACGCGCCGTGTTCGCTTACCGGATGATTTGCAAGGACACCGTAGAGGAAAAAATTATGCAGCTTCAGGACCGGAAACGTGACCTCGCGGCTGATCTTATTTCGACCGAAGCAGGGTTTATCAAAAAACTCAGTCAGGACGATATCGTCGGTCTGTTCAGCTAATTTTTCCGACAGGATTTCAAAATGTTTTTCTGACAGGATTACATGATTAACAGGATTTAACAATCAATTTACCTTGTTAATCATGTAATCCTGTCAAAACCACCCTGAATCCAGAATCTGGAACCAGCCAGCATCAAAAAACAAACCCTGCTGAGAGTCCTGCCCAGTTTTTGAGATAGCCGTTGATAATGAGCGGGGTATAATTGGCCCGCATTAGAAAACCGCCCCCTTTCAGCGGCCGGAGCCGGAAACCAATGTGGCCGTAGGAATAATGGCTGTTGCCGTCAACCTCAAACTCAGCCGACGGAATACTGAATTTACCCCGTACCGGCACATAGCCCACGCCAAGTTCAAATGCCACCCGCCGGTCATCCATGATGGTATTGATCCCGATCGGAAAAGCCACTACCTGACCGGTTCCGGAGATGTAGTTTTGCGGCCCCGTGCCCAGTTGTTTCACCAGCGACATATCGAACACCTCCGCCCCTATGCGCAGGCCAATCCCTGAGTTCCAGTTCAGAATCCGGATGTCGAGGTTTGAAGAATAGAGAAACCCGCCGCCACCGGCTTCACCATACAGCGCCACCGCCCGGCGGTCTTCGTCGCGGCGACGCTGGGCGGTGGCAGTTTGGTATATCGTCAGAAAAAGGAGAAAGCAAGAGACAAACTTCATGGGCACAACCGACTTTTGGGCAAAGTACGGGGTTTATGCCGATTGTCGTGCGGATTCTTTGTGAGTGGTATACGTTCACCATTCCGGCACACCGTCACTCACCGGCAGCCTGGCACTAATCTCCATCAATTTATCAGGACGTATGCCTTGTTTACTGCCAGCAATCAGTTGATCAATCTCAGTACGGCTGAAGCGGGTATGATACGCCATAAAATGCCGGTCAAAATCGTTCAGTGCGGCTACGGTTTGTGGTATTAACCGCAGATCAAAGGCCGTCATTGCCCATTCCAGATAAATCTGCCGGTTAAACATAAACCGCTCACCTTCCGGCACTGCGCTGATCCGCGACACAAATCCGGGCAAATCACCAATCTGCTGATAAGCTTGCTTCACTGATCCAAGGTTCTCTATTAAACCACGGGTTGTCAACCGATTTGTCAACGAATAGACGGCTTCCTTGTCTTTTTTCAGCGCTGCTGCCCGCGCCTGCATCATCAACGGAAGCTGCCAGACAGGTTGCAGGCTGCCTGCTTTTTGGTAGGCTCGTAAAGCATTGTCAACGTTTCCCTGCGACAGATATGTATCTCCCAGCAGCATCCAGGTAGCAGGCCGTTTCGGGCCATCAATAGCTATGGCTTGCTGAATGGCTTTAACCGCCTGATCAAACGCTCCTGCTGCACTGTGTAAAGACGATATACGTAACAATAAACGGCCGTAATGTGGTTGGTCAAGCCGTTGGCTTTCCATGACAGCAAGTGCCTCATTATAGCAATATTTTTTTGCCTCGATTGGTGCATTGGGCTCCTGCAAGACGCTCATTGCAAAATCTACGATCAGATCCGCCACCTCATAACGACCGGTAAGACTCTGATCATAGGTCGCTTTCAGCTTATTCATCCGCTCAAAGCCATTTGTCTCCGTCACCTGGCTATTCAGCTTTTTCAGGGTCAGGGCAGCATTGATAGTGAAATAACCAAGACAGGTAATGATCACGGCAAGTACAATCTTAACAACCATCCGGTAGACCGTCAACGGATGAAAAACCGCACTTGCTTTTTCATCCGTTTCTTTCCCTACATACCCCGTTAGCAGAAAAAAGAATTGAGCTGCCAGTAAATTATCCGGGTTTAATAAGCCAAAAATAAAATATGCTCCTCCTAATGCACCCAATATTCCTGCTTCGGGTGCAGAAAACCTACGTATTTTCAGTACGAACAATACCCATATTGCAAACCATGTGATCAGCCCGATAATACCGGTAGAAAAAGCCCACTCTAACGGCACGCAATGGATTCGGTCGTACCATTCTGTGCCATCTCCGGCAACCAGAGCCGCATCGTAATTTTTCGGAAACGCATAACTGTAATTTTCCTGTCCCCAACCCGTTAGCGGATGTTCAAGGAAACTCTTAAATGCCATCGCATTGGTGATCTGCCGGGCGGGCAACGTGTTGTTTCCGCCCGAAAGATTTGCCAATCGGCCGACTCCGGGAATATGCTGAAATAATGGATTATGCTGTAGCAGCCAATAACTGCCAACGACTGCTGAAATGACGATTCCCGCGATGCCGGCAAGCACCGGTATCGACCGGAACTTTCCCCATAGCCAGGATAAACCCAGGATTACGAACCCTCCCGCCAGACCTATCACCCCGGAACGAGCCCCGGACAACGCAATCCCCCAACACAAAATCACACAAATCAACAGGGTTACGGGTAGCCTGATTTTACCGGAAATCCAGTTTGCTTTTACCGCGATAAAAATGGCCAGGAAAACATGGATCATTAAATAAGCAGCCAGAAAAGCAGGTTGTCCGACAGTAGCGACAAAGCGATAGTGGTCGCCCAGCCAGCCTGTATCGCTTACGTATCCGACCGCTACCACAAGCAGAGAAGTTGCTATTGAGGCTATAAAAAGCCAATCCCATTCTTTTTGCTTTACGCCCGCCGTGGATATAATCAGTGCGTAAACGCCGAGATGTACGTAGCCGGCGAATCCCTCCATCCGCATAAATCCGGACAAAAAGCTTTGTGCCGGATCTACGCCAAGCAGGTCAGCAAGCGCAGTGACCAGCAGAAACAGCACTATACTCAGTTGCAGCCATGATAGGTTTGCTCTCGACCGAACCGGCATAAACAGCCATAGTAATGCCATTCCTTCGACAAGCATCCGGAAATAAAGCCCCCGCAACGCCACAAATCCGAAAAAAGATGAAGCACTGTACACAAGCGGCGTAAAAAGCGTTAAGAGCAACAAAAAAAGTATGCCCTTCCGCGCAAACGCTCCGTCTTGGCGTATTACCTTCTTTTCGTTGCTTATCTCCTTTTCACTGAGCGCGGACTTCGGCTTCTGGTGCTGCGTGACGGTGTTCTTTTTACCGGGCTGACGTGTTATCATCGTTTTTATTATGAGCAGAAAGGCTATTCTGAAAAGGGAAAGGACTACCGGGCGATAAGTTACCCGATAGCCCTTCCCCTGAAAATGCAATGCAACTAGTTATCTCACTAACCAGACAGTTTTTGTGGTATCCGGTGTAGTGACCTTGATATAATACGAACCTTTAGGACCGCTCATCTGCAGCGTTTGCTGCTCTACAGCACGCGCCTGATTCACCTCGCGTTTATCTAATAATTGTCGGGCTGCGTTATAGCCCTCGATTATCAGCTTACTGCCGGCTACCCCTTCGACCGAAACAGAAATCGTTTCAGTTTGTGTTGGTCTTGTACTTAAAATCACGCGCATCGGTGTAGCCCCTGAAACCGACGATTTTGTACGGCCGGTTGCTGTTGCCGACGTACAGGTTGTCGAAATACCTTCGCTGTAAGCACCGGTCAGCGCGCCCTGGTTATAGACAAGTAATGTATAACTACCTGCCTGCGATATACCATTGGCGATGACGTTATAGGTATCCGGAACCCGGTAAACATTACTGTATACGTAGCCGGAAGGCCCCACAAATACAAATTCGTTACCGTGCGCAACGGCTGCCAGCCCTGCCGTAGTTGGTGTCTGCCCCCCTTCCGGGCACGTCAGCATGTCTGTCACTTCAAATGTATCCGGCACAAGCGGTTCATCGGCCGGTAATACCGGAACACCGCTCTTCATAAGACAGCCGTCCTGGTTTACGGCAAGGATCGTATATAACCCAACCTGACTGACACTAAACTGACCCGTGAGGTTGGTAGTCGTTTCGCCGGCTGGCGTGACAAACGTGTAAGTAGGCGTTCCGGTCGTTTGGGCTGAAATACTTACTGAGGTTACGCCATCGCCTAACCGTCCGGAAACGTTTACTTGCGGGAATGGATAACTGGCTACTACCACAACATTTGTAGTCCCTACACCAAGGCATCCTTCCGGCGAAACACAACTCATTGAATAGGTGAATGTCCCGGCAGTGTTTGTTGTCAGTGAAATAACTGGCCCGGTCTGCCCGGTTGCCCAGACTACCGTACCACTAGTACACCCGCTGGCTGTCAGAGAGGCAACCTGACCGATACAGACAGTAGCACTTGCGGGCGAAAAACTAATCACCGGAGCACTGGAAATCACTGTGTAGGTACTTACTCCCGTACTACCATTGATGTCCACTGCCGATACCGAATACACTCCGGATGCCAGCCCTGTAAATTGTCCTGTACTATTGTTGAATGTCTGTCCGTTTGCCGCCATCAAGTATCTATAGGGTTGAAAACCTCCACTTGCTGCTATGGTGATCAGTTGATTACACCCTTGTTGACTGGAGGATGCCTGGACTGTAATGGAGGATGGTAACGTCGAAAATGTCTGCGATGCGGAAAAGCCGGAAATATCGGTAGTTGAACAGGCAGTGGCAATCTGCCATTCATATAATGTGTTTGGCACTAATCCACTCAATGACAACGCATAACCGGTTACTGTTGTGGAAGACCATGTTGACCCGTTTACCGGTTTCCACTGAATAACCGCTGAGCCGGGCGAGGTCCATGATAAACTGGCTGTGTTAGTTGTCAGTCCGAAACTCCTTGCATTGGAGGCCGTATTGAGGCAGGAGGTAGTTGTGAATGCTTTAGGAGAAGCGTAACCGGACGTCAGCGTAGTGGCACAGACCTGATCAACCTGGAATTCGTAGGCAGTACTACTCCGAAGACCGGTCAGTGAGTAAGCAGTCGATGTAACATTAGTGGCAGACCCTTCCCAGGTACTGTTCCCCTGTCGTCGCCATCGCACATTGTAGTCGTAAGGGGGCCAGTAGGCTTCTCTCGCCCATTTAAGCGTAACCGAGTTACTTGATACGTTAGATACAGCCAACAATGCCGGTACCGGGCAACCGCCTAGATATGTAAATGAAACCGGTGTACCAAAAGCTGATGTGGTGCTGTTCGGGCACACAGTAGCAACCTTGAATTCATAAATACCACCAATCGACAGGTTCGATAAATCATAGGTATTACCTGTTAATCCTTGTACTGAAGTCCATACACCACCAGCAGGCCGCCATTCTAATGCATAATTACCTCCCTGAACCAGTCCCGTCCACTTTAATCTTGTACTGGTTGGAGTCATTTGAGTCGGATACATACCGCTGGCTACGTTTGCACAACCCGTCGTGGTTAGCGAACCTGGTGTTACAGGAACAGTAAGGACATTTGCGCCTCCACCAATAACTTTTACTGACGCGGGGCTTACAATACTACCAACCTGCAAAAAGAACAAAGACTGTTGGATTAGCCCAGGGTAAAGCGGAAAACTTGTACTTCGCTGAAAGTTTATGCCATCTGTTGATACGGCAACACCATCGGGTGGTATAACATTAAAGCCAGTATATGTCTTTACATTTATACCATTTACAGTAAGGCTGGCACTCGCTGGAGGGGATGAAACTATAATGGACGATGGGGAACCTGACAGATTTAAAATTGTACTGTTATCCCCCGTAACAAGTCCTGTTACCGTTATCACTACCGGGGCTGCACCAGGGCTGGTAAACGTAACACTTGCCGGATAGGTGCCGACAGACAATCCTGCATTTAATTTCAGATTAACTGTAAAACTAGCAGAGTACATACTGGTTTTAGTTTCTGAAAAAGATGTTCCGGTTTCAGTTAACAAGTCAGCAGAGGTAAATGTATATCCGCTACCTACACAAATAGCAGAGAGCGAAACACTTGATCCGCTATAACCATACATGGTCACGTTAAAGTTATAAACTGCCGGGCCGTTATTCTCTGCGTACGCAAGCGTAACTGAACTTGGATAAACAGAAATTGTCTGGGCTTTTACAGCTACCGGAAACCAACAGCCTAAGCAAGCAAAAAGGAAAAAGAAATAGTGAACAGGTAAAACAGATTTCATAGACTTCAGGATTTGTGGGTTCGTTCTTTTCAGCGCTTTTGTTACTGCCATCAGCACGTGTACGCCACAACCAATTACCTCATTTATAGTGTACTACCACACTACTTTTTACCAAACCCAGACTTTTCTTCAGGAAAACACGTATTTTTTTAATGAAGACAAACAGGCTTATATTTATTTTTTTCCATATATCGCATACACTACCTTTTTCATTAGCTTTGAAGCACCCACAACACGTAACTTAAAATGCCACATACAGATACTTTGAAGCGTATAGTGCTGGTGTGTTTTATATTTTTGGGCGCACCAACCATTTATGGCCAGCCCCTCCGCCGGCTACCGTTACAAAAGCATAAGGTCTCCTGGGCAAATCAGGTTTATAGGGAAGCTATACAGAAAAAAGACTCAGCCCTGCTGGCAGAAGCATATTATTTATATGGTAAGATTTATCAGGCTGCCGGCGATGTACTGACAGCCAAGCGTTTTTTTATGAAATCGCTCCGTATTCAGGAAAAGCGGGGCGTTTCTGAAGAATTAGCCAGGCTCTACTACCGGCTGGCAGACCTTGCTTTCCGACAATTGCTGTATAAAGAGGCCAGATATTATGTTGACGTTCAATACCGCATAGCCCGGCAACTGGGAACTGACAAGGCACTAATCCGGGTATTTGGTGATCTCGACCATTTATACCAGATCGATTGGTCCTCCGGCAATCCGGAGTATCCCAAACCAAATAGAGATAGTGCGCTTTACTATTTCCGGCAAAAGGAACCTCTTATCTTACGAAGTAAAGATCCGGTCGCGTTAAGCGAATACTACAGTTCGGCAGGTAATCGATTACTGGAAACCCGTGATGCTAAATGTCTCTACTACTTTTACAAGGCCTTACAGATTCAAAAAAAATATAATAAAACGTATGAGAAGGTGAAGTCGATGTTACAACTCAGTAACGCCTACATTCGTTTAGGGCAATCCAAGCGGGGATTAACGCTGTTACAGGAAGCTGAGAAAATTCAGTCAGGACTGCCCTCTAATACCAGCAACTTTACAAATTTAAAGAGTTCATTCGCAACAAATTATCACACTTACTATCTGAAAACAGGTAACTGGCAAAAGGCCTATGCCTACCAGCAACAACTCTTCGACATTGAGAGACAGGAACTGGCCTTTGACCGTAACGGTGCGCTGTCACGCCTCAGTCTTGAATATGAGTCCGAAAAAAAGGAAGCTCGCCTGAAACAGCAACAGCAGGAAATTTCCCTCCGCAACGAAAGCCTGCTGAATCACCAACGGTTTATCATGGCCATGGCGGCGTTACTGATGATCACCATCGGCATGAGTATCCTTTTTTTTCGGCTATACCGCAAAAATCAGCGCATCAGTCAGCGGAATGCCGAACTGGTAAACGAACAGAATCACCGCGTGAAAAATAACCTGCAGGTTGTTTCCAGCCTGTTAAGTCTGCAATCAAACCGGCTGACCGATTTAAATGCACAGAAAGCGGTCGAAGAAAGTCAGCTACGGGTGCATACCATGGCGATTCTGCACCGAAGGTTGTATGACAGCGATGGCCTGGTTACGGTCAACCTCGCTGAATACATTCCCGATCTGGCCAGGGGAGTTATTACCTCCTATGGCTATGACCAGATCGAACCGTTTATGGAGATACCGGCTATACAACTTATGGCAGACCAGGCACTACCTCTTGGATTGATTATTAACGAGCTGACAACGAATACCTGTAAGTATGCCTTCCCTGAAAACCCTGATCCATCGCTCCGGCTGGAAGTCAGCCAGCAAGGCAGGCAACTTACGCTGCGGGTAGCCGATAATGGTCCGGGATGGGGGCAGCTACCTGTGCCTATGCATCCGGTTAGCTTTGGTTTACGGCTTATCCAGCTACAGGTGGCTCAGTTGCGGGGAATATACCATTTTACGAACACTACGCCGCACGGCTCCCTATTCACAATGACCTTCACCATTACCTAACGTATAACACCCAATGACCCTTGTAAAACCACTTTCTATCTTACTCGTTGAAGATGATTTGTTAACGGCTTGTGATATTCAGGAAACCCTGGAAAAAGCCGGGCACACCGTTACGGCCGTAGCCCGATCGTATCAGGAAGCACTTGCCGCCGTAAAACAGCAGATCCCCGATCTGGCCATTCTGGATATACGGCTGGAAGGTTCGCCCGCCGACGGCATTATTACCGCCAAAGAGATTATCCGCCTCCACCCGATGCCCATTATTTACCTGACGGCCAGCTCAGAAGAACAAACTGTTGCCAGAGCCAGGGAAACCCTTCCGCTCAATTACATTACCAAACCGTTCAGTCCTGCCGAACTGCCGCGTCAGATTGATATGGCTTATCACTATTATGAACAGACCATGCAAAAGCCTTTACCTGTTACTGATCCGACAGTTGACAGTATCTTCCTGCCATTAAACAAAGGCTATCAGAAAGTACTCCGGAAAGATATTTCCGTGCTCTGCGCCGAGGGCGCCTATACGAAACTGGTTCTCGTACACTCTGAGAAAACACACCTGGTCTCTATGAATTTAGGCTATCTGACGCAGTACTTCGACGCGCACCCGTTTTTTAAACTGTCCCGCTCCTATATCATCAACCTGAATGAGGTTGAGCGTATTGAAGGAAGCGCTGTCTTTCTTAAAAATCATCGGAAAGCCATCTCGATACCCGAAAAAATGAGAGCAAGCTTGTTGAGCCGGCTCCATGTGATCCGGACCCGTTAACTCTTATTGGCTGACCCTGTTGGATCAGCCAACCGTTTTTTACCGCCCGAATGCCCAGACCAGAAAATCAGGCATGATCGCACGCCAGGTTTCCTGATTGTGCTGGCCGCCCTGCACCTCTACGTAACGGACCTGCTGATCCTTACGGTAGCCTTTAGCCTCCAGCTCATGAATGATGTCGAGTGTATCGTCGATGGAGTCAATGACGCCGTTGTTATTACGGTCACTGGTTTCGTCATCGGTGCCGGTCTGGAGCCAGAACTGAAGTGACTTTTTACCGGTGAGGTCAGATGCCGTTGTCTGCCGGACAAGCACGTGCATGATGCGGTCGTGATAGTCGTTATACGCCGTACTGAACGCTTTACTCCGCCACCAGAACGAGCCGGAAAAAACGCCGGCCCGGGAAAAACGCTCCGGATGATGCCAGACAATGTCAAACGCCGATAATCCGCCTAACGAAAAACCGGCAAATGCCGTCTGCGCGGGATCAGCCGAAACGGCATACTGCTTCTGTATGTGAGGCATAAGTTCCGTTAGAACGAAATCCGTATACAAACCGGCTTTACTGCCCCGCTTCATATAATCAGCCTGAGCGGCGGTCCCATACTCCTGAATCCGGTCACCGGCATGAATCGCCACCAAGACCACAGGCCGGATAACCGCTTTCTGATAGAGCGAATCCATGACATCCTGCATCTGCAGACGGGGCAAATCCTGCCCGTCATTCAGGTACAAAACAGGGTAAGGCCCTGACTGGCTGCTGTATCCGGGGGGCAAGATAATATCCAGCCGGACAGCCCGCTGTAAGGGTACTGATAAGACTGAATCGGTGACCAGGGTAGTTTGAAAAGCCGAAGCCGGCGAGCCTGCAAATGGTAACATTATGTATATAAACAACAGCCAGGTAAAACACATTAAGAACAAATTTGGGCTTTTTTTCGACGGTCGCCAGCGCTTCGGGCTTTCTTTTTCTAAATTTTCGCTATTTTTCATGTGAAAATTATGCTTCGTTAAATGCAGGAACGCTACTCTAAATGGTATTCGCATCACCTCGGCCGTGACATCGAAATGCTGACATTCGGCCATTGGGGGTATCCGGTTCTCCTTTTTCCGACCTCATTCGGCCGCTATTACCAGAACAAAGACATGGGCCTTATCGAGTCGGTCCGCTGGTTCGTCGAACAGGGCAAAATTAAAATTTACTGCATCGACAGCATCGACACCGACAGCTTCTATGCCAAACACCTGCACCCCTCAGTGCGCATCCGGAATCATGTCTGGTACGACAAAATGCTGCACGAAGAACTGCTGCCGTGGATGCAGCGCGAAGGTGGTGTGCACAAAATCGCCGTGGGCGGATGCAGTTTCGGCGGGTATCATGCCATGAACTTTGCCTTCCGGCATCCGGATGTGGTATCGCACCTCTGGACAATGGGTGCCGCCTTCGACATCCGGTCGTTTCTGGACGGATATTACGACGATACGGTCTATTTTAATAACCCCGTCGACTTTATGCCTAATGCGCACAACGATCAGTTTCACCGGATGAACATTGTGCTCGGCACCTCGGAACACGATTTCTGTAAACCGGCCAATATCCAGATGTCGCAGATTCTGAACCGGAAAGGCATTCAACACTGGCTCGATATCCGGCCCTGGGGCCTGCACGACTGGCCGGTCTGGAAAGAAATGCTTCCGCACTACGTCAGCGTCATGTAACAAATCCGGTAACTACCGGACCTGAACATTCGCAGCACTCAACAGTTTGTTTACCAATAGTTTTACCAACAGAACAAACATTACTCACAATTAACTGACTTTCAGCTCGATGGCAAAAATAGGTATCTTATTCGGACAGGAGAATACGTTTCCGCAGGCTTTTATTGACCGCGTAAACGAAAAGCAAAGTGAATTCAAGGCAGAGTTTGTCAGCATTGATCAGGTCGAACAGGGTGTCGCCACCGATTACGCCGTAATCATTGACCGGATTTCGCAGGATGTGCCGTTTTACCGCGCGTTCCTGAAAAACGCCGCCCTGACCGGCACCGCCGTAATCAACAACCCGTTCTGGTGGAGCGCCGATGAGAAGTTTTTCAACAACTGCCTCGCCGTTCAGCTGGGGGTTCCGGTTCCGAAAACGTTCCTGCTCCCGTCCAAAGAGCGTCCGGACGATACTACCGCCAACTCATTCCGCAACCTACGGATGATGGACTGGGATGGTATTTTTAACTACATCGGCTTTCCTGCCTTCATGAAACCGCACGCCGGTGGTGGCTGGAAAAGCGTTTATAAAGTACATAACCCGCAGGAGTTTTATCAGGCCTACGACGAAACCGGTCAGCTGGTGATGCTGTATCAGGAAGCCATTGAGTTTGAGGACTATTTCCGCTGTTACTGCATCGGTGGCAAAGATGTCCGGATCATGCCGTATGAGCCCCGTAACCCGCATCACCTGCGCTATGCAGCCGAACCACAAACCAAAGGTCCGGCCCTGGAAAAACTGCTGGCTACCATTAAGGAGTATGTACTGGCCCTGAACAACGGCCTCGGCTACGACTTCAATACATTCGAGTTTGCGGTTCGCGACGGTATCCCGATTGCCATCGATTTCTGTAATCCGGCTCCGGATGCCGACCTGTATTCGGTAGGTCAGGAAAACTTTGACTGGGTCGTTGAAGCCGCCGCCAATTTTGCCATTGAGAAAGCGAAAAGCTATAAGCCCGGCCAGATGAACCTGACCTGGGGGTCGTTTGTCCGTAACTCAACGCAGGGTATCGGCATGACCCCGCCAGCCACGGCACCCGAACCGGTGGCCGCTGCCGAACCTGAAGCAGCCGCGAAACCAAAGCGTACCAAAAAGAAATAACGTAGCCGGTGTGCGTATCTCCGGATACGCACACAATATCCATTTACCTTTTACCGCCTAATTGTTATGCCCGTTTTTACCCTCGGAATTGAAGAAGAGTTTCAGACCATTGACCCCGAAACCAGGGAGCTCCGGTCGCACATGTCCAAAATTGTGGATGGTGGTAAAATTGTGTTACAGGAACGGGTAAAAGCCGAAATGCACCAGGCAGTGGTGGAGGTTGGTACGGAGATCTGTAACAACATCCATGAGGCCCGCGAAGAAGTTACCTACCTCCGCCGTAACATCATGGAACTGGCCGATAAGCAGAACCTGCGGATTGCGTCGGCCGGTACGCACCCGTTTTCGGACTGGCAGGATCAGCTCATCACACCAAACGAACGTTATGACCAGCTGATTGAAGAAATGCGCGATGTGGCCCGGTCGAACCTGATTTTCGGCCTGCACGTACACGTAGGCATCGAAAGCCGGAACGAAGGGATCCAGATCATGAATGCGGTGCGGTATTTTCTGCCCCACATCTATGCGCTGTCGACCAATTCGCCTTTCTGGCGCGGCCGGAATACAGGCTTTAAATCGTACCGCTCAAAGGTATTTGACAAATTTCCGCGTACGGGCATACCTGACTTCTTCTCGTCGGCTGCCGAATACGATGAATACATTAACCTGCTGGTAAAAACCAACTGCATCGACAACGGCAAGAAAATCTGGTGGGATATCCGGCTGCATCCGTTCTTCAACACGATTGAATTCCGGATCTGCGACTGTCCGATGCGGGTCGACGAAACTATCTGTCTGGCGGCCATTATGCAGGCGCTGGTGGCAAAAATCTACAAACTGCACCGGCAGAACCTCAACTTCCGGCCATACCGGCGCCTGCTGATCAACGAAAACAAGTGGCGCGCTGCCCGCTACGGAATTGAGGGCAAGCTGATTGATTTCGGTAAACAGGAGGAAGTGCCGACCCATCACCTGATTCACGAACTGCTCGACTTTATCGACGATGTGGTCGATGATCTGGGTAGCCGTGCCGAGTGTGAATACGTGCTGAAAATTCTGGAAATGGGTACCGGTGCCGACCGTCAATTAGCCGTTTTTCAACAAACCGGCGACTTAAAACGGGTGGTTGATTACATCGTAGAGGAAACTTCTCACGGAATACGGTAGTTAAACCTGTAGAACGGAACCGTCGCCGCGCGATGAGATTCCGTACTACACAGCAGATTATGAGACAACTAAAATTAGCCATTCTGGATATGTATGACAACCACCCCAACGAAGGGATGCGTTGTATCCATCAGCTTATTCAGAAAACAAAAGAAGAAGAACAGGTTGACCTTGCGGTTGATGTATTCAACGTAAGGGCCAGCGACGAACTGCCCGATCTCAGTTACGACATCTATATCTCGACCGGTGGTCCGGGCAGCCCCATGCCATCCGCCGATACGTGGGAGCGGCATTATTTCTCCCTGATTGACAGGCTGTTTGACTATAACCGTACGAACCGGCAAAAGAAATATGTATTTCTGATCTGTCACTCCTTCCAGCTCGTAGCACGGCACTTCCGGCTCGGTATGATCAGCAAGCGACGGTCAACGTCGTTCGGCATATTCCCGATTCACCGTACTGACGACGGCCATTCGGAGCCCTTCTTTAAGGTGCTGCCCGATCCGTTGTTTGCCGTTGATTCACGGGATTTCCAGCTGACGAGCCCGAACTGGAGCCGTATCGAAGAACTGGGTATGAAGGTGCTGGCGCTCGAAAAAATCCGGCCGCACGTCAATCTGGAACGTGCTATTATGGCCGTCCGGTTCTCCAATGAGATCTTTGGTACCCAGTTTCACCCGGAAGCCGACAGCGCCGGTATGCTCCGGTATTTTCTAACCGATGAAAAGCGGAATCAGATTATCGAAAACCACGGCGAAGAAAAATATAACGAGATGGTTGCCTCGCTACAGGATCCGGACAAGATTCAGTTTACCGAATCGGTGATTATTCCGTCGTTTCTGCGGCAAGCCATCCAGGCAAATCTGCCGGTAGCGTCACACATGCAACATTAACCATTTCAGCCCCCCGGTTGAAAACTAAACCAAGCAATTATGATTTCAACAGTCCGTCAGATCTATAATGAAGCATTTAGTAACGAACGATATCAGGACTTACTACAGGCTATAAACGAGGATTTGCCCGGGATGCTGGACTTCCGGATTGCCGAAACGCCCGTTTTCGTACCGAAAGAACTGAAAGAAAAACTGATCTCAGCCTGCGATCACATTGTTGATGTTATCACGGCTGATAATTTCAGGGAACTGACCGATAAGGCCATTCCACGAAACGATTATGTGCCCAACGAAGACAATCACGCGGGCTTTCTGGCCATCGACTTTGCCGTTTGCCGGAATGAAGCCAGTGGAGAACTTGAGCCTCAGCTAATTGAATTACAGGGCTTTCCGTCTCTGTTCGGGTTTCAGGCGTATATTCCGGGGCAGTTCCGCCATCATTTTCCGGTTCCTGAGTCATACACCTCCCTCTTCAATGTGGCCGATCGGGAAGAGTACCTTGAGGAGCTACAGAAGCTGATTGTCGGGGAACATGATCCGGAGCATGTTATTCTGCTGGAAATTTATCCGGAACAACAGAAAACGCGGATCGACTTTGAACTGACGCGCCGCTTTCTGGGAGTTGAGCCGGTCTGTCTGACCAAAATCCGGAAAGAAGGCAGAGCTTTGTTCTACGAAAAAGACGGCCGTCGAATTCCGGTCAAACGGATCTATAACCGGCTGATTTTCGATGATTTACAGCGTTTTGTCGATATTGAAACAGAATTCCGGCCAACCGACGATGTGGATGTGGAATGGGTTTGCCACCCGAACTGGTTTTTCCGGATCAGTAAGTACACGCTGCCCTTGTTCGACAGTCCGTTTGTGCCGAAAAGCCATTTTCTGAGCGATCTCGACGCGTATCCGGAGGATCTGGAAAACTATGTACTGAAACCGCTGTTTTCGTTTGCCGGAAGCGGCGTTCAGCTCCATATTTCGGCCGATGACCTCGACGCGATTCCGCCGTATGAGCGGCATAACTTTCTGTTACAGCGGAAAGTATCCTACGAACCGGTCATACAATCGCCGGACGGGCTGGTAAAGTGCGAAATCCGGATGCTGTTTATCTGGCATAAGGATGATGACCAGCCGAAGCTGGTAACCAATCTGGCCCGCCTCAGCCGCGGCGAAATGATCGGCGTTAACTTCAATAAAAACAAAGACTGGGTTGGCGGCAGCGTCTGCTTTTTCGAGCCTTAAGGCGTTTTAACATACTTCAGGACTACCTGTACGAGATCATCCGGGTAAAACGGTTTTACCAGCATGTCATTCAGGCCGGTAGTCCTGATTTTTTCTTCTACCTCTTCAGGCAAACTGGCCGTTAATGCAATTATCGGCAGAGTCTCACCCCGCGCACGGATCTGTTTCGTTGCTTCATAACCATCCATCACCGGCATCTGTAAGTCCATAAGCACGATATGATGACGGGCTGTGTCCAGTTTATCCAGTGCGATCTGCCCGTTTTCTGCCACTTCAGCAGTGGCACCCAGCCGGGTCAGAATACTTTCTGCCAGAAACACATTCATCGGATTGTCTTCGACAAGAAGCACACAAATCCCTTCCAGCGGTTTCTCATTTTTCGGTACCGGTTTCGGTGGTTCAACCGGCGCCGGTTCGTCTTCAGCTTTCATAAACGTTTGCGTAAAATAGAACATGGATCCTTTGTCAGGCTCGCTGGCCAGTTTAAGCTCAACACCCTGTAAATCAAGAATCCGCTTACAGATACTCAAACCAAGCCCTGTGCCTCCGTAGTTCCTCGACATCGACGAATCGGCCTGGGTAAAATCATTGAAGATCAGTTTCTGCTTGTCGGGGGCAACGCCAATACCGGTATCTTTTACTGAAAACGTCAGGTCAACCCGATCACCTTCCTGCTTGCTCAGCTTCACACGGATATCAACCCAGCCTTTATCCGTAAACTTAATCCCGTTCTGAACGAGGTTCATCAGCACCTGCGTGGTTCGAGTCGGATCGGCCAGTACGGTCCGGGGAATGGCCGGATCGAGGTCAATCCGCAGCTCAATCCCTTTTTTCTCGGCATTTATGCGATAACCGGCCTGAATCTGCTGCACAATTCTGGCGATATCGGTCGGTATTGATTCAAAGGTTACCTTTCCGGCTTCGATCTTGTTGAAATCCAGAATGTCATTGACGATTTCCAGCAGGTTATTGGTCGAAAACTGCATGGCTTCCAGCTGAGGTACCTGGTCTTCGCGCGGGTTATTCTGAATCAGCAGGTGTGTCATGCCGACAACGGCATTCAGCGGCGTCCGGATTTCGTGGCTCATCGTGCTCAGAAACTCACTTTTTACCCGTAACCCTTCCTCGGCCTGGTACTTTGCCAGCTGTAGCCGGTACGCAAACCGATAAGACAGAATAAGCGATTGCAGGAAAAAGAACAGCAGATAACCAAAGAACAGTACCCATTTTTGCGGGATAAAAATGCCGAAATGATTCAGCAGCACAAACAGAAAAATCACCAGCAGCACACCCGTGCTCATCAGTGCATACTCAGCCCCAAGACGCCGGTTCCGCGCCGCCTGAATGTATACCCACATGCCGTACAGAATAAACCCGAACATCATGTATAAAAACCACTCCATTAGCTGAGTAATGAGCAGCGGCGGCAGCAGTAAAGACAGAAAGGCAAAGCCGAAACAGATACCTGTCATAAGGTTTTTGGCCGGCCGGCTGATGTCTTCGCCATACAACTCCCACGTATACAGCACAAAAAAGCCGATGCCGACATAAAGCGACAGGTATTCCAGATGCAAGGTAGTCGTCCAGCTCAGCTCCGGAAACAGACCGTGAAAGGCATATTGGTTGGTACCCATAATCCGGTAGCTGTAAATCACACAGAAGAGGGCAAAAAACAGGATGGAGCGCTCGTGGCGACCCAGCATATAGAGTCCCAAAAAGAACAACCCGCCCATAAACAGGCAGCCTGTCAGCAAAAAATCAAGGGCCTGATTCCGGTGCCAGTCAAACAACAACTGCCCGTGATCGCCCAGCATAATGTGGTCGTAAGGTCCTCCTTTGATGTGGTGAAAATTGGCGATCTGCATCACCAGCACCACCGAATCCCTGTCGGCAGGTAACCGGCAGACCTGCGTCATCCAGTAGGGGGTCGTCGTTTCAGCCGTCAGTCCGGGCTGGCCGTTGCGGGCAATTTCCTGCCCGTTGGCATACAGTACATACGATGTATAAACATCCGGAAGTGTCAGACCCAGCTCCGGGTGAGTTTCGGGGAGCAGAATGGTAAGCTGATAGGTAGCAGCGCCCTGATTTGAAACGGGCCGCCCCTGCCAGGTGCAGTCATTCCACGTAGCAGGATAGCTGACATACGCGGGGGCCGTCAGCGTTTTTTGCAGCCTGCCCCACTGCCACTGCCAGGTGCCTGACAAAGCCACCCGCTGCCGGGAAAAATCAACCTCCCGGGCATCCAGCACGCCTTTTTCGGCAACCGGATTTTTCAACGGCGTCGATGCCACGACCGCTTCGTGCATCAAACACAGCGCGGCGATCTGCATGCAAAGCCAACACATTCGACAAAGTAGCCGGTGGTTCATTTTCTAACGTGCAGATAAGATTGTCGATTACATCATACGTTTATTTAAACGTCTAAAGTAAACGAAAAGGTTAAATTGTCAACAACCTGTTCCGAAATAATCGCCTGAAAGACTGGACCCCTGCGAAAACCGTACCGGAAATAAAGCGCTTATCTTGCGCAACCGGTAACTTCTTGCTAAGTTGCTTAGTATACTGATTCTGTTCATTTCTACCTGCTTCATGAAAAAACTACTTCCGCTTGCCTGCCTGCTGGCAACCGTTGCGGTTGGACAACCTGTACCGAACAAACCGGCTCACGTAACCAAAACATATCAGCCACCTGCCTTTACGGATCCTGACCGGCACAAGAAAATAGAAGCGGCCATTCCGGTGATCGATAAACTGTATCGCGAATACGCAGAAAAAAATCATTTCCCGGGCATCGTCTTCGGCCTGGTCGTAGACGGGAAATTAGTCCATGCCGCCGGTGCCGGTTTTACCGATGTCAGCAAGAAAACAGCGGCTACGCCGACGTCTCTCTTCCGGATTGCGTCTATGAGTAAGAGTGTGACCAACATGGCCATTCTCAAACTCCGCGACGAGGGTAAACTCCGGCTGGATGATCCGGTGCAGCAATACATCCCGGATATGGCGAAGATGACCTACCTGACCGCCGACTCCCCGCTGATTACGATCCGCCACCTGATGACGCACACGGCCGGTTTTCCGGAAGACAATCCGTGGGGCGACCGGCAGCTCGACGATTCGGATGCCGATCTGATGAAACTCATCAAAGGCGATTTATCCAATTCAAACGCGCCAGGCGTCAGCTACGAGTACAGTAACCTGGGCTTTGCCATGCTGGGAGCGATTATTACAAAGGTTTCCGGGACGCAGTACCAGCGCTACATTACCGATAACATTCTGAAGCCGCTGGGTATGACCCACACAGTCTGGGAATATACGGAGGTCCCTGCCAACCTGCTGGCGCACGGCTACCGCTGGGAAGACAATCAGTGGAAAGAAGAAGCGCTGCTCCACGACGGGTCCTACGGGGCTATGGGCGGGCTCATTACCTCCGTCGAAGATTTCAGCAAATACATGGCTTACCACCAGGCCGCCTGGCCGCCGCGCAGCGATGCCGATGCGGGACCGGTTAAGCGCAGCTCGGTACGGGAAATGCAGCAGCCGTGGACGTTTAACTTCCTGAACCCGCAGTTTAAGTACCCAAGCGGCCGGACCTGCGCCATGACCAGCAGTTACGCCTACGGCCTCCGCTGGAGCCGCGACTGCGACGGCCGGGTGTATGTCGGGCATACCGGCGGATTACCCGGCTTCGGCAGCCAGTGGTGGGTGATGCCCGACTACGGTATCGGCGTAGTGGCCTGCGGCAACCTGACGTATGCGGGTATGGGTAATGCCAACTGGGCGGTACTCGATACCTTGATCCGCCTGGCCGACCTGAAGCCCCGTCAACTACCCGTTTCGCCGATCCTGACACAGCGGAAAAATGAACTGATGAAGCTGCTGCCTGAGTGGAACAATGCAGAAAAAAGCGGCATTTTCGCCGAAAATTTCTTCCCCGACAAATCCGTTGCTTACCGCCGTCAGGCAGTAAAAGACCTGTATGCCAAAGCCGGCAAAATTGTCCGCGTCGGTGAATTGATTCCTGAGAATCAGTTGCGGGGCCGTTTCCTGATCGAGGGCGAACAGGCCAATATTGATGTGTTCTTTACGTTAACCCCCGAAAATCCGGCGCTGATCCAGCAGCTCGATTTCAGAGAAGTCAAAAAATAAATTCCATAGCCCCGGCAAAACCAGTGTCTTGCCGGGGCTAGTCTATTCTCTCTCCTAACCCATGACACAACGAAACCCTTATCTGGCAGCAGGTACGCTGCTTGTCTTACTGGCATTATCCTGGTGGAGCATCTGGCTGGTGCGACCACCCGACGTAGTACCGGCCTCTGCTCCCGACACTGAATTTTCGGCCGAACGGGCCATGCAGCACATCCGCCGGTTTGCGCGGCAACCACACGCCATGGGCACTGCCGAACATGCCCGCGTCCGGACGTACCTGGTTAATCAGCTCCGTGAACTGGGGTTGTCTCCGACTATACAGGATACAACCGTTGCGCCTGGTACACTGGTGGGTCATGTTTATAACATTATCGGGCGATTAAAAGGAAAAGGCACCGGTAAGGCTGTTCTGTTGATGGCGCACTACGATTCCCAGCCCAATACCCTCGGCGCGGCCGACGACGGGGCCGGTGTCGCCGCCATTCTCGAAACGGTCAGAGCCCTGCGCAAGTCACCGGCCCTGCAAAACGACATTATTGTGCTGCTGACCGACGGCGAAGAGTACGGCCTTTTAGGAGCACGGGGGTTTATGCTGCACCCATGGGCGAAGGAAGTCGGGTTTGTGATAAATCTGGAAGCCCGCGGCAACGGCGGGCCGAGCATGACCTTTGAAATCAGCCCACAGAATGGGTGGGTAGTGCAGGAGTTTGCCAAAGCGGCACCCGTTCCGTTTGCCAGCTCGCTGATGTACGAAGTGTACCGCGCCCTGCCCAACGATACTGATTTTTCGATCTTCCGCGAAGCTGGGTATCCGGGTGTCAATTCCGCGTTTATCGACGGTTTTGTCAATTACCACAAACTAACCGACACGCCCGAGGCACTGGACCAGCGAAGCCTGCAACACCATGGCAGCAATACGCTTGCCCTCGCAAAACACTTCGGAGCGGTTTCGCTGACGGATACCAAAGCGCCGGATAAGGTCTTTTTTAATCCTGTGAGCAGCTGGCTGATCCAGTATCCGATGGAGCTTTCGGGTGTACTTACGGTCATAACCGGTTTACTGCTTGGTCTGACTATTTTCCTTGGCTTTAAAAAGCAGCTGTTCAGCATTGGCCAGAGCGTTAGCAGTATCTTTATTTTCCTGCTCATCCTGCTACTCACCGGCGGGTTCTTCTTTGGCTTCAACTGGCTCATTATAAAACTATTACCGTTCACACATTTTTACAATGGCGTGTATCAGTCCGGAATCTTTTTTGTGGGATACACCGGTATTGCCGTTGCGCTGGTTCTGCTGCTGAGCCGGCTGGCCATCCGGTGGGTACGGCCTTTTTCGCTTGTTACCGGCGTTAACACGTTTATCCTGCTCCTGATTATTACCCTGACCCTGCTTGTTCCGGCGGCCACCTTTATCTTCCAGATACCGCTGTTATTTGCCCTGACCGGTACGCTTATTGTACTGCTGACCAACCAGTACCGGCCACCACAGGGTATTGTATACGCAGGCGTTTTTCTGGTCTGTCTTGCCCCGACCATACTGATGCTGATGCCGATGGTCAATCTGCTGTTTATCACCTTTGCCCTGCAGTTGCCCTCTGCTCCCATGATCGTACTGGCGTTTGTGCTGGGCCTGTGCCTGCCCTTGCTCATCGTCGTTGACCGGAGCCTGCAATGGAGCCGCGTTCCTGCCCTGCCGCTCTTTTTTTTAGCCTCCGGCCTGGCCATTACCGGCTTTGCGGTTTTTAAAGAAAGGCCGACCAGTGAGCAGCCACTGCACAATCACCAGCTTTACATCCTGAATGCCGATACGAAAAAAGCCATGTGGGCCAGTGCCTTTGCACAAACCAACGACTGGAACAAGACTTATTTCCCGAAGGGGTATATGGGAAAATTAACCGGCTTTTATCCAAATCCGGAGAAGACCTATCTGCTGAACCCTGCGCCGCCCATTACGGATGCACCACCAACCGCAACGGTTAGATCGGATATAACCCGCGATTCTGTACGGACACTGACCTTACAGGTAACATCTGTCCGCGGCGCGGCGCACATGGAAGTTGTCATACATGTCCCTAAAGAAAGTGATTTGTTGTCGGTAAACATAAAGGGCGCAACGGTGCCGAAAAACTGGTCGGGCGGTGCCGATGGTAAGTGGCTCCATCTGTACGTTGCCGGACTACCAACCGACAAAACCATACCGGTGGAACTCAGGCTGGTACCTGCCATACAGGTTACTGTGCGCCTGTACGATCACTCCATCGACTTGCCGGAATCACTGCTGAAAAGTCCGCTCCCTGCTCATGTGATTCCAGAGCAGGGACCGAACAGTAATGTGACGATTATCGGGAAAACATACCGGTTCTAACCCGCAATTTCGCGTAATGCCTTTACGAATGCATCCAGCTCCTGCGTAGTGGTGTAAAGGTGAGGCGTTACGCGAACCCCCTGCACCCCGGCTTTCGGATTGTCGATGGCCACCGTAAAAATGCTGTATTTACTCATCAGCGTTTTGGCCAGATCGGCCGGTGCTACACCTTTGACGCCGACGTTGGCAATGGCGCACGAACGGTGTTCTTCGGCCGGTGTGTTCAGCACCAGTTTCGGATGGTTCCGTACCTGATCGGTCCAGTACCGCTGCAAAAACCGCAACCGCGCTTCTTTCCGCTCACTACCGATTTTCTGATGAAACCGGATCGCATCCTGAATCGCCAGATCGGTAGCGACCGGATGTGTCCCCGTATGATTCAGCTTGCGGATATCATCATCGGCATATCCCATGTCGCCGAACAGCTGCCATAACGGGGTAATTTTATCTTTCCGGACATATAGCAGCCCTGCCCCGAGCGGTGCACCCAGCCACTTGTGCAGGCTGGCGCCGTAATAATCGCAGCCTCCCAGATCACCGATTTTGAAATTCAGATGCGCAAACGCATGGGCGCCGTCCACCATCACCTCCACCCCATGCCGGTGCGCCATTTCCGTAATTTTCCGGATGGGCATCACATGGCCGGTAATATTGATGAGGTGGCAAACCATCAGCAGCCGTGTTCTGGGCGTAATGGCTTTTTCGTAGACCGACACAATTTCGTCATCCGAAGCCGGATGGTTCGACACCGTAATCACCTTATTAACAATGCCGTAGCGACGAGCCTGTAGCTTAAACATGTCCAGCATCGCGCCATAGTCCTGCTCAGCCATAATGGCCTCATCACCCGCTTTCCAGGTCAACCCCGCAATCACCGTATCGAGCGACTCGGTGGTATTCCGCGTAATGATCACCTCGTCGGCCGAAGCGCCCAGCAGCTCCGCCAGCTGCTTCCGGGAAACCAGCTTGTCGTCGAACTGCCGCGTCCGCATGTAGTAGGACGATACCGAATTGATCCGGCGGATATGTTCCTGATAACGGTCCAGCACCTCCTGGGCTGCCAGCGAATAATACCCGTTTTCGAGCTGGATGAAGTCTTTCGTTACCGGATAGGCCAGCCGGATTTGCTGCCAGAAGGCTTCATCGGACGCCAAAATACCGGCATCCATGCTGCCCACACGGGCAAGAGCATCATCCAGCGACAGAGCAGCCGCCGCACCGGTGGTTCCCAGCATTGTTTTCAGAAATCCGCGTTTGGAAAGCGTTGCCATATTATTTTACAAAAAGCAGTTCACGGTATTTTACCAGCGGCCAGTCTTCATCGTCAATGATCAGTTCGAGTTTATCCACGTCGTAACGGATCACCTCGAAAAAGTCTTTTACCTTCGTGGCATACATTTTGGCCCGTTCGGTGGTATCAGTCAGGTTGTTGGCTTCCTTCCGCGCCTCGAGCATAGCCTCAACATTTGTCTTGATGGCGCCTACGTATTTCGAAATTTCGCGGATCAGCTCCTTAATCGGGGCGGCTTCCTCTTCAAGGCCAATATCAAGCAGTGCTTTGGCGGTCTGCGCCAGATTGTTCTGGTATTTCAGGGCTGTCGAAATGACATGGTTCATGGCCAGATCGCCCATCACCCGCGATTCAATCTGCACCTTTTTAATGTATTTCTCCAACTCGATTTCGTAGCGCGATTCTATCTCCGAATGGTTCATAACGCCCATCCGTTCAAACAACGTCAGCGATTCCGGTTTCAGATATACCGCCAGGGCATCCGGCGTCGAAGCAATATTCGACAGGCCGCGGCGGGCCGCTTCGTCCACCCAATTGTCCGAATAACCGTTTCCTTCGAACAGAATCCGCTTTGAATCAGCGTAATACTGCTTCAGAATATCAACGATTGCCAGCTCTTTCTTTTCGCCATTTTCAAGCCGGGCGCTGAGGTCAACGCGGAATTTATTCAGCTGATCGGCAACAATCGTGTTCAGGATAATCATCGTTGACGATGAGTTCGCTGAACTACCGGCCGCACGGAATTCAAATTTATTGCCGGTAAACGCAAAGGGCGACGTCCGGTTACGGTCGGTATTGTCCCGCAGCAGAGATGGTATCCGGTTGATACCCAGTTTATAATAAACATTATCTCCCTTCTGAAGCGAAATCTCGTTTTTCGTTTCGAGGTCCTCCAGCGCTTTGGTCAGCGTTTCGCCCAGGAAGATCGACACAATGGCCGGCGGTGCTTCGTTGGCCCCCAGCCGGTGTTCGTTCCCCGCCGACGCAATCGACGCCCGCAGGAGGTCGGCATTGTCGTGTACGGCTTTAATCACGTTAACCAGATAGGTAATGAACCGCAGCGTCTCTTTTGGTTTTGAGCTGGGAGCCAACAGGTTAACCCCCGTGTTGGTGCTCATTGACCAGTTGTTATGTTTCCCGCTGCCATTGATACCGGCAAACGGTTTTTCGTGGAAAAGCACTTTAAAATCGTGCCGCTCAGCCACTTTTTCCATCAGGTCCATCAGCAGGGCATTGTGGTCGATGGAGAGGTTCACCTCCTCAAAGGTCGGCGCAACCTCAAACTGCCCGGGCGCCACCTCATTGTGCCGTGTCCTGACCGGAATGCCCAGTTTCATCGCCTCAAACTCAAAGTCAACCATAAACGCGTTGACCCGTGGCGGAATCGACCCGAAATAGTGATCTTCGAGCTGTTGCCCCCGCGCCGGTGAATGCCCGAAGACCGTCCGGCCTGCCATCACCAGATCGGGGCGGGCGTAGAACAAGGCTTTGTCGACCAGAAAGTACTCCTGCTCGGGCCCCAGTGTGGCGGTAACCTTAGAAATGTTCCGGTCGAAAAACTGCCCGACACCGGTCGCCGCCTTATCCAGGGCATTGAGCGCTTTCAGCAGCGGTGTTTTATAATCCAGAGCCTCTCCGGTGTAGGAAATAAATACCGACGGAATGCAGAGCGTTTTACCGCCCGCCCCGTTATCCATCAGAAACGCCGGCGACGACGGATCCCAGCCGGTATACCCCCGGGCTTCGAAGGTATTCCGCAACCCCCCGTTCGGAAACGAAGAAGCATCCGGCTCCTGCTGTACCAGGGCACTGCCTTTGAACTTTTCAATGGCCTTGCCCTCGACGGTAAGGTCGAAAAAGGCATCGTGTTTTTCGGCGGTTTCGCCCGTCAGCGGCTGAAACCAGTGGGTATAGTGTGTAGCGCCTTTGCTGGTAGCCCAGGCTTTCATGGCATTGGCCACCTCATCAGCAATTTCACGGTCGATTTTTCCGCCGGTGTCAATCGCTTCGGTGATCCGGATATAGGCTTCGGGCGACAGCAGCGCCCGCATGGTTTCTTTGTTAAAGGTATAAATGCCAAAAAAGTCGCTGACACGGTCGGCCGGTGGCGCAACGGGGACAGCACGACGATTCTGGGCAATTTCAAGGGCTTTGAAGCGGTGATTTGACATCTGAAGAAGAAGTGGTTTTAAGGCGTCAGGGTATCAACCCGCAAGGTTGATGCAAAACGTGAAATTTATAGAATGTACAGATACAAAAAAAGCTGTTTTTCAGAGAAAAACAGCTTTTGGTATATAGCAGAATTGCGTAATTCTAATTTACAGAGACTACCGGGATTAAACAGCAGCCGATTTTACCGTTGTAATGATACGGGCAGCTACTTTGTACGGATCAGCAGCTGAGTTCGGACGGCGATCTTCCAGCCAGCCTTTCCAGCCACGTTCTACCGTAGCGATCGGGATACGGATTGACGCACCACGGTCAGACACACCGTACGAGAACTTGTCGATTGACTGTGTTTCGTGCTTACCGGTCAGACGCAGGTGGTTATCAGCACCGTATACATCCATGTGCGCCTTGATGATATCAGCAGGAGCAAATGCCTGGCAGATCACATCGTATGTTTCCTTGCTGCCGGCTGTACGCAGTACGCTGTTCGAGAAGTTCGCGTGCATACCTGAACCATTCCAGTCGGTATCGCCCAGCGGCTTGCAGTGCCAGTTGATTGAAACGCCGTATTTCTCACCGATGCGCTCCAGTAAATACCGGGCAACCCAGATCTGGTCACCGGCTTCTTTAGCACCTTTTGCGAAAATCTGGAATTCCCACTGACCTGTTGCTACTTCGGCGTTGATACCTTCTACGTTCAGGCCTGCATCCAGACATACGTCAAGGTGTTCTTCAACGATGTAACGGCCATAGGCGTTTTTCGCACCTACTGAACAGTAGTAAGGACCCTGGCCACGCGTCGGGAAGCCTTCAGCCGGGAAGCCAACTGGCTTATCGATGCTTTCATCCCACAGGAAGTACTCCTGCTCAAAGCCAAACCAAAAGTCGTTGTCATCGTCTTCGATAGTAGCACGACCGTTTGTTTCATGCGGTGTACCATCAGCGTTCAGTACCTCACACATAACAAGGTAACCGTTTTTACGCTGTGGATCCGGGCAAATGAAAACCGGCTTCAACAAACAGTCAGACGAACCGCCCGGAGCCTGCTCAGTTGATGATCCATCGAAAGACCACATACCGCAGTCTTCTAATTTACCTGAAAAGTTGTTCTCAATTTTTGTCTTAGAACGAAGACTTTGTGTAGGCTTGTAACCGTCGAGCCAAATGTACTCAAGTTTAGCTTTTGACATGGTTTACTGAGGGAGATTAAGTACCTGGTAAAAGAATCAAACGAACATCGTTTCGCAAATGTAATAAGCATTTCACAAAATAAATATATGCTCATTATGATTTTTACCATATTTTTTGACTGTTTTTTAGAAAAATTACAATAATAATTCGTTTATTACAATAATATTAAAGATTTTGTTTCAGGTTCATGCAATTTTAATTTTAACCAATTTTCAGTCATATATCAATTCTGTAGCCTTACTCCCTGTTTTTTTAATCCTCATTTATAGATTTTATATCAAAAATCACAGTAAAACAGTCAAAAAAGAGACTAACTATTTTACTCGTTGATAATCTGGCCGTTGTCCTGCTCATTTTTCAGGCTATTTCACCGTACCGGAACCCCTACCGGCAAAAATTTGTACTTTTGCATGAGCGTTAACGAACAACCGGTTTACGGGTTCGCCCTATTTCATGAAAAAAGTTGCTTTCTATACACTCGGCTGTAAGCTGAACTTCTCCGAAACGTCTACCATTGCCCGTATTCTCGAAGGCGAAGGGTATCAGCGGGTCGAATTCAACCAGCAGCCGGACATATTCATCATCAACACCTGCTCCGTGACTGATAATGCCGACAAGAAATGCCGGAAGATTGTCCGCGAAGCACAAAAGATCAATCCGGACGGCTATGTGGCCATCCTCGGGTGTTATGCCCAGCTGAAACCGCAGGAGATTGCCACCATTCCGGGCGTAGACGTGGTGCTGGGAGCCGCTGAAAAATTCCGGCTGCACGAACTGATTCATTCATTCGAAAAAGAACCGACCGGTCAGGCCCGTGTCTTTAATTCGTCTATCGAGGAAGTCATTGACTACCACGCTTCGTACTCGCTCAACGACCGTACCCGTACGTTTCTGAAGGTGCAGGATGGTTGCGACTACCCTTGTTCGTATTGTACCATTCCGCTGGCACGGGGCCGCAGCCGGTCTGATACGGTCGCGAACGTGGTGAAGGCGGCGCAGGATATTGCCGCCCGCGGGGTAAAGGAAATTGTTCTGACGGGCGTTAACATCGGCGATTTTGGTCTCCACAACGGCGAACGCACCGAAACCTTCTTTGACCTGATTAAAGCGCTCGATGAGATCGATGGTATTGAACGCTTCCGGATTTCGTCCATTGAACCCAACCTGCTCACCGACGAAATTATTGCCTTTGCGGCGCAGTCGAAGCGGTTTGTCCCGCATTTCCACGTACCGCTGCAATCGGGCAGTAATGCGGTTCTGGGTTATATGCGCCGCCGCTACAAGCGTGAACTATATGCCAACCGCGTGGCAAAAATCAAGGAGCTGATGCCGGACGCCTGCATTGGTGTCGACGTAATTGTGGGGCACCCCGGCGAAACCGACGAGTTATTCAAGGAGACCTATACGTTCCTCAACGAGCTGCCGGTGTCGTATCTGCACGTCTTTACGTATTCGGAACGGCCGAACACCCACGCCCTGAGTATCAAACCGGTTGTACCGGGCAACAAACGGGCCGAGCGGTCGAAGATGCTGCATATTCTGTCGGACAAGAAACGCCGGGCGTTCTACGAAACACAGGTGGGTCGTGAGGCAACCGTCCTGTTCGAGGAAGATGCCGAAAACGCCGACCGCAACGAAGGACTGATGTTTGGCTTCACCGAAAACTACGTGCGGGTCATTGCGAAATACGATCCGCTGCTGATCAATGAAACGATGCGCGTGCAGATGACCGGCCTGAACGCCGGCGGGCATATGGAAGTGGCGGAAGCCGGCGTGCTGGTGTAACATCAGCACACCGGAACCGGGCTGCGGTTTCAGCTTTTTTCAAACCAGCGGTACTTCTCGGCCAGACGAATGGCTTCTAACTTGCTGTGCACGTATAGTTTCTCGTAGATATTCTCAATATGCTTACGCACGGTTGACAGGCTGATGAATAAATCGGCGCTGATCTGTGCAGGGGTTAAGCCGTTTGTGAGCCGTTCCAGAAGCTCAACTTCCCGTTTGGTCAGATCGAACGCTTCAGGGCGGGGAGACGACTTGAGGGCGGACGACGCAACGGGTTCATCTGGCCGCGGCGACGGACTGGCTGACTCCTGACGAAGCAAACCCAGAATTTTATAGGCAATCAGCGGCGACATCGGTGCTCCCCCGCTGATCACCTCCTCGATAGCATTCACGATCTGGTCAGTGCGTTCATCTTTCAGCAGATACCCACTGGCTCCCGCCCGGATGGCAGCAAATATTTTATCATCATAATCAAAAACAGTCAGCATCAGTATCCGGACAGCCGGGTACTGGCCGCGGATATGGAGTGTGGCCTCAATGCCATTCATGATGGGCATGTCGATATCCATCAGAATCACGTCCGGCAGATGCAGACCCGTCAACCGGACAGCCTCCTTGCCATCGCCTGCCGTAAAAACAACCGAGACCTCGTCAAACAAGGATAGATTACGGCATATTGTCTGAAGCAGGGCGGGATTATCCTCAATAACAGCGATACGTATGGCCATAGCGAAACCGGAATTAATACGGGTCAAATTTCAGGATTCTGAACCGGTTACGTCTACGTAAACTTGCGTATTTTCAAGGGGTATCTCCAGAAAGATCCGGCACCCTTGCCCGGGGGCTGTGTCTAATTGCCACTGTCCGCCAAGCCCTTCCGCCCGTAACTGCATGTTCAGCAAGCCATAATGGCCGGGATTCTCCGTTTGCGGATCAAAACCGGTGCCATTATCTTCGATCCGAAGCTGTAGCAATTTCTTATCGTTGGTTTGCAGTTGAACCCTGATCAGAATGGCCTGTGCATGCCGGACAGCATTACTCACCCCCTCCTGACAGATTCGAAACAAATTCAGGGCCTGTTCAGACGTTAATGGCAGTGACTGATCCGTTAGGTCCGTTACCAATTGCAACTGTTTATCCGGCAGCATGGCCTGCTGGCGGTTAATATACTGGTGTAATTGTACCCGGAACTCACCCAGCAGAATATGTTCGCGGTTGATGGCCCAGATGGTTTCGCGCAAACTACCGATCGCCAGCCGGGCGTGGCTGCCGATGGCCGCCATGTGCGCCGATGAGTCACCCCGGTTACTGTCGTGGCGGACATGGTCCAGGCTGGATGCAATAATCGAAAGCTGGGCCCCGACATGGTCGTGGAGATCGCGGGCAATCCGTTCTTTTTCCTGCTGCAGCCGGAGGCTGGCCTGAGCTGACCGTAACTCTTCCTGCCGGGCTTTTAACTGTGACTCAAGCAGTTGTTGCCGCTGTATTAAAATTTCGCCGGTCAGCTGGTTTTCCATCAGTTCTTTTTGCTGACTAAGTAACTGATTCACCCGTTGTTTTACCCGCACGTTGCGGAACAGTACCACCGCCAGGGCAGCCAGCAGCAATACCCCGATGCCCGAAGCATAGAGTAACCGGCGCTGATAAAGGCTCCGCTGCTGGTCAATCTCGTGGTTTTTTGTGAGCAGTGCAATCCTTGACTGCTTTTTATCCAGATCAAATTTATACTGCAAGGCCGCGGTCTGCCGGATTGTTTCCTCACCCCGCAAGCTGTCTTTCAGGTTCATGAACCGGCGCTGGTATCGAAATGCAGCCGCATAATTCTTCTTCCCGGCATAGGCCTCCGCCAGTATCTCGGCTGCGTTCATACTTATGTCCCGCATACCGCCCTCGTCAGCTGCCCGCAGGCTCCGGTTTGCATACACGAGGGCACTGTCCAGTTGTCCGGTAAGCAGGTGTGCTTCAGCCAGAATTTCTTCGATCCAGGGTAAGTAGCTGGATGCATCAATACGCCGTACATACTCCAGTACCTCTCTCCCGTACCGGAACGCATCCGCATATTGGCCGGTCCTTATGCATACCTCGGCGATGTCCCCTTGTACAGAGGCACGGTCGAGAGGCCGGTCAAGCAAATCAAACAACGGCAGCACCTGCTCATAGTAGCGGCGGGCAGCAGCAAACTGATGCTGTTTTGTACTGATAATTCCCAATATCGTCAGGCCGCGGCATTGCTCATTCAGATCCTTGGCCTCCTTCGCCATCGGTAAACCTGCCAATACGTAGGTGCGGGCTTTTTCATAATCATTCAGCATCGTGTAGTTCTGGGCCATCAGGAAATTGATGTATGCCTTTAAGCTTTTATCCGAAATAGCCTCTGTCAGCACCAACGCCTGCTGAATATACGCGATTGACTGCGGGTAGTTTCCCTGCTCGGTGGCGATAAACGCCAGCCGGTTCAGGCAATTGATTTGTCCGGTCTGCTCGCCCGACCGGCGATAATGGTACAGGGCCTGCCGGGCGTAGTCAGCAGCCTGCCGGTACTGATTTTTTGTCATTGCGTGCAGCGACAAATGAAGATACGCCTGCGCCTGTCCTGCGGTAAACCTCAATTTACCGGCAAGTGCGAGGGCTTCCCTTGCGTACTGTATCTGTAGATCCGGATCGCTGTTTCTGACAGCATGGCTAAGTGCATTCAGGCGGTTAACCCGACCGGTATCCGTCTGCGGATGCGCTTTGAGTAATGCCTTCAGGCTGTCGACCGGCGATGGGCCGGCCAGTACCTGAACCGACAGCAGGACGCCGGTTACTAACAGGCTATTGAAAAGGCCGGCAGCTTTCGCCGCAAAGGAATAGCCGGAGAACCGCCGGGCGTCTGAACGTCTGTCAACCAGCTTTCGGACGGCCGCCGGCCCCATCAGAATGCCGGTCAGTGTATAAATAGGCATAGGCATTGGGCTGGTAATCTGAACCCGTAAACGTCTCTGAATTATAAAGTTCCTTAAACGTAAGAATTTGCCGGGCTACGTACAAACAAGTAATAATCATCTTCCGTAAACAAGCAGGATAAACCACGGTGCCTCGCAATTACCCTAAGCAGATCACGAAAGGGACGATGACAAACTGACACCCCGGACAATGATCCGTAGGCGGTTGATTAATGCATTGCTTACGCATACGGCCATAAAAAAATCCTCCTGATCAATGCAGCGCTGCATTGATCAGGAGGATCAACAAACATCCGGCATATTACCCCCGACGACCATAGCCGCCACGGTCAGGATACCCATAGCCGCGGTCACGATCATAGCCACGACGGTTATTTTGCTGGAAACTGTACAGGCGGTCGCGTTGAGCCGGTGTCAGTACATCCATAATCGCCTGTTGTTTCTGCCAGCTGAGCCGCTGAAAATCGCGCGGGTCAAGGCGGCTGCCCGGCATCAGGCCCAGGCGGTCATAATGATTCTCAATCCGGCGCAGTTCGCGTTCCTGCCGACGGGTCAGGCCGACAATAGCATCCAGCCGGTCGATCCGGTATTCGTCCCGCATATCGTCGGCGCGCGGGTTAGGCATACCCTGATTCGGATAACGGTTACGGGCGTCGTAGTTCGGGTCATAACCGCGTTGCGCCATTACGGTTCCGGTAGTAAACAGGGCTATGGTTGCGATAGTCAGGATTGCCTTTTTCATGGTATTATTTCCTTTTTTTGTTGTTTCTATCGGTTAGAGACAACCGGCAACCCAACGTTTAATCAGCGGCAGAAAATAGTTTGTTTTTTTTAGCCGCCTATCATCAAGCCCTTCATAATCAATCTACAACCTTATTTTTTTTCAGTGGTTACCACTGATGGCGCCGGAAACAACCGGATCGGACTATAGCGTTTATAGCTTTCAAAAACCTCTCCGTTTGTGCCCATCCGGGGATCCTGCGTCGCAGTAAGGTAGTTTCTCAGTTTTGTCCGCATGGCTGTCAGTACCGGCTCAGCTGCTTTTTCAGATGCCAGGTTTTTCAGACAGGCCGGATCCTTTACAATATCATATAACTCATCCTGCGGCCGCTTGTCAACCGCCAGATGGAAATACCGCGCCACTTCGGGTTTAGCCCGCTCGCGGAACACGTAAGAATCCTGAAAGTCATCAATATCAAAGTAACCACTGTCCGGTGTCCCGGGCTCCCCTTTTTCATCATAGGGTTGCGGGTCACCCGCCGGCCAGCGGTCAGGATGCACATTCCAGATGTACAGGTATTGCCGGGTGCGGATACATCGCTGCGGGTAGCCAAGGTTGTTCCAGCGGGATGATGAGTGCCGCTCCCGTGACGCGTAAACAGCGTCCCGTTTTTTATCAACCAGTCCCTGTTTTCCGCCGGTAAGCACGTTCACCAGGCTACGTCCCTGAATGTCGCTGCTGTTGAAGGCAACACCGGCAGCTTCCAGAAATGTCGGTGCCAGATCAATCAGACTCACCAGATCGGTTACTGTCCGGTTGCCTTTAACCCTATTACCCCACCGGATGGCCAAGGGCATATGAATTCCGTATTCGTACGCATTGGCTTTGGCCCTCGGGAACGGCATACCATTATCTGAGGTAACCACAATTAAGGTATTGTCCAGCTCGCCGGCATCCTGCAACTGCTGAATAACCCTGCCCAGATGTTTGTCAAACCACTCAATTTCGTAAAAGTAGTCCATCATATCCGCCTTCACGTCGGGGTGATCGGGCAGGAAACCCGGCACCTTCACCTTTGCCATATCCATCCCGCTTTGCTGCCCGATCCCGGTTGGGTAGCGGCGGTGGGGCTCATTTGCACCAAACCAGAAGCAAAAGGGCTTATCCGCCGGCTTAGTGGCCAGAAACTGGCCAAAATTGGCGGCATAGTCATTGGGACTGATCCCTTCCGGGGCTTTCATCCGCTTCTGATTAAAGCCTTTGCCGGCAGGGTTCTGCGACCGGCCGGAGACGCTGAAATCGCCGGGCCCCCACCCCTTGCCGGTGAAACCAATGTAGTATCCGGCTTCTTCCAGCCGATCCGGATACGTTCTGAATTTAGCGGCGAACGAACTGGCGTGCGTACCCGCTTCTTCCAGCTGCCAGCAGTTTTTCCCCGTCAGGATTGCAGCCCGGGAGGGACTACATCCGGGCGATGCCGAAAAGGCATTCGTGAACAAAACCCCTTCCCGGGCAATCCGGTCAAATGCCGGCGTTTTAACCCCTGTAGTGCCGTATGCCGATGCATGCGGGTACGACTGATCATCGGAAATAACAAACAGGATATTCGTTTTTTTGTCAGCAGCAGGCCGTTTATCCGTCTTTATATCGGGCAAGACGGCACTACACAACAGCGCACCCGTGAGCACACTACCCACCATAACCGCAGCGGTGTTGCTGATTAAAGCCCCTAACCGGCATTGTGCCTCATTCAGAAAATTCTTTTTCATTTTGAATAGCCCGGGTTTTGCTCAAGTACAGCGCCTGTGTTTCGTTCTATTTCACTGTACGGAATCGGCAGCAGGTTGTTGTGCGGCTCTACATCGACACCGAATCGGGCAGCAGTCGGATGACCGTTACAGTATTTTTTTGTTCGTTCGTAAAGAAGCCCTAACCGGTTCAGCGTTAACCGCCGGCGCTCTTCTACCCCGAACTCCCGCATCCGCTCATCCAGAATGTAGTCGATGGTCACCCGGGCCGGCTCAACGGGTTTTGCGTGTGCACGGGCCCGCACGACGTTGATATCAGCCGCTGCACTGACCAGATCTCCCTTGTTCATATACGCTTCTGCCCGTAGCAAATAGGTCTCTGCCAGACGGATAAAATACTGATCGCTATAGGTAGTACCGGCCGCCGAGGCATTCAGCGTTTTCAGAACCGGATCAACATAGAGTTCGGCCGGATGCTGCCCCGGTGTCGTTACCTTCGACTGGTAGGGATAGAAATTCCGGATGGTATCATCAACAGTCTTGCGGAAAGTCGCCCGGAATTCTGATAGTTTCCGGCCATACCAGACCGACGCAGGGTTGTTAAACTTAACATCCCGTACGAAATTATATTCCGAGTTCCGCATATCGTTCCAGTCATCCTTCCAGATGCCATAATTCAGGTGGTTGGTTCCGCGCAACCGGCCGATTCCCCGCCCGCCCGTGTAGTCAGACACGCCCAGCGCCAGAAACGGGCTGACCCCGTTCGGATCTTTATAGGAAAAGCTGTAGGGGCGCGGCGAATGATCACGCTCAAGCTGCGGACCGGCAATCGCCGCCGAACGCACAACACCACCCAGCATATCAACCTCATACTGGAACACCCAGATCCCCTCGGTATTCCCCGCACTCCGGTTCTGGTTGTACCGGCGGAAAAGATCCCAGTATACATCCCCTGGCTCTTTGGCAAGCGACCCGAACCGCTGTTTCATTAAGGTCAGATTCGGGTTGCTGATTACCGCCGAAGCGGCTTTCACCGCATCATCATACCGTTTCAGACAGATGTACACTTCGGCCAGCATATGATTGGCCGCCGGCGCAGACACCTGCCCGTCTTTCACCTTATTAATATCCCCGAGATTAGCGGCCGCAAACTCCAGATCAGCCGCAGCCTGCCGGTATACCTCTTCGCGGCTTGCCCGGGTGTAATCGGTTTTTGGTGTTGTTACTTCATTGAGTTCAATGGGTACTCCGCCGAATAAGTGCGCCAGGTTACGGTAGGCCATCCCTCTGAATAAGCGTGCCTGTGCTTCTATGCCTGTCTTCTGCGCCTCTGTCAGCGTTGATTTTCCGATCCGGTTAAGGATAATATTGGCACTGGAAATAATCTTGTAGTGTTGCTGCCAGGGAAAACTTGCCTGCACCGAAATAGACGTCAGCGTAGCGGGATAACTACCAAAACGCTCATTCAGCTGCTGAGCTGCGTTGTAGCCAATATCCGTTCCATAGACGTAATCCAGCGGACGGTGCTCTCCCGAGGATAATGTACCCCGCGTCAGATCATACAGGGCATTAATGGCCGTATTATAATCTCCGGCGGTAATAAATGAATTTTCCGGGCTGGCAAAATCCAGGGGCACTTCGCGTAGTATTTTCTGTTCATTACAGCGAAAGAACAAAAGCGGCATCGTGGCCAGTATGCAGATTCTGATTATTAATTTCATAACAGTAAAATTGACGGCTTAAAAACGAACATCCAGACCAACAGAAAATCCTTTCAGAACGGGGCGGCCGTTAACCAGCAGCCCGTCACCGGTTTCAGGGTCCCAGCCCTGCCACTTCGTCAGCGTCATCAGGTTTTTCCCGCTCGCGAAGACCTTGATATCCTTCATACCAATGCGGCTGGCCAGGGCCGGACTCAGGCTGTACGACAGAGTAATATCCTGCAACCGGATAAAGCTCCGGTCACCATAGTAATTGTATTCAATAGCCCCGCCCTGATCGAGCGCACGGTACCGAGCCCCCGGATTTGACGGTGTCCAGTAATCAAATTCACGCCAGAAATTATTCCGCCGGATATTATCGCCAATACCCAGGGCAGTAGGCATATTCTGTTTCCGGTAGCCGTCTTTACCGCCCTGAATGGAATTGATAAAAATGCGGAGGGTGAAGTTCTTGTAATTAAATTCATTCAGGATTCCAAAGTTGTAGGCAGCTTCCGTCCGCCCCATGATCACCCGGTCTTTAGGGTCAACAATGCCATCCCCGTTCTGATCAACAATCCGGTGTGTGCCCACAAAAAAGCCTTTGGGCACCTCATCGCCCAGCTGAATGATACCCCCAGACTGGTAATCATAGATTGCCCCGATAGAGCGGCCGATGAACAGACCGCTGGCCGTCAGATCATCTTCGATACCATTCTTATCATTGTCCTGCCCCAGCAGTGAAATAATCCGGTTACGGTTGGCCGACAAATTGGCGTTGATGGTCCATTTGAAATTGCCTCCTTTAATTGCCTTACCGGTCAACACCAGCTCAATGCCGCGGTTGGCAATTTTGCCGATGTTTGTTGTGATCTGATCAAACCCCGTCACATTCGGAATATTCACGTTGAATAACAGGTCCGTAGTCGTGGTATGATAATAATCGACACTCCCCGAAATGCGGTTATTCAGGACTCCGAAATCAACGCCAAGGTTAAAACCGGTTGTGGTTTCCCAGCTCAGGTTCGGATTGGCCAGGGTTGACACCTGTTGCCCGAATTCGGTTGCCCCGCCATCGCCAAACACATAAGCGGGATAAATATCCATTCTGGCCAGTGAGGAATACCGGCTTGCCAGATTCCCGTTCGCCCCGTACGATCCTCTGATTTTTAATAGGTTAATCCATTGGGCTTTCAGGAAATTCTCCTGACTGATTACCCATCCGAATCCCAGGGACGGGAAAATGCCCGTTTTTTTATTTTCAGCAAAGCCCGAAAAGCCGTCCCGGCGTACGGTTGCCGTCAGTAAATACCTGAGTTTGTAATCGTAGTTGATCCGCGCCGTCTGATAAACAAAGGTCTCTTTCCAGGCAGCCGACGAAATCGTCTGAATACCTGCCTGACTCAGATCATTATAGCCCAGCCGAAGGCTTTTAAAGTTGGCGCCGGTTGCTTTGCTTTCTTCATAATTCCGGGCGCGCCGGCCGACAACCGCCGTTACGTCGACCGAGTGAACACCATTAAACGTTTTTTTATAGTTCAGGATATTGTCCAGTGTCCAGTCGTAGGCGTTGGTATTGAGTTTATACGCCTCTCCGGTTGCCCCGTTGCCATACGGGTTGCTGTTATAATGCCGGTCCCAGGAATAATTATGCCCATAATTCAGCCGGTAAGACAACCCATCCACAAAGGGGACATTAATTTGGGTATAAAAATTACCAAAGAGATTATTCCGCTTATCCAGATCATCGGCAGCCGCCACCAGAAACGGGTTTGACACATTGGTCGCCATCGGATTAAGTACATAATTTCCGGCAGCATCTGTTGGCGAAACCAGCGGAGGCATGATGGTTATACCGCCCAGAGCCGGCGAAACGCCCGAGTAGTCAGAAAAGGAACCAAAGGTCTGCGCCCCGATTTTAAACCATTTCAGAATCGTATTTTCAATATTGATCCGGGTGGTAATCCGTTTAAATTTATCGTTCATGATAAATCCTTTCTCATCGGTATAACCTGTTGACAGAAAGTAGGAAAAATCCTGATTTGATCCCGTAACACTAAGGTTATGCGCTGTAATGTAGGCGGGATTAGTGGTTCCTTTCCACCAGTCATAGTTTGTTCCGTTTAACAACCCTTCACGGATCGGGGGATCAATAATCGAATTCTGAGCGTTATACGCGGGATTCGGCCTTGTGTAGTCAGGAGCCAGAAAAGCGCTTCGCCACTCCTGATCGGCTATTTTAGCAATATAGCCTTCCCGGTCGAGCAGATGAAGCGTTTGGGAGGGTACCTGCGTCGTATAGGAACCCGTATAATTAAAGACCGGTTTTGAATTTTTTTTCCCCCCTTTGGTCGTAATCAGAATAACACCGTTGGCCGCCTGAGCTCCGTAAATGGCCATACTGCTCGGGTCTTTCAGGACATCAACCGACTCAATATCCGCAGGGTTCAGATCGCTCAGGCTGCCGGTATAAATGATGCCGTCTACAACGAGTAGTACGTTCTGGTTACCGTTGATGGTTGTACGTCCCCGAATCGAAATGGTCGGATTCTGGCCGGCCGTAGATACCTGACCGATATTCAGGCCCGGCACCGTGCCTTGTAGTGACTGCGCAATGTTTACATTCGGCGACTCCCGGAAAGCATCAATATCGGCGCGGACAACGGAACCGGTCAGATCGCTTTTTTTCAGCGTACCATACCCGATCACTACTACTTCGGCCAGTGCTTTTTCGTCCGATTTTAAGGCGATATCAAGCTGTGTTCTGTTACCGACCGTCAGCTCCCGGCTCAGATACCCGACAAATGAAAACACAAGTACGGTTGAGGTATCAGCAATATCTAGTTTAAAATTGCCCAGCACATCGGTTGTTGTCCCGCGGGATGTCCCTTTAATAACGACACTTACCCCCGGCAATGCTTCCCCCTTTTCATCCGAAACCTTACCCTGGATAGTCTGATCTACCACCTTACGGGTCAGTGGATTATCCTCTTCACCGGGTTCTGTCCGTGCCGAAGAGGGCTGACTTAGCTTTAGTACAATCCTGCCGTTAACAACCTGATAGGTAACGTTTTCCGGCTGAAACATCACATCCAGCACTTCGGCAAGTGTTTTATTCGAAAGAGACATTGACACTTTCCGGTTCACTGGTAATGAGCGGGGGCTGAAAACAAATTTTACCCTTGCAATTGATTCCAGCTGGGTCAGTACATTCCGGATATCTTTCTGCCTGACGGTAATATCTACTTTCTGCGACAATAATTCCTGTGCATTGACGACATGGCCATGCGCATAACCCGCCACAATGACCATCATGACAAACTGAAAAAAGGAAACTTTCATCCAGACACGTAAGGGTATTAGGAATTGTATTCGTTTTTGCATTGCTTTGCTTTTGTTGAATAATTAAAAATTTGACAAAAGCTCCCCGGCTTCATTTTTTGATGAAGAATTTTCTGCACAACGGAAACGGGAAGCATAACAGGCCGGATATGCTGCGAACATATCCGGTTTTTTTGTGTAAGTACCGGGTTACTTCATTCGTTTTTCAGGGTTTAATCAGCAGATTTATACGGAGCACATTCACCACCGGTCATGACAATAATGGTTCCCTGCACTTCAGTTTTTGTTGTTAATAATGCGTTAATAATTTCCAGTTTGGCAAATAATGATGCATCCGCCAGATTTGCCGTTACCGAACATTCGCCGATTGCTGTATTTGTTAATTTAATTTCTACACCATACGCTTTTTCCAGTTTTTCCAATACTTCCTGTAAAGGCGTATTTTCAAAAATAAAGGCATCTGTTTTCCGGAATTCATCCGTCGTATCGACTACCTGCGGGTTATCAACCAATCCGGTACGGCAGGAACCGGTACTTTGCTGAAAAGCTACCTTTTCATTGGGCCGCAGCACCACACGTTCAGACTTTTTAGTTGCCCCATAGCCATTGCCAGTTGCTGCTTCGACCAGCACGCTCCCCGTTCTGACAGCGACTTCGATAGCCTGAGACTGTTCATTTTTCTGAATGGTAAAGCTGGTGCCCAGTACTTTTGTCACGATATGTTCGCAATAGACAAAAAACGGTTTCTGAGCATTGTGTGTAACGGAGAAAAAACCGTTACCGACCAGATAAACAACTCTGTTTTTCCCGTTAAACGACGCAGGGTAATAAAGCCTGGCATTGGGCTCCAGAACAACCTGACTGCCATCGGGCAGGCGGACCTGTTTGGCTGCGCTGGTTTCATTATCGATCCGGGCAAGTGCCGACTGTTCTGCAACCGACAAGTTACTCAGGACCTGCGGCGGCGACTCGCGTAAACCGTACATCCAATACATAAGCCCCGTTATCAGCACTACGGAGGCCGCCAGTGCCAATCGGCTCAGATTTCGCTCAAACCAGTTTCGGGTAACTATTTCCGGCTGTTCAGACGGCTCCTGTATGGTAGTAAGAATCCGGCTCCAGAGCTTATTTTCAAGGGCTTGCCGCGCCGGTTCAGTTTTTTCTTCCTGATCAGGTTCACCAATAGCATCATACCAAAAATCCATCGCCTCTTTTTCTTCCGCAGCAGATGTATTGTTGATATAGCGTTGCAGTATTTTTAAAAATCCCCGCCTGTGTTTATACATAAGATCCGGATAGAGCTGGCTGTGCGCTATAGTATTATGTACCCTATATGCCGCAAGAGCCGCAAACACGCAGATAAATTATTATAAAATTCATAGGAAACAGACAAAAAACAGCCATTATTCCTGCTATTTTACAATTCAATAAATGCTTTACACAATATCAGAAGCGAAGAGAAATAAGGAGAATAATACTCCAGATAAAATCTTTCAGATACATCCGCATGACACGGAGCGATTTCGTAATGTGGTATTCAACAGTACGTTCCGGTATTTGCAGCAAATTTGAAATTTCAGTAACGGAGCGGCCTTCGAGGCGGTTTAACCGGAATATTTCCCGGCTTTTTGACGGTAAGTTTTCCAGACCTGTTGAAATTGCGGCATGCAAATCATTTAAAGCCAGTTCTTCTTCCGTTTGTGAGTCTGTTTTTACGTCATTTTTGAGAACAGCATCCTGATGCGATTGACGAACCAGTGCTGCTCTGATGTATTTCAACGTTTGATATTTTACGGCTTTATATAAATAATTACTTAGCTCATCAATAACAATGTGATTCCGTCTTTCCCAGAGATCAACAAAAATATCCTGAATAATTTCTTCCGCATCCTCTTCCGCGCGTACTTTTCGTTTGGCTACCTGATACAGTGTATACCAATAGCGGCGATAAATTTCCTGGAAGGCATGTTGATCCCCTGCCTTCAAATGCATCAGGAGGACCTTGTCAGTAAGATTAGCAGCCTCCATTACAAAACTGTAAGTCGATTTGAATTTATCGCAAATATATCTACAAATAATTCAACGTTTTGTGCGCCGGTAAAAGCGGGTTAACGTTTTATATCTTTAATAAGCAGGATTAAATTCATTTACTACTCACAAGCCACCCCGCATATAGTTTTTATCTTGCCTTTATACGTCTCTTCAGAACCTGCACTCCGCATTCGTTGTTAATAAGGACGAATACGGAAATACATGGAAGCAAACGATAAACTGGACCGCATCATTGAGGCGCGGATGAAACTCAAAAGCCGTTTTGAGGAAAAAATGGCCAACACCCCGTCGCTGGCCGATGATGCGCCGCGAGGTAAAGGCCCGACGAACCGCCACGGCATGCCACAGGTACCGGTCGGCCAGACAGTTACTGCCAAATGGCCGGTGCTGGATCTGGGCTATCAGCCCCACATTCCGCTTGAAAAATGGCAGTTATCGATAGACGGAGAGGTTGACGAACCGGTCCGGCTGAAATGGGAAGATTTTATGGCCCTGCCTCAGGTCGAAGATACCAGCGATTTTCACTGCGTAACGACCTGGTCGCGGCTGGATGTTCCCTGGGTTGGGGTACGGTTCATGGATCTGGCGGCACTGGTCATGCCTAAAGCCACAGCAACGCACGTTATGTGCTATGGTTTCGATGGCTATAGTACCAATATCTCTCTGGAAGAAGCGCTGAAACCGGATGTGCTGCTGGTTCATACCGCCGACGGTCAGCCGCTCACCCGCGAGCACGGCGGCCCGCTGCGGATGATTACCCCACAGCTGTATGCCTGGAAAGGAGCAAAATGGATTAAACGCATTGAGTTTCTGGACGGCAACCGCCTTGGATTCTGGGAGGAGCGCGGCTATTCGAATACCGCTTACCCGTGGCGCAACGACCGCTACAGCTAATGGTAGAGACGCAATATGTTGCGTCTCAGCATGCGTAAGCAAAATGAATGCGTAACCCGCGTAAGCAACCTACGGAAAAATCAGCGTCCGGTTGCTTACGCGGTATCGGGCTTACGCGGAATGAGCCGCAAGATGTTGCGTCTCTACGGGGTATTTTCGATGAAATAATAGCAAAGCATGTGGCAGATCGTCATGTGCGCATCTTCGACCCGGCCGTAGTGCTCCGAATCGATCACGATGACTTCGTCGGCGATTTCGGCGAGCTTGCCTTTTTTCCCGCCAACCAGCGCGATGGTTGTCAGGCCGTTGTCTTTGGCCCACTGAATGGCTTTGACCAGGTTCGGTGAACTGCCGCTGACACTCATGGTCAGGACCACATCCCCCGGACGGCCATAGTTCTGCAACTGTCCGGCAAACACATCTTCGTAGCTGTAATCGTTACCAAGGGCGGTTATCCAGGCAACGTTTTCATTCAGTGACATGCACCGGAAGCGTTTGCCCAGCTTGTCTGACGAGCTTTTACCGAGATCGGTAATAAAATGCGATGTATTGGTGCCGCTGCCACCGTTGCCAAACGCAAACAACTGACGGTCTTCGGCCCAGCATTTTTTCAGTAATTCGACAAGGTGCGCTACCTTTTCGGCCGGAATCGAATCATAGGCGGCCTTTTGCTGCGCCAGATACTCTGTAAAATAAGACATATAAAGTTGAGTTATACCATACTCAGGGCACCAACCGGTACCGCATCTTCACCCAGTTTAGCCATCAGAATGACCGGAGCGGGCTGAAACGCTTTCATCACAAATCGTGGCAGAGCCGTACGGACAGACGCCCGCAACGGCTCACCGATCAGAGACAACCCACCGCCAATCACAATAGCATCAGGGTGAAACAGATGCACCACATGCGACAGTCCGAGGGCCAGCACTGAACCGACCTGCGTAATCAGCATATTGGCCACGGGATCGTTCTGCTCGTAGGCCGGATGCAGAAACCGTGCCTCCCCGCCTACCTGATCGCCAACCAGCTGTTTCAGCGGCGAATCGGCCGGAAGCTGCGGTAACAGTTCCCGGATCTGCTGATCAATGGCCCAGCCCGAACACGTCTGCTCGACGGTCTGGCCTGGAAAATCGTCGCCCGGCGGCACCAGCCACAGGTGACCGATCTCGGCCTCACCCGGCACGGCACCGTGATAAATCTGTCCGTCGATCACCATGCCGCCGCCAACGCCACTGCCAACCGTCACATAGAACACGTTTTTAAAACCGCGCCCGCCGCCGTGTATTGCCTCACCGAGCGAAGCCGCATTGGCGTCATTTTCGATCCGGATTGTCGGCGCGCCGGTCAGTTCATAGAGCCACTCGCCCAGATTGAACCCCGACCAGCCTTCGATCTGGTGCGAGGTCGCAATCTGACCCGTCTGCCAGTTCACCGGCCCGCCAAACCCCACGCCAATGGCTGAGACCGGCTGCCGTAACTGACGGACAGTTTGCTCAATGTGCGTCAGGATACCCGCAGCCCCCGCTTCTTTATCTACGACAAACCGGTGACGCTGGACTATTTTGCCGGTGTTGTCACCGGTAACTATCTGGAGTTTCGTACCTCCTATTTCAATACCTAATTTCATGAAATCGTACAGTTAATGAGCGACTTACGGCCGAGTTGACCTGACCGGTAATTGTTCAGTATTTCGTTTGGATTTATCCTCACGCCAGGAGCTATTCCTGCTGATTATGCAGTCAAAGGAAATGCCGGTAAGTCTCAGAAAGTATAACAGCTATCAGCTTCCGGTAATGATTGCGGTCATCGTTTCTGCCGTTAGCTGCGTGAAATCGTCAATGATCAGGGAAGCCCCTGTTTGGGCCAGTTCATCGCGGGTGTGCGTGGTGGCAAGGGCAATGACCTTCATCCCGGCGCGTAACCCCGCTTCAATGCCCGAAAAGGCATCTTCAAACACCACGCAACGATCCGGCGAAACGCCGATCCGGGCGGCAGCGGTAAGGTAAATCTCAGGATCCGGCTTTCCGTTCTGAATCATCGACGCATCGACAACCGCGTCGTAGTACCGGCGAACGCCGATACCATCCAGGGTAAAGCTGATGTTGCTCACAGGTGCCGAGGTTCCCACGGCCATCCGGACACCGTTCGCTTTCAGGTCGTCCAGAAAGGCAAACAGGCCGGTAGTCGGAACCTGATGCGGGCCGTACATCGCGCGATAGATTTCTTCTTTCTCTTCCGTCAGGGCGACGATTTCGTCGGGGGTCAATGCCCGTTTAAACACAAACGGCAGGGATTCTTTAGCTATACGGCCGTTGATGTACCGGGCGTAATCCTCGTGCGTAATGGTATGACCATACCGGGCGGCAAACGCCAGCCAGGAGTCTGTATGGTATTGGTGATTATGGATAATAACGCCGTCCATATCGAACAACGCACCAAAAGGCAATGCACTCATGTATCAGTGATCAGGAAATGATTAAAACCGGCCTGCAAAGTAACACGGTTTTAACCACAAAGGCATTTCCGGCGGCTAATCTCCTGTTAATGCCCTGATTTCGTCGGGGCTAAGACCGGTCAGTTCCCCAATCGTCTGTTCATCAAGTCCCTTATTTTTCATCCGGCGAATCATATCTGCCTGCGCCTTTTGTCTGCCTTCCTCCAGGCCCTCGTCCTTTCCTTCCATACGTGCCGTTTCCAGCACACTCAATGCCAGCCGGCTATTATCCAGGTGCCGGTAATAGACAGCACGATCACGCTCGCTGAGCGAATCGATCATCAGTTTACGGCGCACCTCAGACAGTCCTTTTGCCCGGAAATCGTCTCTGATTTCGTTGTTTTTCAGGTAATAAATCCACTCATCCAGCTTATCCTTTGCCACGTCGTTAAAGCGGTTCACTTTCAGGACATAATACTCAGGAAACAACTGAAAAACCGCTTCCTTACTGAATAACTCCTTTTGTTTGGCTGACAGACTCAGTACATCATTGGCATGGATACCCCTGAATTCCGTCTTGCCGTGATACACATAATCCTCACCTTGCCCCAGATCAAAATACACGATATTGACCGAATAGACTTTTTTAATGTCGCTGTATTTCTGCCCCAGCTGAATGTGCTCAGCGGTAGTTTTGGCGACACCGTAGAGCATACGCTGAAAATAGTCCTGCTCACGGTTATTCTGTATTTCAATGATGATGAGCTCTTTTTTCTCGTTTAACGCTAATACATCAACGCGGTTAAACTTGTCGGACTCTGCTTCCTGGTTTGATTCTGATTCCAGGATCTGTTCAATACGGATATCCTCCCGCAATAATTCAGAAAGAAAGCCCTCCAGAATGACGTAGTTTGACTTCTGCCGGAGAAGCCGTTTGATTGCCCAATCGAAGCGGATAAGATGCTGACCTGCCATATGCTGTCAAAACTACTGATTATTCAAAAAACAGCTGATTGAAGTTCATCAGAAACAATTCACTGGTCGAACGGGTAATGGCGGTGTAAAGCCAGCGGATAAACTCCTGATTCACCTGCCCGTCCGGCAAAAAGCCCTGATCGACAAACACCGCATTCCACTGCCCGCCCTGGGCCTTGTGACAGGTCAGCGCATAGGCGAACTTAACCTGAAGGGCATTCAGGTACGGGTCTTTGCGGATAGCTTCGGCCCGCTCCTTTTTTGATTTTATGTAGAAATAGTCCTTCGACACGCTGTCATACAGCCCGCGTTGTTCCTCTTTTGTCAGGGTCGGGGCAGCAGAATGGAGCGTATCCAGGATAATTTTAGCTTCGAAATCATTCTGCTCCTCAAAATCGACCAGCCGGAGCGTTACGTTCGCAAACCGCAGGCCATGAATTTCTTCAGTTTTCCGGATACGCATTACTTCCACAAACTCGCCGTTGGCCAGAAAGCCAGCCGGTGAATCTTCGTCCAGCGTCGTGTAGTTGTTGCGCGCAATCATCAGCATATCGCCCGCATCCAGCTCATCCTCACACTGGTTGATTACCCGCCGCACAAACTGGTTGAACTGACCCGCAACTTTGTTGGATCGGCACACAATCGCCGTGTTTTCGCGCCCGTATTTACCATAGGCATACCGGATGCCGTCTTCAAGTTTGGCCAGCGGCATTTTATAAATATCGCGGAAGGGCTTCGTTGCCAACCGAATGGCCAGCGGATCGCCGCTGCCCCGTGTCAGTAACTGGCGCAATTCAGTGGCGTTGTGCAGGATACCCGATGCTTCGTCCTGCCGCATGACCTCGGTCAGTTCCTGTTCCGTAACCACCATATCGAACGTCCGGCGCAGGAATTCGCAATCTAGTGCCGGGCTGATCTCCCGGCCGACCGGCGGCAGCTGGGCCGTGTCGCCGACGATCATCAGTTTATTACCGTCGTTTTCGAAGACATACTCAATCAGGTCGGTCAGCAACCCTTTGCCGCCGAATTCAGCTTCGTCGGAGATCATCGAGGCCTCGTCGACAATAAACAGCGTATTCTCGTGGTAGTTTTTCTGCCGCTGGAAACTCAGGTTACCCGACGACGGGTCGGCAACCTGCCGGTAGATTTTCCGGTGGATAGTCTGGGCCGGCTTTTTGGCATAGCCCGACATCACCTTTGCCGCCCGGCCGGTTGGTGCTAACAAAATGGATTTCAACCCGAAACGAGGCAGTACTTTAATGAGTGTACCGATCAATGTGGTCTTCCCGGTACCGGCATATCCGCGCAGGAGAAAGCAGTCGCGGTAGTTCTCAAATTCCTCGGGAGTAATAAACTGACCAATCTGTTCGAAGAACTGTAACTGGCCTGTGGTAGGCGTAAACGGGAAACGTTTGGCCAGTAATGCGGCCGCCGTTTGGGTATCATTCATACCCCTAAATTACAAAAAAAGGGGGAAAACGGGAAGCAGAGAACGGAGAAAATCCCCGTTCTCTCTACCTCCATCATTACCGCTTCTGATATACCCGGACATAGTCATACACCACCTCATCGGGCAGTGTCGCCTTGGCCGGATCACCGCCCCAGCCGGTCAGCTCAAGGCTCAGAATCATGTATTCATCGACGTTCGATACGGCCGTCGTCGTACGCCAGGTTTCCTTGCCGTCTACGTAAAAAACGTATTCGGTTTCGGTCCAGAGCAACCCGAACGTATGAAAGCCGGTTTCAATAGACGGTGTGGTCACTTTCTGCCCCGTGGTTTTATGATCGGTTCCGTAGCCGTCCCAATGCAGGTTGTGGTGTACGGTCGTGGGTTCTTTGCGATGGTATTCAAAAATATCAATCTCCGTTCCCGACCGCACCGGGTCATTGAGGTATTTCCCCAGCGTCGGCGATTGCAGCCAGAACGCGACGTGCGGGCCCGGCTCGTGATTCATCCGCGCCCGGCACTCGTAGTACCCGTATTTGGTTTTGTACGTTTTTTCGGTACCGATCTGCCCGATTTTATACTCGCCGTCGGTCTTCAGTAACTGAATGACCAGATTACCCTTGCCGTCGAGCGAAACGGTTTCTTTGGCCACCCGCCCCAGATTCCGGACAACACCGGCCTGCCGGTATTCCCATTTGGTCAGGTCGAGGGCAGTGCCGTTGAATTCATCCTGCCAGACCCGTTTGTAGCCGTCTTTGGTAAAGGTCTGGGCCAGCGGGCTGTCGTCCGAATCGGGCAACGACACCGGCTTTGTCTCGCTGCTTTTGGCACACGACCAGCAGAATGCGAGTAAAAAGATAAGTTTTTTCATGTCTTGTAAGAAGCAAAAGGATTAGCCTCCAGGGCGTTTGCACCGTGAATTTTATTTTACCACATAAGCCACATAGAGCACATAAGCGCTAAAAATCTTTGTTTCTCTATGTGCCTATGTGGTAAAAATCAATCATCTCTTTTTCAAATAATGCTGGTACCGGTTCAGGGCCTCGACGAAGTAGTAGTCAGCATACACCAGCGGAACGTCTTTTTCGACACCGTGCGGAATGCTGCCCACACAGTGTTTGATCAGGAAATTAGCATTTTCGCCCGGATTCGCCCGATAGTCCGGACCAGCCAGCGAGTGCAGCATTGTGATGGCCGCCTGCCGGTACCGGTCTCCGGCCTTGCCCGTGTAATCGCTCAGCTCAAACAGGGCCGAGGCCGTAATCGCCGCCGCCGACGCATCGCGCAGCGGAGCACTCACTTCTTTCGTGTGTGATTTGATGCCGGGCTCATATCCCGCCTGACCTATATTGAAATCCCAGAGCGGTATTTTGTCGGCCGGCAAAGTTTGGTTATTCAGGTAGTAGTCCGCCATTTTCCGGGCGGTTTCGAGGTATTTTTTATCCTTTGTTTCGCGGTACATCACCGTATACCCGTAAATACCCCACGCCTGCCCCCGCGACCAGGTCGAGTTGTCGGCATATCCCTGCGCGGTTTCGCGGCCCTGCACCTTGCCGGTTTCCGGGTCATAACAAACTACATGGTAGCAACTGTAATCGTCACGGATCTGGTTTTTCAGCGCCGTATCGGCGTGTCTGATCGCTATCTCACGGAACGACGGGTCGCCGGTGACTTTTGAGGCAAAAAACAAGAGTTCCAGATTCATCATGTTGTCGATGATCACGGGAAAAGTATACGTCGGCTCACCGTGCCACGACACAAACCTGTTCCAGGATTTGATACTACCCGTTTTCGGGCTGAAACGCGTGCTGAGCGACTTCGCCGCCTGCACCAGAATATCCTTATAGGCCGGATTATTCGTCAGCCGGTACGCATTGCCGTAGCTGCAATACATCATAAAGCCGAGGTCGTGGTGCTCGGTGAAGGTTTTCAGCGGCTCCAGTTTTTCCGTCCACTCAACGGCCGCCTTTTTCAGGGTTTCGTCTTTAGTGGCTTCGTAGGTGTACCACAGCGTCCCCGGAAAAAAACCGGATGTCCAGTCGTACATATTGGTGGACCGCAGGGAGCCGTCCGGTTTCGACGACCGGGGAAAGGCGAGGCCGTGGGCTTCCTTTAACATGCCTTTCAGCATCAGGTCGGCGTGGGTAGTGTTTTCCTGAATAAACGTCTGTTCAGTTACCGGTGGTGGCGTTGCCGGCAACAGACAACCGACGATCAGCGGCAAACTCATTAGGAGTGCTTTCATGTGGAGTTTTTCGGGTATTATGTGTTAATAAACGGACAAACCAGCGGCGGATGCGCTTAAAAAAAGGCCGGCAGGTAAGCACCGCCAGCCTTTCCATCGCTTAACATCCTATGAGGAAATCTTCGTTGTTACCAACCCGGGTTCTGGGTCAGTTTCGGATTCATTTCAATTTCGGTCTGCGGAATCGGCCAGGTGGTGATATTGTCTTTCCAGGTATACGGCACCACCACACTACCCCAGATCTGATTGATACCGCTGCCCTGCGCAAAGACCTTTTCCTTGAGCGTTCCCCAGCGCAGTTCGTCAAAATAGCTGATGCCTTCGTTGACAAATTCGACCCGGCGTTCGTTCCGGATGCGCTCCCGCAGATCGCTCTGTCCCGATACCGTTGTTGCCGCCGACGAGTTCAGCAGAGCAATGCCGGCCCGTGCCCGTACTTCGTTGACCAGCGCCACCGCCTCGGCTGTTTTCCCCTGTTCGTTGAGCGCTTCGGCCCACATCAGCAGCACGTCGGCATAGCGGATCAGCGGAAAGTCAATCGGCCCGAACTGGCGGTTGAGCAGCTCGGCAGAGCCTTCATACACAAACTTACGGTGCAGGTAAAACAACTGACTCCGTGAATCGGTGAATAAGTCGAGCGTCGGCGGGGTTTCGCTGCGCGACGGCCACCGGTTGGTGTACACCTGATCGGCTCCGTTCTGCGGACGGCCAAGGTACGTCGCATACGGCACAATGACATTGGCCAGCAGGCGCGGATCACGGTTCTGGTAGGCTTTGGCCACCCGCTCTTCGTTGCCTGTAGGCAGATACAGGTTCATATCCAGTCCCTTCGACCGGCCGGTACTGATCTCGGCTGCCGTCAGGTTGTTGCGGTAAAAGAACACTTCCCGCTTATCGGCAGGCATGCTGCTGTAGCCCGGAATAACAGCATCCCAGCTGAACTTGCTGCCGTCTTTGTTTTCGTAGAGGTCTACCACCTGATTCGATACGTAGTAGTTATTCCAGCACGAACCAAACGACGAACGTGTTCCGCAATACCACTGCGTGGTTGACCCGTAGGTGTCAATGCCGGTATTCTGGATTGAGAAAATCATCTCATCGCTCTGCTCATTTACCTCCTTGAAGAGCTTTTTATAATCGGCAAAGAGCTTAAAACCGGCATCCTTTACTTTCGCAAAATCGGCAGCCGCTTCAGCGTATTTTTTCTGGTATAGATACGCTTTGCCACGCAGGGCATAGGCTGCTCCCTTGGTGATCCGGCCGTATCCGGTTGCTTTCGCCGCATATTTGGCCGGCAGGTTCGGCTCGTTGATGGCATCTGTCAGATCCTTGACCACCACATCCCATACCGCCGCTTCGGTCTCGCGGGCACGGTTCATTTCCGTCACCGTAACCGGCTCCAGATAAACCGGAACACCTTTATAGAGCTGATTCAGGCGCAGGTAAAAATAAGCCCGCAGGAATTTACACTCGGCAATAAGCCGGGCTTTCTTGTCGGCCGCCGACGGCGATTTGGTTGTGATGTTGGCAATGGCATCGTTGGCGCGGTGTACTCCCTCGTACAGCTCCCGCCACGTGTTGCTGAAGCGGCCGCCGGATGTGTTGGACGTGCCGTTGATAAGGTCATTACCACCCCGTGTATACGACGTAAACCCAAGGCCATCCATCTGGTACAGTTCCCGGTCGGAAGCTCCGCCGTTCTGGATACCCAGCCGCAGTGCATTGTATACACCCGATACGCCCAGATCGGTGAGGTTATCGCTGGACCACATGTTCCCCGAGCTGATTGAGCCATAGGGCGTTGTATCCAGCAGATCATTCCGGCAGCTTCCCAGACTGACAGCCGCCAGCAGGCAAACGGTCGTTTTCCGGATTGCTGATGTATTCAGTTTCGCGATATATTGTTGTAACGTCATGATTCGTCGTCTGTTCAGTTAAAAAGTTACGTTGATCCCGGCGGCGTACTGCTTCATGGTCGGATAGCCTAAGCCCGCACCTACTTCCGGATCAAGTCCCGGGAAGCGGGTGATCGTCAGCACATTTTCACCCGAGAAGAACACCCGTGCCCGGCTCATGCCGATACGGTTGGTCAGCGCCGACGGGATGGTATACCCGATCTGGATGTTTTTCAGCTTAATATACGACGCATCATACAGCCAGAATGAACTTGAAATGTTGGTCTGGCTATCCGATCCGTTTTTCAGGCGGGGGAATGATGCATTGACATTATTGGCCGGATCAGACGGGTTTCCTTCGTTGTAATAGTAGTGATCATCGGCAATGCGCGTCCCGATTGAGTTCGTCAGCGTCGTGCGGGTATTGTTCACCCCGGCCGAATTGTAGAGGTACTGCATCCCCAGCGCACCGGCCCACAGCATTGAGAAATCAAAGCCTTTCCAGTTGGCACTCAGGTTCAGACCAACGATATAGCGCGGCGTCGAACTGACATTGGTAAAGCGCTTGTCGAAGTTATTGCCATAGGTTCCGTCACCGTTCAGGTCGGCATAAATCAAATCGCCGTAATACAGCTGACCTTTGCCAACGGTACCTACCGGCTGGAATTTATAACCGGCAGCCAGCATCGCCCGCACCCAGGCCAGGTCTTCCGGCGTCCGGATCATCCCGTCTTTCGGTCCGCCGTTGATGTTCACGGTTCCGTCGGAGTTTGAATAGGTACCGTTGCCGCGGTAGACATCCAGCAGATAATATTCGTTGATCATGTGGCCTTGCAGGATCCGCGTATCGCCGCCACTCGACACCTGGCCGATGTTGGAGCTGTAAACCTTATTGCCGTTTGCGTCGGTTGTATATCCTTCCGTCAGCGCACCACGGTAGTTGTTTACGCGGTTGATGTTATACGCCACGTTGCCGCTGACCGAGAAATCAACCTGACCGATTTTGTCACGCCAGCCGAGCGTCAGTTCAATACCTTTGTTCAGGACGGCCGCCGTGTTCTGGGTCGGTGCAGCTTTGGTACCCGATGTCAGGTAAATCGGTGGCGTCGTAAGGATACCGTCGGTCAGCTTGTGATACAGGTCGATTTCAACGTTCATCCGGTTTTTAAACAGCGCCCCTTCCAGACCAATGTCCGTCACCGCCGTTGACTCCCAGCGCAGCAGCGGATTGGCGTATTTAGCCTGTACCAGACCAGTCACGGCAATGCTGTTGAACGAATACGGCACCTTGCTGTAGGTCGCCTGGTAGTCATAGTCGCCGGACGCATTATTCCCCAGCATACCCCACGACGCCCGCAATTTCAGGTTCTGTACCTTATCGGTCAGGTTGCGCATGAAGGCTTCTTCCGAAATCCGCCAGCCCGCCGAGAACGACGGGAATACCCCCCACCGGCTTTCCGACGCAAACCGCGATGAGCCGTCGTACCGCAGGTTAGCCTCCACCAGGTATTTCGACTGGAAGGCATAGTTTACCCGCCCGAAAAACGACCGCATTGCCCGGTCATACTCCTGTCCGCCGGCGGTGTTCGACGTTTCCCCCGCCGACCCCAGCGTGGTGGTCGTATAGTCGATCAGGCCGAGTTTGGAGGCGCTGAAATCGTAATACCGGAAATAAAACTGGTTATAGCCGACCAGCGCCCCGAAGTCGTGGTCGCGGCCGAATGTGGTGTTATAGCGCAGAACATTATCCAGCGTCAGCAGATAATCGCGGTTAAACCCGTAGCTCGTCCGCAGCTGATCGGTCGGTGTCAGCTGTACCTTCTGGGTATTGGTCGAGAAATCCCAGCGCTCGCCCGGTCCCGTTAAGGCAAATGAGTTTGATTCGTTGAACCGCGTCTGGTAGTTGACCTTTGGTTCAAGGGTCAGGCCCTTCGCCAGAGTCAGAACGCCGTATAAGGTTGTGTTAAAGCGCGAGGTACGGTCGAGGCCGCCGGTACCGTCGAGATAACCGAGGATGTTGTTAACCGTGGTCGGCTCCTCAACTGCCGCCGGGAACCCGTATTTGCCCTGGTAGTAGGGATAAATGCCGGGGTTGGTCTGCCACAGGTAGGTAAAGGCATTGTCGGTATTGGCCTTGCCCGCCGACTGCGTCGAGGCAAAGGTCTGGGTGCCCAGCGTCAGAAACTTATTGATTTTCGACTCAATATTGGCCCGCAGCTGGTAGCGTTTGATGCCGGTATTCTGCATCACCCCACGGTTATCGAGGTAGCCCAGCGACACGTTATACAGTGCCTTATCGCTGCCGCCGTTAACCGAAATGTTATGGTTCTGCACTACCTCATTGCGGAAGACCCACTTTGCCCAGTCGGTATTCGGGTAGGCTACGTAGTTCGGAAAACCGCTGGCGGCAATGCCGTTCGGGTCCTTCTGCGCGGCTTCCCACAGCGAAATCGTGTTGGCCGAATAGGTTTCGGCCACACCGACGTTCCGGTTGCTTTCGTTGAACAACCGCATATACCGCACATAGTCCGACACAAAATCGGGCAGGTTGCTGGGACGCGCCGATGACAGCAGGCCGGTATACGTAACGGTCGTTTTCTTGGGTGAGCCTTTTTTGGTCGTGATCAGGATAACGCCGTTGGCCGCCAGTGAGCCGTAGATCGAGGCCGAAGCGGCATCTTTCAGGATGGAAATGCTTTCAATATCGTTCGGGTTAACGGCATCCATCGACCCCTGCACACCGTCGATGATGACCAGCGCATCGCTGTTGTTGAGCGTACCCGTACCCCGGATCCGGATCGTTGCCCCGTCGGAACCCGGCTTGCCGGAACCTTGCCGGACAAATACCCCCGGCGCCAGACCCGCCAGCGACGACGATACGTTGGTCACCGGACGCGCTTCGATATTTTTGGCCGTCACGGTAGCTACCGAACCCGTCAGGTTTACTTTTTTCTGGGTGCCATACCCGACCACAACCACCTCATTGAGCGACTGTGCATCGGGCGCCATGGTGATATTCAGTGCGGTCTGGTCGCCGAGAACAATCTCCTGCCGGACATAACCGATAAAAGAAAATACCAGCGTCGTTCCCTTATCGGCCGAGATTTTATAGTTCCCGTCAGCGTCGGAAGTTGTTCCCCGCGAAGTGCCTTTGATCTGAACGCTCACGCCCGGGAGACCTTTCCCGTTTTCGTCGGTAATCACACCCGTAACGGCCGTTTCAGCTACCTGAGCAGCCACCGCCGTGGATTTATGTTTCGGGGGCGCAGCTGCCAGAAGCTCCTGACAACTGCCTGTTCCCACCACCGGAATCAGCAGCCACAGCCACAGTCCACGCTGATAAAATGGGGTTCGTACAATTTGTTTCATGCGTCTCAGTTTGGTTTTTCGTCACGTAGACACCGCCGGTTTCTGTCTGCCGGCCGAAAGCAGGGTAGTCCGGCGGTTTTGGGGCAAAATTGACTGAACGCGGCAGAAACAGGGGGGTAAAATCGTACCGGAATAGGGTTGTTTTTGTATTTTCTTTAACTTTAGTCTGCTTTTCTTGTCTTAATTCTGGCTTTTCAGCTGTTATGCTCAACGTTTTCTGTAATTGGATCAGACCAACAAGTTTTTGGCTTGTAGTAAGTCTGTTGATTTTGTCCGGCCGTGCGGGGTACGCACAAAAAGCAGCGTTTGAGCATCTGACGGCTGAGAACGGCCTGTCACAAAACTCGGTTCTGTCGGTTACGCAGGACTACCGCGGCTTTATGTGGTTCGGCACCCGCCTCGGCCTCAACCGCTACGACGGCTTTACGTTCAGAACCTACCGCACCATCCCCGGCGACACAACGTCCATTACCGGTAATTACATCCTCTGCCTGCTGTCTGACCGGCACAAGACGCTTTGGGTCGGAACGCAGAATGGCCTGAACCGCTACAACCCGCTGACGGATTCGTTTACCCGTATCGTCGCCAGTGACCAGCCGGGCAGCCTGGCCAGTAACCTGATCAGCTGCCTGGCCGAAGACCGGGAAGGCCGGCTCTGGGTAGGTACGGCCAGCGGGCTGCATGTACTGGACGATCCGGAAACACTGCATTTCAGCGTCTATACCACCGCCAGCGGCCTGCCCGACAACAACATCCGGTCAATTTTTCAGGATCATACCGGCACCATCTGGGTCGGGACACCGAAAGGGCTGGCGCAAATGACCACCGTACGGGGCCGGCCTGCATTCCGTACCTTTGTGCATCAAAATGCCGTTCCGGAGAGCCTGTCCGACAACTACGTCACCTCAATTACGGAAGACAGGCAGCATACGCTCTGGATCGGCACCATCAGCGGGGGCCTGAACCGCTACAACCCCGCCAGCCAGACCTTTACCCGTTTCACCCATACGGTTGGCCGGCCGGACGGGCTGGTGCACAACAACATCCGGCAGCTGACACCCGATGCGCGCGGCCGTATCTGGATCGGCACTCAGGAAGGACTGAGTCTGTTTGATCCCGTAACCCACCGCTTCGACAATTACCAGCATGACGCGCTCAACCGGAAAAGCCTGAACAAAAACTCGGTATACAGCATTTTTGAAGACAATCAGGGCTCAGTCTGGATTGGTACCTACTATGGTGGGGTCAACATTTCGTACGCGCATCATACCGATTTTACCACCCTTCAGAATACCAGCAAGCCCGGCGCGCTGAGCGATGATGTGGTGAGTTCGCTCATCGAAGACCGGCACACGCCCGGCCCCGTTCCTAACCTCTGGATTGGTACCGAAGGTGGCGGGCTAAACTACCTCAACCGGCAAACCGGCCGGTTTACCGTCTACAAACACGACCCCTCCCGGCCGGCGTCGCTGGGCTCTAACCTGGTCAAAACCGTTTATCAGGACCGGCGGGGTTATGTCTGGGCGGGCACCCACGGCGGAGGCCTGAACCGGCTCGCTCCCGGCTCACAAACATTCGAGCACTTTCTGCTGAACCAGAACGACCCGCAGACGCTTAACGCCGAAGTGCTGGCGCTGCTGGAAGATAGCCAGGGCTTATTTCTGGCCGGCACCAATCAGGGTCTGCTGGCGTTCCGGCAGGCAGTGCCGCCGCTGATAGCGGTTCTGCTGGTGCCCGATCAGGAGCAAACCATTGGCAGATCGAGCGTTAAGGTGATTGTTGAGAGCCGCAACCGGACCATCTGGATCGGTTCGTCGTGGGGAGTATTTATCATTGGCCCTGACCGCAAAAAGGTGGTTAAACTGACGCAGCCGCCGCTGGAACACATTTCCGTGAACAGCCTTAAAGAGGACCGCTACGGCCGCATCTGGATCGGCTCGTCCCACGAAGGCGTGTTCCGGTACGACCCTGCCCGTCAGACCGTTAAAGCGTACAGCATGCGCGACGGACTCCCAAACAATGACATTGCTGCCATTCAGGAAGATAACCGGGGACTTATCTGGATCAGTACCGGCAACGGGCTGTCGCGCCTGGATCCGGTCCGCGAAACCTGTATTAACTATACGACCAGCGACGGCCTGGCAGGCAACGACTTTAACTACAGTGCCTCACTGAAAACCAGTACCGGCGAGCTGTTTTTCGGCGGTTATCAGGGCATTACTGCCTTTAACCCGAATCAGCTGAGCGTTGTCCGGCACGCCACGCCGATTGTGCTTACCGGTCTGCGCCTGTTTACGGATCCGGTGCGGCCCAACGACCGGCATAGCCTGCTTGGTCAGGATATCAGCCTGACCAGGCAGCTGACATTCCGGCATGACCAGAATGTGTTCACGATTGATTTTGCGCTGCTGAATTTCATCAAGCCGAACAAAAACAAGTATGCGTATAAACTGGATGGTTTCGATAATGACTGGCGGCAGGCCACCATTCCGTCAGCAACCTACACCAATCTGCCGGCCGGGCAGTATACGTTTTGGGTGAAGGGAGCCAACAACGACGGCCTGTGGAGTGCCCCGATTCAGCTGCATATTGAGGTACTGCCGCCGTTCTGGAAAACGTGGTGGGCCTACCTGATCTATGCCCTGGCGATTGCCGGCATTATTGCCCTGATTATCCGCTTTTTCGTCCTCCGTGCCCTGCTGAAACGGGATCATGAGCTGAATCAGATCAAGCTCAACTTTTTCACCAATGTTTCGCACGAGATCCGGACCCACCTGACACTCATTGCCGGGCCTATCGAGCGGATCATGCTGGCCCGGAAAGAGGATCCGCTGGTTCAGCAACAGCTTGGCTATGTGCAGCACGACGCCGACCGCCTGTTAAAGCTGGTCAACGAGCTGATGGATTTCCGGAAAGCCGAAACCAACCACCTGAAACTTCACATCACGAAGCTCGATCTTGTCCCGTTTCTAGAGGATATTTATGCCTTTTTCAAAGAGGTTTCCCTGTCCAAAAACATCACTGCCACCTTCCGCTACAGCGAGGAGTCGGTCAAGGTCTACGCCGACCGCGAACAGCTGGAAAAGGTATTTTTCAACTTGCTGTCGAACGCCTATAAATTTACACCCGACAACGGAGCTATTGAACTGGTCGTATTGGCGGATCATGAGCAGGTGCAGATTCAGGTTATCGACAATGGGCGCGGTATTGCGCCTGAATTTCTGGACAAACTGTTCGAAAACTTTTTTCAGGTCGACGATCATGGTATTCAGAATACGGGCTACGGCATCGGGCTGGCCCTATCCAAAACCATTATTGACCTCCACAGGGGGCAGCTTGCCGTTGAAAGCTACCTGGCCCCGGATCCGCACCAAAACCGGACCTGTTTTACGGTAACCCTTAAAACCGGCATGGCCCATCTCGCGGGTCAGTTTCCGGTTATGCCCGACACCCCGCCGGCGCCACAATCCGACGGGCCCGATCAGTCGCCGGTACAGGAGCATGTTACCGGTCAGGCGACCGAGCCCGTGGACTTCGACGCACTGCTGACCGATACCGGCACAGAAGCCCTCACGCCGAAGCACTACACAATTTTATACGTCGAAGACAATCAGGCAGTCCGTGCGTTTGTTACCGATGCGCTCGCGCCGGCCTACCAGGTCGTTGAAGCCGGAAACGGGCTGGCGGGCTGGGAAACCGCCATCGAGCTGATCCCCGACCTGATTATCAGCGATGTGATGATGCCGGAGATGGACGGGTTTACGCTCTGCAACAAGCTGAAAGCCGATGAACGCACCAGCCACATTCCGGTTATTCTGCTGACGGCCAAAAGCGCCGTAGCCAATCAGGTAAACGGGCTGGCGATGGGTGCCGATGTGTATCTGACCAAGCCATTCAGTTTGCAGGTACTTGGCCTGCATGTGCGCAATCTGCTGGCTACCCGCGAGAAAATGCGGCAACGCTTCAGCCGTGAAGTTACCCTGCTGCCGCAGGAACTGCCCATCAGCACGGTCGATGAACAATTCCTGAAGAGAGTGATGCACGTAGTCGAGCAAAACCTCGACAACCCGGTATTCGACGTAGACATGCTGGCCAATGAGGTCGGCATGAGCCGCACCGTGCTCTACAGGAAAATAAAGGCCCTCACCGATCTCTCGGTCAATGATTTTGTGAAATCGATCCGGTTACAGAAAGCGACCCAGCTGCTCCGGCAAAAGCAGCTTACGATCTACGAAGTCGCCTATGCCGTCGGCTTCAGTGACCGGAAATACTTCAGCAAAGAGTTTAAAAAGCAGTACGGCATGACGCCGAGTGACTATATTAATCCGGAAGAATCATCAACGTAGTGCAGAAGTTACTTGCTGAGCGTAGTATGCAGAAACGAGATAAAAAATTATTCTTTATTAAAATTCATGTTTGATCGAAAATCAACCCAAAACGGTTCTTTATTTGCATCAAACTGAATATGAAAGCCAAAAAATTGTCCCAAACGAAATACTTCTGAAAAACTCAAATCCTTAAAACTAATAAAGGAGAACTCTGTTCCATCAAACGTATCTTGCATAATTAATTTGAAATTTGTTCCAAATTTCAAATTATAAAATCTTATAGTTGATTCACAATATTCAGTATAGACCATTGCCCAAAAAAAACACTCTTGATCATGTATATATTTTGAGAGTATATAATCAACTTTATAGAGATCGGTCTGTTTATCATTATTTCTAAGCTGGATAGATGTTCCATATTCTAACCCTAACTTGAATATGAAATATAAGCCATCAAAAGAGAAATCATCTCCGGAAGCATCGATTATGAATCGAGAGTTAATTTCAAGATTTACTAAATAAATATCGTAAAACTGTTGCCTTTTCTTCTGTTTTATATGGATTTTTTTCTTATTATCATTATTGAATGATATGATTTTCTCCTCTAATGACACTTTAGAATTATGAAATTCAATTACTTCAAAAAGTAAAGATTGATTACTACTTAACAAGTCCATTGATAAAATTACTTTACATTAGTAAACAGTTCATGAATCTGCGCTATAACGGGGGGAGCAAACACAACATTTTTTGGGCAATATACGCCTGACCTACAGTTACTTAATCTCTATTGGAAAGCCCTGTTATATTATTACTCTGCCTCGTAGTCCCTTAGGGACTTCGGAATAAGGAGTTGATACTGAAACAATGTATTTCTGATCATTTAAAATATCGTCAGGTACGTCTTGATTTTGGTAGTCCATATAATCCATTCCTAAAATTTTCATCCATTCTAGTATTACGCGAACTGTAGCAAATTTTAGATTCAAATGGCCGTAAAAACCTAGATGTTTTACTTGTTGAAAATTTAAAAGGAGTGGATCTCCAGATTCATTCTTTTTCAAGTAGTCTCCGGTTGACGTCCCCCGAATAACTCCCCATTCTACTGAGTAAGGAGAATCTCCGTTTGTACGACCACCTTTCATGTCTGGCACTTGATAATCCTCGTCTTTCATGGGAAGATAGCCAATAGCTTTCCATTTACTGTCCCCGCGCTTAGGAGGGCCGCCATAACCCAAAAAAGGAGCGACTAACTCATCAAATTGGGCGAAGATAGATTCATCAAAATGCTTTATTTTAGTAGCAGACCGATGGTTCAAAATACGGGCGTAAGTGCCAAAATGATGTTCTAAAGCCGTAAAACGTACGTACCCATACCCCAAATCGGATCCTAGTGGCACCTCCCATACTAATCCTAAATAACCGTTTGTAAATTTCATTAAATCTTCAATTACAATTAGTACCTCCTTGTTATACTAAATCTGTACATAAAAAACCTATTAACGCTCGCGTTCCGTGAACGTTAATAGGTATAGAAGCCTTTAATCTTTATTTGAAATAGTATATTCAGGAGTAGTAGGTTCACAATTCTCATTCTCCTCTTGATAATCCAGAGAATAATGAATTCCTGCCACTTTTAGTTGGTTAGCTATTAACTGAATAAAAGGTTTACTATTTTGTAAATTATCATTGAACCTGCCTGATAAGTAAACAGGGCTTTCTCATAAAAAAAGGCAAGAACCAGTATGTCCTATTTTTGTGGTGACGAAACTACAAAACGATGACGAC
>NZ_JBYFCJ010000006.1:335422-348528 GCF_057652235.1 Arsenicibacter sp. R0_47 | reverse complement strand
CGATCAGTTTGCGGATGATTTTAACTCACTAATCGAATTTATGACCATGCATAGGGTTTTATGAGAAAGCCCTGATAATAAATAAGGGTAGTTTGTTCGAATAACTCGGAAAGGCGATTGTTGAAATTTAAAATTCCCCCACTTAAATCATTTCTAGATTCCAATGTCCAAAGCTTTATACCAAAACTACATAATTCTAAAATATTCCTGTGGAAGGTAATCTCTCCAAAAAAAGTTGGGAATGTAAGGTGATCAAACATGAATACACCATCTACTTCTACCTGGGTTTCATTATGTTCCCAGAAATTTTCTATTCGTTCTTTGTCTGCGATGTTTACCCATTTTTCAATATCTCGTTTTTTGCTCCAGAACCATAGATCATTCAATGTCTTGTCTGATTCGATTACGTCTTGATAATCCACAATTTCATCTGCACTAAGTCTATGGCCGGTTATTGTACATAATGATATTCCCATGAGTTATGTGATCATAAAAGACATGAAATGATGACTGCCATTGAAAGCGAGTGGTAGTACGACTTAAAGTCGTGCCACCACTGTAAATAGTTTTCTGAATCCATATGTGCTCATTATTTTACGGCTTCATCAATGTATCATAGTAAAATTTAGATCGATTGGTTGCGGAATGGATGTTATACGTTGTTTGTCAATTTCAAATCTTCAAGTGTTAAATACCCATGCTCAAGTTCGTTTTCAAGAAGTTCTTCCCGAAGCTCTGTCAAAATGATGCCAAGCCAGTTTTTACCTTTCCACGTAATAACTGATTTAGCTTCTTCATGATCTTTAGCTAATCCAATTCCCCAAATTGAATCATCAGGACTTGCTTCAACAATTGTGTGGCCTCTAGTCGATATTAATAAGTTTGAAAACTCAGGGTTCTGCTTGAATTTTTCTTTGTTTCCTCTGTAAACAATTGCCGGAGCATTTAAATCCCATATTTTTTTATTGAAACCTCTTACTTTTCGTCCAAGTAGCTTCTGCTCTCTAACATTGTTGGTAATCAGGATTTTACTTGCACAATCAATGTCTCCAAATAAAAGAGCTTTTTCATGCATCATATATTGCTCAGCACTTGTAAAAGTTTTTCCGTCAATTTCAAATCTACATTTATGCCATTGTGAAAAAGGATGTTTGGTCTCCCAGAAATAGTAGTAAGATTCGATAAGTAAATGTGCTTGATAATCACAAAAATCACCACCAGAGAGCCCTAACTCTATCTTTTCAGTGTTGAAATACCCAGGTTCAAAAGCTTTTATCGGAAAATCTGGCGCAGTGATTAGTCTGGTATGTTTATTGTCTCCAATATTTATTCCACGTCGGATATGCTTGGAAATCAATTTTGATAGTTTGTCTGTAGTTATGCAATCAATAATTTGCTTACCGAAAGAAGTGTCGCTTACACTTTCGTCAAAGTCAAATTGATGCAAGCTGGCATGCATTTCTCCTGCAACTAGCTTTGCAGGTCCAAGCCTATATTGATAATACTTTATTTCCATTTTGGTTTCCTTTTACTAAATAGTTGGGTCATTACAAAGCTAAAAAGACATGAAATGAGGCTTGCTATTGAAAGCGAGTGGTGATATGACTTAAAGGGGGCGGCCATCCGCTCGTGCCGCCACTATTGGTAAATTTCTGAATTCATAAAGTATTTAGGAGCACCTCCCGGCTATTCCAGCCAAAAGCTACCGATTGAATAGGTTTTGGCATGTCCGCTGATGATGACCCGGTCGCCCAGGTCTTCACAGTACAGGTGTCCCATCCGTTCGGATAGCTGCTGTGCGTATAGTTCTTTTTTGTGTAGCCGTTTTGACCAGAACGGAATCAGGGAACAATGCGCAGAACCCGTAACAGGATCTTCTAAAATCGAAGCCTGTGGTGTAAAAAAACGCGAAACGAAATCACACGCATCGCCAACAGCCGTTACAATGACGCCGCCGGGATCAAGGTTGATCTGATCAAACAGGTGCCGGTCAATCGTAAGGTTCCGGATGGCTGTTTCGCTGTTATACACTAACAGATAGTCTCTTGCTCTATACACCTCCCGGGGTGGGTGGCTTAACGATTTGGCGATGGTTGCAGGCAACTGGTCGGGTGCAGGCATCCTCGCCGGAAAATCCATTTTATACAGCCCGTTTTCGGTCCTGACGATCAACTCACCACTTATCGTTTTAAACGTGATTTCCTCCTTTGGATACCCGAGTATTGTCCGTAAACCATGGGCAGCCGCCAGTGTGGCGTGACCGCACAAATCCATTTCAATTTCAGGGGTAAACCACCGCAAATGCACGTTTTCACCTTGATCGACAAAAAAAGCAGTTTCGGCGACAGCATTTTCCTTGGCTATTTTCAACAGAATATCGTCTGATAACCAGTCGTTAAGCGGCACCACACAAGCGGGATTTCCTCCGAAAAGGATGTCGGTAAAGGCGTCGATTTGATAAAGTGTAAATGTCACCGGTCTGTTTCTGAAAGGGCTGTTATTTCCCAAATATACAAAAGCGCTGCTTTCGTTCGGGACGGTTGTTGGCTGGTTAACGGCGGACATCTGCCAAAACAAATTCTTCCCTGAACGTGAGAAATGATCGGATGGTTGCTTATTTTTAAGATCTTACCCAATTGTACGATGCATACGACTGGACCTCAACGTTTCCTCGATGACTTAACCATTGCTAATGAGCGCTTTGACTTACTGACAAAGGCCTCCCATGATGTGATCTGGGACTGGGACCTGGTGCAGGATGTGATTTTCTGGAATGAAGCGTATCAGACGCTGCTGGGCTATACAGACTATGAGTCGCCTAAGCCCATTGACTCGTGGTCAGACTGTATTCACCCCGACGACAAGAAACAGGTTATTGCTCAGCTGAAAAAGGCTTTAAGCCGTGGCGATACCCAATGGAGCGATGAATACCGCTTCCGGAAGGCTGATGGCACCTATGCGTATATTCAGGATCGGGGATATGTGATCCGGCGTGGTGGGAAACCGGTCCGGATGGTCGGGGCCATGCAGGATATAACCGACCACCTGCGCCTGCAACAGGATCGGGATAACAGCGTCCGGCGGGCCAATATGGCCATTGAAGCGTCGGGGATGGGCGTGTGGAGTGTCTATGCGCTGGAAGACCGCATGGAGCTTGACGAGCGTTGCCAGGCCATTTACCACTGGCCCGACCGGTCGCCTAAACTCACGGAAATGCTGAACTGGATTCACGCCGACGACCGGGCACCGATTTATGATGCCATGGCCCGGACGCCCCGGTCCAGTCTGAATAAACCCGCCGTCATTGAGTTCCGGCTCACCAGTCCCGTTGACGGAAAAATGCGCTGGATACGCCTGATTGGCCGGGCATACTTTAATACTGCCGGTCAGGCGTATTATTTCACCGGCATGGCCGCCGATATTACGGAAGAAAAACGCAGGGAGGCGGCCCTGAAACGGGTGGAAGAGCGGTTCCAGGTTGCCTTTGACCATGCCGATGTGGGCGTAGTGATCGGCGACCCGCAGGGCAAATTTCTGCTGGTCAATAAAGGGTATTGCCGGATGACGGGCTATACCGCCGAAGAGCTTTATGAAGGCAGTTATGCCGACCTGAACCATCCTGATGATGCTGCGCGGAAGAATGCCCTGTTCAGGGAGAAAATTGAACAGAAGGCCGGTTCTTTTACCATCGACAGCCGGTATATCCGTAAAAGCGGGGAAATGATCTGGATTAACCACCATGTTACCCTGATCTATACCGATACCGGCGAACTGGACAGCATTTTCTCGATTCTGCGTGACATCACCGGGGAGAAAAAGCAAAGCGAAGAGCAGCGGAAACTGCTGTTTCTGGTCGAAAACAGCTCGGACTTCATTGTGCTGTCGGACTGGAACGGGCAGGTGACTTACCTGAACGCGGCCGGACAGCGGATGGTCGGCCTCGATAGCCCGGAGGAGGCCAGACGCCGGAATATTGATTACCTGATGCCGGAAGAAATTGACCGGGTGATTCCGCAGATCGCACCGAGCCTGCTGGCGACTAACCGCTGGTCGGGGGAGGTACTGTACCGTCATTTTAAAACGGGCGAGGCCATTCCGGTACACGGAACCATGCTGGTTATCACTGACCCGGTAACGGGGAAACCAATCGGGCGGGCATCGGTGGTGCGGGATCTGCGACCGGAAAAGGCGGCACAAAAAAGCATTCTGGAAAGCGAACGCCGGTTCCGTGACATGATCGCACAGGCCCCGGTGGCCATCGGCCTGTTACGGGGCGAGACATTTGTGGTGGAGTCGGCTAACGAAAAACTGCTGGCTATGTGGCAGCTGCCGGACGATGTGACAGGTCAGAAGCTGAGCGGCCATTTGCCGGCGGATACCCATCAGGACCTGTTTTCGACATTGGCCAGGGCCTATGCATCGGGCGAAGTCGTTCATATTGAGGAGCAGAAACTCGAACAGGTGCGGGATGGCAAAGGGCATACCGGCTACGTCAATGTGACCTATAAGCCATTGCCCGACGAACAGGGACACATCTATGCCATTCTGGTGATGGCCGTGGATATTACCAGCCGTGTCCGGGCGCGGCAGAAGATTGCTGAGGCAGAGGAAGTGCTTCGGGGAGCCATCGAGCTGGCTGAACTGGGAACGTGGTGGATGGATGCGAAAACCCATACACTCTACTTCTCAGACCGCATGGTCGACTGGTACGGACTGCCCGGAAACTATGCACCCCTGGCGGCCATCGAGCAGGCGGTTGACGTACTGGACCGGGAGCGGCTGATTAAATCGGCCATGCGGGCGTTCCGGATCGGCCCGGATGGCAAGTATGAGGAAGAATACACGATCCGGAACCTGATTACCGGCCGGAAACGGATTATCAGTGCACAGGGCAGGGTGACGCTCAATGCCGAGGGCGAGCCGGTGTTGCTGCGCGGAACGGCACAGGACATCACCGCCCGTAAGATGACGGAGCAGGAGCTGGAACGGCAGGTGGATCTGCGGACCAGAGAGCTGCGGAAGCTTAACGCATCGTTGCAGCAAACCAACCAGGAGCTGGAGCGTTTTGCCTACATTGCCTCCCACGATTTGCAGGAGCCACTCCGGAAAGTACAGGCCTTCGGCAGTATTCTGGAAGAAGAGTACGGCAGCGCACTGGACAGCCGCGGATTGCAGATACTGGGCCGGATGCAGTCTTCCGCCAGTCGTATGTCGCTGCTGATCAGGAATATTCTGGAGTTTTCGCGGACGAGTCAGTTACAGGTGGGTACGTATGAACAGGTTGATCTTGACCAGGTGATCCGTGAGGTTCAGAAAGACCTGGAGCTGTTAATCAGCCGCAAACAGGCGGTGATTGAGGTCAGTGAACTTAGTCCGGTTGAGGCTATACCGTTGCAGATGTACCAGCTGTTTTATAACCTGATCGGTAATGCGCTCAAGTTTGCAAAACCGTCGGTACCGCCCGTGGTGAAAATCAGTATGGTAACGCTCACGGCGGCCGAACAGGCAGACTATCCGTTTCTGTTTCAGGGTAATGAGCATTGCCGGATTTCGGTGACCGATAACGGCATTGGCTTTAATCCGGCCTATGCGCAACAGATTTTCGGGCTCTTCCAGCGGCTGCACGGCAAACAGCAGTATGAAGGAACCGGTATCGGGCTGGCGCTCTGCCACCGGATTGTGATGAATCACCAGGGCGAAATCCATGCTGAATCGGTTGAGGGCGAAGGGGCGTCCTTTCATATGGTGTTGCCCTACAGGCAGCCGGGTGTACAGTAGCCATAAAAAACTTTAAGCGGAGTCACGTCGGCTTCGGACTGTTTTTTGTCTGCTTTATGAGATTCGTCAGCAGGGAAATGCGCGGTGGCTTGTTGTTTTGAGCCATTCAATCAGCTACTGACGAAAGATGGTTCGATTACTGACACTTTGCCTCTTGTGTAGCCTGTCGGCGCAGGGGCAAACCGTTGTCGCTTCGGTGCAGGAGGCGCTGGAGCTGGCCCGGAACCGGAATCCGGACGTACGGAATGCCCTGCAGAACCGGCAGTTACAGGCGCAGCAAAAAGACGTTGCCCGTGCCGCGCGGCTGCCACAGGCGCGGGTATATGCCAACTTCGACTATAACTATGCCTTGCCGACGCAGCTGCTGCCTGCCGAATTTTTGGGCGGAAAGCCGGGCGAGTTTCAGAAAATTCAGTTCGGGGTGCCGTATGTATTTACTCCTACGGCCGAAGTCACCATGCCGCTCCTGAACCGGCCAACCCGCGTTGACCTGGCTATTACGGATCAGAACCTCAAAATCCTGGACGATCAGAATCTGGTATTGCAGGATGAGGTCTCCACCCAGACCGCACGGGTGTATCATGCCACACTGCTGGCCCGCGCCGCGATTCAGATCACGGGCCGGAACCTGTCCAGTGCCGATACACTGATGCAGATTGCCCGCGACCGGCTCGATAAGGGCCTGATTGAACCCCTCGAATACAACCGCATCCGCTCCGTGCAGCTGACAACCGCCGATGTGCTGCAGCAAAACGAACTGGCGTTTGCCCGCAACCTGAATCAGCTCAAGGTGCTGCTGGGACTTGCCGTATCGGATAGTCTGGCCTTAACCGAAAGCTTGTTGCAACCGTTGGCAACGCCTGTTGTTCCCGGGGCTGGTATGGGTCAGAAGCGGCCTCAGGTTGTGCTCAAAGAATCACAGCTGACATTTTACCGGTTACAACTCGACCGCGAAAAAGCCCTGCGGTGGCCAACACTGTCGGCCTACGGGCGGTTTGCCGAACAGGCACAGCGCAAGCAGTTTGATTTTTTTAACCTGAATCAGCCCTGGTATGCAGTCGGGGTAGCGGGGCTCCAGTTTAATCTGCCGCTGTATTCGGGCGGGTTGCGCGACAGCAACATCGGACGGGCCCGGATGCGGATAAAGCTGGCTGAGGCCGAACTGGCTTACGAGCAGATTAAACAGGATCTTGATCAGACCGATGTACAGAACACCTACCGACAGGCCGTGCGCTCGCTTGACCTGAACCGGCAAAATTACGAACTCAGTCAGCAGAATGTGCAGATTGCACTCGTGAAATACCGCTCCGGTCTGTTTGCGTACGATCAGTACCTCAGTGTTTTTAACGATGCCCTGGCGGCACAGAACCGGTACCTCACCAACGTCTCAAACGCATTTATCAATCAGACCATTCTACAGATTCGCCATGGAAAGTAAACGTCTGACCGGCCGTCTGCTGCCAGCTGGTAGTACCGCCTTTCTTGTTCCGGCGCTTATGCTCCTTTCGGTTTCCTGTAAAAAAGGGCCGGAAGGAACGTCGCCAACCTATCAGGATTTAACAGAAGCTGTTTATGCATCCGGTTCGGTGCTGCCCCGCGGTGAGTATACCGTTACGGCAGATGCTCAGGGCATTATTGAGCAGCGGCTTATCAACGAAGGCGATTCGGTGCATAAAGGGCAGCTCTTATTTACGCTCGAAAATGCGTCGGCCGCTGCCCGTCAGCAGGCGGCGTCGAGTGTGTTGCGGCAGTCTCAGGCCAATCTGGATGCCGGTTCACCGGTATTGGCAGAGCTGGAAGCACAGGTCCGTAACGCCCGCACCCGCCTGCAGAATGACTCGGTGAATTACGTACGTTTCCGCGATCTGTACGCACAGAACGCCACATCGCGGGCCGAGGTGGAGCGGTCGGAACTGAACTTTACCGTATCGAAAAACAACCTGCGGGCGCAGTTGAATACTCTGCAACGAACCCGTAACCAGCTGAAAGTGGAGGTAGACAATAACCGGAGTCAGCTGGTGGCATCGCAGGAGGCGGGCCGGAATACGCAGGTCCAGAGTTTTGTAAGCGGTAAGGTGTATGACGTCTACAAAGACCCCGGCGAGGTTGTGCGTCCCGGCGATCCGCTGGCGCTGGTCGGGAGCGGCGATAACCTGTATGCGCAGCTGGCCGTTGATGAAAGCGATTTCAGCCGGATCCGGGCAGGGCAGGAGGTGATGATCAAAACCGATGTCTATCCCGACAAATTCTTTAAGGCACGGATCAGTAAAATTTATCCGAAGCTTAACCGCGCCGATCAATCATTTCGCGTCGATGCGGAGTTTACCGGCGAACGCCCTGCCTCTTATTACGGCCTGACTCTGGAAGCCAACATCATTATCAGCCGCAACCGGAAGGTGCTGACCATCCCGAAATCCTATGTATTCGGCAACGACAGTGTCTGGGTCGAAGAAGGCAAGGAGCAAAAGAAGGTTCGCTTCCAAAAAGGCGCCGAAAACTTTGACCTTGTCGAGGTAAAAGGAGGATTGACGAAGGAGACAAAACTAATTGTGATTGAGTGAAAGAGTGATTGAGTGAACGTCTGTGCTGACCGGATCCAGACACCTTCTATTCAATCCTTTGTGCTAGCGGCTGACTAACCGCGTAAACATCGCTCAATCACTCAATGACTCAATCACTCATTGCCTATGAACCTACACATTGCGGCGGAGATTGCGAAGACGCATTTGCTGGCCAAGAAAAAGCAGACACTGGTGGCGATGCTGGGCGTTACGTTCGGGATTGCCATGTTTATTACGATGATTTCGTTCATGCAGGGCGTAAATCAGTTTCTGGAAGATTCGGCACTCGATGCTAGTCCGCACGTCCGGATGTATAACGAAGTGAATACCCAGCGGCCCGGCCTGATTGATGAGCTGAATCCCAAAGGGTTCAACGTAGTTTACCACCAGAAGCCTAAGGATGAGTTGTCGCGGCTGAAAAACGGCATAACCATTGCTGAACGCATTGAGAAAGAGGCGGGTGTGCTGGGTGTCTCTTTCCAGCTATCGACCCAGGTGTTTTTCAATAACGGTCCGATCCAGATTTCCGGAACGGTGGCGGGAGTTGATATCGAGCGTGAAAACCGGTTGTATAACCTTAATTCCCGGCTGAAGTCGGGCAGTTTGCGGACATTACAGAGCAATCCTGACGGGTTGATCATGGGCGCTACCCTTGCCCGGAAGCTGAACGTACGGGTCGGCGATAAGGTAAGTGTGACGACACCGCTGGGTACCAACCGGATTCTGCGGGTGGTCGGGACGTTCAGCTTCGGTATCGGGACGGTCGATAACATCAAGAGTTACGCCAATATCTCGACCGTGCAGGAAATGCTGCAAAAGGACCCCGGCTATATCACTGATATTCACATCAAGATGAACGACCCGTTGCAGGCCATTCCGTTCGGGAAACGACTGTATGCCACATACGGCTACCATACCGAAGACTGGGCAACGGCCAATCAGGCGATTCTGGCCGGCGAAAACATCCGGAATGTCATGACGTTTGTCGTGTCTTTTACGCTGCTGGTTGTGGCCGGTTTCGGGATTTACAACATCATGAACATGACCGTGATGAACAAGATCAAGGACATTGCGATTCTGAAAGCCACCGGTTTCGACGGGAAAGACATTGTCGCCATTTTTCTGTTACAGGCCATTTTCATCGGTATTTCGGGGGGGATCCTTGGTCTGCTGATTGGCTTCGGGCTGAGCTATATGCTGTCGATTATGCCGTTTGATGCCGGTGATGTGCTGAGTCTGAAAACATTCCCGGTCATTTTTGCCGCCAAATACTACCTCATGGGGCTGGGCTTCGGCGTGACGACTACTGTTCTGGCGGGATTTTTTCCGTCGCGCAAGGCCTCAAAAGTTGATCCGGTTGCCATTTTACGCGGGTAAAAAAACATGGAAACAGTATTAAAAGCCGTCCACCTCAACAAGTACTTTTACGACCCTGAGAAATTTCAGGTGCTGAAAGACGTGACCTTTGACGTGAAAAAAGGCGAGTTTCTGTCGATAATCGGTAAGTCGGGTTGCGGCAAATCAACGTTGCTGTACCTGTTATCGACGATGGATACGGAATACGAAGGTGCCATTGAAATGGCAGAAACCCCGCTGACGGGCCGTAGCCAGGATTATCTGTCGCACTTCCGCAACGAACATCTGGGCTTTGTTTTTCAGTTTCACTTTCTGCTGCCCGAATTCAGCGCCCTGCAAAACGTAATGTTGCCGGGCCTGAAACTAGGCCGTTACAGCGAAAAGGAAGTAGAGGAACGGGCGATGGAAAAGCTCCGGCTGATCGGCATGGCCGACTTTGCCCGCAAACCGGCGAGTAAGCTGTCGGGCGGGCAGCAGCAGCGTGTGGCCATTGCCCGTGCCATGATCAACGACCCGACTATTATCATGGGCGACGAACCAACCGGAAACCTGGACCGTGCAAATACCGAAAATGTATTTCATATCTTTAAGGAACTGGCCGGTATGGGGCAGACGATTATCGCCGTAACGCATGATCCGGACTTCGCCGCCGGTTGCGACCGGGTGATTGAAATGAGTGATGGCATGATTATCAGGCAATAGATGAGTTTCAGGAGCACAAAATACATACAGATTGTCTTTCTCTGGTTTGCGCTGTTAGGGGTTCTGCTGCGCCTGTGGATCATTCCGGAGATCACCTGGGCAAAGAACAGTATCCTGTTCATGACGTCGTTTCTGGCGCTGAACCTGATCTGGTACATTCATCTGCGGATCAACAGGTATCTGGACCGCCGTTTGCCGTTTGAAAAAAACGTGACCTGGCGGCTGCTGGCCCAACTCTTCGGCGGCTGGACGGTGGTGAAAACCATTCTGTTTGTGTCGGGCCTGTTCATGATCAACTATGTGTTGCCTGCCCTGCGGTTTTCGGTGAACCGCCTGACACTGGTGACCTTTACCCTGGCTATATTTCTGGCTAACATGGCTATAAGCCTTGGCCTGATCGCGTGGCAGTTGTTCCGCCGCTGGAAGGAAAACGAACTGCGGGCGGCACAACTGGAAAAAGAAAAAACGCAGGTGCAGTATGATAATCTGCGCAATCAGCTGAATCCGCATTTTCTGTTCAACAGCCTCTCGTCGCTGGATGGTCTGATCGAGGACGACCCGGCACTGGCGCGGCAGTTTCTGCGGCAGTTATCGAAGGTGTTCCGCTATGTGTTACAACATAAAAATAAGGCGGTGGTCGCGTTGGAGGACGAAGTGGGTTTTATCCGCATTTACGTATCGCTGCTGAAAACCCGTTTCGACGGAGCCTTTCAGGTAGAATTTGCACTAACAGACGAAGCCATGGATGCCGGCATTGTCCCGGTAACGTTACAGGTCCTGATCGAAAATGCGATTAAACACAATGTCATCAGCGATAAGTATCCGCTGACCATCCGGATAGGGGTTGATGATGGCTATTTGTCGGTTAGTAATACCCTGCGCCGTAAAGGGCGTGTGGATACATCAAACGGGGAGGGGCTGGCCAACCTGAAACACCTGTACGGTTTTCTGAGCACACAGCCGGTTGAGATTGTAGAAGAGGAGGAGACGTTCTGCGTCCGGATTCCGTTGCTGGCAGTCGGACAGGAAACGGGGCGGCCGGTGGTTAATGTGTAATTTTTCTGTCACCCCAACGGTAGGAGGGATGACAGAAAAAAAAGGATACAAAGAGGAAATGCTATGCGTGCAGGGCCGAAATTTTAGCGTAAGCCGCTTCCAGTTCAGTCAGTTGCTTGTGCAGATCTTCCTTGATATAGGCTGGTAAATGCTCGTTTTCGATAGAATCCTTATAGGCTTCAATCGCTGCATTTTCGCCGAATTCGACTGAGCTCAGGATGGTATCCTTGTCCTTGCCGGTCAATGATGCCTTAATGTCGATCCACGCACGGTGGATTTTGCTGCTGAAGTCGGTTGACGTTGCGTCTGAAACCGCGGTGCCGTCGATCCGGACAATGTGGTCGGCAAGCTGGCTGCGGAAATTCTGACTCTGGATAACGTAGTGGCGGAAAAGGTCGTCGAGGCCCTGATCTTCGTTGTCTTCGATTGCTTTTTCGTAGCCTTGAATACGGTCGTTGTTGATTTTCACCAGTTCGTTCAGTGCATCAACGATATCGCTGTTTTTCATTTTACTGTGTTGTTGAGTTTATGGTTAATAACACACCCAACGACCGATTGTTTATGAATTTTGTATTAATTCAGCCTTCCGGGGTAGCTTGATTATGACCATTCTGCTGATTGAAGACGAGCCGTTGGTGGCCAAAACGCTGGAGAAAATGGTGCGGAGACTGGAGCCGGACGCCACAATCACCGGGCCGCTGGCGAGCGTGGCCGAAACCTGTGCCTTTCTGCAAACGCAACCGTCCCCCGATCTGATTGTATCCGACATTCAGCTGGCCGACGGTGTGAGCTTTGATATTTTTCAGCAGGCGGACATGGCCTGTCCGGTCATTTTCACAACCGCCTACGACGAGTATGCCATCCGCGCCTTTAAGCTGAACAGCATCGACTACTTGCTGAAACCGATTGATCCGGAAGAGTTGCAGGCTGCTTTTGCCAAGTTTCATCGCTGGCAACCCGACGGGCAGAGTTTTAAGCAGCAGTTCCGCGAGTTTCTGGCCGATTTATCAACGGAAGGGACGACGCGCAAATACAAGCGCCGGTTCACGGCCCATTACCTGCGGCAGATCGTGCCGGTTGCGCAGGAAAAAGTGGCCTGTTTCTGTCGCGATGAAGTGATTTACCTCCACACGACCGAAGGCCAGAAACTGATTACGGATTACAACACCTTAGATGAGCTGGAAGACCTTACTGATCCGGCCGTTTTCTTTCGCGCCAACCGCCAATACCTGGTCAACCTGGAGGCTATTGCGGGTTACCAGCCACATTACAGCGGCAAACTACTCCTGACGCTCCACAAACCCTGTACGGCCGAAATCGTCATCAGTAAGGAAAAAGCACCGGTTTTCAGGGATTGGTTTGAGGGATGATTTTATAGTTCTGGTTGTTGCTGGTGGTTCTGGGTGTTGCTGGGTTGTTCTGGTTGTTGCTGGGTTGTTCTGGTTGTTGCTGGGTTGTTCTGGTGGTTGCTGGGTTGTTCTGGTGGTTGCGGGTTGTTCTGGTGGTTGCTGGTGGTTCTGATGGTTGCTGGGTTATTCCGAATGGGGTGGATATAAAAGTGGTGGGACCAACATTAGTAGTTCCACCCACCCCCCTATATATAATTATCCCGGCGCACCCCCGAAATTAAAAAAAACAAAAACAACCCCCGAT